>CALFBI010000007.1 GCA_937951675.1 uncultured Verrucomicrobiales bacterium
TTCTTGATCTTCAGGCCGACTAGGGTCCAGAAGAGAAAAGAACAAAGAATGATTCACCACCACCACTGTCGCTTCCCCTGCTTGCTTACGAGCCAGCTGGAAAAAGCAAGAACTCCCCGCCCCACAAGTTCGTTGAGTGCACACATGGGGCTCACTACAAACCTGCGCCCAAACTGAAGGGCTTGGCTTAAAATCAAGTGAAGCCAAGCTTCCGTCTTGAGTCTTCTTCGCCCAATTCGCAATCGAGCGTAATTCCTCATCTTCAGAACTACTGAAAAGATCCCCGGACTGATTCAAAGCCAGTCGAAGCCGTTTCGGGCAAAGGTAATTTTGACGCCCTTTTAGTAAAGAAACTCCAAAGTCTCTCCCTAATAGCTTTTTCACCAAAGGGAGGTCTTTTCGCACTAATTGCTCCTGCAAATTGATTGTGTGAGTCGAAATCACCGCTTTTTTTCCACACTCGATCGCAAATTTTATGGCCGGAACTAAATAGGCAAGCGATTTTCCTACCCCGGTCCCCGCTTCTGCTAACAACCCCGAGCCTTCATCGAGAGAACGAGCTACTTCTACTGCAAGTTGTTGCTGCTCTGCTCGGTATTCAAAATCGGGAGAAGCAGAAAGCTCCCCTTTTTCAGAAAAAAATTGGTGGGTCTCATCAGTAAGAGACGGACCAGAAGCAGTATCATGCGGAAGAATCACCTCGCCAACCTAAGTGCGATTTTTTTTATCCGCAATGCGAATTCAATCTACACTTGCCCAATCCCTAGCTCTTCATGGCATACTCCACCTAGAATGGCAGCAAAAGCAGGGAAAACCACTCCAATGATGGCGCAGTATCAACAAATGCGGCGCTCTCTGCCTACTGATATTCTGCTCCTCTTCCGGCTAGGAGACTTTTACGAAATGTTCTTCGATGATGCCAAAGAGGCCGCCAGTATCATCAATATTGCTTTGACGAAGCGAAATGAGATTCCGATGTGCGGCTTCCCGCATCATGCCGCTCAAGCGTATATTGCGAAACTGGTCCAAGCCGGCAAACGGGTTGCACTTGCCGAGCAGACCTCTGAACCCCAGCCCGGTAAAATTGTCGAACGAGAAATCAGCCAAATCATCTCCGCTGGAACCGTCAGTGACATCACACTCCTCGACGACAAACGCCCCAATTATCTCGCCGCAGTCTATCAAACCCGTAAAAAATTCGGTCTGGCCTGTGTTGACCACAGCACTGGAGAATTCACCCTCACCGAATTTCTCGATCTCGAGCAACTCTCCGATGAGCTCGCTCGGATCAAACCTTCCGAACTCTTGGTTTCAGACAACCAGGATGAAACTTTTGCTCACCTTACTCAGCATCTTCTTTACGAATCTTACGCTTTTTTAGAAGAACAAGCGACTCAAACGCTCCAAGATCACTTCCGAGTGCAATCGTTGGACGGATTTGGATGCGGAGGCCTCTCCCCCAGCATCTCTGCTGCAGGAGCTATTTTTCATTACCTCCAACATCAGCTTCATCGACAATGTGATCACTTAAGGAGCCTAAAAGTGCAGCGCCTCGACTCCTGCGTCTTAATTGACGCCGCTTCGCAACAGAATCTTGATTTGACCGACTCCCTTGGCGGAAGGTCTCACTCTCTCGTTGGTGTGCTTGATCGAACCAAAACTCCGATGGGAGCACGTCGTCTTCGAGATTGGATCCTCCACCCCCAACGGGAAATATCTACTCTCCTTGCTCGACAAGCTCTCATCCAAGCTTTTTTAGAGCAACCTTTTCTCCTCTCCAAATGTCAAGAATCACTCAAAAAAATCCGAGACATTGAGCGAACTACCGGTCGCCTCGCCCAAGGGGGAGGAAATGCCCGTGACCTCCGTTCACTCTGCGCCTCTTTACAACAAATTCCAGCCCTCAAGGAAGACCTTCACTCTCTTCCGCAGAATGAGTTTACAGAGCTCCGAAGCGAACTCCTCGACAACCTTCTCACCTTCCCCGAGCTTACCGAAAAACTTGATGAGGCTCTCGTCGACGAACCGCCAGCGAAACTCCAAGACGGAGGAATCCTCCGTGACGGCTACCTTCCTGAACTAGACGAACTCCGAGCGGCCTCGCGAGATGGCAAGAAATGGATGGCATCCCTCCAAGAAGAGGAAAGAAAACGCACCGGAATCGAAACCCTTAAAATCAAATTTAACAATGTCTTCGGCTACTTCATTGAGGTGACGAAAGCAAAAGTATCTCTCGTTCCTGAGGACTATCAGCGCAAGCAAACCACCGCAAATGCAGAGCGCTTCATTACTCCTGAGCTCAAGGAAGTCGAAAGCAAAGTTCTTGGTGCTGATGAACGCGCTAAAAAACTAGAACTCTCGGCATTTACCGAACTCCGCGTTCACGTTGCCGAACAACTCGACGAACTTCAACAAAGCGCTCAAGCTCTTGCCTCCCTCGATACCATTCTCAGCCTCGCCGAAGTCGCGCAGCAATACGGCCATACTCGTCCTACTCTGACCGAAGGAAATGAATTAAACATCGAAGATGGCCGCCACCCTGTTTTAGAACAAACCCTCGTCGATGAGCCCTTCGTTCCAAACGATACTTTTCTCAATGGCGAGGAACGGAAACTAACGATCTTAACGGGACCAAACATGGCCGGGAAGTCAACTTACATACGACAAGTAGCGCTCCTTACCATTATGGCGCAGATCGGAGCTTTCATCCCAGCCCGAGCCGCTACGATTGGACTAGTTGACCGGATATTCTGCCGAGTCGGGGCCAGTGATGATCTCTCCAAAGGTCAGTCTACCTTCATGGTTGAAATGAATGAGACAGCTTTGATCGTAAACAACGCAAGTCAAAACAGCCTCGTCATCTTAGACGAAATCGGACGAGGCACCGCAACCTTTGACGGGCTTTCCATTGCTTGGTCGGTTGCTGAACACCTCCACGACCAAGTAGGTTGCCGCACCATCTTCGCTACTCATTACCATGAGCTCTGCGATCTCGCACACACTCGGAAAGGGGTTGTTAACTGCAACGTTGCGGTGCGAGAGTGGAATGACGAAATTATTTTCTTACGCAAGATTCAAGAAGGGCAAGCTGACAAATCTTACGGGATCCAAGTAGCGAAACTTGCCGGTCTCCCTGACAGCATCCTCTCTCGAGCGAAAGACATTCTAACTCACCTTGAAATGAACTCAAACCGGCCAGAGGCACAGCACCAGCCCAAGGCTAAAAACACCACCTCCTCCCTCCCGAACTCTCCCTCCCCGCAGATGAATTTATTCTGACCCTTTTCATGTTATGAATCCTATCTCACGCCTCGGCATTCTCTATTTAATATCCGGACCTTCTGGGTCAGGGAAAACCACCCTCTGCCGCCGCCTCGCCGGAAATGGCGAAGCGTATTACGCCACTTCTTGCACGACCCGACCGGCGCGGGAAGGAGAAAAAGATGGAGTCGATTACCACTTTCTCAGCATTGAATCCTTTCAAGACAAAATGGCTCGTGGAGAATTCATTGAGCATGCCGAAGTTCACCAGAATTACTACGGAACATTAAAATCCGAAGTTCTCTCCCATTTAGAAGCCGGGCGAGATGTCGTCATGGATATCGACGTGCAGGGAGCGGACACTGTCCGTAGCCTTGATGACCCCATTCTCAAAAAGGCGCTCGTGGACCTCTTTGTCATGCCTCATTCAGAAGAAGAGCTTCATCAACGACTTTCAGGAAGAGGCACCGATAGCGACGAAGTGATCCAGGTGCGCATGAAAAACTCCCTTCAAGAAATGACGAAATGGCCCTCTTACCAATACCGGCTTCTTTCTACTGATCGCGAAACCGATTACGCTTCATTTACGGCGCTCCTTTTTGCTGAACGCCTCAAAACTTCTCGACTCTTATCTATTTAAATCTCACCCCTTTCAATTATGGCTTATATCGTTCTCGGCATCACCGGATCTATTGCTGCTTACAAAGCAGCAGACCTCACTTCTCAACTCATGAAACAAGGCCACGAAGTGCATGTCGTCATGACTCAGACAGCTACTGAATTCATTACCCCTCTGACGCTCCAAGTTCTCTCACAGAACCCGGTCCTTACCTGCCTAGAAGACGAGAAACAATCTTGGAAACCTGGGCACATACAACTCGCTGATGAAGCTGACCTCTTCATCGTCGCCCCTGCCAGTGCTGACGTGATTGGCCAATACGCGAACGGCTTGGCTCCAGACCCTCTTTCCTCCATCTATCTCGCTCTTCCTCCCAAAACCCCAAAAATCATTGCCCCCGCAATGAACGGTAAAATGTGGAAGCATCCCGCCACGCAACGCAATATTCAACAACTCACTCAAGATGGCTGCCAAATTGTGGGACCTGAAGAGCAAGGAATGTTAGCCTGTGGTTACGAAGGAGCCGGAAGACTCGTAACCACCGAAGTCCTCCTCGAAGCCATCGAGATCACTTTAAAAAAACCTCTAAAGTAGAAACTCTTTTTTCCCATTCGGCAAACACCCACCTCATTGGAAGGGGTGTTTGAGAAATTCACTTTCTACTCACTCCTTGCCAGGGAACTGAATGAGCACTTGCTCATCACGGCTGATGGCACACTCCCGGTAACCGTCTTTGTGATCGGTGAAACTTAAGGTGTCGACTTGATCCTTCCAAGCGACTGTAACTTCCGTATGGCTTTCATTCCATTCAAACTTTGGTGTCTCTTCGCCCACTTTATATGGAAACAGTAACACCGTAAATTTCGGCTCCTTACTGTAACTTGGAATGACCAACCGTTTTGCTAACCCAAAACTGCGACCGTTAGGCCATAACCGAGCATCTTTCATCTCAAATGTTTCCAATCGAATCTGAGGGTTATGAAACGAATCTTTGGGAATTGCTCGATGTAACACTTTCACAAAAAGAGCTGGCTCGCCTTTTTTCAAAGAACTTCGATAGATTCCTTCTGAGCTTTTCGAAAGATCACACGACGGGCTTAAAATGATTTCATCCAGCTTTACTTGGTGCACATTCACCGCCGCATCGACTTGCATCAGCCAATCATAATTCCTCATCACATCATCCTTCTTAATATCATCTACGATTAACGCATAAGGATATTTCCCTCTGACCAAGCCTCCCGAACGAAAAGCCTTCTCAACCTTATTATGAGGGAAAAGAACTGGACGACTATACTCATCCCACATGCGAGGATCTCCTGATTCATACCCACTATAATAAGCTTCGATATAAGGATCTTTATCAAGATGCTCCTTCCAATTATAGCCTGGATTTTCTTTTAAGAAATCATCAGCTTGCTCCGTAAAGTTCAGCCACCGCTTAAACTTGCGCCGAGGATCTTTAAGGTCGGTAAACCCCCCAAGATGCCCAGGCCACGCAAAGTCATATGCTTTTTTAGAATCCACCGACATGAAAGTCGCCGCATCTTTATCTAACATCGAAATCAATTTCCCGTTTGGAGGAAAATACCCTTGCCCCTTCCCGTCGATAATCACCGTATTATGGTGCCGGCTCTCTACTGCTCGAAAACGGTCGATAGCCCAAGTTTGCCCTACTCCTGCCAAAGTAAAATGACCTCGATCAGAATGTTGATGATTCGCCGCCACCCCATCTGGTCGAGATTCCATCTGGAACTGAACTTCATTTTCAGAAAAATCGGTTCTCGTAATTAAAGATTGCCGCTCCGGATCGTAAAACGTCTTCTCCAAACCTAAGTCTTTAGCGACATCATACTTTTTGTCACTCGGATCATCCGCAAATAGTAACTGATAGAAAATATAACCGCTCCCACCATCAATTTTATCACCACCTTGATTAGCGGCCTCAAGAGCGTGCTGGAAAACGTAATCAATATTAGGATCTCCCGGATAAGCCTTTTTGAAAAAGAGCGAGCCTAAAACCTCTGGA
Source organism: uncultured Verrucomicrobiales bacterium (assembly GCA_937951675.1). Classification (GTDB taxonomy): domain Bacteria; phylum Verrucomicrobiota; class Verrucomicrobiia; order Verrucomicrobiales; family Akkermansiaceae; genus CALFBI01. The sequence goes on from CALFBI010000007.1 coordinate 5,910, forward strand.
GCTCCATGCCCTCCGTCCCCACGAGAAATAAATCGGGGCTGCCCTGGCTGCTTCGAATGAGCATACCAATTGTTCTGCTGATACCAACGATCGAGGTCCCAAAGGTTATGTCCTCTTCGAGCCATCGCGGCAAGGGCTGGATACCCCCAAATAAAGCCGAATTGGGTATAACCAATCGCTTCACGAGAGCTTCCTTTTTCAGAAAAACCATACTTCACATAATCCTCTAAAATCTCTGAAGTATGGCGAAAAACTCGCCCATCGTGCCCTTCCTCCCCTTCTGTTGCGAGAACGCTAAGAACCATTCCACTTCCCACTGCGATCCAGTTCCAACGACGAAAATGATGTGGCATATGCGATCCCATTACGGTTTTCCCATAAGTGTAAGTATTCAGAGTATTGCGACAGACCTTTTGCTGCTCTTCGGTCATGGCACCGTGTAAAAAATCATAAATGAAAGCGAAGTAAGGGTCTCCATCAATCGCGCCTCGACGTCCTGAGCGCCAAGCGTCCGAATTCAGCTCCTCATTGGCTTCCATCGCGTTCCCGTCTTTCGCGATCCCTTTTTCTGCCTTGGTCGTCATCTGGTCTAAAAACGCATTATCCATTCGGTCTAAACGTTTTTGATAAACCTTACCTAAATTTGTTGCCACAATCGCAAGCTCCTCTTGGCGCGCTTTATCTTCAAAAATAAGAGAATCAAAAGACTCCAACATCAAAATATAAACAAACTGCGGGCGATGATGCCAAGCTGTGCCGTCACTCGTTCCCGCCTCTTTATAACTTTTAAGCCTTTTCTCCGCAGCTTCTAAATCTCCTTTCAAAAGAACCTCGTAAACGTTGGAAAAAGCAGTGCCTTTCTTAAAAGCAAGCTGCTGTCTCTTTTTTAAATTCTTATGCGCCAACTTCCCCAACTCCGTTTCCGTAATCCGCTTTCGGATAGCAGGAATATCTTCTGGGGAAAATAAAATGCGAGGATGCACTCCTGGAGCGGGAGCAACCCCAAACGCTTGAGGGTCAAAATGAGCGTTCTCGACACGAGTCATATCCACCTCTGGAGAAGGAGGCCACTGATACTCGCCATTTAAAATTTGTTCTGCGGTATACTCCCCCGGAAGAACCGCTGTTTTTTCGAAATCAATGGGCTCATCAGCATAAGTAAATGAAGCCAAGAAAAGACAGGCGCTTGAGAGCATCATTCTTCGTGCTGACAATTGTTGTTTTAAAAACATAGATAGAATACTCTGCATGCTGAGCTGATTTATCAAAAGAATTGATTTAAAATAAAAAAAGCTTTCCTGGTTCACACCAGGAAAGCTTTGAAATTAAAGAAAAGAACTTCTCCGCTAAGCTTTACGCTTCGACTGGAGCTTCTGTAGAAGCTTCTGCCTCTGCGATTTTCGCATCACGGTTTGCCGCGATGATGCTCATTTTCACGCGACGTTTGTCATCAACACCAATGCATTTTGCGGTGACAACTTCGCCGACTTTAACGACATCTTCAGTCTTCTCAACACGCCCTTCAGCAAGTTGAGAGATGTGAATGAGACCATCTTTCCCTGGAAGAACTTCCATGAATGCTCCGAAGGAAGTCGTGCTAACGATTTTCCCGGTATAAATCGCATTCACTTCAACTTCTGCAAACATGCGCTCGATCATTTCACGGCAACGCTCGAGGCTTTCTTGCTTCGAGGCATAGATGTTCACTGTGCCATCGTCTTCGATGTTGATCTCAGCACCTGACTCGGCTTGGATGCCTTTAATGTGCTTGCCGCCAGGGCCAATGAGTTCACCGATACGTTCTGGATCAATCTTGATTGACTCAATACGTGGAGCGTGAGCACTGAGCTCACCTGGAGCCGTGATCGACTCAGCCATGACATTAAGAATGTCAGTGCGAGCACTTGTTGCCATCTTCACTGCTTCCGCGAGGATTTCGAAAGAAACCCCTGGAAGCTTAAGGTCAAGCTGGTAACCCGTGACTCCTTTAGACGTTCCGCAGAGCTTGAAGTCCATGTCACCGTAGAAATCTTCTGAACCGATGATATCAAGAAGAAGCTCTTTACGAGTGATTTCTTGCTGCTCATTCATTTCAGTAACGAGACCTACAGAGATCCCTGCTACCGGACGAATAAGAGGCACCCCAGCATGAAGAAGCGCCATTGTTGCCGCACAAGTGGTCGCCATTGAAGTCGAACCATTTGATTCCATCACTTCTGAGCTCACACGCATCGCGTATGGGAAGTCACTTTCCGCAGGGATAACTGGTGCGATCGAGCGCTCGGCAAGAGCTCCGTGACCAATCTCGCGACGGTTGATGCCACCCATCCGTCCACATTCACCAACAGAGAAAGGAGGAAAGTTGTAATGAAGGATAAAACGCTTGTTATCTTCACCACCCGCATAGTTATCGAAATACTGACGTTCTTCGGCAGGAGCTAAAGTAGCGATGCCGAGAGCTTGAGTTTCTCCACGCGAGAAGATCGCAGAACCATGAACGCGAGGAAGAGTTCCCACTTCACCATAAAGTTCACGAAGTTGACCGACGGTGCGGCCATCTGCACGAACTCCTTTTTCAAGGATACTAACGCGGAACGCTTTCTTCTGAAGGTATTCAAAGGCTTGCTCGATTTCAAAATCAGTCACTGATGGGTAAGTTTCCTTAACCTTAGCTTCTACTTCGTCACGAAGAGCTCCTACTTTCTTGCTGCGCTCAACCTTGCTCGCGGCGTAGATTGCATCTTCGATACGATCACCTGCTACGGCATAAGCAATTTCAAGAATCTCATCTTTAGCGACGGTTACTGAGTATTCGCGCTTCTCTTTACCACAAACGTTGCGGAGCTCTTCTTGAGCAACCACAAGTTTTGTAACGTTTTCTTGAGCGAACTGAAGTGCTTTGATGAATTCCTCTTCAGGAATTTCGTCCGCAGCTCCTTCGATCATGATCACGTCGTTCTTGTTCCCAACGTAAACAAGGTCGAGATCAGAGTCTTCACGTTGTTCGAAAGTAGGGTTAATCAAGAATTGACCATCAACACGACCAACACGCACCGCACCAATTGGGCCCGCGAATGGGATATCGGAAACAGTTAATGCTGCTGAAGCACCATTCATGCCGAGGATATCTGCATCGTTCACATCATCCGCAGACATCAAGAGAGCAACGATTTGCGTCTCATAAAGGTATCCTTTTGGGAAAAGAGGACGAAGAGGACGATCTGTCATCCGGCAAGTGAGAATTTCTTTCTCAGTCGGGCGACCTTCACGTTTGAAGTAACCTCCTGGGAAAACACCTGCCGCAGAGGCTTTTTCTTTATATTCTACGGAAAGAGGGAACCAAGTTTGACCCTCTTTCACTTTTGTTTGTGATACCGCTGTGACAAGGACAACGGTGTCTCCGGAACGGACGGTGACAGCACCGTCTGCAAGTTTGGCAAGTTTGCCTGTTTCAATCGTAATTGGGCTTGGGCCTACGTCGATTGTTACTGAGTTAATATTCATATTTCTTCTGTATTTAGCATCTTTAGCTGCTCCTCAAGTTTTAGAGAGAGGAGAAGACAAGGAACCCTGCTTTCCTGAATGACCAATGTGTCCTTCATGCCGAGGCCCTGAAAATGAGAAAGGTTCTCGTTTTCAACGAGAACCAAAAAAACTGCCACCTGAAGTCAGGTGGCAGTAAAAAGGAAAATTATTTGCGAAGCCCGAGAGCGGCAATTGTCTTGAGGTAACGTTCTTCAGACTCACTGCGAAGATAAGTCAAAAGCTTCCGGCGACGAGCCACCATTTTTAGAAGGCCGCGACGTGAAGAATGATCTTTCTTATGATCGTCAAGGTGACCTGTGATCTCTTTAATACGCTGAGTAAGAACTGCAACCTGGTAATCAGCGCTACCTGTGTCTTTATCGTGAAGCTGAAAATCAGCTAAATTAATCGTGCTCATAATGTTTGGAATCGGGAACAGCCAAGCCTTTATTAGCTGAAACTGCCCTTCGTGGGATGCATCCAATCACTTTAGGATAAGAATACAACTCTCTTTTTTCAAAAAAAGGCGCAGAACTTTTCACCCTAAAAGTAGCCCCAACCAAAAAACCGTATCAACTTCATTTTCCTGACTGGCTCACCCGGTATTCGACCTGAGTGTTTCACCCTTTCTCGCCTATTGGCTTCTTTCCCAAATAAACCCCTCCATGTTAACAAAAGGGCTTCGAAACTATATCGCACATGATAAACCCTTCTTATTTTATCATTGAGTTTTAAGAATAAACCTATAACTCAACATCATCTGACTAGGTCAGACCATTTCATATGAAAACCCTCTTTTTTTTATTAAATGCCTTATTGCTATTCACCCAGTATTCACAGGCTCGAGTTGACACTGTCTTATTTATTCGAAGCCAGTTTTCTGACAAAGCCTTTCCCGCTTCTGATGCGGCGTGGCTAAATCACCTACAAGATATTCATGCTAAAAACCAAGAATACTGGTTCCGAAATAGCTACCGCACCTTAACAGAACTTGATGTCACCTATACCTCAGTCCTAACATTAGATAAAACTCAAGGGTTCTATCAGGGCATTCGTGACACACAGGGATCTGACCCTGCTACCTTCGCATTTGGCGATGACGCGAGAGCCGCAGCCCAAAGCGCTGGATACGCCGTCAGTAATTTTGATCACGTGGTGCACAGCTACCCTAGCATCGGCATTATTGCCGGAGGCGCCGTTGCAACTCCTGGAAATGTTTGGCTTCCTAACCTCCTTCCTTTCACAGGCCTCATCCATGAATTCGGCCACAGCCTTGGAGCGGGACACGCCTCCTCCATTGAAGGCTCTCCCGATACCATTACTTACCCAGGAAGCAGCCGAGAAGGCCGCGACGGCCTTTACATGATGGGAAGCGAAGGAGGCATATTAACGACCCAACGAGGCCCCATAAATCCTCCGATGCGACAAATCATGGGCTTCTTACCAGCACAATACACCCAAGAGGCGACCCAATCTGCCGTCTACCGTATCTGGGATCAAGACATCGCAACCCTCCCTTCTGCCCCTTTAAATATTGCGGTCCGAGTCAAGGCCGCTGGTGAAACTTTCTGGCTAAGCTATAGCCCTCAGATGACTCAAAGGTGGGCGGACTACGATTCAGAAGGATTTGAAACAGGAATCATTGTGCATTTGGTCCCAGCCAATTCGACAGCCACTCGTATCTTAGATTTCACCCCGGGCTCTTTTGTCACCAATAATGACAATGAGAAAGATTACAAAGACACCCGAGACGGAGCTTTAACGATCGGTAACAGCTATCAATTCCCAGGAAGCTCTATCGCCATCGAGCCCCTCGTCACCGGAACCCAAAACGGAATCAAATACATAGACGTCAAAATTAGCGGCATCGTTTCTTCCAATTTCGCTTACGAACCTTTTGACTATAATGCAAACGCTCAACTCAATGGGTTGAACGGAGGCTCTGGGTGGCCAGGAGCTTGGAATCAAACCAGCACGAATGGAGTTGCTCGAATCAATTCCTCTGGCCTTACCTATCCAGGATTAACAACTCAAGGAAGGTCTCTCAACCTCCAAACCTCAACAGACACCCCCTCCCTCACCATCGAGCGTAACACAAACGCCACATTTGGAACCACTGGGGAAGAGACTTGGACCAGTTTCCTCTTTCGCGCCAACAAAAGAGAAAGAGGTCACTTTTTCTTAAATACCAATAATCTCCCGGTAGGTAAGAATTGGCCCACTAGGATCTCCATCAACAACACAACAACATCCACTGATGTGCAAGAAGGCGTCACTTATCTCATCGTCACCCGATCTGTGAATCAAAACGGCAATGATCGCGTTCACCTCTGGATCAACCCTTCAACCAATACGCAACCTGCTGATAGCACAGCGAGCTTATTTGATACCTCAAAAGATATGGGCGAAGGAGGAAAAATCACCATTGATAATAGTGGCTATGGGCAGGGCAATTATGACCTCGATGAAATTCGAGTTGGGAAATCATGGCAAGCGGTCTCTGCTTGGACTGAAGATTTATCAAACATCGCTAGCAACCTCGGTTTGGAGCCCCCCTCTATCGACGCCCTCAATACGGGACCAGGAGGAAGCCCTCAACCCAAAGTCTCTTTCCGCCTTTCGCCCAACTTTATTTATAGCATCGAACGGTCTTCTAATATGGAAGCATGGTTCCCGGTCCCAAACCAAACTCACATCGAGACCTCTTCCGAAAGAATCTTCACCTACACGCCTCCTCTAGGCCCTGGTGATCTCCGTCGGTTCTGGAGAATCAACCGCCAGGCCTTGATTAGCCGCTCGGAGTGATTGAAAATAAATCCCCTCTGCTTAAGAAAAAGGGGCAGGCTTTTGAAAAGATTTAGGCCTACTCTCTCAGTAGGTCCTATATGCTGCTCCTACTTAAGGACAGAGCCCCTTTTTAGACAAAAAAACACACACAAGCTTCAGCATTCTCTAACGTCAATTTTAAAATTCAACCTAACTCTTTGATTTTTAAAAGCTTTCTCCACGCATCGAACTCATTGTTTGTTTTAATAATCCTTGTTGACTTTTGAAATCAGCCTGCTTATGAATCCTTTCAGAAACACCAACTTACTCACTGTAATGAAATCTATTACTCTTTCTTTTTTCTTTGCTGCCCATTGTTACGGCGCCACTTCATTCACCCATTTCTCGGGAGATAACGCTTTAGCCTCAGGAGGCGTCACTGGCTCTAACCTCAGCCAAGTTATCGAAGCTCAGGGAGGAGCAATTAACTCCGCTTACTCGGGGACCAACCAAGCTACCCGTGACAACACCAATGCCTTTTTCAATGCAGATCTCAGCGCAGTTCCAGCAAGCACTCGCTTCAGAGTAGACATCAGCTCCGTCGGCGGAGACGTCAATGTCACCACCGCAATAAGCAGCGGTGCGACAGGACAAAGTTTATATGAAATCGCCACTGGAGCCAACGTGACGCAAGTAACCTTTACGCTCACCTATCTTGGTCAATTTGACGGTGCTAATGTCTATAACGAAGGCTTCACTGGTCGCTTCAGCGGTGTTGGCGGCACTCCTGGCACCAATTTAAGAGGTGCTGCGATCCGGAACTTGAGCGCCACCGAAAGCCTTAATTTTGCACTCAGTTCAAATGAATTTGGAGGCGCTTCAGACTCATTAGTAGCTTCTGATTTCTACAATGGTGAATTCGCACCAGGACTGGAGTTCGGAGACACATTCGCAACTTCAGGGGTTTCAGGATATGGCACCGGAAATGTTTCTGGTGATTTTGTCGAAGATGGAGGGTTCTTCTTCCATAATGGTTCTGATCTTGGCGATGTCTCCGAATCACTCACCTATACCGTTACGGCGACTGGTGGTGGCGCAATCGACACTGGAACCTTATTCCGATTCACCTTTGATGCGATGACTCTTGCGACTTCTCCAATCCCAGAGCCTTCTTCAGCCTTACTTCTTGGAATGGCTGGTGCAGCACTCCTTGGGAGACGCCGTCGCTCAAACTAAGAAGGAAAGGGCTTTTTCATTTAAAGCTCCTTCCCCTCCTCTAGATTCTTTTTTCTTCAAAGCATGCTTTATCATAAAGCATGCTTTTTTATTTTACCTTAGGGCCACTCATTGAGGCTATTTGCTATTCCTTACTCATCCCGCTAAGGGTCAACAATAGCCCCCTTTTCCGCCAAGAATCTTTCTCGTGCATTTTCCTCACTCCTGCTTTGACTTTCAAACCCTTCCCGTGCATCTTCCGCCTTCCCCGCGGATCAATCGAACCCCGCGGTTTGAGATATGGGTAAGACATTATACGAGAAAGTCTGGAACGCTCACGCTGTGGGCAAGTTAGCTGACGGCCGAACGCAACTTTTTATTGGCACTCACCTCATTCATGAAGTGACGAGCCCACAAGCCTTCGGGATGCTTCGCGAGCTTGGATTGAAAGTGAAATATCCACACCGCACCTTTGCGACGATCGATCACATCGTTCCGACCGAGAATCAAGATGCTCCTGCTGATGCATTAGCGGCTGAGATGATTAATGCGATTCGTGAGAATGCGGATGAGTTTGGAGTGACCTACTTCGATCTCAAATCCGGAAAACAAGGAATCGTTCACGTCGTTGGGCCTGAACAAGGGATCACACAACCAGGTAGCACTATTGCTTGTGGTGATTCTCACACTGCAACTCATGGGGCTTTCGGTGCGATTGCTTTCGGGATCGGCACGACTCAAGTTCGCGATGTTTTAGCGACTCAGACCATGACGACAGAGAAGTTGAAAGTTCGCCGGATCGAGGTGAATGGAAAGCTCCGTCCTGGGGTTTACGCAAAGGACGTCACCCTCCACATTATTCGCCTCCTTGGGGCTAAAGGAGGTATCGGGTATGCTTACGAATACGCCGGCGACACTCTTGACAACTTCACGATGGAAGAACGCATGACCGTCTGCAACATGGCGATCGAAGGGGGAGCCCGTTGTGGTTATGTCAATCCTGACCAGACCACTTACGAATTTTTAAAAGGAAAGCCTTACGCACCAAAAGAAGACAAATGGGACGAAGCGGTCGCACGCTGGGATTCTTTTGCTTCTGATGCTGATGCCGTTTTTGACGATATCGTTACCATCAATGCTCAAGATATCGAGCCAACGGTCACTTGGGGAATTTCCCCTGATCACGGGATTTCGATTTCAGAAAACATTCCTTCTCCTGAAGATGCTGCAACTCCAGAAGAGCAGACTACGATTAAGGAAGCTCTTGATTACATGAAGCTTCCGGCCGGCACCCCGATCAAAGGGATCGGAATCGATGTTGCCTTCATCGGGTCATGCACCAATGGGCGTCTCTCAGATTTCCGAGAAGTGGCTAAATACCTGAAAGGGAAAAAAGTCGACCCAAGTATCAAAGCAATCGCTGTTCCTGGTTCTCAGATCACCGCGGTCCTTTGCGAAAAAGAGGGAATCGACAAAATTTTCTCTGAAGCAGGATTCGAATGGCGGGCCGCAGGGTGCTCGATGTGCCTCGCGATGAATCCCGATAAACTGATTGGAGATCAAATCTGTGCGAGTTCTTCGAACCGTAACTTCAAAGGCCGTCAAGGAAGCCCGATCGGACGCACCATCCTGATGTCACCTCTCATGGTTGCCGCAGCAGCAGTCGAAGGAAAAGTGGCCGATGCCCGTGAGGTGTTCGACGTCGAAGCAATTCCAGCAAGCGCCTAAACCTTAAACCGAAAGAATACGATGGCTTTAGAAAAAATCACTCAAGTAAGCGGCAAAGGGATTCATGTTCCCGGAGCAGATCTCGATACCGACCGGATCATCCCAGCTCGTTTCATGAAGTGCGTCACTTTTGACGGACTTGGTGAGTTTGCGTTCTACGACGTCCGCTTTGATCCCGAAACTGGCGAGAAGACAAATCATTCTCTTAATAATGAAGCTTACTCTCAGGCGACGATCATGGTCACTGGGGAAAACTTCGGATGTGGTTCTTCTCGTGAACACGCTCCTCAGTCTCTGCAGAAATATGGCTTCGACGCAATCATCGCAGAGAGCTTTGCGGAGATTTTCTTTGGGAACTCTACGACGCTTGGCCTTCCTTGCGTTACGGGACCAAAAGCAGATCTCGAGCAACTCCGCACGGCGGTTGATGCTGATGCTTCCCTTGAAATCTCAATCAACCTGATCGACAAGATTGTCACTTACGGTGAGCAAAGTTTCCCAATTGAAATCCCTGAATCAGCTCGTGAAGCGTTGACTTCTGGCAAGTTTGATCCGATTCAGGAACTTCTTGAAAACAGTGCTCAAATCGAAGCCGTAGCAAGCCAGCTGGCTTATATTGCTCAATAAGAGAACGAAACATTTCAATTCTCTTCATTAAAAAACCGCTCCTTTTGAGAGCGGTTTTTTTGTGAGCTAATTTCAAAAAAGCAACCTTACTTCAAAGTCGCCTTGAATGCGGCAAGGGCCGAGGTGAGCTCTGTCGATTTTTCAGGGTCACTTGATTGCTTGCACTTCATCGCGGCAACGATCACGGCATGTGCCGCAGTCAGCTGAGCTTGATACCCTTCTGCGGTTGGCTGATCTTTTTTAATTCGTTGTGCTAAGAAGTAGGAAGCCATTTCGTCTTGGATTTTTTGCGCGTGAGATTCTTTATTCAACACCCAGCGGACAAGCTGCTGCTGGGATTGAGGGTCTTTCTTTGCCGATAACTCTGCGATCTGAAGAGAAGCTTTCTTTACTGTTTCAGCGTGCTGAGACAGCTCTTCGTGCTTTTCAACATCGCCATAGATCCCACAGGGAACTTGGCAATGTGCAGAAAGGGCTAACGGCGCGCAGACCATCAGGCCTGCCGATAACATCATGATTGTTCGATTCATCATGCTCTAATATTCACTCTCTTGAAAAAGATTCAATCAGATTTCACCGTCCTTATCGTCATTTATCCGAGTCCTCAAGCATCATGAGAACCAGCGCTGTCCAGCCTGTTTGATGATTCGCTCCGAGGCCCTTTCCTGTTTCGGAATGGAAATACTCATAGAAAAGAATGAGATCTTTCCAGTGCTCTTCCTCATATTGAGAACGTCCACCATGGCAAGGGCGGCGCCCTTCTTCATCTTCCAGAAAAAGACCCAGCAACCGGCTCTCGATTAACTTTGCGCCTTCTTTTAAAGAAACTGATTGTCCGTCTGGAAGGTTCACCTTCAACTCATCACCATAATAAAGGGAATAGTCCTTCAGGGCTTGAATAAGGATGTAATTCACAGGAAACCAAACGGGCCCCCTCCAATTCGAGTTCCCTCCAAACATATGGCTATCCGAAGCTCCCGGATTAAAAGCCACTTGATGGCTCTTTCCTCCCCAATGGAAAACAAAAGGAGATGCCTCATGTGTTTTGGAAAGTGACCGCACTCCGAAGGGACTTAAAAACTCTTCTTCTGAAAAGAGCTTTTCCAAGCAACTCGTTAGTCGATTTCGGCTCGGCAAAGCCAAAAGCCTCAGATGAGACTTATCATCACTCGACTCACAGTAACTCAAATATTTAGACAGGTCCTTCCGGTGTTTTAAAAACCACTCCATTCTCTTCTTAAAGCCTGGAAGCTTATCAATCCGACGCTGATCTAAGACCACTACCGCCATGAGAGGTAATAATCCCACCATCGAGCGCACCTTCATCGGAATCGGATTCTCTCCTGCCACTACGAACTGATCATAATAAAACCCGTCCTCCTCATTCCAAAGGCCGGTCTCTCCCAACGAATTCATTGCGTCTGCAATACGGATGAAATGCTCAAAAAACTTCGAGGCAATATCTTCATAAGCAGGGCGTGTCTGAGCGAGTTCAATCGCAATCTCCAGCATATTGAGACAATAAAAGCCCATCCACGCCGTTCCATCAGCTTGATTCAAGCTCCCTCCCCCTGGGAGTTCATGAGAGCGATCAAAAACCCCAATATTATCAAGACCCAGAAAGCCGCCCGAGAAAATATGGTTCCCATTATCATCTTTACGGTTCACCCACCAAGTGAAGTTGATAAGGAGCTTCTGAAAGCACTTCTCTAGGAAATCAAGATCTCCTCCGTCCGCGGTGCGCGTCTGCTGATACACTTCCCATACAGCCCAGGCATGGACCGGAGGATTTACATCAGAAAAGTTCCACTCATAAGCCGGAAGCTGCCCGTTGGGGTGAAGATACCATTCTCGCAGTAAAGTCAGAAGCTGCCTCTTCGCGAAATGAGGATCCACCTTGGCAAAAGGGATCATGTGAAAGGCGAGATCCCAGGCTGCAAACCAAGGGTATTCCCACTTATCTGGCATCGAAATAATTTCCCTAGCATACAAGTGAGACCAATCTTGATTACGAGCATTATGGCGGGCTTGCGGCCCCTTTTCACCATCTCCTCGGAGCCACTCCTTCACTCCGTAATAATAAAACTGCTTTGTCCAAAGCAGGCCGGCATACCCTTGGCGAGCCACCTTGAATTCGTCTGGAGAAAGTGCTGAAGGCAAGATTCCCTCATAAAACTCCTCGAGCTCACTTCGACGATTACGAAGAACTTCTTGGAGCCCCCACTCACCCACACTTTCCTTCGAACGTAACCGGCAATGAAATTCACGTGTTTCCCCGGGCTCAAGCTGAGCCTGGAACCAAGCCGCGCATTTGGTCCCTTCGTAGCGAGGGTTCACTGCTTCGAGATCATCTTCTACGACACGACGTTGAATCCCGTCTTTACAATACGGAGAGGCATTCACCCCATTGAAGAGTTTCTCATGGTTGGTCTCATTCTCCGTGAACAACCAAACTGGAGAATCTCCATTCTCTTCCCGGGCTTCAAAAATATAATCCCCCAAAGTCGAATGAGAAGCATGCACCACTCCATCAACCAAGCGAAGTGAAGGACGCCCCCACTCGGCCTCCGCCGAATGCTCTCCCCATGACCATGTATTACGAAACCAAAGAGAAGGAAGAAGATGCACCGAAGACTTCTCAGGCCCACGGTTCGTAACTCTAAGCACCCAATAAAGGTCCTCCGGACTCTCTTTGGCAACAATCGTTTCTACATCAAAATAACGATTTTCTTCAAAAATATCCGTATCATCGAGCTCGTATTCCGAATCATTCAACCCCCGGCGTAAATTCGTCGAAATAATATCCAAATAAGGGAACTCCTTCTGAGGGTATTTATAAAGAGCCTTGGTATAAGAATGAGTGGGAGAACTCTCGAGATAATAATAATGATCCTTCACGTCTTCTCCGTGATTACCCTCCTGCCCAGTGAGGCCAAAAAGTCGCTCTTTTAAAATAGGGTCTTTTCCATTCCAGAGCACAGGTGAGAAACAAAGCCGACACTGCCGGTCACTCCAGCCTAACAATCCATCTTCCCCCCATCGATAAGCACGTGAGGGGGCTTGATCGCGAGAGAAGTGCCCCCACGCATTGCCTTCTGGAGAATAATCCTCTCGAACCGTTCCCCATTGCCTTTCACTGAGGTAAGGCCCCCAACGTTTCCAGTTTTCGAGACGAAGGGAGGCTTGATCGAGACGATGTTTCTCTGGGGTCATACTCCTCAAATCTCAACGAGATCTCGGTAGAGACCAAGAGAAAAAAGCAGAAGTCTTCACCAAGAAAGCTTTGCTCCGAAAATAGCGTTGATTCCGGTCTCATTCTGACCCGAACCATGAACGCGATACTCCTCGTCATTAAGGTTCTCGATCGAAAGGTTCAACTGAAGATGATCATTCACTTGATACCCTCCTCGAATCGAAGCGGTAACATAGCCAGGAGTCCCCCCTGGCGGGATGCGAGAAGTATCGGCTTCATTCAAAGAGCTAAGACGATTCGCTTTATCAGCGCCACGCACAACGGCCTCTGCCCACCAACGTTCGTCTACACTCGTATAGCGAAGACCTAAATGAGCGGTGAACGGCATCACCCTACTAAGAGGCTCTTCGACAGGTGTCGCCGAAGCTCCTCCAGGGAACGCATCTGCATAACCTTCCATCCAAGACGCCCCACCAAAGGCCTTCCATTGATCCGTCAGCGCGTATTCAAAGCCGAATTCAATCCCCCAAACATAGCCATCACTCGCGTTGGTTTTGGTCAACTCGGTCTCTCCTGAGGCCGTAAGAGCACCCGTCGGACTGCGCACAATAAGATCTCTCATATCCGTATAATAGACTGAGGCAAAAGTGGATAGATTCTCAGAATCATAACGCGTGCCTAACTCCAAGCTGAGAAATTTTTCAGGATCTAAATTAGTCGCTGAAGTCTCAAAAGAATCGGTTTGCACATCATCATTACGTGACAAGTCAGAAAGGTTAGGAGCACGGAAAGATTGCGACACACTCGCAAAATGAGTCCACTCATCACTGGCCTGGTAAAGAACCTTCCAAGCAAAAGACACATCATTCCATGAGTCATCCAGCGAAATCCCTAATCCTGTCCCGGGATCTAATACCGTTCCGATATCGGCTCTAGCATAAGTGTAACGTCCACCCAAGGACGTCTGCCACTGATCATTGAGTTGATAATTACCCTCAAGGTAAGCTCCAAAAAGCTCATAAACAGCATCATCTCCCACCGGCCCTTGCACTGAGACCGCAGGGGAAGAAAACTCACGATTATCATCATCAACTCTAAAAGAATCAACCGAGTCCCGATAGTAATCAGCTCCATAGACAAGGCCTAATTTGTCCGTGATTTCTGTCGCAAACTGAATCGCTCCGCCCCAGGTCTCCACATCAAACCCCTGACGATCAAAACGGGAGCCACTTCTTTCTCTAAAACGACGCTCTACCAACTCTTGGTAAGAAAGAGTAGCGACATAACTCGTTCTCTCGGTGAGATTCCCTTCAAGTTTCGCGTAACTCAATGACCCTTCTTGATCAAGAATTCGGGCCAATTCATTCCCCACCGTGGTCCCCTCCCAGGATTCCCCAAAAATGGTTCGGTGAGTCCGCCAAATATCATCTTGATCAACCCGTTGATGCGAAAGCGTGAGACGAGCCCCCTCGGAAAGCGACACTTCAAATTTCACATCAGCAGACCATTCATCATACCCTGTAAACCGCTGTTCCCCCAAACCTGCAGCATCAAAGTCTCCAAAATCCTTGAAAGACGCTCCCAATGTTAACCCCCACTGACCACCAACCCCGAACACCTGCTCGACGCGTGTCACGTGACTCTCACTATTCGTATCAAAGCGCTGATACAGGGAACCATTTTGAAAAAAGGCGCCTTCATCTTCCTCTAAGTATCCAGAACTTTTTGTCAATACATTGACCGTCCCTCCGATCGCATCTGAGCCATAGAGAACTGATCCAGGCCCTCGCACGAGCTCTAATTGATCAATCTTATAGCTATCAATCATACTCCAATATTGGTTCGGGCCATCGCGAAACACGGAATTATTAAAACGGACCCCGTCCACCATCATGAGATTACGAAACGCGGTAAACCCACGAATAAAGGGAGAGCCGTGCCCATGAGCGGTTTTTTGCACCATCACACTTGGCACCAGATGAAGAGATTCTGGCAGTGTCCGGGCCGCACTCTCGAGCAATTCATCTTGTCCAATCACACTAACGGAGCTCGCGACATCCTTCACTTCTTCTTCGAGCCGCGTTGCGGTAACGACAGTCTCAGACTGCAAAGAAATTTGTGAATAGAGCGCCGAGGTCGCCAATAATGAAAAGAATAAGAACGATACTTTCATGTGAATATCACAACGTAGGCTCCTTAATTTTTATTAGTAAAAAATAAAAAAAGAGCTCTCTCCTAAAATTGCTTCCTTCTGATCCATTTCGTCATTGCCTCTAAGGAAGGAATTGCCAAGATGGGGGTCTGATGAGTGAGGCAGAAGATCGTTACGAAATCCGCAATAAATTACGGCAAGGTGAACTGGGCACGGTCTATCGAGCTCGTGATAATCAGTTCAACAAAGATGTCGCCTTATTCCGCATCCTTCCTGAAGACAGCGGAGCCCATGAGCAAAATGAAGCCATTTCCGAAATGGAACATTATTGTAAGGTCCTCCATGAAATACAGCATCCGAATATTCTGAATATTTTTGATGCCGGAGTCGATGCAGACGGACCTTTTATTGTCACCGAGTATTGCAAAGGGCAATCCGTTCGGGACTCGATCAACACCGAGCAGCTTTCTCAGAAAGATTTCATTGAATTCGCAGAGGATACCCTGCAAGGGCTTCACGCCATTCATAGCGCCAACCTCCTTCATAAGAACTTAAAGCCTACGAATATCATCTTTGCGGAGCTCCCTTCCGGCACTCTCCAAGCCAAACTCACTGACTTAGGCTTATCCCAATTTCAGATCCACAAACCAGCTTCGAGCTTCGAAGATCGAAGCCCGCGTAGAATCCAGCATTTTACCGCTCCTGAAATTTTCGAAGGAAAAGAACACAGCCAAAGCTCTGACCTCTATGCCCTAGGATGTGTGTTTTACTACACCCTCACAGGCTGGTATCCTTTCCATCACGAGACTGAAGCCGAAATTCAAAAAGCTCATTTAGATAACGACATCCAAAACGTTTCAGAAGCCAGGACAGGGTGCCCGCAATGGCTTAATGACTGGGTGATGCAGCACATTAAAGTCAACCCGAGTGACCGCCCCTCAAATGCTCTCCAGTCTCTGGAAAGCCTTGCTAAAGGCCCTTCCCGCCCTGCCCCAGCAACGGTTTCTTCAAAATTCATCATCCCTCCTGCTTCCAATCCCAACAAGCAAAGCGACACGGAAACTACTTCAGCAGTAGACACTCCAACCCGCTCCCCTCAAGCCGTCGTTGTCCCCAGCGCGGAACAAATTGAAAAACCTTCTCCAACCGCAACGCAAGGCCTCTCTTCCGTCGCACCTCTCACTCCTAAACTTACTTTAGGGGGAAGCATTAACGAAGAAGGAGAACCCTCTTCTGCCCAACCTAACAAGGCTCAACCCAAGAAAACGACCCTTCTCAGTGGTGGCTCTGCACAAGGAACTCCCACCTCTTCCCTAAGCGCTCCTGAGGAGCCTGCCCCAGAAGAGGCTGCGGAAGAAACTCCCCCTCCGGTCGCCAAGGTCAAAAAACCGATGAACAAGAGCGCTAAAATCGCTCTCTTCTCGTGCCTCGGAGCTGGAATCATTATTGCAGGAGCGGTTCTAGCAAGTAGCGCGAGTAACAATAAGTTCCAAAAAGAACTCAATGCGCTCATCATGCAAACTTCAGATCAAGACCCTTCGCACCGCGAACCTACCACCAAAGCTCAGCTCATGACGCTCATGGAGCGCATGATCACCCTTGGCGCTGATGACCTCCGGGACGCCGTTCAACAGCGAGTCATGCTCGCGGAAGGAACCGACTGCAATGTTGACGACGAAGTCGTCCAGTTTGCAACAACACAGACCATGCTCCCCTCACTTCAAAAACGCTTCTTTGACATCATAGATAGCCGCAGTGAGCCCAAAGTCGCAGGAGATGTGCTCCAGTATGTCGCCGCGAATATGGAACATGAAAATGCTCCCTACGCTCTGAACTCGATCCGCAAAAGCGTGAGGGATAAGCACTTCTCTCCAACCCTTCAAATTTTGATCGATGCTCCAAATGATGAGATTAAACGTAATGCCGAAAAACTCATCTCGCGCATTGGCAAGAAAACGAAGCGATCTGAGAAACTCAGTAACGACATCATCACCGCCTATCAGCGCACCGATGATGAAAATAAAAAATTGGCTCTTCTTCGCCTCCTCGGCTCGACCGGTGGATCAAACGCGGTCAAAGTCATCAAAGACGTTCTCAGCACCGGAACTCCTAGTGATCAACTGGCAGCTATTAATGCTCTTAAAAACTGGAAAAACGATGACATGTTCGAAGCCCTTCTCGAATCAATGGGGCTGAGTATGGATAAACTCATTCGTAAAAAATCATTCGAAGCGGCCCTAAATTTCCTCTCACAAAACAGAGAACGCCCGGATGAAAAAACCAAAGAAATGTGGGAAAAGCTCAAAAAGCTCGCCGAAAGTCCCGAAGAAAGACTTGGAATCATCAATACTTCTGCGCGTGCCCTTCGTTCCCCTTGGGTCAAAGAGTTCCTCTCTTCCTACTTAACCGATGATAATGAGCAAGTTAAAGACCGAGCTGATCGAGCTCTTGAATTTATTGCCAATAGAAAATGAAAATTAGTCATTTTCCTCTTGTCACCTGCTGAAAACACAGCTAGATTCCGCCTCCTCCGAATGATAAACGACCCGTTCGTCTAATGGTTAGGACTCCGCCCTTTCACGGCGGCAATAGGGGTTCAAATCCCCTACGGGTTGCCAATTTTAAAAACCTCAGTTTGTTTTCAAACTGAGGTTTTTTGTTGCCTAAAATCAACGGAACCCGCGTAATCAACAAGCGCATGGATTATTTAGCTCAAGCCCGCTCCGTCATCCAAATCGAATTGGAAGAGGTGCAACGTCTCCACGATTCTCTCGGAGAACCTTTCTGCCAAGCCATCGATCTTTTCAAAGAAACGATTGAGCAAGGGAAAAAGATCGTCTGGCTAGGAGTCGGAAAATCAGGAAATATCGCCCATAAAATCGCAGCGACTTTTAATTCTACCGGAGCGACCTCCGTGGTGCTCAATTCTCAAAACGCACTTCATGGAGACCTCGGGATCATTAATTCGGGAGATGTGGTCGTCGCTCTTTCCTACTCTGGAGAAACCGAGGAATTGATTAACCTCCTCCCTTTTATCAAACGGCTAGATACGGCCCTCATCGGCATGACAGGGAAGGCGCAATCAAGCTTAGGAGAAGAAGCCGATATTACTTTAGAAACTTATGTCAGCCGAGAAGCTTGCCCCTTAAATCTTGCCCCCACCTCTTCTAGCACCAACATGCTTGTTTTAGGAGATGCCTTGGCCATGGTTTTACTCGAAGCCCGAGGCTTTACCGAATCTGATTTTGCGGCCTACCACCCTGGAGGGTCTTTAGGGAAAGCTCTTCTGACCCGTGTTCATGATATTATGCGCACTGGAAATGGAATGGCGGCTGTCCCTAGTCATTCTAACATCAAGGACTGCCTCAGCGCGATGAAGGAAGCGCGGGCTGGCGCATGCATTCTCTCTAGTCCTGATAAGACGCCCGCCTCCTTCTCGATTTTCACACATGGCGATTTCGCTAGAGCATTTGAGCAAGGACAATTAACAGGGCTCGAACCAGCGACCGATTTTGCAACTCAATCTCCTATTTCTATTTCCCAAAATGCACTCGCTGTGGAAGCGGTCAACCTTCTCCGAGAGCATCTTATTGATGACTTAGTGGTCCTCGATGCCGATGGGAATCCAGTGGGAATGGTCGATTCACAAGACTTATCACGCTTGAAACTCGTTTAAAAAAAAGCCCCGCCATCCAAACGCGGATGGGCGAGGCTTATTGAAAAAAGAATCGATCAAAAATCGACTTTCATGAGATTAAAGAAGCGCCTTGAGACGGCGGCAAACTTCTTCCACATTTTCACGAGAATTGAAGGCCGAGATTCGGAAATATCCTTCTCCAGCCGCGCCAAAGCCCGAGCCAGGAGTGATAACAACTTGTGCCTCTTCTAGCATCTTGTCGAACATCCCCCAACTGTCGATCCCCTCTGGGCACTCAACCCAAACATAAGGAGCATTTACCCCGCCAAAGACCG
The DNA here is from genome assembly GCA_937951675.1 of uncultured Verrucomicrobiales bacterium. Taxonomy (GTDB): domain Bacteria; phylum Verrucomicrobiota; class Verrucomicrobiia; order Verrucomicrobiales; family Akkermansiaceae; genus CALFBI01. The sequence continues at coordinate 25,088 of CALFBI010000007.1, forward strand.
CGAGACCTAAATCCTTACAAGCTTGGCGAAGAAGTTTCGCGTTCCCCATGTAATGCTCAATGAGAGCTGCAACTTGCGCTTTCCCTTCTGGTGAAAAGATCGCCTCTGCTCCTTTTTGAACAGGGTAGGATGCGCCATTAAATTTCGTGCTCGTTCGGCGTGACCAGAGACTGTGGATCGAGACTTCCCCGCCCTGCGCATCGTAACCCACTAATCCCTTAGGAATCACCACGTAACCGCAGCGGATTCCAGTAAACCCTCCATTCTTCGAGAACGAACGGAATTCGACGGCACAATCATGCGCGCCTTCGATTTCAAAAATCGACCGTGGAACTTCAGGGTCCTGAACGAAGGCTTCATAAGCCGCATCGTAAAGAATAATAGCTTTGTTCTTACGAGCGTAAGCCACCCAAGCTTCGAGCTGAGCGCGCGTGGCGGAAGCTCCAGTAGGATTATTAGGGTAGCAAAGGTAAATGAGGTCAACCTTCTCTTCTGGAATCGCAGGAACGAACTGATTTTCTTTATTACAAGGAAGGTATACAAGGCCTTCATAAGCCCCGTTTTCATCCGCTTCGCCCGTGTTCCCAATCATCACATTCGTGTCGACATAAACGGGATAAACCGGATCCGTGATCGCGATTTTGTTCCCAGGCCCAAAGATATCAAGCATGTTACCAGTGTCACATTTCGAGCCATCTGAAATGAAGATCTCGTCTGCTGTAATACCCAAATCAGCATACGCCTCTTTTGCTACGGTTTCACGAAGAAAGGCGTAACCTTGCTCTGGACCGTAACCTTTGAATGTTTCACGGTGGCCTTGCGCATCTACTGCCGCCTTCATCGCATCGCGAACCGCTTGAGGAAGGGGCTCTGTCACGTCACCAATTCCACAGCGAATGAGCTTCGCTGCTTTCTCAGAATTCGCTTCAGTGTAAGCACTCACTCGTCGCCCAATTTCAGGAAAAAGGTAGCCCGCTTTTAATTTTAAAAAGTGATCGTTAATTCTCGCCATATCGAAGAAGGGTTTAGCCTCCTGCTCTCCTAAGAACAAGTCTCAATCGGCTGATTACACTTACTCCTTTCCCTAAATCTCTCTCGAAGCATGAGCCTCAAAAAACAAGGAAGACAATGTTACCCATTTCACTTGATTGAAAGGGGGAAAGCGTCGCATGCTCTTCATTAATGCGTCGCACCCGTCTTATCGCCACCCTTGGCCCAGCTACCGATAGTTTAGAAAAACTTACTGAACTTGTTGAAGCTGGGGTTGATACCTTCCGACTCAATATGAGCCATGCTTCGCACGAATGGGTGCGAGATGTCGCTGGAAAGATTCGCTCAATCCCTACTCAACCTGATCGTCCTGTCGGAATCCTCGTTGACTTACAAGGCCCTTCGATTCGGACTGGAGATCTCGAAAAACCTTACCAACTCAAAGTAGGTGAAAAGGTTGAATTCCGCGCCTCAAGCTCCGAGCCAAGTCTCCCGACTTCCACTACCGTCAATTATGAAGGACTCTTCAAAGACGTCATCGCTGGAAATAAGCTCATTGTTGATAATGGAGCGCTCTTAATGACGATTGATAAATGTCTCCCAGACAGAATCATTTGCACCGCCGATACAGAAGGTCCTCTCGGAAATCGTAGACACATTAACCTTCCAGGCACTCGCCTCAACCTCCCTGCGTTGACCGAAAAAGATCATGCTGACATCCAAATCGCTGCAGAAATAGATACTGACTTTGTCGCAGGATCATTCGTGCGAGATGCTGGCCACGTGAGAGAACTTCGCCAAGCACTGCAAGCCGCCGGCTGCTACGCTCAGATCATCTCGAAACTCGAAGATCAAGAAGCGATTCGTAACCTCGAAAGCATCGTTACGGAGTCAGACCTTATCATGGTGGCTCGGGGTGACCTTGGAATTGAGGTTAATATTGAAGAACTTCCGATCATCCAACGTCGCATCATCAAAGAGTGCCTCAAACAAGGGAAGCGCGTCATCGTCGCGACTCACATGCTGGAGTCCATGATCGAAAATCCGACTCCGACTCGGGCTGAAGTCACTGATGTCTCTAACGCTGTCTTTGAACAAGCCGATGCTATCATGGTTTCCGGTGAGACATCCGTCGGGAAATACCCTGTCGAGTGCATCGAGATCATGGACCGAGTCTCACGCCGTATCGAACGATCAGGAGGCCTCGGTTACGCTTCTGAAGCGATCTTAACGACAGATAAGCAGAAAGCTGTTCATGCTGCCAACCAGCTAGCTGACTCAATTGAGAACGCTCTTCTTCTGGTCTTCACTCGTTCTGGCCGCACCGCTCACCAGTCTGCTCTGTTACGACCGGATGCGCCTATTTACGCATTCACTCCTGATGAAAAAGTGCGTAGAAGCCTTTCTCTTTCTCGAGGAGTTCGTCCTTTCGTTCTCGAATTCTCAACGAATCCTAGTGAGACGATTCAAGCCGCGATCAAACACCTCAAAGCGGTTCGCGTCATCGAAGCAGGAACCCCTTTAATCGTGCTTTCAGATACCTTTATTGACGATCATTCGTTGAATTCGATCCTTCTCGAATACGCTTAAAAGAGCCTTCCGATTCTTTACATATGAGAAAGCCTGCACAACGAGTGCGCGCTTTCTCATTTTTTTTAGAGTTTTTCGTAAACTCCTTCGTCTCTCTTTTCGAGAATCGTAAACCCGGCTTTTTTCGCATCAACGACGGAGAGCGGCTTTGCGACCTTGGGAGTATTCACCTGGCTGATGACTTTTCTAATCGGCTTCTTGCAGATTAAGCAATTCTCTAAAGGAGCACGGTCCACTGGGCGGCGTAATTCGAAGCCTTGCGAACAGACCCGACACCCTTGCTCTGGATCAGAAGCAATATATTCATAAATAGGCATATAGAAAGAGCTCAAGGAAACTAATCCTTGAGCTTTTTAAATTAAATCAGCGGAACAGATGTTACCAGCTTGATTTCGTCACGCCCGGAATTAAGCCGTGTGAAGCAAATTCACGAAAAGCGATCCGAGAAAGTTTAAAGCGACGAATGTAACCGCGACGACGTCCGGTAGCTTCGCAGCGATTAACCAAACGAGTCGGGCTCGCGTCACGAGGAAGCATTGAAAGACCAATATAGTCTTTCTCTTTCTTCAGCTGGTGCCGGAGTTCTGAGTATTTTGCGACCGTGCGCTTTTTACGTTCGTTACGTGCAATCCAAGATTTTCTTGCCATGGGGCGGAAATCTCTACGTATTTATCGAAAGTAATCAAGATGATTTTCACTTTAAACGTGAAAAAACTCACTTTACCCATTCAAACTCACCCGACACTCTCTTTCCAACCACTTTTCTGACCATGTCACCTCACCTCATTTCCTTAAGCCAAAAGCATCTTTCTGAGCAAACAGCGCTCCCCTTTGCAGAGGCTTCGAAGCTTAAACTGCCTGAACTTCAACCCGTCTTAGAGGATCTTATCCCGGCCGTGATTTCTTCATGGCACCTGATTTGCACTTCATCGGACAAGGCCTCCTCTCTTTTTGACGCCCTCTCAAGCCCGGAAAGCGACCCTCAAGCGTCCAAAGACCTTGTCGCATACTCTTTTACTAAAGAGAACTTAACCAAGCTGAACGCTCAGCTCAGAGCTCATGACTCCATTCCTTCTACTCATATCGCGCAAGAAGTGCTACAAGCCGCGACGACGCTCTGCCGAGAGACCGTATTGAAGCAAATAAAAAGAGGTGGCTTAAATGCCGCAGGGTTCGCTTCGCTCATCAATGATCAAGCCTCTTACCTTGAGCAAACTAGCTCTCCTTACCTCGCTCAACCCACTCCTCAGGAAATCGAGACCACTCGTTCACCGGAAGAAGAAACCGAAGTGAAAGCGCCCTCCAAATACCGAATCGATCCCTCTCGTCAAAAGGCCTCTTCCAAAATGTCCCCAGCAAAGAAGTTCCTCTCATTGAGCCTTCTCGTCATCATCACCCTACTTGGTTGGAAGATGTGTCGCACTCAAGTCGCTCCGATCCCTCAAGCTCCTCCGATCCCTGCTGCTATCATCGTAGACGAAGAGCCTGACGCCGAAGAACTTCTCAATGAGACTCCGGAAAACGATAAGCCTGCTGAAGGTGAGTCGACAGAACCACTCGACTGACCTTCTCTGGGGCGCATCCTGTGAGGACCGAAGCTGCCGCGGCGTAAAGACGGGTTTGCTTTTCGTAAGAGGCCACTAATTCCCCCATCTCCGAAACACGATCCGTCTTATACTCAATAATTTCGCAAGACCCCTTGCGTAAATGAATACGATCAATCACTCCGCTGACCCACTCCCCTTCCATTTCTAAATCAAAGGAAACTTCCCTCAGGACCTTTTCACCGGAAGAAAACTGCTGCCGATCGAAATAAGGCCAAATCTCCTTCGCGGAGATCAATTTTCTCAAGGTTGGAGAAAGAAGTAAAAGCTCATCCTCATTAAGGCACTCCACTTGTGCTAACTCCTCGTGTAGAGACTGCCCATACCGTCGCCCTGCAGCTTGCTCTGGATCTAGTTGAGGCTTTTCATGACGACTTGGCAAAAGAGCCTGTCTCCGGATCATCACCGGAGGAGGTAACTTCAACGACCCCTCATCTTGCTCCTCTTCGGCCGGCTTCTCTCTTTCAAATGGCTCTGGCCAGACCCCTTCCTTCCATTCTCCTAAAATAGGCGCGCCAAAGAAATCTTCCTTAGCAGAACCCTCCGGAGAGGCCACTAAATGCGCTAAAGAGGCTTCCGAAAGGCGCTCCGAAACCTTTTCTGGGACCATCACCCAGAGTGAATGCTTGGCTCGCGTGAGCGCGACATAGTAACGACAAAGGCCTTCTATACATTGCGCTTCTTTCCACTTCGCCAAAGGCTCTCGAGTTGAAGGCAGCGCCTCAAGCACCTCTTTTTTTGTTTTCAGCATGGTTTGTAAAACCTCCCCTTGAGCATCTTTCCATTCTAATGTCTCAAAATGAGACAAGGTGTCGAAAGCCTCCTTACTGAGATAAGGGAGCACGACAAGATCAAACCCAAGCCCCTTGGACTGGTGAATCGACATGACCTGAATCTCACCTTTTCCTCCAACTTGCTTCCGAGTCACCCCTTCCAACATCCGAAGTAGTTTCTCTCCAGAAGCCTCTCCTTTCTCCTCAAAATCAGAAAGTAAAACCTCTAAGTAGTCGAACCGCTCATGCACAAAATGACTAGACTCTTTTAGCAAGCGAAAAACCATCATCACTTCGCGTAGCACCCCAGCCCAGCCTTGCTCCACTCGCGCTTCACGCAGAGCCTCCCACTGCTCACTTCGTTCACTTCCTTTGGAGGCTAGCCAGGCGCTTAAGGGACTCTGCATACACCGCTGATAAGCGAACTGATCCGCGGGTGTCAGCATCCACTTGATAATCTCAAGCAGCACTTCTCCTGCCGGAAAATCTTCTACCACTTTTTCATTCACGACAGGAGAAACGCGATACCCAAACTCTCGCAAGGCCTGAGTCACCTTAGAGACTTGCGGATTGGTCCTAACAATCACAGCGCAAGTAAGCCCTCGTTCTAGTGGGGCCTCTTCTTTAAGTAAATGATCTAACAGATTTAGGCGCTGTGCCTCCTCTTCTGGCCCTGACCCATTCAACTGAAGAACTCTGGCCCGGCCTGCTTGCTTCTTCGCTGCATCATGTTCTCCGAAATTCCAATGCGACAGGACTCCCTTAGGTAAAGTCAACTGAGCAAGCGCTTCATGCGAGCAAGTCGCATTGACAAGATCTAAAATAGCCTGACTCGAACGATAAGACCGATTCATAGGCACCACGCTCAAGCTCTCGGAATAACGCTCTTTCAGCTCCCCAAATAAACGCGGCTCTCCACCACGCCAACCGTAAATACTTTGTTTCTGGTCCCCGACCACAAAAAGGCTTCGCACTTCTTCTGGATCGAAAACGGCTTCATCAATAGAGCTCTCTAAGGCCTTCCATTGCCCCCGACTCGTATCTTGAAACTCATCTAGCATCCAATGCTCATGCGAGACATCCATTCGGTAGGCCATCTGGCGGCGCCAATGCTCAGAAGACTCCGTCAATAACCGAGTCAAATCTGAATGAACAAGTCTCCCCTGCTGACGGATTTTTTCATGATACTGCTTCTCGTAAAGGGCAAGTAAAGCCCAGACCCCTTTGGTTTGCTGAGCCCGGTTCTGAATCTCTCCTCGCACATAAGATCCTACGATTCGCCAAAGGGCCTCTTGAAAAGGAGCTGGAAATTGATACTCATTTCGATAGTAATCCCAGCTAAACTCTTTTTCCCGAATTGTTCCTAATTGTGCCAATAAAGCCTCCAGTAAAGGAGGAGGGGTTTGCCCTGATCCAGGCTGATAATTCTCAAAAAAAGTAATGAGCTTCAACCAAGGCTGATCCCAATTCTTGCGAAGCTTCCCCGATCCGGTTGAGACACCGGCTAATCCTTCTTTCAAAATCATCGCCTCCTGCGGGAAAGAAAGTGATTCTGGTAGAGTCGACAAGAAATCGTCCTTTTCTAAAATCGCGACCTCATCTCCCCATCTAGAAGGAGAAGGAGCCATTAAAAATCGGCCATGCCATTCGGAGAGGTATTGCTCGATCTTTTGATGAACTCGGTTTTCCTCCTCCCCGATCGTTGCCATTTTAAAAGCACTCGTGAAGGCAGACAGAGACTCACCCGCCACAAAAATATCTGCTAACAAATCTTCCTGCGACTCACGGTGCTCGAAATCATCCATCACCTGAAACCCAACCATCCCCAGATCCATCGAAAAATGACTGATAATCTTAGCAAAAAAACCATCTAAAGTTCCCAGCGAAAGACGGCTCATCTCATGAACAAGCCTCCCTAGTAAAAATTGATACTTCTGCTGAGAAAAGGAAAGTTTGGCAAAGGTCTCCCCAGAAACAATCCCCTTCTGCTCGCGACTTCCTTTTAATAAAATCTTAAGCTCCGCTGACAACTCATCAGCCTCTGAGACAGAGGACGCCGCTCGGCTAAGACGCAATAGAATCTCTTCTACAAACTCCCCTGCCGCTTTCCGAGTAAAGGTCAGCGCAATGATTTTCTGCGAATCAACACCTAGAACTAGTAACGCAATAAATCGACTCGTTAATTGATACGTCTTCCCAGACCCTGCCGAAGCTTCAATAAAAACGTTTTGAACTCCATGTAAAGCATCGTCCTTCATCGGTCACTCCCTCCTACAACAAGCTCTTGATACTCTCCCTCTTCTATCTCTTGTGATCTAGGAGGCCAGAAAACTTGCCCATTAATGGCTTGAATCACGGCCTGCGCCCACTCCAAGGCTGAGTCAAAATGAGACTCGTCAAATCCTGACCAAGGATCAACTTTCACCTCACTCAAAGCACGGGGAAGCTGAAAATAAGCAAGCGCTGGCATCTCACCAAAAACCTCTCGCACCACGGCCGCATACAACGGAAGCTGCAGGTTTTGCCATGCCTGAGCTCCACGCCGGCCTTCCTTTGGAATAGCCGCAGCGAGCAAGCCTTCTTCCTCTCTCGCCGAAGTCCAATGAGATTTTTGAGGAGAGACTGCTTTTCCTCGAGTCTTATAGTCGATCACCCGTAAGCCCATCGAATCATGTTGATCAATCCGGTCCACCGATACTGAAATCTTGCGCCCTTCTGACCAAGGAAGCTCTCTTCGAAAGCTCCATTCTACTTCTTTAATCTTCCAGCCCGCTTCACGCTCCCGCGCTTGAACGATCGAGAACTGCCGTAACCGCTCCCGCATCGAGTCCTCCTGTAACAAAAGAGGTAGCGGCCAATCCTGACCATAAAGACCATGCATCACTCGACCTAATCGAGATTCTAAAAATTCCATAATCTCATCGGCGTTTGAAGAATCCCGCACCGACTCCTCTCTCCCAAAGTCTTCTAACACCCGGTGCATCACAGACCCAAAATCTGTTGCCTCGAGTTCCCTCTTTTCTTGTGGGTGACGCTCCATTCCCTCTACTCGCCTCAAGTAGAACTGAAAAGGACAGCGCAGATAATCATTCAAAGCACTCGGGCTCAAACTCCAATCCGATGGGAAAGGCTCCCCCGAAGCCTTAAACTCCCAGTCCCGTGACCATGGCGCTGCAGAAACCGTTTTCGCACTCATCGGCAAATGAAAGCACTTCTCGACCCGGGTTGATAAAACGGAAGGGTCGCAGCGAAAAAGTAATGGCGACGGAATCTGAGGATCCGCCTGTCGATTAACCTTTGAGAGAAAAAACTCCACCCTTCCTTCGCGACTCTGTAAGAGAGACTCCAAAAGATACGAGTCACGAGCGATTCGGCTTCGGCGGCATTGCATCCCTAGTTTTTCCCGTAAATGATCTGGTAAAAAGCCGTCCTCTACATTCACATCCGGAAGATTCCCTTCATGACAATCAAAAACCTTCACCTGAGGAGCCGGATCATACAAGACCTCTAACCAACTTTGTAAATCAAGCACCGAACCTGCAGGATCTGCAATCAAACGCTGAGAACGAAGTGACTCTAGCAAAAGGTCTATGATCAGTAAAACTTCTCCTTTAGCGTCGAGCCCTTTAAGTTTCAACTGTTGAATCACTTTTTCAAGAGCCGCGAACTCTTCGCGTAAAGCTGACTGGGGAGGAAGAACCTTCTCTAGAAAAAATTTGAAATTTTGAAATCGAGCCAAATCCCCCCATTCTTCAAAAAGAGTCAATGCTTTTTGGATCGATTCCGCATCTTCCCGGCGCCTTTCATTTCGACCTATTCCTTCAAGACCTGAATCGTAGTTGCTGATCCGCTTAAGGTCTTTTAAATGTTGCGGTAAATACTCGGCTTGAACACGGTCCAAAGCAGAGGCAAGGTCATAAGAAGATTCCGCCAAATGCGGCAAAACCCACTCATTCTTCAGTAGCTTCCGAAAACTTCTAAAATCTCCTTTCGCCACCCATCCTCGGGCCTGCTCTAAGAAACTTCCTTCCACCCCTGCCGAGCGACGCTTTCCCTGAGGAGAAAAAGTGGTCCACCCCGCTCGCTGAAAAGCCCCTGACAGCTCAGACGTTTCGCCACAAGCCACCACTGCCAGATCCTCATTAGAAATCTGAGCTCGCGCAATAGAATTTACCACCGCCTGAGCGGCCTCCTGAGAACTCTGCCGTAAAGTGATTTGCTCCTGAGAAACAGAAAGATTCCTCCCTCCCCAATCCTCCTCGAGAGGTCTTCCATGGGCATCAAAAGTTTCGGCGAAAGATTCTGGGGCATGAACTAAGATCGTAGGTTCATCACCCCAAGCTCTCACCGTCAAAGGATCCGCATCTGTCACGCCAGCAACGACCACTTTTTGCCCCTCTAAAAAAGCACGGTGAGTCCGCTTCGAAGCAATTATATCAACGAAATGACGCTCTCTCAGGTAAGAAACCACCCGCCCTTCTAATAAAGATAGCTCCCGCCACCTTTCCGGGTCTTCGACTTGATCAACAACCTCTGCAAAACCTAAATCCGCTTCCATCAAGGCGTATCGAGTCCGATCAATCTCACGCGCAATTGCCAAACTCCACCCTCGCGACCTCTTCTCAGGCATCACAGGAATCAAAGTGCGAATCTCTTCCCGGCTGGCCTCTAGCAAAATCTCTGACCAAGCCAGCACATGCTCCAGTCGCCCTCCTTCGACTTGCCCCAGGAACCAGCCCGGTGTCACCACCTGAGGAGACCAACAGCCACCTTTTGCTGCCAAGGCCTGCCGAACCCGACGCCCGCTCTGCGCGGTAGGCACGACTAAAATCATCTCAGACAACTCTTCTCGACGCTCCCATAACCAATCCACTAACTGAGGTAAAAAAGGACGGTCCCAAGGAAAAAAATAGCGCATTTGAATACGCCCAACCTACCGCGTCTCAAAAGACTTGAGAAGAACAGATCTCTCATCCTTCCATTATTTCTTGGAATAGTTGTAACAACGGGGATTCCTTGGTTTTTTGAGGCGCTGGCTTTGTTTCTTTTACTTTTTCCGCACAAGAGTCGATAGTGAGAGCTAAGATGATCAAAATTAAAAAGACCTCACGCCCTGTCCTCTTTGGCTTATTTTTAATCACCTTCGGACTCATTTCCTGCACACAACACTCGCCGCTGAGCACAGTCCAAAGCTTTTCCCCAGCTCGTTACTCCGGTGTCTGGCACGAGATCGGCAGACTCCCCAATCCGTTTGAGCGTAACATCATCGCCGCACGAGCCACTTACCAGTTACGACAAGATGGCTCCATCAGTGTTCTGAATGAAGGAATCAAAGCGGATGGCAAAAAAAACTCTATCACAGGGCGCGCGACCCCAGTCGGAGACGTAAAAGAAGGGAAGCTCAAAGTTCGTTTTGATCCCTTTCCTGCCTCTCTTTTTGCCGGGGACTACTGGGTTCTTTTCGTCGATACCTCTTATCAGAATGCGATCGTAGGATCCCCCAATCGCAAGCTTCTCTGGCTCCTGTCCAAGAATCCAAAAGCTTCTTTAAAAACATTCCAGTCTCCGCTGGAAAAACTTTCTAAAAAAGGGTTTCCAACGGAAAAAATCATCCTTAATCCCAAGCGAATTTTAAGCCATTAAGATCTAAAATCATTTGAGAGTAAGGTAAATCACAGCCTCACTCCCAAAAAATGACTAGAGAAAAGGCCCCTCCCTTACGCCCCTAAAAGGGCTTCAAACCCTTTCTTCATCGCTATCATTGCTTCGGCGGTCTGGGGCTCTGGTTTGATTTCGCCTCCTTCTTCAGGGCGGCAAAACTTCGCTTCAAGCTCTGCTAAGTCCGCCCAGCATACTGTGACTGCCGCGCGGATCCCTGCTCCTAATGCCGCGGAGCCTGAAACAGCAAGACGTTGCACAGGCACTTGAAAAACGTTCGCTACAATCTGAGCGATCCCATTATTTTTAGAAGCACCTCCTGTCAAAAGAACGACTTCTGGCTGCACTCCTAACCATTCTGACTGAATCCTCATATTGGTGAACTGACCTTCTAATAGAGCACGGACAATGGCAGGGTGCGATTTCTCGCCTTCCTCCCATCCCGAGAACGTAATTCCGGCTGAATCCCGAAGAGGGGTAATCTCTGGTTTCACAAACGGAAGCATGAGGCGACCAGCATTCCCGGCGGGTTCACTCGCGAGAGCTTCTGTTTCGAAATCGTCCCAGCTAAGGCCGTATTCTTCCTTCACCGCTTCACGGGCAAGAGACCCATTCATGAAGCAAATGAGGCTCATGTAACCTCCCATTGGGTTTCCAAAAACATGCCCATAACCGTTCGGGTCTGTAACCGCATTTGGCATCGCGGCAAACATCGTATCACTCGTCCCGAGGCTAATGACGACTTTACCAGGAGTTGCGGCCCCCATCCCGACAAGGCTGCAGGGATTATCTCCAGACCAAACCGTCACAATCGCATCGGCATTGAGCCCATATTTTTCTGTGAAATAAACCGAAACATTTCCGACTAAAGTATCACTACTTACCAGTGCGGGGAGCTTTTCAGCAAGCCCCTCAGCGGTAGCATTTACGAGATCTTCGTCCCAAGCCTCGTCTGCAAGGTTCATCAAATTCATCCCAGCACCATCGCCGAAATCAATTCCGGCTTCCGCTCCCGCAAGAACTGAGGCGAGATAAGAGCTAACGAGATGAACGCTCCCTGTTTCGGCCCACGCCGTAGGATCTTTCTTTGCAAAACGACGAATCTGGGGTCCTGAAAAACGCTCAATCGCAATCGAACCACTTTTAGCACAAACCACTTCATTCCCCCCAACTGCGGTCGCGATCTCGGCACACTCTTCCGAGGTTGAACCATCCATCCAGATCGGTGAAGTAGAACGGGTGAGGCAACCTTCGAGTTGCGACTTCAAATCAGAATCCGCCGAGAGTCCCGAGAGCTTTTCTGGAAAGCACGAGCGGAGATAAACACTCCCATGCTGTTGACCGGAGCCAGAAACAGCTTCTACTTTAGAGAGATCGACTCCCTGCTCCTTGAGGCGAGTGAATAAAAGATCTAACGCTTCTAACCACATCCGAGGATCGGCATGGACTTCTCCGTCTTTCCCTCCAGGAATGTAGCCTGATGGCGCCCCATATTGAGGAAGGTCTTTCCCGAAATTAACGCTTTCTTCGTGAAGGATAGTTCCCGCCTCCGTATCCATGAGGAGAGCAGAAAGACTTTGAGTAGAGGAGTCGAGTCCGATGACAGTAGGCATAATCAATAAAAGTAGAGCGGGAATTTATCGAATGAGGAGAGGGTGAAAAGAGAAAACGCGAAGGAAGTGAACTCCCTTCGCGTTTTTAAAAAAGAAAAAGCAGAAAAGTGCTTAAACGATGTAATCGTTGAGGAGGTTCTCAAGCATCTCTTGGCGTCCGCTTTCAAGAAGAGGAGAATCGATGCCGAGAGCATACTCATGAAGCTTATCGAAGTCGCAAGTGCCGGCTTCAATCGACTTCCCAAGTTCCACATTGAAGCTTGAGTAACGATTGCCAACAAATTCATCGAAACGACCGTCTTCTAAAATCTTCGCTGCGATCTTAAGACCACGAGCAAAGACATCCATCCCACCGACATGTGCGTGGAAGAGATCCGATGGGTCATGTGACTCGCGACGACGTTTGGCATCGAAATTCAAGCCTCCTGTCGTGAAACCACCCATTTTAAGCACCAGCACCATGATGTGTGTTGCGAGATAAATGTCGGTAGGGAACTGATCCGTGTCCCAACCGATAAGCTCATCACCTTGGTTCGCATCGATCGAACCGAGTGCATCCGAACCAAGAGCTACTTCCATCTCATGCTGCATGGTGTGCCCTGCAAGAGTCGCGTGGTTCGTTTCGAGGTTCAATTTGAAATGCTCCAGAAGATCGTATTCACGAAGGAAGTTCAAGCAAGCTGCCGAATCCGAATCGTATTGGTGCGTGGAAGGTTCACGTGGCTTCGGCTCAATGTAGAATTGACCTTTAAACCCAATCTTTTTGGCGTGATCAACAGCCATGTGAAGGAAGGCAGCAAGGTGATCCAGCTCCCGCTTCATGTCGGTATTAAGAAGAGTTGAGTAACCTTCACGGCCACCCCAGAAGGTGTAACCTTCCCCGCCGAGGCGGTGAGTCGCTTCGAGGGCTTTTTTCACCTGACTCGCAGCATAGGAATAAACATCCAAGCTCGGAGTGGTAGCTCCACCCTGCGCGTAACGTGGGTGAGCGAAGAGGCACGCCGTCCCCCAGAGGAGTTTGCGACCTGTTTCTTTTTGTGCTTTCTCAAGAGCGTCAACCACAGCATCGAAGTTATCGTGTGTTTCTTGAAGAGTAGCTCCTTCAGGAGAAATGTCACGATCGTGCCAGCAATAGTAATCGATATCCATTTTTTCGAGGAACTCGAAGAAAACAGGAATCCGGTTCAAGGCATTCTGAAGACTATCGCTCTTATCATCCCAAGGCATCACCGCGGTGCCTGCTCCAAATGGATCGGAAAGCTCGTTACGCATCACATGCCAATAAGGAGCTGCGAAGCGGAGATGCTCACGCATCGTCTTACCTGCTACAACTTCGTCTGGATTGTAATGGCGGAAGGCAAATGGAGAAGACGCATTAGGGCCTTCATACTTAATCTTTGGAATGTTCGGAAAATATTCAGACATCGGATATGACGTATTTAGTTTATAGTTAAAAGGTATTAACGAAATTATGATAATCTCGTGACTGTTTACGCCGGTAATGAGGAGGGAAAACAAGATGATCAGCAAGAATATTTTTTGGGATTTGCCTAAATGTCTCCCTATCGTAAAGGTCACAACTCTCGCGAACTGACACAAAAGACCTTAAAAAAGGCAGCTTGTTCATCCTCGAAGAGCAGATCCGCGAGCTTGCCCCCGACCCTTCTTTACTCAAACAAATAAACGCGACCGTAATCCCGAAGCCCAATCAGACTGACTTGATTTCTGCGTAATTGGGTTTTCAGAAAGCGGCACCACCCCTAAAATAGAATTCGTAATGAAAACCTCATCAGCCTCACTTAAACGACCTAAAGAAAGATCCTCTTCTTTGGTTGCCTGTAGCTTCATCACCTTCTCCCGAGTCACCCCTGGCAGACACCCTGAGCTGAGGGGTGGGGTGTAAAGCTCTCCTTTTTCGACCCAGAATAAATTCGACGTCGCCCCTTCTGCGACAAGCTCTTTGTTATTGAGTAGGATCGCTTCATCAAAGCCCTTCTCTTTCGCCTCCTTCAGCGCGATCATATTATCTGCATAAGAAAGTGCTTTCACCTTCACCAAAGCCCCCCCTTCGTTGCGCCGAATCGGGGATAAAGTCGCTCTCATGGTCTCCGGAACAGCCTTCCCTGGAATGGCAGAGATCATCACATCGAGAGCCTTGGCGGACTCGCCTAGATTCGCCACTCCACCCCAGGCCGTCAGACGGATTCGAGCACGACCAGACTGACAGGCGTTCAGCTCCAATAGCTTTCTAATGACTTCCTCAATCTCGGTCACATCTCCCCAATCCGGCAAGCCCAAGACCCTTAAAGAACCTTTCAACCGCGCGAGATGCTCCTCAACCCAAATGACACGCGCATCCAGCGATAACAGCGTTTCAAAAGCGCCATAACCTAACATCGCTCCCTGCGACACCGCATTCAACCGAGGCTCTTCGCTATATTGGCCGTTGATCCAATACGTCGTCATTATTTCACTCCTCCCAGTAAACTTTCCGCCATCGCACGAACCTCTGGCCCTCCGCCTCCTAACATCCGAACGAGTTCAGCCACCCGGTCTTCTCCATCGACCTCCATGAGCGAGGAAACTGTTCGGCCCTCCTCGACATGTTTTGCGACCAAGAAATGCTGCTTCGCGCTGGCCGCTACTTGTGGGAAATGCGTGATCGCGACCACTTGGTGCCTTTCTCCTAAATGCGCCATTTTCTCCCCTACAGCCCGTGCAATCTCGCCACCCACATTAGCGTCGATCTCATCGAAAACCATCAGAGGAGTCGCGTCCTGATCAGCTAAAGCACTTTTCACCGCGAGCATGACTCGCGACATTTCACCACTAGACGCAATTTGTCGAAGCGGCTTGAGAGGCTCGCCTGGATTAGGCCCAAAGAAATATTCCACAGTCTCGAGTCCTTGAGACTCAGGGTCAGAAATCCGCTCTAACTGGATCTCAAAGGCCGCCTGATGAAACCCTAAATCCGCTAAATGTAAGCGAATCAATTTCGCAAGCTTCGGGGCCGAGGCCCTTCTTTTCTTACTTAATCGCGTCCCCACTTCTCGGAGTTCTTTCATGGCTTTCTCCACTTCCTTTTCTAAACGGTCAATGAGCTCATCCCGATTTTGATAAGTCTCTAGCTTCGCCCCAATTTGTTGCTGATAAGCCAGAACCTCTTCTAAAGTCCCTCCATACTTCCGCTTGAGAGATTCCAGCGTATTCACCCGATCCTCCATTCCGACAAGAGCCTCGGGGTCGAGATCCACCTTTTCCGCATATTGAAGAAGCTCCCCTTCGAGCTCTTGCAGCTCCACAACAGCCGTATCGAGTCCACTCGTCCATTGATGAGAAGCTGGGTCACTCTCCGACAGCTCCCGAATCGCCTTCTGCATCTCCGCGAGTTGATCTAAAACCCCATTCTCGTTCGTTAAAATAGAATGAGCCTGTAAAGTCGCACTCACGAGCTTGCCCGCATTTTGGGCACGACCACAGCGCTCTTGTAAATCATCTTCGGAGGCCGGGTCAACTTGGGCCCTTTCTATTTCATCATGCTGATATTGTAATAAATCGAGTTCTTGCGAACCCGCCTGCTCTGACTTCACCAAGGTTTGTAATTCGGAGGATTTTCTCTTCCACGCCACATAGCCTTTTTCATAGAGCGCTTTTTCATCTCCTGAACCAGCGAACCCATCCAGCATCGAAAGCTGCCGATCGAGGTCTAGGAGTGACTGGTGATCATGCGGACCATGTAAATCAACCAAGCATTTCCCCAGTGTTTTTAAGACCGCAAGAGTCGCTGGACTGTGGTTCACAAATTGTTTGGTCCCGGTTGGGGTAATGACTCGGCGGATAAAAAGCTCCCGATCTTCACAAGGATCGATTCCAAAGGTCTGCAAGACCTCATTAATATCACTGGGGTCAGCCATTTCAAAAACAGCTTCGACGGAACATTTCGACTCACCCGTCCGGATCAACGACTTATCGGCCCTCTCTCCCAAAACAAGCTTCAAAGCTCCCACGATCACAGACTTCCCCGCCCCGGTCTCACCGGTAACCCCGATTAACCCCGAATCAAGCTCCCAATGCAGAGAATCAACGAGCGCTAGGTTTTGAATACGGAGTAAGGAGAGCATAAAAGGGATCGCAAATTGAAGATTGGAATCATCATGGCACTTTCTTAGCCTTTGGCAATCTCTTGCTCATGACCGATCCGGCTCTTTCCCCTTACCACCAAAAAATGCCTCGCACTTTGGTGCAACTTTTGAAATATGGGTTTTTCGGAGGCCTCTCTTTTCTCATCTTTATCATCGTCAGCGAAGGGATCGAGCTCCTCTTGCCCGAATGGGTCTCCGAAAGCCTCCCTGATGCAGTCCGATCGACTAGACTCAACTTCATCCAAACCGCCGCCTTCATTCCAGCGAATCTTTTTGCCTTCTGGTCTAACCGAAACTTTGTATTCCAAAAAGGCAGACATCGCCCCGGAACTGAATTCACTCTCTTCATGGTCTGCGTCACCCTCAGCTACATTGGTGGCATCTTAGCGAGTCGCTACCTCGTCGAAATCTATGGCTGGCCAAACTTCCTCGCTTCGGTGGGGTTTGCCTTTAGCTCCGCCTTAGTCAACTTTATTGCTCGTAAGTTTTTAGTCTTTAAGGCATGATCCAAGCCTCTATGAGAGTCTTTTTGATTTCACTTCTCTTCGCCTCTTTTTCATTCGCTGATAAGCCTTTAGGCCATCGCATCGTCGAGCATGAAGGCGCACAATATCACATTTATGAAGTGCCTTCTCATCAGCTGAAACTTCGCTGGAAAAATCCAAAAGGGCAACCTTTCCGAACTTTCGCCTTTCTGCAATCTCAGTTGCAACAAGAAGGTAAACGCCCCCTCCTTCTCATGAACGCAGGAATTTTTGAGCCCCAAGGCATCCCAAGCGGGCTCCACCTTGAAAACAAAAAAACGTTACTCCCTCTTAACCCCCGAAAAGGGCATGGCAATTTCTACCTAAAGCCCAATGGAGTGCTCCTCTGGAATCAAATCGGAGCCCATATTTACAGCACCGCCGAACATGATGTTGAGCACACTCGGTTCATCGCTGATACAAAAGAAGAAGCGCATTTTGGCCTCCAATCCGGCCCTCTCCTCCTCCGAGAAGGAAAGGTTCACCACGCTTTCCGAGAAAAATCTGAATCAAAAAAATACCGGAACGGAGTCGGGGTTAAAGATGGCAAAACTCTCATCTTTGCAATTAACACCAAAGATTCACGAACAAATCTTTATCATTTTTCAACCCTCTTTCGGTCCCTGGGGTGCTCTGATGCTCTCTTTCTAGATGGAGACATTTCCAGCCATACCTACCAACCGACAAAAGCAGCGCACTCAAGCGCACTGGCCGCCATCTTTGTTGTCTTAGAAGAGTCTCAAACCCCTTGAATCGCTTCCACCATCCGGAGCGCCTCGAGGTTGTGGCGCACGGCATGCACCCGGTGTAAGGGAACTCCCTTTGCGGCCGCGTAAGCCGTCATCGCCACGGTCGGCCAATCTCTTAGGGAAAGGTCCTTTTCCCCAAGGCAGCGCCCAATAACGGACTTCCGAGAAACCCCCAACAGGAGGGGCCGGTCATCGATTTGCAGCTCCTCTAAACCAGAGAGCAGTGCCAGATTATGGTCATGAGCCTTTCCAAACCCAATCCCTGGGTCAAAGACGATCGCTTCAGGATCAATTCCCGCTTTCTGCAACATCTCATACCGCTCTAGAAAATAACGTCTCACCTCCGCTACCACATTTTGATAGCTCGGGCAATCTTGCATCGACTCGGGTAAGCCTTGACGGTGCATGACCACCAACCCGCAGGCCGCTTTTTGACACACTTCGATCATTCTGGGATCCGCTTCCAGGCCGCTCACATCATTCACAATATCGGCCCCCGCCGCCAAGGCCTGCTGAGCTACTTCCGCCTTTGAAGTATCGATCGAGATCAATCCCGCCCATTCGGCTCTCAGTGCCTTAATGACAGGTAATGTTCGGCGGATTTCTTCCTCTTCTGATACTGGCTTCGCCCCTGGCCGGGTGGACTCTCCTCCTACATCAAGAATCGATGCACCTTCTGCAATCAGAGCCTGCGCTTGCTCTAAGGCGGCTTCGAGGTGATCAAACCGCCCCCCATCTGAAAAAGAATCGGGGGTCGTGTTGAGAATCCCCATGACAACTCCACCTCTTGAAAATTCAAGAGTTTGCCGTTTCGTTTTCCAGGACCCAGCTCGATATAGCATTGATTCGGAAGACATCTTACACATAATGACACGCATGCAAGGACTCTCATTGGCTAAATTGCTCACTTTTTTTTACGTTTTAGGGCTCTCTCTCTCTGGGCTCCACGCAGAAAAGCCTGACTGGGAAAGTCCCGACATGTTTACCCGAATCAAACGGCATGATGATGGGTCACGCACCGTCTTTCGGAGAAGCGCCAACAGCAAAGAGCTGACCAAAATCAATTATTCAGCAGCCGGGAAAGTGAACATCAAGTCGATCTATAAAATGGGCCGACACGGAAACCCTCGTCACTGCCGAATCGTGCGAGGTAATGGAACCACTCTCTTCAAAGTTCGCTACGGATACGATCAAAATACGGGGAGACTTGTCGCCGAAGACATGTTTGATGCCCGAGTCAAACGGATCGACCCGAAATCAGGGAAGGAAATGCCAGTCCGTCGTATTTATTACACTTACGACGCGCATGGAAATCAATCCAAGCCCATGTCATTCGTCTTTATAAAAGGAAAAACTGCGGAGGAAGTCTTCGGGCATGACAAAGAGCATACGACTTACCCTCACGAAAACCCTTTCAAAACAGCCAATCCCCGCTCGAAGCCTGTCGGCGAAAGATGAAAGCGGTGCATGTCATCTATGAAGGCCGCGTTCAAGGCGTCGGATTTCGCTATACTTTAAGAGAGCTTGCTAAGGGATTCGACGTGACCGGATCTGTCGAAAACCTTCCAGATGGCACTGTTAAACTCATTGCAGAAAGTGAAGACCCCGACGAACTAGAAGAGTTCCTCAATGAGATTGAAGAAGAAAGCGCGGTCGCGCACTTCATCAAAAAAACGCTTAAAACCGAAGCCGAGCCCTCACTCGGATCTGGCTTCCGTATTGTGACTTAAGCTCCTAAAAGGCGGCTTTTTTTGTCTCGTCAGATCTCAGGAAGCTCCGCCTCTTTGGGCAAGCGACTAAGGGCTACTACACACGCAGCCTGTTCTCACCTCAACTTCTCATTGCCTGACTTTCAATAGAAAAAGTTTCTTAACAAGCACAATTATATTTACTTATAAAAATAAATACTATATTCTTCCTCGTTCATGAATCATCCCCCATGATTAATTGAAATTAATAATGCCCCCCCTTTTTATCAAAAAACTTCTCTATGGCTTCGTAGCTGGAATCGTTTTCTCCTCCCCCCTTTACAGCCAAAATTATTTTAATTGGGGCTCTTTGTTGGATACTTCCAATAACACCCTCCTAGCAGGAGGAACTTCGACCGCAGGCAGTCAAATCTTCGATATCGGAACACCGAGCGCCCCCTGCCTTCTTACCGTTTCTTGGAGCGGCGACTTCGATATTGGCCCTGGATCCAATGGCCAAAACATTAGGAATAGAGCCGATGGGGGAGATTCAAACACTGTCACGTTCACCCTTCAAAGTGGAGTCTCTGCCAATTGGAACTTTATTTCTCAGGGTAATGATAATACAGGAAGTAGCAATGAGTTTGGAACTTTGACCTCGGACGGAACGATCGACTACACGCTCATTTCCGGAGGACTTTCTACTCTCTCTGGGGACAATACCAGCCTTGTCACTTATGGAACTAGTAATGGCGGTGATGGCGGCCAATTTTCAGCGACTATCATAGGGGCTAATACCTTTTCTTATACTTATGACACCACTGGCCGAAATCCGACAAGGACGTCCCAAGATCCTTTCCGAATTGGATTTGACCCCGCTACCGCTAAAATGGTGCCTGAACCCTCACTGCTTTTCTCATTTGCCCTCACAGGCCTTCTCTTCTTAATTCGACGAAAGCGCCATTGACGCTAACTTCTTAGGAGCTGGTCCTCTTTTTTCACAGAAACAGGAGCCCTCCCTACCCCTTGATATTCTAATATCTACATCAATAATCCTCTTGCCTTCTTCCCCCTTTTTATGTTAAGGAGTAAGGCTGAATTTCCATCTCTGCATTAAAATAATGCTCCCTCTTTTCATCAAAAAACTTCTCTCTAGCTTCGTAGCCGGAATTGTTTTTACCTCCCCCCTTTACAGCCAAAATTATTTTAATTGGGGCTCTTTGTTGGATACTTCCAATAACACTCTCCTAGCAGGAGGAACTTCGACCGCAGGCAGTCAAATCTTTGATATTGGAACCCCAGGAGTTCCTTGCCTCCTTACCGTTTCCTGGAGTGGGGACTTCGATAATGGCCCGGGCTCGAGCGGCCAAGACCTTGAGAATGGAACAGACGGAGGAAATTCTAACACGATTACTTTTACCCTTCAAAATGGAGCTACTGCAGATTGGGACTTTCTTTCTGAGGGTGGTAATAACACAGGAAGAAGACATGAATTTGGAACTTTAACCTCCGATGGAATCATCGATTACACGATCATCTCTGGTGGGCTATCCACCCTTTCTGGAGACAATACCGGACTAGTGACCTATGGAACAAGTAGCTCTAATAATGACAGAGGGAGCTTTTCAGCCACGATCGCAGGAGCTAATACGTTTTCATACACCTATAATCTCTCCAGTCTTAGTTCTAACAGATCAGCCCAAGACCCTTTCCAAATTGGGTTTGATCCAGCTACCGTTAAAACGATTCCTGAGCCATCACTTTTCTTTTCATTCTCCCTCACTAGCTTTCTCTTGTTAACTCGCCGGAAGCGCCATTGAATGATGATATTACCATTTAAATATTGAGTTAATAAATCTCTTTTGAGACCACCAAAAAATAGAATTTACAGTGCTTTCTTTTCCTCATTGAAGACTCAAAACATCTGCTCTTCTTTGAGATGTTTCCACAAAATAAAAAAATGGCGGACCGGGAGGGATTCGAACCCTCGATACCCGCAAGGGTATACTCCCTTAGCAGGGGAGCGCTTTCGACCACTCAGCCACCGATCCGTGTTTTGTGGGAAGAAGGAATTAGAGCCATATTGGTTGTGATTCGTCAACCTTTTGCATGAAGTTTTCACCAGGAAATGTTAAGGTGTCTTTCAGATGCGCTGCTTACCCTTTTCTTCAATCTTGCTCAGTTTCCTGTTTTTTGGATTAACGCAGTGCCAAACCTCTCCATTAAAAGAGAGCCCAAACCCCACTCAAACCCTTGAGAACAAGGAGCCTAAAAAAAGAAAAATAGGAGCCATCACCGCCGTTTATCTCAGTCAACAGCTCGCCTTAGTGAAACAAATTCCGCACTCCGGAGAGCTCGAGGACCACTTTCTCAGTGCGCAAGGAGCCAGCGGATCCGCTGCCCTTTCCTGGAAAGGTGAAAAAAAAGGCCGTTATTTAGCGGTCGACATCTTATCCGGAAACCCAACGGTAGGAGATATCGTGCTCGCTCGCCCAATGAACAAAACGGAGAGCGACCCCATGCCCTTGTTCAAGAAAGAAGAAGCGCCTCAAGAGCCCCTCTCTCCTTCATCCCCGTCCTTTTTATAAAAAAGGGCCTTCTCTGATTTGACCTTCTCCCAAGCTGGGCCAGATTAAAGTTGAGCATGAGGCTCAGCACAGCACTTTTATGAGTAAACAAATTCAAGAGAAGTATTGGGAATTCGTTCTCGAAAACGGAAAGCCCCCTGCTTCCGTCTTTAAATTCTGTCGAGAGCTTGGCATCAAAGAGTCTGAGTTTTTCAATGAGTTTTCTCATTTCGACGCGGTCGAAGGAGTCTTCTGGAAAGAACTTATCACTTCAACTGTTACCGTTCTTGAAAGTGACGAAGACTATCAAAATTATGATGGGAGACAGAGACTCTTGGCTTTTTATTATACCTTTTTTGAGCTCCTTTTAGATAACCGCTCCCGCTTCTTGGCTCGGTTCCCTAAGCATGCTCTCTGCTCTGAATCTCTTAGTGGGATGAAGAAAGCCTTCCAAGAGCACGCCGAAGGCCTCATCCAGCACTCCCTTAACACTGGCGAACTCACCGGAAACAGTAAACAAGCCCCTTTCCTCGTTAATTTACTGAGTGGGCAGTTTCTTTTCTTACTCGATTTCAACCGTAAAGACCAAAGCCACGGCTTCGAGGACACGGACGCTTTAATTGAAAAGTCTGTCCGCTTCTTTTATGAATCTTTGCATTTACCAGGTATCGAAGCTGGTTTCGATCTCGTTAAATTCCTTCTCCCTCGATTCCGCAGCTAAAACCTGATGAGTTCACAAAAATCTATCCCCAAGCATAAAATCACTCGGGCGGCATCATTGGCGACAACCGGCGCTAAAATTGGCATGCATTATCTCAAATATAGTGCAAAGCAAAAGCTCGGAAAAGCTGGCGCCAAAGAAAGCTTCCACGAAGAAACTGCTGAAGACACCTACGCTGTCTTTAGTAAACTTAAAGGGGGCCCACTCAAAGTGGCTCAAATGTTGAGTTTGGATCAAAATCTACTACCAGCTCCTTACATCGAGCAATTTAAAAAAGCTCAATATACGGCCCCTCCATTATCATACCCTTTGGTCGTGCGGAGCTTTAAAAAAGAATTCGGGAAAGCTCCAAATGAGATATTCGACACTTTTTCAAAAGAAGCGGTTGCAGGGGCTTCCATCGGACAGGTTCACAAGGCCACTATTGGTGACCGAACCTATGCCGTAAAAGTTCAGTATCCAGGAGTTGCTGATAGCTTGGAATCTGATTTGAAGATGGTAAAGCCTTTCGCAATGCGTCTTTTCAACCTCAGTGCTGAAACACTCGATCATTATCTAGTAGAGGTCGAGGCGCGCCTCGTGGAAGAAACTGATTACTTGCTAGAGCTTAAGCGTTCCCAAGAACTCGCAAATCTCACCAAAGATATTGAAGGGGTTTACTTCCCTGAATACTACCCTGAGCTCAGCAGTAAAAAAATCATTACAATGGACTGGGTAGAGGGAATGCATCTTGACGAATTTGCTCAATCTTCACCTACTCAAGAAGAACGGAACCAAGTAGGGCAAGCTCTATGGGACTTTTACCACTATCAAGTTCATGAGCTGCGAATCTTCCATGCTGACCCTCATGCTGGAAACTTCAAAGTCCACGACGGGAAGCTCTGGGTCTTTGACTTCGGCTGCGTTAAAGATCTTAATGCCACTTTTTACCGTAAGTATTTTGCCCTCATGGCTAATTCCGACCTTTCTCGTGCAGAGCGATTCAAAGAGCTTCTCTATGAACTACAGCTCTTAAGGGAAGATGATGGCGACTTTCAAAAAAGGAAACTCATTCCCCTTTTCCGGGATTCGGTTGAGCTTCTTTCTCGCCCATTTAAAACGGAATTTTTTGATTTTGGAAATAAACGATACTCCGAAGAGCTTTTCGAATTCGGAGACCGAATGAAGGAAGATCAAGACCTCCAACAAATGCAAAGTGGCCGTGGAGATGCTGAAGCGCTTTACCTCAACCGCACTTACTTTGGCCTCTACAATTTAGAGGCGCAACTCAAAGCGAAGATCTCAGCAAACATGCCTCAAGTTCATCGTGATGAACTTGCCCTCCCCCAAGGAGCAAGTCTTGGTGGATGAAAATCAATCCCTCCTCCTTTAACCCATTCCGGTTTATCATCTTTCCCAAGGGTCACCTACCACGAGTTCCTTAAGTTTCTCGCGGGAAGACCAGGCCAGCTCATTAACGAGGTGAGCCTGCTCCTTTTGTTCTGCCCCTTCTGGTAAAATCCGATATTCCGTCAAGTTGACTTCGACCAGCCGGGCGCGAATCGACCAGCCTTGTTTATTTTTCCATTCCACGATTTGATCCGCGGCTCCATCTTCGAGTTCAATCGCATGCTTGAGTTTCTTTTCATTTTCCTCGTCGCCACCAAAACCTTTTCCTAAAACGTTTACTTTTTTCAAAGAAGAACGAAGCTTGCTATAGGTCTCTTTCCCTTTCCAACGCAATTTCCAGAACTCAATAAATTTAAGCGCTTCTTGCCCATCAGCACTGACGATTGCGGCACCCATTCCCCCGTCAGCCTTACGGCGCCATTCAATTAATTGACGGGCTCCTTTCGGCAAGCGCTTGAAGTCATCTGTTCCTTTTCTAAAAGCAAAGGTCACCGAAAATTTAGGAAAGGTTCTTAACATCCCTTTCAAGACCTTCTCATCATCTTTATTCTCAATGATTTCATCTATGAGGATGAAGCTCAATGGCTTCATTTCTTCCACCGCTTGCTGTTTTCCCTCTTCAAGCTGATCCAAAGTCAACACTTTTGACGGCAGGCGGATTTCCCCCAACACGAGGCTCATGCTTAATCCTAACCATACTCCTAACGCCCTATTAATGATCTTCACAGCGATCAACCTATCAATTCCTCATCACCATGCCAATTCGAAACTGGCTCCCTCTGCTTCCCTTCCTTCCAAAATGCGATGAGCCCAAGAAAAAACCTGCCTCACCGAAGTGAGACAGGCTTCATATTCCCCCTTATGAAAAAAGAATGGCCTCAGTTAAATTTGAGCTTCTTATGCTCTTTATCGAGGCGGCCCAAAAAGCTTTTTACGGAAGGGTGTTCGACGGCTGAAAACCGCTCGAATTCCTTACCTGCTGGGTCGAGTAAAATCACTGTTGGCACGCCTTGAACTCCATATTTTTCAAGAATCTTAATGTTATTTTTCTTGAGCTCCGGGTCTTTGTTCGGAATATCAATCTCAACGAGGATGTATTTCTCACTAGCCTTTGAAATGAACTCTTTCTTGGTGAAAACTTTCTTCCTCATCATAATACAAGGAGGACACCAATCTGAGCCGGTAAACTCGACAAGTAGAGGTTTTTTCTCTTTTTTAGCCAATTCTAAGGCCTGATCAATGCTCGTTTCCCACCCTTCTCCAGCAGCAACTGCAAAAGTCGCCATCGAAAGCAAAAGTGTAATGAATGTTGTTATTTTTTTCATATCTATTAGTAAGACCCTCATCTAAGGGGTTTTATTCCCTGCTTCTAATACTTTTTTTATTTTTTAATCTTCACCTGATGAAATTAACCCTCGCTACCAAGAACTCTCATAAGACTCAAGAAATCCGAGAGATGGCCCCAAAAAGCTTCGAGATTCTTGATATCAATGACTTAGGCGATTTCCCGCAAGCCATCGAAGACGGAACAACCTTTCTTGCCAACGCCACGATCAAAGCGATCGAACTGAGTAAAAAAGTGGATGGCTATGTTCTTTCTGATGATTCGGGGCTCGTCGTTGACGCTCTCGGGGGAGCTCCTGGAGTGTATTCTTCTAGATACGCCGGCACTGACGGAGATGACCAAGCCAACAATGCCAAGCTTCTTCGCGAAATGGAAGGAGTCAAAGAACGCTCCGCCCGCTTTGCCTGTGTGATGGTTATTGCTAGAAAAGGCCTCTTTTTAACGCATTTTGAAGGGATTATTGAAGGAAAGATTATTGATACCCTCCTCGGATCAGAAGGGTTCGGTTACGACCCTCTCTTTATTCCAGAAGGGTATGAGCAGTCATTCGGGGAGCTCGCCGGTGAAATTAAGAATCAACTTAGCCACCGTTCCCGAGCCTTAAGTCAGACACTCGAGTGGCTGGGGCAACAGTGACTCCATCGAGGGGAGCTGCAAGTCTGCGGCCTTAAAGTCTAAACAAGAAGTCACTCGGTTGGGAATGATACATGTTTTCATTCCTGCGGCACGAGCTGCGATGAAGCCGTTCATCGAATCCTCAATCACCCAACACGATTCAGGAGTAACTCCCAGCCTTCTCGCCGCTTCAAGAAAAAGATCGGGGGCTGGCTTAATGCTCGCGGCATCCCCTCGGCAAACAACCTCTTGAAAAAAAGAGGTTAATTCTAATTTTTCAAGCCAGCGGTCGACCCAATGATGGCTAGAAGAGGAAACAACCGCGCAGCGCACAGAAGAAGATTGGAGCGCTTCTAAAGTCAACCGCACTCCTGGCATTTCTTTTTGACCTTGCAACCTTTTCCTGATCTGAATGTTACGTTTTTCATGAAGATCTTCCCAATCATACTTTTTACCGGTCAGAGACTCGAGGTAAAGACTAGGCGACCATTGAGTGTGATCACTTCCTATACATTGAACATAAGTCTCTAATGAAAGATTCTCACCCTCTTTTAAAAAAATATTAAGCCATTCTTCATAGATAACCCATTCCGTATCAACGATGATTCCGTCAAAATCAAAAAGCACTGTGGATATTTTCATGATTAATGTAGATCAAAATGATTCATCGAAACCTCTGATGATAATAGTAGTTTAGCGGCACATTAAAAACGGAGTCGACTCTTAAGTTTATTTAGTGTTTACTATGGCGAACACATTGCTTGCTCATGCAGCTTATTTTAAACAACACACTCACACAACACTCTCCTCATTCTGAACCCCCTGAATCAACGGCAGAAGAGGCCGCTACTCACCATGTTCACGTCAAAGCGAATATTCACTACCGGGATGCCGCCCCGGAAATTCAAAATGCCTGCTCTGCTGAGATGAGGTATCTGGAACATGCGAGTGCTAAAATTATTCAAATTTTAGGGCTCGGGTGCCTTGAAACCGTTTATTTGAGAGATGAAATCAGCACCTCTGTTTATCGAGCAGATAAGGAGCACTCTCTTTCCAGCCGAAACTTTGAAGCCCTTTATGCCTCTGGCACGGTCTGCTTCGATTCTCTGTGTGATCATTTCCTCACACAAAGCGAGACTAACTTAACCTCTTTGTAATGCCCGCCATACAATCCCCTCTTGTTCATGCTCTTAAAAAAGAGATCAGCACTAAGTATGATTTTGATGACTTCCTAGTTGTTCATCACGAACAGCTTCTTACGCATAGTTTCCCTGATGACGCTATCCCACTTCAGTTGGCTTCTGTAGTAGGGGAAACCTTAAACGGGTATCGGAAATCTCAACGAGAAATTGAATCTCTATTGATAGAAACGATCACCCTAACGATTCTGCTCGTTGCGCAATCAGAGGGCTGGATCGGAGTCCTCTTACCTCATAAACCTAAGCAACTCGAGGACCTCATTGATCAATTACTTGATACGATGAATCACTACCCTTCTTTCTTTTCAAATAAAAGCCCGCTCTCTTTAGCGGGAGCAACGACTGCTCCGGCCATTAAACTACGAGTGCAGAGCTAGACGAGGATCATTATAAAAAGCCCCGTCTACTTCATGATGAATACAATGAAGGTGATCTGAAACTTGGTCTACTGTATAGGGATAAATTTCAAAACGGGAACGGTCAAAATAAGGGTGTGATTCCAGTAAATTAAGATGCGGGTGTAAACTTTTCGCTTCCACTCTTTGCGCAACCTTCAGAGCGGCTGAAGCATTTTCATGGTAGAGGACCCCTATTGGCAAAGATGAGCCGAAGCGGCGTATTTCTTCTAAAAGAAGCGTGTTAAATGAGGAAAGAATAATGCCCTTTCCCTCACTTGGCAGCTGACTTAAAAAAGAAGCTAACTCTTGAGAAGAAAAATCTCCTTTCAGTTCAAGATTCAGCTCTGCCTTTCCTAAATAGCGTTCTAAAAATTCTTCAAGAAGGGGGATCTTGTTTTCATGACTACTTCCCATTTTAAGCAATTCCGAAAATCGATAGTCACGAACTTTCCCGGGATAAGAGGTGGTGCGATCCAAAGTTTCATCATGTAAGAGAACAAAGTGATCTCGGCAAGGTCGCACATCGCACTCAATCGCATCAACCCCCATCTCCAGCGCTAGGTCAAAAGAAGCAAAGGTATTTTCAGGCGCCAGAGACATCACCCCACGGTGACCAATGATTTTATAGCTTCCTTTCTTTCTCACTCAACTATTATAGAGTAATATCATTCTTAATGGAATATATTCTCTCTCTTGACCAAGGCACAACGAGTTCTCGTGCTGTTTTATTTGATCATGCCGGGGAAATAATCTCGACCGGGCAATACGAGTTTCCTCAACATTTCCCTCACCCTGGATGGATCGAACACGACGCAAATGAAATCTGGGAGTCCCAATGGAAAGCCGTTCAAGATTGCCTTAAAAAAGGCAATATCGCCCCCGCACAAATTAAGGCGATTGGGATTACCAACCAGCGCGAAACAGCCCTCTTATGGGACCGCCGAACGGGGAAGCCTGTCACCCCGGCCATTGTGTGGCAAGACCGACGCACTGCCACTTTTTGCGAAAAACATTACGATGAATGGAATGATAAAATTCGAGCAAAGACCGGCCTTTGCCTCGATCCTTATTTCTCCGGGACTAAAGTAAAATGGCTTTTTGAAAAAAAACCTTCTCTCGTCACTCTCGCTCAAGCAGGGCATCTTGCTTTTGGAACGATCGAAACATGGCTCATTTGGAAACTTAGCGAAGGCAGTAGCCACCTCACTGATTATTCAAATGCTTCGCGCACCATGTTCTTCAACATCCACACTTTGGAATGGGATCAAGAACTTTTATCCTGGTTAGGAATTCCTCCATCTATCCTTCCTCAGCTTGTTCCTAACTCTGAAGTTGTCGCACATACTTCCCTGCTCGGGCCTAAGATTCCTATCGCGGGCCTGGCCGGAGACCAGCAAGCCGCTTTATTTGGCCAGTTATGCCTTCGTAAAGGAATGATCAAAAACACCTACGGCACAGGCTGTTTCCTACTCATGCAGCTCGGAGATAAACCCCAAACCTCTTCGAAAGGGCTTCTTACTACTATTGCCTGGAATATTGGAGGAAAAACTCACTACGCACTTGAAGGTAGTGTCTTCACGGGAGGATCTGTGATCAACTGGCTGAGAGATGGCTTAGGCATTATCGAGGAATCTCATCATATCGAAGCCCTTGCTCAAAAGGAAAATGATAATGGAGGGGTTTATTTCATCCCCGCTTTAACTGGTCTCGGAGCCCCTCACTGGGATCCTCACGCTCGCGGAAGCATCTACGGAATTACACGTGGAACGAATTCTTCTCACCTGGCTCGAGCCTCTCTCGAAAGTATCGCTTGGCAGTGCGAAGACTTAATCAAAACCATGAAAGAGGATACTGACATTTGCCTACGTGACATCCGAGTCGACGGCGGAGCCAGTAGAAGTAATCTTTTACTCCAGATTCAAAGTGACTTTTCGCAAGTCACCTTAACGCGCCCCACCATTGTGGAAAGCACCGCTCGCGGAGCCGCCTTTCTCGCGGGCCTCGCAACAGGTTTCTGGCAAAGCTTAGAGGAGCTCGAATCTTTATGGGAAGTGGACCAACAGTTTGCCCCCCTTAAAACGCCAAAAGAAATCGCCCCCGAACGAGCCCATTGGAATGACGCTATTACTCGCTCTTATGGCTGGGCTAAACCTCCTCGCGATTAATGCCCCTCTCCCGAGACAAACGAATCGAACAGCTCGCTCAGAAATCTCAGCAGTGGGAAGCGATTGTGATCGGTGGGGGAGCCAGCGGAATCGCTAGTGCGCTCGACTTGGCTTCTAGAGGCA
This sequence comes from uncultured Verrucomicrobiales bacterium, assembly GCA_937951675.1. Taxonomy (GTDB): domain Bacteria; phylum Verrucomicrobiota; class Verrucomicrobiia; order Verrucomicrobiales; family Akkermansiaceae; genus CALFBI01. The sequence goes on from CALFBI010000007.1 coordinate 54,941, forward strand.
TTAAAACTCTTCTTCTCGAATCGCATGATTTCACCTCTGAGACATCAAGCCGAAGCACCAAACTCATTCACGGCGGAGTGCGTTATTTAGAGCAAGGGCATTTCGGCCTCGTCAAAGAAGCCTTACGAGAAAGAAAACTTCTGCTTCTTAATGCGGGAGAGATCATCACGCCTCTCCCATTTTTCATTCCTACTAAAGGAATGAGAGACTCTTTCTATTATCGAGCCGGCTTAAAAGCGTATGACCTCCTTGCTCGGAATGAAACACTCCCGCCTTCCTCCTTTCGCAAGCAATCAGAAATCGAAAAATTTCTTCCTCATCTCTCTCCCGAGCACCAACGGCAAGGAGTCTCGTATTGGGACGCTCAGTTTGATGATTGTGAATTAGCGCTTGCGATGGTCCGCACTTTTGAAAGCCTCGGAGGCCTTGCTCTTAACTACAGCCCGGTGACTGAACTCATTCATAATTCTCGAGGCCAGCTCACCGGACTAATCACCCAACCAAAAGGGAAAGCTCCTATCAGCCTCGGAAGCCAAACTTTCATCAACGCAACGGGACCTTTCTCAGACAAACTTCGCCAGCAAGATAACCCCAAAACCTCCCCCCGAATTATAACGAGCCGCGGCTCCCACCTTGTTTTCCCCGCCGCTCTTCTTGGTGCTCAGCACGCCCTTCTCATTCCTAAAACGAAAGACGGCCGAGTTCTCTTTGCGGTGCCATGGAAGGGAGTCACCCTTCTTGGAACCACTGATATCCCGATTGCCGAAGCGACCAGAGACCCTCAACCTTCTGCGCAAGAAGTTGATTTCATTCTGAACGAAGCGAGGCCTTACCTCCCCGTTGATCAGCATGAAATCTTGGCGTCCTTTGCGGGATTCCGCCCTCTGGTGAAGCGCCACGCTCATCAAAAAAGCGCCCGAATCTCCCGCTCCCACCTCATTGAGAAATCTCCCAGTGGAATGATCTCCCTAATGGGAGGGAAATGGACGACGGCGAGACAGATGGGGGAAGAGGTAGGGGACCAAATTAGTGACATGCTTCAATACAAAAAACCTTCTCAAACCGCGACGCTTCCTCTTCTCACTCACCCCGGCTTCTACCAACAAAAAGCCCTCAGCTGGAGCAAAAAGGCTCGTTGGGCGATCGAAAATGATCACGCCCTCACGGTTGAGGACTTTATCGCGAGGCGAACTCGCTTGAGCTTTCTCGATAGCCAGCAAGCTCAGCTCGTTCAGAAAGAGGTCTCGTCTTTATTTCTCTAAATCAACCTCCCACGCATTCAGCCAAACCGTCTTTTTCTTCTCATAACCAAGCTCTACGAGTGATTTGGTCATCGCCGGGAAATGAGCCGCTCCATAAAAAATGCCGAAATGCTTTTTCCCCGCCTTCACTTGCTTCTCCAGAACTTCGAGGCACTTCGCATTTCGGTCGTCAATGATCACAGATTCCCCAGAGAGGTGCCCCATGTTTTCATCTCCCATCGCAAGGCTCTCCATTAATTCCCTTTTGATGCTATTTGGTTTCTTCGCTAACATTGCGACCATTAACTTCCAGCTACTTGGCTGTTTCACGTTCCGCTTTTCATTTTCTCGCTGCGCTTTCACCGCATAACCAAAAATCGTTTCGTTCCGCTCATTTTGCATCCGGGTAAACTCCTGGTGAGTCAAATCGGCATGCACAAAGTGAGGCTTAAAATAATCAATTTCATGATGCTGCAATCCTAGATCGAGCATCTTTGCCATTCCTTCATAAGCAAGGGCAAGAGCCGAAACATTCTCTTGGCGCTTTTTTTTCGACATTTTAGCCCACTTTTTAATCGATTCTCCTCCCACCATTTCGAAAAGAAGAACTTCATAATCATCAAACCTCTTATTAAGCTCTTTATAATATCCCTCATCCGCAATATGCACGGCCCCAATGAGATCCACCTGAACGCCACCTTTTTCGTATTGAATCACCGCAGTTTGTAAAAATTTCTTTTTTTCCAAACTCTCCACTCTGATAAAGTCTTCCTTTTCTTCCGCAAGAGAAAGTGGCGGTGCATTTTCCGCAAATGCCATTCCAGCCATCATTATCACCAGAAGCACATATCGTTCTAAAAACATCCTCTCCATCGTAACGAAGGTAGACGCTCTGGCAATAATGGAGTAACAATCAATCATCAACATGAGCCATTTTTCATCCTATTGTCCTGACCTCTATCGATACCAGCGTCGCCAAAGCCGCGAATGCCGAGTGGGGAACGTAGGGATCGGAGCCGACCACCCGATCCGGGTTCAATCCATGATCACATCCGACACCCGTGATACCGACGCTTCGGTTAAACAGGTTCTCGATCTTGCAGACGCAGGGTGTGAAATCGTTCGAATCACGGCGCAGACCAAAGTCTACGCTGCAAATCTTGAAAATATTCGAAATGGCGTTCGCAAAGCCGGGTGTGATGTCCCTCTTGTCGCGGATATCCATTTCAAACCTGATGCTGCTTTAGAGGCGGCAAAATGGGTTGAAAAAGTTCGCGTTAACCCTGGAAATTATGTGGATAAGAAAAAATTCGAAATTCGAGAATATTCAGACCTCCAATACGAAGAAGAACTGACTCGGATCCGAGAAAAATTCACCCCTCTCGTCTCCCTTTGTAAAGAACTAGACCGCGCCATCCGGATTGGGACTAATCATGGCTCTCTCTCGGACCGTATCATGAACCGATATGGAGACACTCCGCTCGGAATGGTAGAAAGCGCGCTTGAGTTCGCCCGTATCGCACGCGATTCAGATTACCATAATTTCATCTTCTCAATGAAGGCTTCTAACCCAAAGGTCATGATCGAAGCGTATCGGCTTCTCGTCACCCGCCTCGAAAAGGAAGGGAGCGACTGGAACTATCCGATTCACCTCGGAGTCACCGAAGCTGGAGATGGCGAAGACGGGCGAATCAAATCTGCCATCGGAATTGGGTCTCTCCTTGCTGACGGAATTGGAGATACCATTCGCGTCTCTCTCACCGAGGATGCTGTTTATGAAATCCCTGTCGCGGAAGCGATCGTCGCTGATTTCAATAACCGGGAAAGCGGAAACTCGATTCAGGAAAGTCCTCAGCCTACCTGGGATCCTTTCCTCTACGATCGACGTCGTTCTCTTACCCAAAAAATTAACGATATCCCCCTAGGAGGCACCGAACTCATCCGGGTAATTACCACCCAACAAAAATGGGATGCTGTCTCTCACAAGCTTGAGCAAATGGGAGATTTCCAGCCCGAAATTGTTTTAGAAAAAAGTGGCGTGATCGAACTAGACCCTCGTGATGATGAAGCTCTGCGCGAAGTCGAAATTCAAAAAGAAGCTCAGCTCGTTACTATCAAGAACGACATTGACCTCGAAGTCATTCCCGCCTTCCGCCTTCTCGCGGCGAAACTCTCTTCCCGGCACTCGATTTTACTTAAAGACACCTTTCTACCCGGTGAAAGTGTCGATTTCCTCCCTGCCCTCCTCCGCTCTTCACGTAGAATCGGTTCCTTACTCTGCGATGGAATCGGAGATGCCATCATCATCCAAGGAGAGGCCGCTCCCGGGCAAAGCTTACGACTCAGTTATAATATCCTCCAAGCCGCCGGATCTCGAATCTTCAAGACCGACTACGTGGCCTGCCCAAGTTGTGGTCGGACCCTCTTCAACCTTCAAGAAACGACTCAAAAAATCCGAGCGGCAACAGGCCACCTCAAAGGGGTCCGCATTGCCGTCATGGGCTGTATCGTAAATGGCCCTGGGGAAATGGCTGATGCAGACTTTGGCTACGTAGGAGGCGCGCCAGGGAAAATTAACCTGTATGTTGGTAAAACTGCCGTGAAATTCAACCTTCCTGAAGCAGAAGCCGTTGACCGCCTTAAAGATCTTATTGCTGAGCACGGGAAATGGATTGATCCCCCCTCTCCAGCTCATGTATCATCATGATTCCTTTTCTATGGCTGACACGCAAGAAATCACTCTCACGAAGCAAAAAACAAAAAGTAGCACTCCTTGGCAGGTCATCGTCTTTGATGACCCTGTCAACCTCATGCCTTATGTAACTCGTGTCTTTCAACGTGTCTTTTCCTACCCCAAAGAAAAAGCCGAATACCATATGACAGAGGTTCACCAACTTGGAAAATCTCTTCTCTGGACAGGAGACCGTGAACGAGCAGAAGTTTACGTTCAACAGCTTCACACCTATCAACTCAAAGCCTCTCTTCAGAAATCGGAATGAAGGCCGCTCCTACTATTGATGGTCGACTTCAGATCATTATCGAAGAAGACCAAGACTGGCTCGCTCTCGATCTTATCATTCACGACTCGGTGACAGGTAATCGAGAAGATCTTTGTGAGCACCTCTCTAGTGAACTCAAAGAGCGACAAGATTGGGAAGACTATATTCGCCCGGATCTCGAAACCCACTTTAGTTCTCAAATCAAACAGCTCAAAAAATTTCTCGACGAATCAAGGGATCAAAAAACCTTCTACATCGACCGACAAGGAGCCGAATACTGGTATGGAGCCCTTAATCAGTCCCGTCTTTCTCTCGAAACAAAATATCAAACCTCTCACATAGAAAGTCTCGATGAAATTAATGAACTCGAACTTGAAATGAGAAGCGCTTTCCTTCGAAGCCAATTCTACTCCAACCTCCAAGGACTTCTGTTAGAATATATCATGGCGTGATTTTTAATCCGCCAACGAATCATAAAGTTCACGATCTAAAAACTCAGCTGCAAGCTCCTCAAAAACACGAGGACTCAGTAGAAGCGAAAGCCTGATTTGATACTCCGTCAAAGATTCGTATGCCAAGGCTAAATCGGCAGAAGACATTTCGCCCTCTTCGCCCATTCTGCTTTCAAAATGATCATACTGTTCCTTAGTAATTCCTAAAAAATAAGCTCCGGGCACGGGAGAGACTTCTAAATCTTCCCTTGGCATTTTCTGACTAGGATAAAAATTTAAGACCTCAGGCTTGAGGAACTCCACCCGCGCCTGCTGCTTTTCTGTTAAACCCTCTGGATAAAGAGCGGGAAGATCTGGCACCCACGCGAGAGGATCTACTAAATGCCTGATGTCCGAAGCTGAAGCCACTTGGTATTGAAACTCTTCATGTTCGAAACGGCGCCTTGGGTCGCCTACCCTTTCTTCTAAAAGACGGCGTTGTTCTCTTAACTCAGATTTAAGAACTTTCTGCTGAAAAGGCGACAGCTCTAAAAAATCTGTAAATAATTCAAGATACTCTTTTTCTTGGGCCTTCCTCCAATCAAGCGCCTCCGCAAAGGTCCGACTCTTTCCAGAATGAAGACCTCGCTGAGAGTGCTCTGCCACCACCGCAGAGATCCCTTCCGCTCCGACTTCTTTCTTCCATTTTTCCTCTAAAACGAATGTCTCCCGATGTGGCCGGGGAAGTTTCATAGAGGCCTTATAACTAAAAGGAGACTCCTTCTTTCCTAATTCTTCAATCCAACGCCCACCCCCTTTGCTAAAAAGAAAAAACGCTAAAATGCAGAAAAGAACCCCCGCGATGAAACTGACTTTAGAAAGGGTCATTCTCTCACTAAGGGAAGAAATGAATCAGGCTGATGAAAGTCAGGTTTTTCTTTCGGGATTTCAGCAAGAGAAAGATAGCGCGACTCTGGAGACTCGAGAATCCATGTCACATTATAGCGTAAGTCAACTAAAGGCCCTAGCACCTTCACGAGAGAAGCCCATTCCACCGAAAAGGAAAGTCCGGCCCCTTTTCCAAAAACTTCTTGGCAAACCGAAAAGGCCTCTTGCTCAACTTTTTGTTCTGACAGCGCCCTCACCCCGTTAAACCAGCACGCCCACCACGCCCCATTCGGGGCAATATTCATTTCTAAATACTGAGAGCTCCCTCTCGATGAAGTTGTAATAAACAATTCTGCGACATCATACTCCCATAACTCTTCCTCAAAAGAGCCATAGGAGCTTCCTGGCTTCGAGCGAGCTTCTGAAGGAAAACACACCTCGAAAAAAAGCGCTTTTTCCGTGCTCCTTACTCGGAATACCGCAGGTGCTTTAAGTGATTGCCCCTCCCAATCTTTAGAGAGAGAAATCCAAGACCCTTCTTTGAGGCTTTGCTGATAACGATAAGAACTCAATGGCGGGATTGTGAAGTCATCTCGCATCTGAAGTAAAACTTAAAAATGACTCTTCCCTCACTGTATCGATCATAAACAATCGGTCGCATTCCACTTCAAGCATGCTAGACTTTTATTTATGACCATGAGTGAAGCGGCGCACAAGGTGCTCTTTTCTTCGACCTTAGAAGAAAAGCTCCATATTCACGCCCTCGACCTCGCTGATGAAAGCAGAGGCCCCGCTCTCCTCAAACTCGACCGGCCTACTCGTCCCGACGAGTTACAGATGAGTTCTGCAAAGCAGGTCCCCTTCCCTAAAATCACTCAGATTCACCACGAACGGGAGCGGGGCGTGATGCTCCACTTCCTCGCGAACCACGAGCTCCTTGCCGCAGAACTCATGGCGCTCGTCCTCCTCAAATTCCCCGATGCACCTAACGCGTATCGAAGGGGAGTCTATGAGGCGATGCGCGAGGAACAGATGCACACTCGTATGTATCTACGGCGAATGGAAGAATGCGGGGTCCCATTCGGGGAACTCCCTCTCAATGATTATTTCTGGAAAATGGTCTCTCCGGTTCAAACCCCGCTCGAATTTGTCACCAAGCTCAACCTCACTTTCGAACAGGCAAACCTCGATTTCTCTTACTACTATGCTGAACAATTCAGAGTCGCTGGCGACCTTTCGACCGCGACCGTTCTTGAGAAAATTTACCGTGATGAGATTGGGCATGTTGGCCATGGAGTTCATTGGCTCCGGGAATGGAAAAATCCTGCGGAAAGTGACTGGAAGGCTTACCATCAAAATCTTCAATTCCCCCTCTCTCCTTCCCGAGCCAAAGGGTTAACCCCCTTCAATGCAAAAGGGAGACAATTAGCGGGCCTAGACCAAGACTTCATCGAAACTCTTCAGATCTACGAGCATTCCCGTGGGAGAACGCCCCACCTTCACTGGTTCAATCCTCACGCAGAAGAACATGTCGCAGCTCATCTTGAGGGCCGCACCTTTCATCCTAAAAAAATCATGGCAAATCTCGAGAATGATCTCGAGATGCTCATGCTCCCCTTCTGCCATCCTGATGACATCCTCTTGCTCCGCAACCTTCCTCGCCAAGAGCACCTTAGAAAACTCCGTGAAGGGGGAGTTCCACTTTGCCAATTTGAAACCTGTGAAACACTCGACTCTCGCAAGCTAGGAGGGCTATCCCCATGGGCCTGGAGTCCTGATGCCATTAACGACCTGCAGCCTTTTCAAGAGCAGGTCACTGATAAGAGCGCCACACAAGCACCTCCTACTTACCGCTCCGAATTTTTCTCTAAGCGAATCGCACTCCCTTACCAAAGAGAAACTAGTAGCCTCATCCGGACCCTTTCTGAATTCGAAAAACATCTCGCCAACCACCCTCTCCCTCTCCGGGTCAAAGCGCTCTACGCATGCAGTGGTCGCTCGCAATTCACGATCCTCAACCATGATGAAGCTTCTGCTCTTACCTCCTGGGCCGAGAAACAATGCCAGGCTGGCGGCTTCATCATCGAACCTTATTACAACCGTCTCATTGACTTCTCCTCCCTTTATCAGAAGCGGGGCTCTGAACTCAAATTCCTAGGATTTACGCGAGGAGAATACACTCCCAAAGGTCAATACCAAGGCAGCATCGTCGATCTCAAATGGGGAAACCTCTTCCCGCCCGAAGTGTGTTCTTTCCTCGCCCAAAAAACGTCCTTTTTATCCTACTACCAAACAGAGCTTCCCGCCCAACTTTCGCAACAGCTCTCTGCATACGAAGGTCCTCTCGCGGTCGACGCTTTCCTTTATCGAGAAAACGGCGAAATGCAACTACGCCCCGTCGTTGAAATAAATCTCCGCTATAGTATGGGAAGAGTTGCTCATGAATTGATGCATAAAACTGGAAAAGCGGGCTCCTTAAAACTTCTTAAAACAAGCGATGCCATTCCCCTACACGGAATCTGCCTGAATGACCCTGAGACCGCCCGAAGTCACCTTGCGATCTGGACTCCTAAAGTCATTTGAAGTCAAGAAACAGAATTCGACTTCCGTGACGTTTCAGGTATAAGAACTCACCTCTCCCACGCCATGTTTGGAAAACTTTTACTTATTTTCATCCTCGTCCCCTTGATCGAACTGGGAATTTTTATGCAACTTGGAGGGATCGTAGGTATCCCTGAAACAATCGTCATTATCATCTTCACCGGAGCTCTTGGAGCATGGCTCGCGAAAACGCAGGGAGCGCTTGCGCTACGCAACTTTAAAGAAACTAGTAATGCCGGAAAAATGCCGCATCGAGAAGTGACCGATGGCCTGCTCATCCTCATCGCTGGAGCAGTGCTCATCACACCAGGGTTCCTCACCGATGCGATTGGCTTCTTCTTACTCATCCCCCCTTGTCGCGCTCTAGTGAGAGGGAGACTCGCCTCCTTTCTCAAAAAGAACGTCTCAGTCAACACCCCCTTTGGCCCGATCTCCGCCGAAAACTCTCCCGAGACAGGGTCCGAACAAGCACGTCCCGTGAAAGGGCGCGTGATCGAGGCGGATGTCCTCGACGATTAAATAATCATCAAGGGAAATCCAAAAAACAAACTCGTTCTTAAACGCAGTTAAGAAGCGGTGATCGCCCCCTTCTCATCATCAAGAAGGCCTGACTTCTCGAGGTAATAGTCATACCCTCCCGCATAACGAGTGTATTTCCCATGGGTAATATGAAGCGTCGTTTCGCCTAGTGACCGGATAAAGTGCACATCATGCGAAATGAAAACTAAAGTTCCCTCAAAAGCTTTTAGGGCCTGCACAAGAGCTTCAATCGAAATGATATCTAGGTGAGTTGTAGGCTCATCCATCAAAAGAAGGTTAGGAGGGTCGACAAGGAACTTCACGAGATTCAGACGACTTTTCTCTCCTCCACTCAAGATTCTTATTTTCTTATGAACATCAGCGCGGCGGAAAAGGAATGACCCTAAGATCGAACGAGCGTCCTCTTCTCTAATTCCACCTGCATCCATCACTTCCTCAAGGACCGAATTACTCTCATTGAGAGATTCCGAGCGATGCTGTGAATAGTAACCAATCTTGGTGCTATAACCTGCCTTCACTTCACCTTTTTGGTGCTCCACCACTCCCGCCATCAGCTTGAGTAAAGTTGACTTCCCGGCCCCATTAGGACCTACCAAAGCGATCTTTTCTCCACGCTCGACGGTAAGATCAAGACCTTCATAAATTTTCTTTTCTCCGTATGCCTGATGCACATCAGACAACTCGATCACCTTTTGAGTGCTCCGAGTGGGTTGAGGGAAGTTAAACTTAAAGATTTTACGAGGGGCCAAAGGCTTCGGCACTCTTTCAAACTTCTCTAATTGCTTCACTCGGCTCTGCACTTGTGAGGCCTTTGACGTTACTGAACGGAAACGGTCAATGAACTCCTGAATCCGATCAATCTCTTTCTGCTGGTTCCGGTAAGCCGCGACCTTCTGGTCATACCGCTCTTCACGTTGCTTAAGGTAAGCCGAATAATTCCCGCTATACTCACCTAATTTTTCCTGATCGATCTCGTAAACCGTCTCGACCACCTCATCCATAAAGTCCCGATCATGCGAGATGAGAAAGATCGCTCCTGGGTAATTGGCGAGATAACGTTGAAACCAAAGCAAGGCCATCAGATCAAGATGGTTTGTAGGCTCATCGAGCATCAACAAATCCGGCTCGAGAACCAATAACTGAGCAAGATTCGCTCGCATAACCCACCCTCCGGAAAATTCGCTCGCGGGCTTATCAAACTGATCTTGCTCAAAACCAAGTCCCGCTAAAATTTTCTTCGCCTTAGGCTCAAGCTGATAACCATTGTTCCCTTCGAAAACTTCCTGCGCCGCAATATACTCTGGAGATCCTGTCTCATCAGATTGATCTCCAAGGCGGATCACGGCGAGTGCCTCTCGCATTTCCTCATTAATCCCGATCGCGATCTCAAGAATCGTCGCATTCTTAACCTCTCCTGCTTCCTGTGCCAGAAAGCCTACGATCGCATAATCATCCTGCTCTACCGTTCCCTCATCAGGGTCTTCTTGTCCTAGGATGATTTTGAAAATAGTCGACTTCCCAGCCCCATTGGGCCCAACAAGAGCGACTCTTTCTCCCCAGTTGATGGTCATTTTAGCCCCATGGAAAAGAGTCCGGCCGGCGTATGTTTTCGTCAGGTTGCGTATAGTCAGCATAGCGAGTGCCCGAAAATTCCCAAAATTCGAAGCAATGTAAAGGCGCGACTTTAGAAAGAAAGAAGAAGCCCTCCCGCCGTCTCACTATTTACCGCCTAAGGGTCGGGGAAAAGTTCAGACTGTGAGATTGCCTCCGGATCAGCCAAACGAAAACCCACCCCTAGTAAACGCACTGCTTTTTTTTCTCCTCGCTCCCAGGCTTCACGAAGTAATGACTCGACCAACTCAGGGCTGGGATGTGCCGTCACTCGCTCGATCGAGGTTCTGCCGAAGTCATGGAATTTGAGTTTCACTACCAGACTTCGCACCTGTCGATCCGAATACCGCCGTTCAAAAACATCACGCACGGCCTCAAGAAGTTGGCACGCTGTTGGAGTCAACATTTCAAAAGTCGACACATCTTCCATAAAAGTGCGCTCTTTACTGATTGATTTCCGCGTCCGCTGAACCTCAACGGGACGATGATCGATCCCTCGGCAACGATCATATAATTCTACTCCCCATTTACCAAAACGCTCCGCAAGAACGAATTTCGAAACCTCTTGCATCTGGCCACAAGTTTCAATTCCGATTGCTTCAAGTGAAGCCTGCATTTTTCGCCCGACTCCCGAGAGTTTCGCTACCGGCAAATCTAACATAAAATGGTTCACCTCATTCTCCGAAAGGCTAAACTGACCATTCGGCTTTTCCCAATCACTACAAATCTTAGCGAGAAGCTTATTAGGAGCAATTCCTGCGGAAGCGGTAATCTTAACTTCCTCCGCAATCTGAGCCCGGATTTCACGAGCGAGAGTAGCGCCGTCTGTTTGCCAATGCGAAAGGTCTAAATACGCTTCATCTAATGAAAGGGGTTCAATCTGATCTGTAAACCTCTGAAAGATCGATCGCACTTTCAGAGAAATCTCTTTATATCTTTCGAAGCGAGGGGGCACTATAATGAGATGAGGGCAACATTCTTTTGCTTTAAATCCTGGCATCGCAGAATGGCACCCATATTGACGAGCTTCATAGTTGGCAGTCGTCAAAACTCCCCGCCTTCCTTCTCCTCCGACCGCTAAAGGCTTCCCCCGATACTCAGGGTGATCGAGTTCCTCGACTGCTGCATAAAAGCAATCCATATCGAGGTGCACAATCATTCGGCTCATCGCTCCAGGGGGATCCTTAATTGGAAACAAGACCCTTTCCCCGCCACCGAAAGAATCACTAAGTCACCTCCTAAAGCACGTGCCAAGCGACGACTCAAAGACAGCCCCAAACCTACGCCTGGCTGAGTATATGAAGCTTCTTGAGCGGATTTGTGAAAGGCTCGAAAAAGTTTTTTTTGCTCGCGAGGGTTCACTCCAGGGCCATGATCACGCAATTCAAAATAATAATATCTCGGCCCCTTTTTCCCAGTTAAAAGGAAACGTGCCCCTTCCCCTTTTCTGACTCCATATTTACAAGCATTATCAACCAGGTTGAAAAGAATTTGCTCACATGCAGTTTGATCTGTGAGAATAAAAGTCGACTCTTCTTGTAACGAGATGTCGACTCGAGCCCCTACTTCCCCTGCCCGGTCTTGAAAGCGAGGCTCCATACCTCCTATGAGATCACCCACACCTTGTTTCTCCCACTTTGCAGAAGCATTGCCACGCTCTACGCGCGAATACGAGAGGACATTCTCAACGAGATGATTTAAGCGCTCTGACTCTCTGCGAAGAGTCCCTAGATAAGACTGTTTCTTCGCCTCATCTTTAATCATTCCTGATTCTAGTAATTCTGAATACAGGCGAAACGTCGTTAAGGGAGTGCGAAGCTCATGCGTCACGGACGAAACAAACGTTGCTCGCCGTTCGCTCAAGACCATCACTCCACGCAATAAAAAACCGGAAGCTAAAACACCTAACACGACGACAAGCCACGCCCCTCCTAAAGGGCCGCGCAAGGGAGCCCAGCTCCATCGTAATTCTTCATACCCTCCTTCATTTGAAATGAGCTTCAAAGGAAGTGAAACAAGGGCATCGGGATCGAGTGCCGCAGCAGAAGGGTCCACCTTTAATAGATCCGCCTGTGGTAAAAGATCTGCGATTCTTTCTAACATTTCGCCCTTCAACTTCTCGAAAGCAACTCCTTCCACAAGAACGAGAGATTTGTCCTCTTTCTTTGCAAATGACAAATCTGAGTCCTCCTGTAAGTCTAATGATTCCTCGGAAAGTCCCGTCGACGACGAATGAGAAAAACTCTTCTCATTACCTTCTGATCCTTTCTGACGCTTGGAAAACTTTTCCGTTCGCCCCTTGTTCTTGAGGTAAGGTTTCTTTCTCGACTTCTTATTTAAGCGTTCATTTACGATCTGAGAACGTTCTGCTTTCTCGATCGTATTTCGCGCCTGCTGATACTGGCCGCTTTTAGAAATACTCAGTTTCTTTTGTAAGTTCTGGGGCTCAACTTGATTTTTCGTATCAATCACTGACCCTTTGAGAGCCTCTGCCTGTTGAGCTAACTCCTCGGTTTGAATTGTCTCAGCGAGTGGAATTTGACGTTCCTCCAACAAGGAGGAATCCGCTTGAAGATCCTGCGCGCCCCCTTCTGACTCCTGATCAAGAACGTAATTTGATGCAATCCCCTCCAACCTCCAGAGAGAAAGCCGCATGCGCGTTTCTAAATCAACCTGTGCGTCCACTTGCCACTTCTTTACTTCTAACTGCACTACTCGAAACGTCACTGCTGAAGCGGCCAGAATGATCAAGCTCCCGATGAGCGCGAACGCGACCCATGTTCCATACTGACGTTGTAATATTTGCCTCATCTGACTCCCCCCAATCGGTAACCTTTCCCTCTCACTGTCACAATCGAGTCCGCATCACGGAGTTTCTGTCGAAGGCGTGCCACATGCATATCAATCGTTCGCGTCGCGAGCCCCTTAGGATCTAAACCCCATACTTGTCGGAGAAGTTCCTCTCTCGAAATAGGTCTCGGCTTTTGGTTTTCAAAATAACGCAGGAGTTTCACCTCCGTCTCTGACAGTTCTTCGACTTCCCCATTCGCAAATAAAACCTGCTGCTTCACGAGATCGACCTCGACTTCCCCAAACGGAATCATCTCCACCACCGCCGCTCGCTCGGTGCTGCGCCGTAATACCGCGTCCACTCTCGCCAGAAGCTCTCTCAGACTAAAAGGCTTCACCACATAATCATCTGCCCCGAGAGAAAGCCCTTTCACCCGGTCATTCTCCTCCCCCCGAGCGGAAAGAATAATAGTAGCCTGACCGGGGCGGCTTTCTTGCAAGGCCTTTAAAATCTCAAACCCGGTATGATGTGGCATAATCAAATCGAGAAGCATTAGCTGATAACTCGCGTGTAAGGCCAATTGCATGCCTTCTGCCCCATCTGAAGCCGAGATGACCTCGTATCCAACTGCGACAAGGGTATCGACGATTCCTTCGCGGATCGCGTCATCATCTTCAACAACAAGAATGGTCGGTCTTTCTGACATTATCAAATGCTAGCTTATCAGTGCGGCCTCAAATGTAACGAGAAGGTCACAAAGGCAAAAGCGGTAAATTTAAAGACCTCCCCTTGCGACATTTCTAAAGAGGCCTTATCTTCTCTTAACTTGGCTCAACTCACCATTCCTCAGAAATGCGGCGTTATCATCCTTCCCGATGGTGCCCTCTTCCCGCATGGGACTCTGCCTCTTCATCTTTTTGAGCCTCGATACCGTGAGATGGCTCAAGAGGCGCTGCGAGGAGACTGTATGTTTTGCGTCGGTAATCAGATTCATTGTGAGGAAAAAGAACAAGACGGCGTTGCCCCCGTCGGAACGATTGGCCTAATCCGTTCTGCGCGAGAACTTCCCGATGGCCGGCTTTACCTTCTACTTCACGGAATCGTGCGCGTCCGGTTCCAAGACTGGATCCCGAACAAAAAGCCTTACCCTTATGCCGTCATCGAGCCTGAAATCACACAGGTTCCTCCCCATTTAGATGAATTAGGACTCCGCACTCTCCTCGATAAAGCGGTCTTAGAAGTTTTAAAATACACCGCTCGAGATGTTCAGGAAGAAATCAGCCACGTCCTCTCCCACATCGACGAACTTGAAGTTCGCGCTGATTTAATCGCGCAACAGTTCGTAAACGACCCTGAATCTCGGCAGGAGCTCATCGAAGAAACCGATTTATCGAAACGCCTGCTTTCCCTATCTTCCATCCTGAAGAATATTCTCGGATAACATTCATTCACCAGAAAAGCGCATTGTCTGACTACTCGTTTCTATTGCGGATACCAAGCCCCTTATGATCGATCATTCCGCCAAAATAATGCCGTAAAGCCGACAAAGCAGCAAAGTTTGTGAAAAATTTCACAAACTCCTTGCGACATGAGGCTCTATTGAGGATATGATGTCCGCACCGAAACCTTTGATTTATGAGTAAGACCACCTATGAAGCTCCTGATGCAGCTGCGAAATCGGCGCAAGCCGTCGCTGATTATCAGGCCCAGACTGAGGACTTGCTTGGCGAGAAAATGACCCTGAATATGGGACCTTCTCACCCTGCGACTCACGGCGTCTTGCGACTCATTCTTGAGCTCGATGGCGAAATCATCACGAAAGCCGACCCTGACGTTGGTTTCCTTCACCGTGGAGATGAGAAAATCGCTGAGAACATGCATTACAATCAGTTCATTCCTTATACTGATCGTCTTGATTACCTCGCCCCTCTTGCCAACAATGTCGCCTATGCCTGTGCTGTTGAGAAATTAATGGGATGGGAGCTCCCGCCTCGCGGCCAAGCAATTCGAGTGCTTTCTTGTGAACTTGCACGTATTTCAGCGCACCTTCTCGGCATTGGTGTTTTCGGGATGGACGTTGGAGCCATGACCGTTTTCCTCTATACTTTCACTGAACGTGAAAAGATTTATAACCTGAGCGAGCAGCTCACCGGAGCGCGTTTTACGACTTCCTACACTCGCGTAGGTGGCCAGATCCGCGATCTTCCAGAAGGCTTCCTTGCTGAAGTCGCTAACTTCTTAGACGAATGTGAAGTAACCATTGATGAAGTGGATAAGCTTCTCACGAAGAGCCAGATCTTCCTTAATCGAACCAAAGACCTTGGCATCATCACGAAGGAAGACGCGATCAGCTACGGGATCACGGGACCAAATCTCCGTGCCGCGGGTGTTCCTCGCGATCTACGGAAGGATAGCCCGTATCTTGGTTACGAGAATTACGACTTTGACGTTCCCATCGGCGAACATGGCGATTGTTATGATCGCTACCTCATGCGGATGGAAGAGATGAGGCAATCAATCCGCATTGTTCGCCAAGTGATCGAGACCATTCCTAATGGTCCTGTGAATGTCACGGATGCCAAAGGGCTTCTCCCTAAGAAGCAAGATGTGTTAATGAAGATGGAAGAACTCATTCATCACTTCATCGTCGCGACGCAAGGGCTCGAAGCTCCAGAAGGAGAAGTTTATTTTGGTCATGAAAACCCTAAGGGAGAGCTTGGGTTCTATATTAATTCTAAAGGGGGCGGGGCTCCCCACCGTCTCAAAATCCGCAGCCCGTCTTTCATCAACCTCTCTATTTTACCTAAATTACTGAAAGGCTGCATGGTTTCTGATGTCCCTGCGATCCTCGGTTCTCTTGATTTCGTCATGGGCGAATGCGACCGTTAACGAACTTAATTTACTCATCCTTATCTGATGTCCAACGATATCCTTGAACACAACGTTGCCTTGGAGGCGACCCCAGGAAACCAGTTCTTTGAACCTTTCCATGTCACTCCTGAGCTCGAAGCAGAAGCGAACGAACGCATCTCTCATTATCCAGCAGATCAAAAACGTTCTGCCGTTTTAATGCTTCTCCATGCCGTGCAGCATCAGTTCGGTTACATTTCAGCCGAAGCTCTCGAGTGGGTTGCTGGGAAACTTGAAATCGAGCCGATTAAAGTGCTCGAGGTCGTTTCTTTCTACCCAGGATTCCGCCAATCAGCGCCTGGTAAATTTCACATCCGAGTCTGCCGCACTCTTTCTTGCGCAATGGCAGGAAGTGGAGAACTCATGGAAAAGCTTTGTGAGCTCACTGGCATTGATCGCTCTAAGTCTGACCCTCACCATCATCCTGTTGCCGTTTCTCCCTGTGGGAAATGGTCTCTTGAATTTGCGGAATGCCTCGCCTCTTGTGGCACGGCTCCTGTCTGCCTTGTGAATGACGACTTCCATGAAGGCGTGGCTCCTGAGAAAGCGCAGGACCTCCTCACCAAATACGATTCATCCGAACAATAATCACTCCGATGTCAGTCACTTATAAAGCTGGAAAAGAGCCCCACGAGAAGGAATATCGACTCATTTTCAAAAACGTCGACCGGGAAGGTTGGGACACAAGTCTCGATACTTACGAAAATGAGGGCGGTTATGAGATGCTCAACAAAGCTCTCAAGATGGAAACTCAGTCCATCACCAATGAAGTCAAAGCTTCTGGCCTTCGTGGTCGTGGTGGAGCCGGATTTCCTACCGGCGTGAAATGGGGGTTTATCCCACCCAATAACACGAAGCCTGTTTACCTCATCTGTAACTGTGATGAATCAGAACCGGGCACTTTTAAAGATCGCTATATCGTTCACCAAGACCCTCATCAGTTGATCGAAGGAATGGTGATCTCCTGCTTTGCGGTCGGAGCACACACTGCTTACATTTACATCCGCGAAGAATTTCCAGAAGCGGCAACCATTGTTGAAAAAGCCATCGCCGAAGCTCGTGCTAAAAATTACGTTGGAAAGGACGTCCTTGGATCTGGTTTCGACTGTGAAATTTACGTCCATCGCGGAGCAGGTGCTTACATCTGTGGAGAAGAAACTGGCCTAATTGAGTCTCTCGAAGGCAAACGCCCTTACCCCCGCATTAAGCCCCCTTACTTCCCTGCAGCAATGGGGCTCTACCTTGCTCCTACCATCGTTAACAACGTCGAGTCTCTCTGCCATGTGGTTCACATTCTCAGAATGGGTGGTGAGGAATATGCGAAGCTCGGAGTGGCCCGTAATACCGGAACACGAATTCTCTGTGTCTCTGGGGACGTGAAAAAGCCCGGCTACTTTGAAGTGGAAGTTGGGAAGGTCACCTTCCGCGAACTTCTCTTCGACATGTGTGGAGGACCGAAAGAGGGCCGTGAATTCAAAGCCGTTATCCCAGGCGGCTCTTCTTCAAAAATCCTCCGTTGTGACGAGTCATTCAAAATCCGGCAAGGAGACTCTGAGGTCAACCTTGACTTCATGGACCTCCCTCTCGATTTTGATACTCTTGCTGCGGCAGGCTCCATGGCTGGTTCTGGCGGAGTCATCGTCCTTGATGATTCACGTAAAATGTCTTGGGTTTTAAACAATATTAACCATTTCTACGCTCATGAATCGTGCGGGCAGTGCACTCCTTGCCGAGAAGGTTCGACTTGGATGCGTAAGCTCTCGGACCGGATCGTGGAAGGGAAAGCATCCCCTACCGATATCGACACTCTAGAGTCAGTTGCCTACCAAATTGACGGGAAAACAGTCTGTGCTTTCGGGGAGGCTTCTTCCTGGCCTGTGGAAGCGATCGTTGCTAAGTTCAAAGATGAACTCGTCTCCGAAACTTCTACCAATAATGATGATGCGATCCTCACTCCGGAAGAGGCCTCTGCAACAAAATACCTTTAACTTAAAGGGGGCTATTTCTTCCCCTGAAGAGGCCTTCGTCAAGAATGGATCTTTTTGAAATGGCCACACTCCAGGTGTGGCTATTTTTTTATCTAGTTTGATGAAACACTACGACTATCTGATCACCGGAGCAGGAATTTCGGGCTTAGTCGCCGCAGAACGCCTGGCGAAAGAAGGCCTGTCGAGTCTCGTCATTGATAAACGTGACCATATTGGAGGAAATTGTTATGACGAATATGATGAGCACGGAGTTTTAATTCACCGATACGGGCCTCATTATTTCCGAACCCAATCCAAAGAAGTGGTCGATTACTTGAGCCAATTTACAGAATGGATTCCGGCTCATTACCGCGTTCTGTCTCATATTCAGGGAACCTATTATCAATTCCCGATTAACCTCACCACCTTCGAGCAAATCATGGGGCGATCTTCTTCGGAAGCGGAAATGGAAGCTACTCTTAAGGAGTGGAGGCACGACTACCCGAACCCTTCTAATTCTGAAGAAGCGGTGCTCGCTCAAGTTGGTGAAAAGCTTTATCGAATGTTTTATGAAGGTTACACGACGAAGCAATGGAAGTGCTCCCCCAAAGAGCTCGACCCGAGTGTCTGCCAGCGGATCCCCATTCGAACGAACCGAGACGATCGTTATCTTACTGAAGAATTCCAAATGATGCCGAAACAAGGCTACACCGCAATGTTTCAAAAGATGATCGGTTCCTCTCCTCTCATTGAAATTCAGCTCCAAACCTCCTTAGAAGAGATTCGAGCTCACACTTCTTTTGGCTCCCTCATTTATACCGGCCCCATCGATCGGTATTTCAATGATTGCTTAGGGAAGCTCCCTTACCGCTCTCTGAGGTTTGAACACGAGCACTACCCCCACTGCGACTATTATCAAGAAACAGTGCAGGTCAACTACCCCAACGAAGAAAAATACACTCGTATCGTTGAGACAAAGCACATCACTCAGCAGCAAATCAAAGGAACCACTATCACCAAGGAATACCCTCAAGATATCGATTCATCGCACCCTCCATATTATCCGATTCCTAATCCGGAATCGAAGGCCCTCTATCAACAATATGCGCAACTCGCGAAACAAGAATCCCAGGTTTATTTCATCGGGCGCCTCGCAAAATATCGATACTATAATATGGACCAAGTGGTCGCAATGGCGCTTCAACTCGTAAGTAAACTTACCTCTCCAGGCCCATGAAGAAACGCTACCTGAAACTTGTCCGGAAAACATACCGTTATCTCCGAAGCCCAAAGCTAAGAAATTACCCGTGGCTTCAGAAACTGATCGCCCCGGTCTTCCAGAGAATTTATTGGAACCCTTCCCGCTCCACGGTAGCAAGCGGCGTCTCCATTGGGCTTTTCTGCTCGATGCTCCCGATTCCTCTCCAAACACTGTTGGCGGCTCTGGCCTGTATCCGATTCAAGGCAAACATTCCACTTGCGATTGCCTTCTGCTGGGTCAGTAACCCCATTACTCAAGTCCCGATTATGCTCTTCCAGGAAAAAGCGGGAGATCTTATTAAAAGCGTGGTCGGCTTCCATGCTCCTAGCCCTCTCGAAGCACTGACTAAAGTAGAGTTCCAAATTCTCGAAACCACCTTTAATGCCAGCAGTTTCATCGTTGGATTTCTTTTTACTGCGATAGCGGTCAGCCTTTTAGGATACCCTCTTTGTCGCCTTATCTGCTCCCGGATAATCAAAGATGAAAAGACGAAACCTTAATATTTCCGTTCGGCACCCATCCCCCCTGAATAGACAGCGCCAAGACGAGGCTTCACAAGTGGCTCGGGGAATTCATACTTTCTCTGCACAATCTCTGCTCGCTTCCAGTAATAGTGCTTCATCAAAGAGCCCACTAGTAAGCAAACCAAGAGCGCAGGAAAAATCCGAAAAAGAAAGAGGCGCCGTGCGACTGACTTCTCGGCTGCTTTTTGCTTCTGCGCATGAAATTTGTGATCCTCGATCACAAAATGATCTACAATGAAATTCAAAATTTCCACCTGAGAAAGGTCGCTCTGGTTCATTTTCGCGAATTTTTCCCCAAGCTCAACCAAACTCTCGTGAATCCAAGCCGAGTTCCAGCGCTGGTTAAACTGATCCACCTGTTCTGCCTTTTCTAAATCTGTATACGCGGAAGCCATAAAAAACCGCCGCGTATCGATGTCCAAAATAAACACATAGCCTTCCTCATTTCCTGGAAACCAAAAATTCCTTAACTTTTCTGCGATTTCCTGGATGGGCTCGATATCAAAGCCCTGATAAGTAACGAGATAAAAAGGAGCTCCCCGTGATTTGGTCAGCTCATCAAGCTTCTTAATAAGCTTCCCCTTTTCTCCTGAAAGTCCCTTAAAGACCCCGGCTTGATCAAAAACAGCCTGGCTAGGTCGCTCTCCCCAAACAGGGTCGCCCTGCGGCTCAAACCCCATCAGCAAGGCTGACTGAAGCAACCACAAAACCAGCAAAAGGTTTTCCCTAAAAAGCCTAGTAACCATCGTAGGATTATGAACCTAAAAATGGTTTGAAATCAAGACGGAACTCTACTGAGCCTCTTTCTCTACCGTCTTGAATGATGTCACTACTAATAGAATCGCGGCGATTGAAATACAAGAATCCGCCACATTAAAAGTCGGCCAATGGTTCCCTGTGATCTGATAATAACCTGGTAACTTTACATCGAGAAAATCAACCACATACCCCTGCTTCAAACGAGTTAAGAATGATTCTTGGGCAAACTCTGGAAGCCAAAACCCTTGAAACAATCGGTCCGTTAAATTTCCGATAATCCCTGATAGCAATAAAGCGGCCGCAATATCGCCGAGTTTCCCTTCGAAAAACCCCTTCTTCCACGCAAGAGATACTCCTACTAAGGCCGTTAAAAGCACAAACGGAAATACCAAAGGAGCCCAGTCACTCCCATTTCCCAAACCAAAAGCAACCCCTTGGTTATGAACACGAGTAAACCAGAGAAAACCTGGAATCTGAATACGCGACTCAAGATAGCCAAAATCTAAAACAACCCACCACTTGGTGATTTGATCTAAAATATAAAGCGGAAGGGTGATTGTTAAGAGTAGTTTAAGCATCGACATCGATCGTAAGAGGAATAAAGAATTTAAGCCTTTGGAAGCGCGGAATCACACCGTTCGCATAGCTCTGTTACGAGTGGTTCGTAGCGGCGGCAGCGCGGGCACATCACATGCGCAGACTTTTGCACAGCGACTTTCAATTCACTCCCTTCTTCCAACTGAAGTTCTGAAATGATGAGAAATTCTTTCGCCAACTCCTGGTCCGCTAATAACTCTCTGAGTGGGTCCCCTTGCGGTAAAGTAAGGATGACTAGAGCTTCGTTGTTTTTCTGGAAAGCCTTCGCTTGCACTTGCGCTTCAATCGCAGTTTGAATTTGAGCTCGAAGTTGAAGTAACGCTTTCACCTTTTCCGATGCTTCTCCTCCTTCGTAAACAGGGTCAGGTTTCGGGAAGTCTTGCTCATGAATACTTCCTTCCAATCCGGCATGCTCGCGAGCCTCTTCCGTCGTAAAGGCCAGGATCGGAGCAAGGAGCTTTGAAAGAGAATCAAAGACCTGCCACATCGCAGTTTGAGTCGCTCTTCGGCGCACCCCTTTTTCCGAATCACAATACATGCGATCCTTTGTCATATCGACATAAAGAGCGCTGAGATCATTCGCGCAGAATTGATTCACCGCCGAAAAGACTTTTCGGAATTCATACGCCTCATAAGCGGCAAGACACTCTTTAGTCAAAACATGGAGACGTTCTAAAATCCAACGATCGATGAGAGTCATCTCACTTGGCTCTACCAAATCTTGTTGAGGGTCAAACCCGTTAATATTCCCCAAAAGAATCCGTAATGTATTGCGCAAACGACGATACGGTTCTGCAATTTGCTTGAAGAGGTCCTCCCCGAACGGAACTTCGCTCTGCCAATCAACACTACTCACCCACAGCCGAACGATATCCGCTCCATACTGATTATAGAAATGAGCGGCATCAGTAGGTTTCCCGCTTTTCTTGGCATCAGATTTCGAAGTTTTCTTCCCGGTATCTTGATCAACAACAAACCCATGAGTCAAAACGGCCTTATAAGGAGCCGTGCCTCGCACTGCGGTTGAGAGAAGAAGTGAGCTTTGGAACCACCCCCGATGCTGATCCGTCGCCTCGAGATAAAGGTCCGCTGGGGCCGATAATTCTGGGTGGCGATCCATCACTGCAACGTGGCTACTTCCGGAATCAATCCAAACATCCAGAGTATCTCTCCCTTTTTGGTAATGACTTGGTAAACCTAATTTCGCGGTAAGCTCTTCATTCGAGAGCGCAAACCAGACATTGGTGCCTTCCTTCTCAACAAGATCAGCCACCTTACGCGCGACATCAGCATCTAGAACCGCCTTCCCGCCATCAAAGAAAACAGGAAGAGGCACGCCCCAAGTGCGTTGACGACTGATGCACCAATCTGGACGGGATTCCACCGTGCCATAAATGCGATTGCGCCCCCATTTAGGAAGCCACTCGACTTGATCAATTTCATTTAAGGCCTTCTCCCGAAGTCCATCCAAAGAGATGAAAAATTGTTCTACTGCACGAAAAATAATAGGAGTCTTTGAACGCCAGCAATGAGGATACGAATGCTCGTAAACTTCTTCGCCTAAAAGGTCTCCTTGCTCAGACAACAAGGCTACGATCGATTTGTTTGCTTTGAAAACATGCGTGCCAACGAGATCAGGCAGCCCACATTCATCCGTAAACTTCCCTTCGTTATCAACCGGGGAAAGAAGTCCGAGGTTATTCTGCATCCCTGCCACGTAATCGTCCGCTCCGTGACCTGGAGCAATATGCACGGCCCCAGTTCCGGTCTCAGTCGTCACGAAAAGAGCTGTAATTAACTTTGATTGGCGGTCCAAAAAGGGATGCTTCGCTTGGAGACCTTCCAGATCTTTCCCTCTCAGCTCACTTAATTCCCCGGAAGGTTTAAAAGCAGTTTTTTCAGCAAAAGCCTCTAAAAGTTCTTTCGCGATCACCAACTTCTTTGTCACTTCTCCATTAGAAAAGTCCCCTACTACATAATCAAAATCAGGGTGAACTGCAATCCCGAGGTTCGCAGGAAGAGTCCAAGGAGTGGTCGTCCAGACCACCATGGAAGCGCCGTCTAAAGCTTCTTTTGCCCCTTCCAGCTGGAAGGATACATAGATTGCGGAGCTTTTTTTATCCATGTATTCCACTTCCGCTTCGGCCAGGGCCGTCTGGGCACCATAGCTCCATTGAACTGGCTTTTGGCTTTGGTAAACAGCACCTTGCTCGACCAAGGTCGCAAAAACGCGAATAATATCCGCTTCGTAGCTTGGGTCTAAAGTCAGATAAGGATTCTTCCAATCTGCAAATACTCCGAGACGGCGAAAACTGTCTCGCTGGATATCAATAAATCCTTTGGCGAATTCCTCACAACGACGGCGAATCTCGGCAGGTTCTTCATCACGAGCATCCTGCATCACTTTGAATTCGATCGGAAGTCCATGGCAATCCCAACCCGGAATAAGAGGCACTTCATACCCCGCCATTGTCTTCGACTTCACAACGAGATCTTTTAAGACCTTATTCAAAGCCGTTCCCATGTGCACATCTCCATTCGCAAAAGGAGGTCCATCATGAAGAATGAAGCGGGGAGCGTCTTGTGACTGGCGACGCTTAATAATCCGCTCATATAAATTTCCTTTTTCCCAAGCCGCTAATCGATTGGGCTCTTTTTTGACAAGATCTCCCCGCATCGGAAAGGTCGTCTCTGGAAGATGTAAGGTCTTCTTGTAGCTTGGTTGTTCGTCGCTCATAAACAAGGCGCGGAACTTATCGAGGGGAGCGTTCTTGGTCAATGGTTCAATGAAATGATCTCGGCAATTCTAATGAACTTAACCTCTAAAACACGACTTGCCGCATCCAGACACACAAAATGGATGCAGCAAGTAGAGTTTAATTAGGGGGTTTCGCTTTATTGGACATGGGCTTGAATATGAAAGTCACATTTCGCTCATTTTTTATTTTATCGATCACCCCTGTAATGGGAGGCCTTGACTTCTTTCGGTAAGGCAAGGTAATTAATGGGTCGTGAATTCAACAACCACTTTGCTCAGCGCTTTAGCCCTCATTCTTGTCATTGCGATTGTGATTTCGACTGGCGACCTGACCCAGGGTCAGAAAGGAAGCCGGGCCGAAGCAGATCGGATCAAAGCCGAGATCAGTTTACTCGACCAAAATTACCGTGAACTTTCTCAACTCCGTGCTCAGGCACAGGATCAAGAAGAAGGAAAAATGGCGGAAATTAAAACTCGAATGGCAGAAATGGAGGCAGAGAATAAGCAACTGGCTGCCGCAAAAGAAGAAGCCGAAAAGCTGGCCTCTCTCCAAGAAGAAGAAGCTGCCATGGCTTGGAAAAAAGAAATCGAAGACAATACGCAAGGTGATCGCCGCGCGAAGCAAATTCAAAACGCTCTCGTCATGGCCCGCGTGACTGAATGGTCTGCTCAAGACGGCTTTGCTGTGATTAGCCTCGTCATGCCAGAATCGCTACAACAAGGCACTGAACTCGGAGTGCGTCGCAATACTGGCATCATTGGGAAATTAGTTCTTTCCACGATTTACCATAACGAAAACAGAGGAATTGCAGACGCTTTGCCTGAAAGTTTCCTCTCTGGGGAAATTGAGGTTCAAGCGGGGGATGAATTAATCATCCCACCGCTATGAAGCCAAAAAAGAAGCTCTCCCCTATAAGCCGGATTCTGTTCCCCTTCACTGACTGAAGGTTCGATGATCATTTGACTATCCCGAAGGATTCTCGCAAGCGAGATGCGACTAATACCCGGAGTTTCTAGTCGGGCGGGTCGCCCTACTCCTGTTATGTCTTGCACGGCGCGGGGTTTACCTAGCCTCCTTTGTTACCTCTGGAGCGGTGGGCTCTTACCCCACCTTTTCACCCTTATCTCACTTTCGTAAGACGGTTTATTTTCTGCTGCACTTTCCGTCCTGCATCCCTTTAAGAACACAGTCCCTCTTTTTCAAAAGGCACGCGACCCTACCGTGTCCGGACTTTCCTCAGCAAACTTAAAAAGCAAACCGCGATCATCCGGGGAGAGGTTCGCACCCTAGGCACTCTTTCAAAACGAAACGAGCTTTTTTTACCCAAACCCACGGATCTTTTATGAAGACTTCAATTCCATTTGATAATATCAAATAAGAGAAAGGAAATCATCAATACGGTCATTACGAGGCGAATCAAAATCCCTGTGATTACACCCACGAGAGAACCTATTCCAGAAGCTGATGCCGCCTTGAGCTCTCTACGGGCAATGAGTAACTCAAGAGTAATAGCCCCTATTAAAGGCCCTAAAAATAAACCTAAGGGCATGAAAAACAATCCTACTAGCCCTCCCGATAAGGCTCCAAAGCCCCCCCACTTCGACCCACCAAATTTCCGACTGCCCGCCGCACTGCTTAAAAATTCAATCAGCTGAGAAAGCCCCCAAATGAGGACTAAAATCAAAAAGCTCACTCCGGTCAGGCCAGAAGCTTCCTTGAGCATCAGCCAGTGCCATAATGCCGCAATCATCACTAGAATTTGTGCCGGAATAATAGGGATAAAAGCTCCTAGAAAAGAGCCTCCTAATAGTAATCCGGTCACGACCCATGTTAAAATTTCGATCAAATGCTCTGGCACTATTTCACTTTGAACAAAAAAAAGAGCCTCACAAGGGCGCTCTTTTCCAAAAAAGGACTCTTTTCCCTCAAAAAAGCCCTTTTTTCTTTTTTAATAAGCTCAAAATGCTTGCCAAAGCCTCTCTCAGCAGCAATAACCGCCTCTATAACATATAGATATGCATAAAGATATCACACATATAGCAAACCCCCAAAGCTTGACTCATGATATTCGCCCTATTGAAGAAGTCGTCCCTGCTCATGCCGACCAGGAACTGAATTCACTTCTCATTAGGCTCAATCCGGACCAAGCCCCCCTTCCTTCTCCCGAAAATCTTGAGCTTTTATTAACTCAGCTTGAGATGCTTAAGGAAACCCCTCACCCTCATCTCTCTGAAATTTATGAGGTCTACCGTTACTCAAAGCCTACTTCCTATTTTAGGGAGCATTCTAATGGGCCTACCTTAGACCGTCTGGTAGCAGATGACACTTATAACTTTGAGCTTTTTCTCTCTTTAGCGAGTCAATGTCTCTCTGCTTTTGAGCATCTTCACTCCCTTGGTATTATTCACCGAGGACTTTCCCCCCGCTTCATCGTCCTCAGAGAAGAAAGCCTTCCTGATATTGTCTATAAAATCCAAGGGCTTGCCGAAACATCGATGAGCTTGATGATGAAATTGCCACACCTGGTCCTCGACCCACAATACATGAGCCTCGCTCAACTTGAAGGGAAGCCCCCAGGCAGACGTGATGACCTCTTTTCTCTCGGGCTCATTTTTTACGAAGTGCTCGCGGGAAAATCCGCCTTCGCAGGCACCACTGAAAAAGAAAAGCTTCACTCGATCCTCCATTCAGAAGCAATTCACCTCTCCAATATTCGCGCTGATTTGCCGGATTGGATCTGTGATTGGGTGATGAACTTTATTCAGAGACACCCAGAAGAGAGACACACTTCCGCTTATGATGCTTCTTATGCCTTAAGCCAAGAAATCTCTAAAGTAACCCGCTCAACCGGCCCTCTAAGCACCCCGAAGCCTCCTTTCAGGCCAGAAGCGCTGATTGATTCAGGTCCTGCTCCAACGAGCCTTATTTCCAATGGGATTCATACTCAACGCCTTACCCTTTCTGACTCTACTCCTGAGGGGCCAAAAACCAGATCTCTCCGGGCAGGATACCCTTCTGAAGGTCCTAAAACAATGTCTCTACGAGCAGGATTCCCCTCTGATGGACCTAAAACGATAGCGCTGCGGGTGGAGTCTCCCGCCGCTCCTTCCACCACTATCCTGACAGGGCGCAAAACTATGCCTCTACAAGTGAAGCAACCAGTGCCAACTTCGAGCTTTCACCCTCAAAATAACAATCTGGGAGGCGTTCCTTCGCGGAATCTCAATATAAGACCACGTAAAAATGCGACGACAGCTCATCAGGATGATACTGAATTCAATGTTCTCTTCATCTCTATTTTCATTGTTTTCCTAGTAGTGATCTTTTTCTCTGCAGCGGGAGGTTAATGAAGTGACTTCCTCTCTCCAATCTTTAGAACTTCAAAAGGCCTCTTTGAAAAAAGAGGCCTTTCGTTCTTTTAAACTTTCTAATTCCAATGGGTATTCAGCGGTATTCCTTAGCCATGGTGCCACATTGACTCATTTCTATGCTCCTGACAAAAGCGGTGAAATCGATGACCTTCTCTTAGGATACGACCACTTAAAAGGTTGGCAAGACGACCAACATTTCATGAATGCCTGTGTCGGCAGAGTGGCAAACCGTATCTCAAAAGGCTCGTTCCCTCTCGCAAACACTTTTTATCAAGTTGAGCAGAATAGCCAAGAACACTGCCTTCATAGCGGTGACGACTCCCCACTCCACAAAGTCAATTGGCAAGCCTCACTGCTCCAAGAACCACATCGAGTCGGAGTCAAGTTCACACACTTTTCTCCTCATGATACAGGGGGCTTTCCCGGGGGATTAAGAATCACCCTCTACTATTGGCTTACCGAAGAAAATGAATTGATCTGGGAAGCGAAAGCCTCATGCGACCGCCCTTCCGTTATCAATCTTGCCTCTCATTCATATTGGAATCTCAATGGGCAATCAGAGTCGTCGATCCTCGATCATCATCTCCAGCTCCACGCCACTCACTACCTTCCTACTCATCATGAAGGCATCCCGACAGGAGAAGCTAAAGCCGTCGCTGGGTCCGCAATGGACTTCCTCCAAAGTCGAAACATTCAAGAGGCTCTCAACCACAATGACCCTCAACTTCTCGCTTCTAATGGGTTCGATCATACGTGGATCGTCAAAGGCCCGATTCACACTCTGCGGCCTGTTGCAAAATTAACTCACCCTGAGAGCGGAAGATGCATGGAGTTACTCAGTAATCAGCCAGGAGTTCACTTCTATAGTGGTAATTCCCTCGCCGGAATCTCAGGCAAGGAAAACGTCCTTTATCGCAAACACCAGGGCCTCTGTTTAGAAACTCAAAATTTTCCCGACGCCTTGAATCAAAATCAATTTCCAAGCGCGGCACTTCTTCCCGGGCAAGAATACTCTCACCTCATGATTCACCGCTTCTCCGTAGAGTCATGAGCTAAGCTCCATATCTTTGATCATGACCTTAGCCCATTGCTCTCTATAACTCGTGAGAAATTCGAGATGGAGAGGGTCAACCTGATACTTATCGTGCTCGGTTAAAGAGTCAAACTGCACCGTGAGGGCATAGTCCCAAGACTGGTCTAAAACCGGGCGATGTTCTACTGCGGCCGGCTTCCCCCATGCCGCCGATCGAACGGCCTCAATTTGATAAAGTTTTTTGAGACCTCCCTCGAAAGCAGCTCTTGCTTCTGCTCCTTGGAATTCTTCCTTCATCCAAAAATAAACATGATGTGATATCGCCATTCACAAAGAATGATCCAAAGAATTTTCCTGTCGAGCCCCCTTCTCTATTTCCTACGGCCCGGGGAAGTGCGGTGCTGGCCGAAATATTTTTCACTACGATACTTGAGCCATACTTTTAGAACCTGAGGAACCTGTTCTCGTTGTTCCAGGGTCAAGGTTTCATAAAGTGCTAAAGCCCGGTCCCTCTCTCGGCGGCACGCTTGATTACGGTGTGCGTCCCAATAAGAGCGCGCTAACCGGATCCGGCGATTCACTTCTTTGACAAGTTCTTTACCTTGCAGAGATTTTCCTGGTTTTTTCTTTGCCGGCATCAGATCAACTTTACTCTCTCTTATTTAAAAAACTCGTTTCATCAAATCCAAGCCCCCCTTCTTAACCTAAGAAGTCCATTAGAAATGGCGATCTACCCAAGTCGTAATTTCTTCTACTAAGAAATCCCAATGACCGACAAAAGAATGATCAGCACCCGGAATCTGAATCAACTTCTTCTCGCTCTGAATCACCTCAAAAACTGTCTCGCTATCCTCTAAAAGAACCACATCATCGTCTTTTCCATGTATTAATAACCATGGCACTTGAATCTTTGGAGCAACTTCTAGTAAGTGATCGATTTGATAAAGATCTTCCTTAAAGCCTGTCGAAAGCGGCTTACTTTTATCTTCCCACATACAACCTGTCGCAGGGTCTTCATCGGAAAACTCTCGATCATAAAATGCCTTTGTGTGAACCATACCCGCAAGTGACACGAGTCCCGAAACTCGATCATCCCCGACGGCATTAAGCGTGCCAACCGCACCCCCCATACTATAACCAATTGAAATCAATTTCTTCCCTCCTGCGTAGGCATCAAGCACCGCTTTCAGGTCTCCCACTTCTTTCGTAATGGTCGCTTCACGAAACTCTCCCTCAGACTCACCATTCCCTGCAAAGGAAAACCGTAAGGCTGAAATCCCCTTCGCGGCGAGTCCCTCGGCCAAAGTCTTCATTAGCTCCCGATCCTTATCTCCAGTCACCCCGTGCGCAAGAACCGCCAGAACACCTTCCCGGCAACCTTCGTGGTAAGCGAAATCGATTTTTTCGCCAAAAGAATTTAAAATTTCCATCATCAATCGTGGTTCGTTTTCAAAATTAAGCCCCTCGCCCTTGGAACGTTAATTCCGCCACTCCTGACTTATCAAGCTCTCCCAGCCCTTTTTGAACCATCAAATCATACTGCTTTTCAGTAGCTATCGAAATAGGGAGTGCCATCCCTATTTCCTCGCCCAAAGCATTAGCGATCCCGCTATCTTTCGCGGCATGGCTTGCCGAGAAATAACACTCATGATCGCGAATCATCATATCCTCCGCATCGGTCTCGAGCACTCTGGAATTCGCTCCGGTCTGAGAGAAGACCTCACAAAGAATATTCAGGTCCAAGCCCAAGGCCTCTCCTAAACCAAGCCCCTCTGCCAAAGCGGCGGTATTACAGTTCATCACCATATTCACCAAAGCCTTCACCTGTGCTGCCTTTCCGGCAGAACCAATATAGCGAAGTGAAGTCGACAACTCTTTGAGTAAACCCTCATGAGCTTTAAAAACGGATTCTTCCCCTCCGACCATTAAATAGAGAGACCCTTCTCGCGCCTGTGTAATACTGGAAGCCATACAAGCTTCTAGAGATGAGGCTCCAACCGCTTGCGCCGCAGCCTCCACTTCAACATGAACATTGGGAGTGACTGTTGCACAGTTGATGAAAGTCGTCCCCTTAGCCTCTTTCAAAAGATTCTCTTCTGTGAAGATAGCACGCATCGCCGCATCATCTGTTACCACGGTCAACACGATCTCAGACTGCTCAGTAACAGAAGCCAAATCCTGTGCTTGCGAACATCCCAACTCTTGTGCCAGCTCCGACGCATTTTCCGAACGCACATCATAGACACATGAAATATGATACCCCACCTCTTTCAGATGACGTGCCATATTTGCTCCCATTCTACCGACTCCTACAACCCCGATGACTTTTGACATGCCCCACATTCACCTCAAACCATCCTTTTTGTAAAGAGGAGAGCAACACGGCGCTACCCCCTTCACTCTGCCCCTTCATTACTGGAGCTGTTTTCGTTGTTCAGGGGATAAGAACTTGAGTGCTTTTCTAGGATGCGTCCGAGCCCAAGCATTCACTTTCGTCGCTTGCTTCTTTGTTAATGATAGCTTTTCAAATGGAGTTCCTTGAATTTGTTTCTTCTGATCTGACTTGTTAGCAGCCCGATAACCGTCCGCTAAAACACCAAACGACAACTCTTTTTGGTCCCTCATTTTGCTAAACTCTTCGGCAGGAAGAAAGATCTTCTCCGCGCAGCTTAGAGTCGCAGCCTTTTTTACAAGATCTCTCGTCGAAAGAAGGTTCGAATCATAAATCACTCGGGTTACCTCTCTTCCTTCCAGCCAGCCAGCCTCCGTTTCTAGAACTCCATCTAATCTCCCTAACATCATCTCCCCAGTCCAAAAACAATGCATTGCAAAAGCCGCTTCTTTTCGCACCTCAGCTCCTTGCTTACCTCCCTTCTTTACCAGCCCTTCCAGACGCTCCGACGCTGGGCGGTCAGCATGCTTTAAGGCGAGTCGCATTCTTTGCGCCAAAGGCTCGAGTTCCCAAACCTTCTCTCGACGAGGAATCAGATCTTCTCCCTTTCCATTCAAAAAACGAACCACTTGATAGTTCCAAGCGGGTTCCCGGTATTTTTTAAGTAAAGCCTGATCACTTGCTTGATTATTATAGATCAACAAAGGCACAAACTCTTCCTCAATCACCTTCACTAGCCCCGCATGACTGAGCACGGTCTTCCCGAAATGCTGACAACCCGCACACCCTGGGACTTCTTGAAATAAAGCAAATACGGGCTTTCCTGTTTTCTGAGCTAGCTTCAAGGCCGCATCGTGATCACGTAACCAGCGCACTTGCCCCACTTCCACTCCTAAGCTCCCTCGCTCCTGAACAATATCTCCAGCTCCCATTAAGGCTGACTGAATAGCCACCAGCCCGATCATTGATAACAAAAGAATGAGTCTCATTTCAAGTAAGAGTCCATCTCAGGCCCTTTATTCCCTTTCCTCAAATCAAATAAAAAGCCCTTACACGTTGTTGAACGCATAAGAGCTTTTAAACCTTTCGTTCTAACGATTGTTAGACCGTTTGCATTTCAATGAAACGCGCTTTGCGGGTCTCAATTTTTTCTGCCGTTAATTCTTGTAAAACTCGGGTTGAATACCCTTCGCAGGTGAAGCTCGCCATGACGGAGCCCTCAATGACCGCTTGTTTTAAATCACGAAAGCTTGGCGAAGAATTCCCCCCTGCGGCTAAAAATCCAGCGAAAGCTCCGAGGAAAGAATCTCCTGCCCCGGTCGGGTCAACAACTTCCTCAAGGGGGTAAGCTCCACAACGGAAAAACTCACCCTGATTCTGACCGAAGAGCATTGCTCCAAACTCACCTAACTTAATAATCACATATTGCGGCCCCTTCTCGAGAAGAAGGTGACCTGCTTTAACTAAATTTGAAGTCTTTGCAAATTCGCGAGCTTCGCCTTCATTGATCACGAGAAGGTCGATTTTTTTCAAAACTTCGTGGAGTTGCTCATTTGCGATACTGATCCAAAGGTCCATTGTGTCGGCAATTACAAATTTTGCTTCCGAGCATTGTTCAAGCATCTCCAACTGGTTTTGAGGTGCCATATTCGCTAAGACTACGACTTCACTTCCTTGATAAACTTCCGGAACTTTAACAGACCAGCTTTCTAAAACATTAAGACCTACCTCATGCGTGGTGCGGTCATTCATATTTTCAAAATACTCGCCTGTCCAGGTGAAGGAGTCGCCGTCTGACTTTTCAATCGCGCCAAGATCAACCCCCTTCGAGCTTAACATTTCAAGATGCTCTACAGGGTAATCTTTCCCGATGACGCCAAGAAGTGCCACCGGCTGATGATAATAGCTTGCTGATAAAGCCGCATAAGAAGCGGACCCTCCTAATAAGGACCGCTGTTCTCCCTTTGGAGTGATCACGTTATCAATCGCTACTGTGCCGCCAACAATCATACTTAAACTCATGCCTCACTCATCGGTGGAATGAGGAAGTGAATCAAGTCGGAACTGCCTCGAGGGCGACGAAAATACTAAAATGTTCTTTCAGTCTTGCCAGCCGGGCTCAGATCACAGATCTAAAAGTGATGGAAAGACCAGACGGCCGCTCAATTGATCAACTTCGCCCTATTAGCTTCACTCCTGGGATCGCTCCTCATGCGGCAGGTTCTGTGCTTGTGTCTTTCGGCGATACTCGCGTCATCTGCGCGGCAACTATCGAGGAATCTGTCCCGCGTTGGATGAAAATGCAAAACGTGCAGGGAGGCTGGGTCTCCGCAGAATATTCGATGCTTCCCTACTCCACACTGAGCCGGAAAAACCGTAATATTGGCCGGGGTATTGATGGCCGTTCTTCCGAAATCCAACGCCTCATTGGCCGCTCTCTTCGCGCGGTGGTCGATTTAAAAGCGCTTGGTCCACGCACGGTATGGGTTGACTGCGATGTGCTCCAAGCAGATGGCGGCACACGCACCGCTTCGGTAACAGGTGGCTGTGTCGCAATGGCGATTGCTTTTGATAAATTACTCCAAGAGGGTAAAATCAAAGAAAACCCACTGAAACAGCTCATCGCCGCGATTAGCGCCGGAGTTTACAAAAAAACACCTGTTCTCGACCTTAACTACCCTGAAGATCGTGATGCGGAAGTCGATTTCAACATTGTAATGACCGAAAAAGGGCAATTTGTAGAGCTTCAGGGCAGCGGTGAAGAAGCCGTCTTCTCTGATGAAGAAATGATGGCGATGATTAATCTTGCGAAAAAGGGAGTCTCCGAGCTTGTCGAACTTCAAAAAGCAGCGATTCAAGAAGCCGGAAAAGCTAACGATAACGACCTCAAAAGTTTAGCTGACGCTTTCGCGAGCTGAAAACAATCTTGAGCTAAGCTCTTCGCCTTGGCGAAAGAATTTCCGTAAAGTTCTGGCGTGTCATTGAGCACGTTTGGAGGGCTCCCAGGTCTGATTTCCAACCCTAAAACTCGGGCCTCTCCTTCTTAAATTGTAAATTGGGATTTCCCTTTTCGTGAAATTCGCTTATTTGTCGCGAAAGATGTCGATCGAGCTTACCAGAAACTTTTCCATCATTGCCCACATTGACCATGGGAAAACAACGCTTTCGGACCGGCTTTTAGAGTTTACTCAAACCGTTTCCGAGCGCGAATCACAGGACCAACTCCTGGATGCGATGGACTTAGAGCGAGAAAAAGGGATCACCATCAAATCCCATCCGGTCACGATGCGCTACAATGCTAAGGACGGGAAAAGCTATAAGTTCAACCTTCTCGACACCCCGGGGCACGTTGACTTCTCCTACGAAGTTTCACGCTCTCTCGCCGCATGCGAAGGAGCCATTTTAATTATTGATGCGGCCCAAGGAGTCGAAGCCCAAACCATGGCGAATGTGAATCTCGCGATGGAGCAAGATCTCGCGATCGTCCCAGTCCTTAACAAAATCGACCTTCCCGCCGCAGATATCGATAAATGCCGACAGCAGCTCGAAGACATCCTCATGATCCCTGGGGAACATGGGATTCCCGCTTCTGCCAAAATGGGGCTCGGAATCGAAGACATCCTCGAAGCGGTCGTCAAACTGGTCCCCCATCCAACCGACAGTGAAGATAAGCTTCTTCGCGCTTCGGTCTTTGATTCCGTTTATGATGCCTACCGTGGCGTTATCTCTTACGTTCGCGTGGTCTCGGGAAGCCTTAAAAAAGGGGACAAAGTCAAACTCTTCCACACAGACTCTACTTACGAAGTGAAGGAAACGGGCGTTTTCACACCTAAAATGACAAAAACGGACGGGCTCAGCGCGGGGGATGTTGGCTATATCATCGCGAATATGAAATCTGCCGCAGAAGTCAAAATCGGCGATACTTTCACTCATAAGGACAAACCTTGTTCAAAGCCTCTTCCTGGGTTCAAAGAAATCCGCCCGATGGTCTTCTCTGGAATCTATCCTGTTGATGGAGCCGACTATGAAGCCCTTAAAATGGCGATGGGGAAACTCCAAATCAACGATGCCGCTTTTACTTTCCAAAATGAAAGCTCTTCAGCCCTCGGCTTTGGATTCCGTTGTGGCTTCCTTGGCCTGCTCCATATGGAAATCATCCAGGAACGACTTTCACGAGAATTCGATATGGAGGTCATCTCCACTTACCCCTCTGTGATTTATGAAGTCACGAAGTCAGATCACTCCGAGATGATTGTCGACAACCCTACTTACCTTCCTGAAGCTCAAGAAATCCAAGAGATTCGAGAGCCTATTGTTCGAATCTTCATCATGGTGCCAGGAGAATACATTGGCGACATGATGCAGCTCATCATGGAAAAACGGGGTGAACTCGAAAATACCGAAACCATTGATGAGTTTCGAGTGCTCTTAACAGGCACCGTGCCTCTTTCTGAAATCTTAGTCGATTTTAACGATCGGCTCAAATCCCTCACCAAAGGATATGGCTCTATGGATTACGAACACGCTGGCTACAAAGCCGCGAAAATGGTCAAGATGGACATGTTCATCGCCGGAGAACCTGTCGAGGCCTTCTCTACCATCGTTCACCGTGACAAAGCGGAATATTACGGCCGACGCTTAGCAGAACGACTCAGGGAAGTAATTCCGCAACAAATGTTTGTGGTCGCCATTCAAGCTGCGATCGGAGGTAAAATTATCGCTCGAGAAAGTATTTCCGCGATGCGTAAAAACGTGACTGCCAAATGTTATGGTGGCGATATCTCGCGGAAGCGGAAGCTTCTTGAGAAACAGAAAAAAGGCAAAGCGAAGATGAAGCAGTTCGGAAAGGTCAACATTCCACAAGAAGCCTTCATCCGCGTTCTTAAATCTGGAGATTAAACGCTACTTTTTAGGCAAACTTCTCTCATAAATCTCACAAAAAATTTTCACCCTGCTTCTTCATCCCCCTTCTCAAAGGGCTTGGTTCTTGCATCGAGGAGAATTCATCGCCATAGATAAAGCATGTTTACACCCAAGTGGAAAAAGGACGCGCAACTGCTCTTAAAAGCAGGGCGTAAATTTCTTCATTACAAGCGTGACCTCTTAAAGGAAGATCGCATTCTCGAAGTTGAATCACGGCTTCAAGACTTAAAGGAATGCCTCAAACGCAAAGACAAGGATGGGGTGAAAGAGGCCTCCAAGCAGCTTGATGCCACTTGTGAAAAATCGCTCCCTCGTTCTCATCGTCAAAACGCCTTACAGGAAAACATCGAAGTTCTTTTCGTTGCTATTGTGATCGCGCTGGGTATTCGCACCTATTACCTCCAGCCCTTTCGAATCCCAACAGGGTCAATGCAGCCTTCCTTGAATGGAATCCAAGTTCACCATGCTGGGGCTGATGATAAAAACCCGAACCTGATCAAAAAAGGAGCCGACTTCGTGCTACGAGGACGCACTTATCTTAATAAAAAAGCGCACCGGGACCTCGAAGTGGTCAAAATCAAGGATAGCTCTTTCTTTCTCTTTGTGCGCTCGACCGTCTTTTTTAATGACGGCTCAAAAGTAAAGCTTCCTATTCCGACCAATGAATACCGTCCAAATGGAGCGGCGGAGCATCTCTCTATAGGTCAGTCTCTTCAAAAAGGTGAGCCGATTTTCAGAGGCTGGATCGACACCGGAGACCTGGTTCTGGTGGATAAAATATCTTATCACTTCCGGCGTCCGCAACGCGGAGAGACTTTCGTTTTCAACACCCTTGGGCTCGACACACAACGGACGAAGAATCTCCCTCGTGAATACATTCGAGCACGATTCAGAGGACAGGAAAAAGGCTCCCATTTCATCAAACGGCTCTGTGCTCTACCAGGTGACGAGGTTACTATTTCGCGCCCTTATCTCTTTATCAATGGTGAAAAAGCCACCGAACCAGGCATCGTGAAAGTGGCTGAAGCACAAGGAATCTACGGCGAAGAAGGGCGGCGAGGCTATTACAATCAGATCCAGCCTAACAAAGCTAAGCCATGGGGGCGCTATACGATCCCTCCACAAAAATTCTTTCTCCATACCGAAAAACCTACCGCCACCTTAAGCGCAGAGGGGAAACACTTTCGCGAATATCTCGCCCTAGGAGACAACAGTGTAAACTCTTCTGATTCTCGTTTCTGGGGACCTGTAAAAGAATATAATCTTGTGGGTCCTGCTTTCTTCTCTCTTTGGCCTATTACCACAGGGCACTGGGGCTTTATCGACTGATTCTCACCTTTCCTTTTTCGTATTAATTCGCCATCACCACCTCCGCAGGAAACCGCACAGGAAATCACAAAAAAGGCTAAGTCAAATCTGGCTTACGCCCTCCAGTGTCTTCCTAAAGAAAAACGGCAGGATCTCACTATATTCTACGCCTTTTGTCGGCAAATTGACGATATTGCGGATGATCTCAACATCCCTCTAAAGGATCGTATTTCGCAGCTCAACGAATGGAAAGAGAGTCTTACACTCGACCGGGCTCATCATTCCCTCGCAGAGGAAGTGATCAAGATGCGTCAAAAGCATCACATCGACCCTGAACTCTTTATTGAGCTCATTTCGGGCTGCCAGAAAGACTTGTCTCCCCAGCGGTTCGGCACCTGGGAGGACCTCCAAGAATACACTTACCAAGTCGCCTCTGCGGTAGGTTTGATCTGCCTTCCTCTCTTCGGAGCAAACTCGGAACGCTCCAAAGATTATGCGATTGCACTAGGCCATGCCCTGCAGCTTACAAATATTATCCGTGATGTCGGCGAAGATATCGAAAACGGGGTCCGCATTTACCTCCCCCTTGCCGATTTACACCGCTTTGCCTACACGGAGCGGGACCTTCTCGGGCAAGTCTATGATAGCCGGTTCATCGCCCTCATGGACTTCCAAGCCCAACGGGCGCAGGAGCTCTTTCAAGAAGCTCGCCGGTTACAGCCAGCGGAAGATCGAAAAGCACTAGTTGCGGCAGATACCATGTTTTCGATCTATTTCGAACTTTTACAAAAGATGCAAAAAGACCGCTTCAAGGTCTTTTCAAAGCGTTATCAAATCAGCAAAGCTAAAAAAGCCCTCCTTCTCGCTAAAAACATGCTCTCGAGCTCAAGAGCTTAAAGCAGGGCCCCTTAGCCAAATTTTAGAATCAATCATTCTTCGCTTGAATACTTTTTCAATCTCAGTCGTCATAGAGGAGATATGAAAGTAACTCTCCTCATCCCATCTCTCTTAACGGCCGCATTTGCCGTTTCGTGCACCCCACTCCAACAACAAGGAGCCTCTGTCGGAGCTCTTGGCGGAGCTGCCATTGGAGCTCTCACTGGTAAGACAAGCACTGATATCGCGCGAGGAGCCGCCATCGGGGCTGCTGCTGGAGCCGGGGCTGCCGTGGTCAAAGAACAACACGAAAAAAGCCAAGGAGCTTATAATACTGGCGGAAATCAAACCCCTCAGGTCAGCCAAACAGCACCGCCACCTCAATACTTAGTTGCTACGACCACCTCGACTCCTGGACACGTCCGTAGCCCTTACGCTCCATATCAAGTAGTCAACGTCAAAGGCTTCAAGTCAGGGCAGCTCGCAAAAGTTCCTGGAACCAATCAGGTCTTCAGACTTCCTTGATTTTATTGATTCCTCTTCGAACCAAAAGCGTCCCTTTAAAGGGGGCGCTTTTTTAATGGAATCTTATCGAGCCCCTTTCTCAAAGGCCTCTGCCAAATTAAATTTCCCCCCGCTCGTCCTTTTCGAGCTGGATCCGGTCATTGAGATTGCGAGCTGTCACTTTCGAGGTTCTCTTACTCCAACGTTCAGCGATCATTTGTCGCTTCTTCCTTTTTCGCTTCAGCTCTACGATCTCCTCTTCTAAGCGCAGATAACTTTCATAACGTTCCTCTTCCAGCTCCCCACTCTCTACCGCGAGCCGGATCGCACAGCCCTTATCTCCCTGGTGTCTACAATCATGAAACTGGCAACGCTGCGTGAGATCCTCAATATCTTGAAAGCTCTCTCGAAGAGTCGCTTCATCCGTCCACATTTGAACTTCCCGAATCCCCGGGTTATCAACTAAGAGCCCTCCTTCTTCTAAAACTAAGAGTTCTCTTGCCACCGTCGTGTGTCGGCCTTTCCCCGTCACCTCATTAACTTCTGCGGTCCATTGCCACTCTTCTCCAAGGAGTTGGTTAATCAACGTCGATTTCCCGACTCCACTCGAACCAACTAAGGCCATCGTGATGCCTTCCTTTAAATATTGCCGAAGAACTTCGAGGCCTTCATGGCGAACCGCACTCGTAATCCATACCTCCACTCCTTCACTCAATGCTTTAATCTCACGAGCGGCCGCTTCGTTCTGCTCCGCTGGAAATTGGTCAGATTTATTAATCAAAATGACCGGAGTCGCTCCACACTTTGCAATCAAAGTCAGGTAGCGCTCCACTCGGCGTAAATTGAAATC
Organism: uncultured Verrucomicrobiales bacterium; assembly: GCA_937951675.1. Lineage (GTDB taxonomy): Bacteria > Verrucomicrobiota > Verrucomicrobiia > Verrucomicrobiales > Akkermansiaceae > CALFBI01. Next base: position 94,077 of record CALFBI010000007.1, read on the forward strand.
AGAACCTGCATCAGTCACTAAAGTCACGTAATCGACATTAGCCGCAATCACCTGCTCCTGCGCAATATTCCCGGGCATCTTACGCGAGAATTTTGATTTTCGTTCCAAGATCGCTTTGATGATTGGCTCATCTTTTTCATCACCCAGATCGATTGCCACCCAGTCTCCTACCGCCGGAAGGTCCGCATCCTCTTCGGCATCATGCCAGAGCTTCCCTGAAACGCTCACCGTCACCTCATCGCCTGCTAATAAGGCGGTGAAATTGATTTTCGTTTCTCGAATCAACCTCCCACAAACCAAATGAGGTTGTTTGAGTGCATGGAAAGCTTTTTCGAAGTGGCTATCCCAGCCCAGATCTTTTGGTGTTGGAGTCATGAGTGTCTCCCTCATCCATATCGTAGAAAACAATCTAAATCAAGCTAGACGGGAAGTGCCTCATCATCTATTTATTTAGGGTCTAAATCTTGTCTTTTATGAGCTTTCTTCCAGCTGAGTATCAGCATCCTTACCAGATCCATCCTAAATATCAGAAAAGTGTCGCTTACTTTTCGAGTGAATTTGCGATTGATCAAACTTTGAAAATCTATTCTGGAGGGCTTGGTTTCTTAGCGGGCTCTCATATGCGTAGCGCTTACGATCAACAGCAAAATACAATCGGCATTGGAATTCTGTGGTCTTATGGCTATTACAGTCAGATTCGGGGTGAAAACCGTGAGATGGCCGTGCAACACCAGCGTAATAACTACCATTTCCTACGTAGCACTGGTATTCGATATAAAATTACGGTGCACGAAGCTGATGTCTGGGTCGAAGCCAAATACCTCCCTGGAGATATTTTTGGGACATGCCCCATGTTTCTCCTTACCACTGATATCGACGGCAATGATGACCTCTCCCGGAGTATTTCTCGTAATCTCTATGATTCCGATCCTATGACCCGGATCGCGCAATATATCCTACTCGGTGTCGGAGGAGCCAAACTCCTCGATGAATTGAATGTCGAGCCTGATGTCTATCATATGAATGAGGCCCATGCTCTTTCCGCTGCTTTTTACAAATACTCTCAACACCGGGATCTAGAAAAACTTAAGAACCAATTTGTCTTCACTACTCATACCCCTGAGGAAGCCGGGAATGAAAAGTCTGATTTCCATACCCTCGAACGCTTCTCATTTTTCTCTGGCCTCTCTGGCGATGAAGCTCGTGAAATTACAGGGATTCATGATCACAGCTTTAACCACAGCTTAGCCTCTCTTCGGCTAAGCGGGAAATCAAATGCAGTTTCCAAACTACATGGTGATGTTTCTCGTAAAATGTGGGGGTCTTATCAAGATATCTGCGAGATCACTCACATTACCAATGCTCAAAATAAAAAATTCTGGGTCGATGCCATCATGGAATCTGCTCGTGTCAAAGGAGACCTCTATGGTCTAAGAGCTCGTAAACGGGAAAGAAAAGCGCGCCTCTTCCGAGAAGTCGCCGATCAAACCGGGAAAATTTTTGACCCTGATATTTGCACCATTGTTTGGGCTCGGCGGTTTGCGGGTTACAAAAGAGCAGACTTGATTGCTCGAGACCGTGAATTTTTCAGAAAACTTCTCAATAATACCGAGCAACCAGTGCAAATCATTTGGGCCGGGAAGCCTTACCCTAAAGACTACGGTGCCATCGACCTCTTCAACGAGCTCATTCACTTTACAAACGATATCCAAAACGCGACGGTGCTCGTCGGGTATGAGCTCGCGCTTTCTAAACTTCTCAAAGACGGAAGTGATATCTGGCTTAATACTCCTGTGGTAACAAGAGAAGCTTCTGGAACCTCGGGGATGACAGCAGCGATGAATGGAAGCCTCAACCTTTCGACCCTCGACGGGTGGGTCTGTGAATTTGCGCAAGACGGAAAGAATAGTTTCATCGTCCCAAACGCGGAAGAAGGCCTCACCGTTGAAGCCCGTGACCGAAGAGATATGCTAGCACTTCACCACGTCCTAGAAAACAAAGCTCTTCCACTCTACTATAAAGACCATGCAGCTTGGCTAAAAATGATGCTTCAATCCATGAACGATGTGGCCCCTGCCTTCGACTCAGACCGGATGGTTAATGAGTATTACGCAAAACTTTACTGAAAAGGGCTTTTTTTTCTGTCAGCTTGGGGGAAAGAGTCTCCCTCCAGCTGGTTTTTTATGCCTTTCTTTCCCAAACGGTCACTAACGAAACCGTCCATTGATATTTCCGACGAGTCTCTCGGATCAGAAAAGGCTCGTTTACTTTTGAGACGAAATCAAAATGCGCTGCCAACTGTGAGCTCAACCACTCCAAGGTTTCCCCCTTAGGCCAATTCTCTAGAGGCGTGTATTCCTCTAACCAAGTGCACGGAGTCGCCAAAACTAATTGCCCTCCTGGGCGGACCAGATTCGCGAATTGCGCTACTAATTTCTCAGGAGAATGAAGCCGGCAAAGTAAATTAGCCGCATGAACCAAATCAAAATTTCCTAAATCATTTCGCAAATCATGAGCATCACCTTGCTCGAAAAAGACTTTCTCACTACGTGCTGAGGCAGGAAGCTCCAAAGAAACACTCTTAAACACCGAGGCTTCCTCGCTCACTTTTACTTCACAAGCCTGCCCAGATTGCATCTCTTTAGCCGCCGTAATAAACTGGTTCGAATAATCAATCCCGATCACTTCTTCAAAGTGAGCACTCAACTCGAAACTAGAACGCCCTACGGCACACCCCAGATCTAAAGCTCGTTCACGTGCCTGCCCATTGTAGTGCTGAGGTGTCCGCGCCGCAAAACCTAGAGCCTCATGCGGACCTTCTGGCCAAGGGAGAATATCTTCGTCTTTTCCGTAGTGGAAAAGTAAGTATTCATCCCTTAAACGATCCGTTTCATAGATAGGTGCCTCTGCCATCACAAACTTCCAATTAACGACCAGAAGCCAAAGCTTTCATGAGATATTCACTCGGCTGAAAATTTTGAATGAGAATTTCGGTCTGTTCGCCCCGAATCATTCGCGCCTCTTTGACATTAAAGTTAGGAGTTTTATGGGGAGCAAAAAGGATATCATCGTGAGTGCTGTTCTCATGCTTCTTAAACATGTCAGGAATAATATCTCCACCCAAATGGTCATCTCTCCCAGTTGCTAAATGACAGGTTCCTAAGACCTTTTCATCTTGAATATCGGAATAAGAAACAGGCAGAACTTGTGTGCCAAAACCTAACTCTCCTAGAGTTCCCGTCATTGGGTCGTCGGCAAGGCGAGCATTATGAGCATCGATCGTTTCTTGATTCCCCTCAATGAGGGTCGACTTCACAATATTCCGGTCAACGACATCGAGCACTCCGAGGGTGCCGTCTTCATATTTCATCGGAAACTGTCCTTTCGCATCATGAGGCACAAAATAAACCTCTCCTGCCGGAAGGTTTGCAATATCGGGAGATTTCCCACGGCAAAGTCCGTGTGACTTCTGGGCCTCCTGCCCGTCTAATCCAAGCCAAGCTGTTAAAACACGACCATCTTCGAGCGCAAAATCAATCTCAACAGAATCAGATCCCGTCATCGCTAAACGAAGACGCTCTGCATCCGCAGACACATCGTGGTAACTCACTGCTAAGCCGGAGTTAAGAATCACGTCATTGATTCCGTGCATCGTTGCGCCACGAAAGCCAAATTCCTTACACTTCGCCGTCAAAGGTGCCGTCGCCGAAAAGGTGGAGATACAAAGAATGATATCGTATTTCGAATAAATATCAGCATCGAGTGAAAGCTGGTTACCTTCCACATCCCAGACTTCATCGGCAAGATCGAGATTCGAACCATGAGTGCAGCGATAGGCATACATCTCCCCACCTGTCATCCCAAGTTCCTCTAATGCGGACCCCTCATTGAAAGGTTGATAAAATTCTTCGTGAGCCTTTTTCTGCACTTCAAATCCTGGCTTTTCCAAAAAACTAAAATTCTTAATCAGGTCAACAGGCTCATCGAAATCTGTTAAAATACAGACTCGGCAATCTTTCGTCGGCTCAAAAACCTCCGAAAGTAAAGACACTAGAGAAAAAGGAGGAAACTCCCGTGACAACGGATTTAAAAGAACTTCCTTTGAGTAATAAGGAGGAAGCAGTGTTTCAGTGCTCATAATATCAACTTATCTCTCATCAGAAATCTCGCAAGGGATGTTTTTAATGAAAATCTATTCAGCTTTCTGAGCGGGGATCTTGCAAATCTTCAAACCCCTCTTGTTGAGCGAGCTCTTGAAGGGTCTCACTCATATCACGAAGATTCTCCCAAACTTCCTTGAGAACATACATCGGTGCTCCAAAACGAATCGTCATCGCAATCGCATCGCTTGGGCGGCAATCAATCTCAATCACCTTCTTCGCCATCGTCTCATTCTCAGCCTCGATCCGAAGCTGCGCAAAGAAAACTTCGTCTTCTACATTAACAATCACCATTCGAGTCACCTTTCCTCCCAACGCTTTCAACGTCTGCCCGAAGAAATCATGTGATAAGGGACGCGGAGGTTGATCGTCATTCAGCACCGCCTGGATTGAGGCCCCGATGGATGGGTCGATATAAAAAAGAATCTCCTTCTTTCCGTCTCCTAAAAACACCGCACAACCGGAAGGAGTCGGGAAAAGAGCCACTGGCTCTACACGAACGAAATTCTCTTTCATAGACACTGCTTTTACCGAGGATCGAAAGAGCGAGCGAGATATTTACGCGACTGACGAACATATTTTTCAGCCCACCCCTTCACCGAAGCTTGGTCTTTATGGTCGAGTTTTTTAACGACCTTGCCAGGGCTTCCTAATACCAACGACCCTGGCGGGATCTCCATCCCCCCTGTCACAAGGGTATTTGCCCCAATAATGGATCGCTCCCCGAGCACCGCTCCATCCAGAATAGTCGCACCCATTCCAACTAAAACCTCATCCTTCACAGTGCAGGCATGCACAATCGCCCCATGCCCAATCGTCACATATTCTCCAAGATAGGTTCCGTAATCGTCTGAAAGATGGATCACAGCCTGGTCTTGCACATTCGAGCGAGGCCCTACCACGATCTCATTGATATCGCCCCGAAGCACCGCATGATACCAAACACTACTTTCCTCCTCGAGCTTCACTCTCCCAATCACATCTGCACTCTGCGCCACAAAAGCGCTTGAATCGATCTCTGGCCAGAGCTCTTGGTAAGGTTCCATTGCCATATTTCAAAAACTAGCGAAACACATTTAGAGATTCAACTCCGATTCACTTTAAACGTGACTCTTAAGAGCAGTTTCTTACTTTGTTTAAAGCCATGAAACACTTAGTCACCCTTTTTCTCATTCTCAGTTTTTCGACTCGTGCCTTCGGTGAATTAATTCCATTATGGTCCGCTAATTTGCATGGAGAAGAAATCAAGTATTATATCAATCTCGATCGGCTCAAGAAGCTAGAGTATCATAATCTTTTGGAGGAAAAGCCTCAAGTAGACATCCAATCTGCAGCAAAGACGGCAATGAGCCATCTTAAAGCCAAGCACCCCAATGCTCTTCTCTCTTTCTATCATATTACTTTTTCTGACTTCTCTACTGATTATAAAAAAATGAGTGCTTATGAGGTTCAGATCACTCTCAGGGAGCCAGGCGTCGCATCCGTCCAAATGATGCACGTTTATATTCTGATGGATGGAAAGATTCTTAAAAGCATGGATTCAGAGAGATTTAAGCGTATGCGCTCGAGTGAAGTCATTGTCGAATAACCCTTTTACCAGTCCTGATTATGAGCTCCATTTCCGACCTCATTGAAGAAGCTGGAGAGATTCCGCTTCCAGCATCCCTAGAATGCCAACTCGAGTCGAAAGTCTCCCGGACGACCCGCACTGATAAGCCTTACTGGGAACTTACTTTAGTAGATGTCCGAGGAAATTGTAAAATCAAGGCCTGGAATAACCACCCTCAATTTTCTGAAATTGAAAACCTCTCAGACGGAGCCTTTCTGATCATCGAAGGAGAATGGACTCAGAATAGTTATGGGCTCGACTCCAAAGCTTGGTCCTGGGCCAAGATGCGGGACGATCAAATCGATCAATTTCTCTTAGGGGATCCGGAACTAGCCAAAAAGCAGAGCCAAGATTGGAAAGACCTCCAAGGTATGCTTGCTCAGATTGCAGACCCCCGCCTTCACGCTCTCTGCCAACTCTTTATTCGAGACTTCGGGGACCGCTTTCGCCGCACGGCCGCCGCAAAGAAAAACCATCACGCGCGACGCGGAGGCCTCTTAGAGCATGTCTCACAAATGGCACGCGCGGCCGTCGCCCTTTGCGAGGTCTACCCGACTCTTAATCGAGACCTCCTAGTGAGTGGTATTTTATTCCACGACTGCGGAAAGCTTTGGGAAAATTGCTACCCTGAAAATAGCTTTGCTCAAACCCGCACCCTTGCAGGAGAATTACTCAGCCATATTCCTCTCGGGATGGAACTCGTCAACCACCTCTGGCGAGAAACCGCTCAATCTGAAGCCGCCCAAGCATGGGAGCCCTTAGTCCCTAAATCTGATGAAGTCCGGCTTCACTTACTCCATCTTGTTGCGAGCCATCACGGCACTTTAGAGTTTGGCTCTCCTGTCTTTCCCAAGACCCCTGAAGCTTACATCATTCACTTCATCGACAACCTCGATGCCAAATTCGAAATGACACAAGACGCTTATCAAAAATCGGAAGAAATCAGTCCTGGTATTTACCAAAGACAGTTTCCTCTCAGCGCGGGGCTCGTCGCACCGCTCCCTTCTTTTCAGGCTCCTAATGACCCGTCACAGAGCTCCACACAAAACGGTTCGGACCTTTTTTCCTAAAAAATGGCGCAACCCTCTTTAGTCATCCTTCGCGTTCTTCGCCTCATCGTAGGCTTTATTTTACTGCAAACTCTTTTCTTTAAATTCACAGGGGCTCCGGAATCGATTCACCTTTTCACCGAGCTTTCTAAAGCCCTAGTCGGACATAGTGAGTTAGAAAAAGTGCTCCGGCTTGGAACAGGAAGCCTCGAGCTTTTGACGGGGATCCTGCTTTTTTTACCAAAAACATCTTTCCTAGGCGCCCTGCTCGCAGCCGGCACAATGGGAGGCGCCCTTTTGGCCCATGTCACCGTGCTAGGAATAGATACGGGAGACGGTGGTCTTTTGTTCTCGCTCGCTTGCCTGACTTTCTTTGCCAGTCACGCCATCATGGCCTTACTGTGGAAGACCCAGCGGCGAAAATGCTGGCCTTTTTAATCTTCTCTGCTCAGAATCTTGCTCCTCTTACTCTCTAACAAAGATACACTTTGGTTGACGCTCTTAAAAAATTGGCAAGCCGACACGTCGAAGGCCTAGAAGACCTTAGCGACGAGGAAATTGTTGCTTTGTGTAAAAAAGAGCTCCCCCATGACTTGACCTCTTACCGCGAACTTCTCCGCAGATATGAACCGCTTGTTTTCAATACCTGTCAGCGCGTGATTGGAGCCCGACAGGATGCTCAAGAAGTCGCCCAAGACGCTCTCATTCAGGTCTTTCACAAAATTCATCAATTTGAAGGTCGCTCAAGTTTCAAAACGTGGCTTTACCGTATCGTTCACAACTATTGTAAAAATAGGATTTCTAAAATCATCCGGAAGCGTGAAGGCTCAGAAGCTTACGAAAATTACGCGGCTATTAAAATCGACACCGATAGTCACGATTCGGCTCGGCTTGAACTTTCCGAACAAATCAATTCGGTCCTAGACCAGCTCAAAGATAAGGACCGCGAAATCATTGTCCTAAAGTTTATGTCAGGGTTGACTCTGCAAGAAATTGCAGAAGTTCTCGATCTTGGGCTCAGTGCTGCTAAAATGCGCCTTTACAGAGCTCTTGAAGCCTTCAAAGAAGCCTATGGCCAAACCGAAGAAATAAACTTCTCGCCCCCTACCTCACCATGATCACCGAAGAAGCCTACCGTAACGAAGAGCAAAAGTTCAACAACCTCCTCCAACAGGCGGGCTGGTCCGAACTTCCTCCGGTTGACAACGCTCGGATTGATCGAATTGTAGAGAGAGCTCATTTCGAAAATATCGCTAAAGAATCTACTTCTTTTATCTTCAGCAGCTTTTCCACCGTCATTACCAGCTTCATGGCAACGGCCTTCGGCTCGGTTCCCAAAAATGATCATCCCGATTACCGGGCTTAATGATTCTCCATTTCACCTTACTTTCCCCTTACTCACCTTTTTATCGATATGACTACCTGGCCACTGATCATCGCTCAAACCGCCGCAACTGAGACTGCTTGCACCACAGAAGCTCCCGTTGCTTTCTTCCCGCAACTTTTCAGTGAGATCAAAAATGCTCTCATCGAAAATGGAACTGCGATCGGGGTCTTTCTTCCCAAAATCATTATTGCAATCGTCCTGCTCATCATTGGGGGAATCATCGCAAAACTTGTTCGCTCCTTCCTCAAAGTCACCTTTAAAAAAATCAATCTCGACGGAATTTCCGAAAAGGCAGGGATTTCACAAGTGCTTGGAAAGGCAGGCTTGAAAACTGGGATTTCGGAAATGATTCCGAAGCTCATTTACGGTGTCATCCTCCTCTTTGTGATCAAAATGGCGGCAGAAACAGCCCAGATCAAAGACATTGTCGATGTCATTACCTCCATCATTGCCTTCCTTCCCAAGGTTATCACGGCGAGCCTTATCCTTCTCATCGGATTCATGGTCGCTGATATGGTGCAGAACGTGGTTCAAAACGCCCTTGAAAATGTGGGAGTAGATTATGCCAAAAGCCTCGCCATGATTCTTTTTGGCTTCATCTTCGTGATCGTCCTAACCGTTGCTCTCAGCCAACTCGGCATCGAAACCGAGCTTCTGAAAGATTCCGTCAAAATCATCCTTGGAGGCATTGCGGTCGCGCTTGCGCTTGCGCTTGGGCTTGGGCTCAAAAAACTCGCGGGCAATGTCGTTTCAGGAGTCTATGCCAGAGACCTTTACCAAGTGGGCACAGAGATCGAACTCAATGGAGAGCTTCATAAAGTCGCCGGAGTGGGCCCTGTGACCACGAAACTTACTCGCCAAGACGGCGGGTTCGTCATCCTGCCAAACTCACGTTTAATCGGAGAAGAAGTGCGAGGACGCTCTGCAGAATAATTTTTTCCGTCCTTTTGTGACAAAACCTTCTTTTGGTCAGTCTATAGAAGTGTCCAAGCAATTGGACAGTGTGCGTTGTTGTTTGATGCGCGGAATTGGTGAAAGCCCATTCCGCGCATTAACTTTTTAGAGAAGGCGCTTCTTTTTAGAGACGCCAGTCTGATGAACTCCCCTCGGATCGGGTCAATTCCCAAATCACTTTTGTAGCCTGCCAAGCCGCCTCGACATTGTGCACCCGAAAAATTTGGGCTCCTTGCATCATACCCGCTGTTAAACAAGCAATGGTTCCCGCATCTCTCTCTTGAGGGGCCTCAATTCCGAGCACTTCACCAATGACTGTTTTACGAGAAATAGGGAGCATGATGGGACATCCAAACTGATGCAGCCGCGAAAGCTCCCGATAAACAGCCAAGTTGTCATCACGCTGCTTCGCAAAATCGATTCCGGGATCAAAAATAAGTTGCTCTTTTTTCAATCCTACTTTCTTAGCCGTTTCTAGCTTCTCTGTAAAAAATGCTTCCATCGCGCTCATGACATCATCCCAACGCTGAGATAAATGAGGCACTTTAGGTTCTCCCACAGAATGCATGATCAAAAGCGAAGTTCCATACTGAGCACATAATTCTGCATTTCTAGAAACAGACAAGCCTCCCATGTCATTGAGGAGCTCCACTCCCAGAGGTAAAATCGCTTCCACCACCTCCGAACGCCATGTATTTGCCGACAGAATTGGGGGCCATACTTGTTCTACATCTCTTGGTTGAGCCTTCGCAAGCATCTCTTGCCAGCCTTTTAAAAAAGCGCTGAATCGGGTCACCTCTTCTTCAATCGCGATAGCTTTCCGGTTCGTGCGAGCGCTTTCTGCACCAACATCAATAATATCAGCCCCGCATACGATCTGCTCACGTGCTTGCTCAAGAGCCTCTTTCACATCTAAAGTGCCATCCCCACAAAAAGAATCATCATTCACATTCACAATCCCCATTAACAGGGGCCGGCGGGGGAAAGAGATCATGCGAGTAGGCAAATTCCAATCCATGCTCTAATTTCTCCTTAGATCGCATAAGTTTCAATTGAATCTTTTTCAGATAGGCGACGGACTCTGAAATAGGAAGACAAGTTTCGCTCGTCAAAAAGCATAATCATCGCTTCAGTAATAATTATGCCACGGCTTGCCCTTCTTCAGTCTCGAGCTTTCTCTACTGCTCAAGAAAGCTTGGAACATCATCTCACCCTGATCAGAGACGCTGCTCATCAGGGGGCTCAAATCATCTGCACGCAGGAGCTTTTTTTGACCCCTTATTTCTGTGATGTCCAAGATCCTGCTCGCTTTGACCTCGCAGAAGAAATCCCCGGCAATACCACTGAAATCCTCAGCTCGCTTGCCGCAGAGCTTAAAGTCGTGATTATTGCCTCCCTTTTTGAAAAACGAGGGCCTGGAATTTATCATAATACTTCCGCCGTAATTGATGCGGACGGGACCTTGCTAGGCATTTATCGCAAGCATCACATTCCACAAGACCCCGGCTTTGAGGAAAAATTTTATTTTACTCCCGGAGACCAAGGTTACCCCGTCTGGAAAACCGCTTATGGCACGATCGGGGTGCTCATTTGCTGGGACCAATGGTATCCCGAAGCGGCTCGAATTATCGCCATGCAGGGGGCTGAACTCATCTTTTACCCAACGGCCATTGGATGGCTTCCTGAAGAAAAAAAGACTCTCGGAAAAGCTCAGCATCATGCCTGGGAAACCGTGCAATGTGGGCATGCTATCGCAAACGGTTGCTATATCGCAGCCGTCAACCGAGCCGGAACAGAAGGGCGCACCGAATTTTGGGGGCAATCCTTTGTGGCCAACCCCTACGGTCAAGTGGTCAACCGGGCAACAGTCTCGAACGAAGAGACTCTGCTAGTCGATTGCGACCTTCAAGAAGTCGAAAACTTCCGCCGAATCTGGCCTTTCTTTCGAGATCGCCGAATCGATTCCTATCAACCCCTTCAATCTCGTTGGCAAGGATGAGTCCTCGCGAAATGGGTTTTCGCATGCCTGCGGAATGGGAACCGCAAGCTGGAGTGTGGTTGAGCTGGCCAAGTCATCCTGCAAATTGGCCTCAAAACCATCTCGTTTTGCAGGCTCTCTTTGCTCAAATCGCCGCCACCATCAGTAAGTATGAAAATGTTTACTTAAATCTTCCTGCTTCACAAGAAAGCCAGGTTCTTGAGCAACTTCTCGCCGCAGGAGCCGAACCTGGTCACCTCTCCTTTTATCATCATCCTACCAATGACGTTTGGTGCCGTGATCATGGGCCTCTCTTCATTACTAATGGAGACAGCCTTGCTGTCACAGACTGGGGATTTAATGGATGGGGAGAAGCTTTCACGCCATACGATCTCGATAATCACATCCCTCAGTGCATCGCCGAAGCTCTTCAGATAGAACGCTTTGACCCTAGAATGATCTTAGAAGGTGGCTCTATTGAAATGAACTCGGTTGGGCAACTCCTTACTACCGAGGCGGTTCTTCTGAATCCTAATCGTAACCCAAGCCTTTCTCGCTCTGAGATCGAAGCCCGCCTTTGTGACTTCCTCGGCGCGAAAGAAATTCTTTGGCTTCAACAAGGAATTGAGGGAGATGATACTGGGGGGCATATCGACGACCTCGCTCGCTTTGTGAACGATGATACCATCGTAGCCTGCGTTGAAAAGAACCCCAACGCTCCCAACTTTCAGGTGCTCGAAGATAACTTGAAAAGACTTCGGTCTTTTAAAACGCTGACGGGAGCCCCCTTCAACATCATTGAAGTTCCGATGCCTCAACCCTGTCAGATCCCGGGCTGGAGGCTTCCTCTCTTGCCAGCAAGCTATGTTAACTTTCTTATTATCAATGAAGCTGTGCTCGTTCCAACCTTCCAACAAGAATCTCTAGAGGTCTCTATTCTGGGGCTCTACCAAGACCTTTTCCCTGGGCGACAGATCGAACCGATTCCTTGCCTCGACCTCGTGATGGAAGGCGGAGCGCTCCATTGTATTTCCCAACAACAGCCGCAAATTTTTTGAAAAAAAATAAAACCTCTTCTTTTTGTGACTTATACGCCCGGCCTCTTGTCTATATTAACGAAACCAAAAGGACACCCCCTTAAACCCCCTCCTTTTGCTATTCACCCAAAACCCCAAAAAAATGGCTGCTTCATCTTTGATGCAGCCATTTTCTTTTTAAAAAAAAGACTTTAATTTTTGAAATGTCCTTGACGTTTCGTTGGAATATCGTTTTTCTCCTCCCCCCCTCGTTTAATCACTCCATTAACTTACTACCACTTTTATCATGTCTAGAGTTTGCAGCATCCGCGGTTCCAAAGTTCGCATGGGTCGTCGTATCCACCGCTCCGGTTTAGCCAAGAAAAAAGGCGGAATCGGTCGTCACGTTACTAAAACAGTAAAACGTAGCGTTTCTCCGAATCTCCAAGAGAAAAAAGTTTGGGTTCCTGAACTTAACCGCGCTATCAAAGTCAAAGCGAGCTGCAAAGCATTCAAGACCATCAACAAGAATGGTGCTTACGTTACTTTGAAAAAAGCAGGCTTAATCTAAGGATTAGTCTCTTATATTTATTCGAAAGACGAGCATTCCCATGTTCGTCTTTTTTTGTGCCCTGACCCCTCGATCTTATGAGGAGGAAAGGAGATCACTAAACCCGCAGAACAAACGGGAATTCTCAGGCGGTAAATCAGGGAGCTTTTCATCGTTTCCGAGAAAGTCTTCCAAAATGCCCATGAGCTCACTCTTCAGTTTAGCTCGGCGCATCTGGTATTCCAGATCCTCATCTAGGCCCTGAACCAGGTAGACCATGTATTTCTTCATCTTATTCACATGGAGCCTTTCTTCTGCAATGCCGTGAAATGACATGGCCTCTTCATAAAGATCCATGACGTAGTCAAATAAGTCCCTCTTGGTTGGCTGAATTTTTTCTCTTCCCTCCCAGTGCGCTCGTAATTGCGAAAAAATCCAGGGGGACCGAATCGCTCCTCTTCCAATCATTAACCCTGCCGCTTGAGTCTGCTCTAAATAAGCAAGACCCGTCTCCACATTAACGACATTCCCATTCGCCATTACCGGGCAATTTAAGCGCTCAACTGCACGGCGTAAAAGATCTGGATGAACGGGCGTCTGATATTTTTCACGCACCGTTCTCCCATGAATGACTAGAGCGTCAATAGCGTGTTTTTCAAAAACGGAAAGAAGAAGATCAATCTCTTCGGGCGCCTCATAGCCCAAACGGGTCTTCACTGTAAAGGGGCAGGCACAGGCCTCTCGCAACGCTCCTAGAATCTGATCAATCTTATCAGGGTGGCGTAAAAGCCCCCCGCCTGCTTGCTTATTGCAGACCTTCGGCGCCGGGCAACCAAGGTTCAGGTCTATTCCTGCGACCGGATGATTTTGTAACTCCTTTGCGATATGAACAAGCGCCGGAATATCCTGACCAATCATTTGAGCATAGACTGGAATCCCGGTCTCATTTTCAGTAATCGATTGAAGAATTTTCGAATTCAGCTTCGAATTCTCATAAACACGAAAATACTCTGTCACAAAATAATCGGGACCACCTCGCTTCGCGACTACCTTCATAAAAGGTAAATCGGTGACGTCTTGCATAGGCGCCAACGATAAAGCGGGCCGCCCAATAGAAATTCCAGGAATCACTTAATCTTGGCAGAATTGATGGTCCGTCGTGCAGTAAACATTAGGTGAAGCCATCCGCCCCACTGGAGCATAGACGCCTTCCTCAAGATGGTAGGTTAAAGGATCCATCACACCATCTTCAACATAGACATGTTGAACTAACCCAATCACCAAACGATTTGACCCAATTTCTAAAGTCCCCCACTCCCGGCACTCGAAAGCCACCGGGCTCCCTGTAATCCGAGGAGGAGAGACTGAAACGGAAGCCTCTGCACTCAGGCCCGCACTGATGAGCTCTGATTCTCCCTGAGGAAGGTCTTCCGCGGTCTTCACCATGGCAGCCACTTGGGGCATCGCGACCATATTAACGACAAACTCTTTATTAAGCTTAATGTTACGCGCCGTATCTTTGGGAATTTCAGACTCTTTATTCCCAGGAGCAAAAGCCACAATCGGGGGATTTGACCCAAAAACATTAAAATAAGAAAAAGGAGCCGCATTGACGACGCCTTCTGGATCTACCGTTGTCACCCAAGCAATTGGGCGCGGCGTAATCAAAGATGATAAAACCTTATACCTCTCGCTTGAGGTTAGCTGATCAAGGTTAATTTCCATCGAGCCAACCTAATCTCAAGGAACAAAGATGACAAGAGGATCAGGGAAAGAAGATCCATCATGAGAGCCGTCGAGGGCTCAAAAATGCAAAACTCAACTCTACGAGAAAACTCTCTTACCTCCCATAAAACTGCTTGTATCCAGCCTTTACGACCGGAAAGAGAATCTTCATAGTCCCTTCTTTCACCATGACTGCAGCAGAGATCCGCCAAAGCTTCCTCGATTTTTTCCAAGAAAAGCAGCACAGTATTGTGCCATCTGCTTCGCTCTTGCCCCAATCTCCAGGCCTTCTATTCACCAATGCAGGGATGAATCAATTTGTCCCGTATTTCTTAGGTTCTGAAAAAGCGCCCTATCATCCACCAAGGGCGACAGATACTCAGAAATGCATTCGAGCCGGCGGAAAGCATAATGACCTCGAAGATGTGGGATACGATACCTACCACCATACTTTTTTTGAGATGTTGGGAAATTGGTCTTTCGGGGATTTTTTCAAAAAAGAAGCAATCGAATGGGGCTGGGAATTGATCGTGGACCGCTGGGGCTGCCCTCCCGAGCGTCTTTACGCAACGGTTTATTCCCCCTCAGAGGGCGACCCTTCTTCCTTTGACCAAGAGGCCTACGACCTTTGGGCTGCTCTTTTTGAAGCCAAAGGGCTCGATCCCAAAGTGCACATCGTCAATGGTGATGTGAAAGACAATTTTTGGATGATGGGAGAAACAGGACCTTGTGGCCCTTGCTCTGAACTCCACGTCGACATGACCCCGGATGGGGATACCGAAGGAAAACTGGTCAATATGGACTCTGACCTCTGCATCGAGATCTGGAACCTCGTCTTCATTCAATACAATGCCGAGGCAGACGGATCTTTCCGAGACCTCCCCGCAAAGCACGTTGATACGGGGATGGGATTTGAGCGCGCTTGCTCACTCATTCAAAACACCAAGGGGTTTACTGACTTCTCACAAAAACCGACTAACTACGCTACCGACGTCTTCCAACCGATCTTCCGCACACTCGAAAGGCTGAGTGGCAAAACGTATCAAGATATCTACCCTGAACCAAGATCGACAGATCATTCCCAAGAACTCGAAGAAGCGATTGCTTTCCGCGTCATTGCTGATCACATCCGAACCCTGAGCTTTTCGATTGCAGATGGAATTCTGCCTGGGAATACTGGTCGTAACTACGTCTTGCGTCGGATCTTGAGACGTGCGGTGAAATATGGACGCACCCTTGAGTTCGCAGGAAATGAACCCTTCCTTCCTAAACTGGTCGATACCCTCGTTACTGAATTTGGCAACGTATTCCCTGAAATAGAAACCCGGGCAGAAGTCGTCAAAGAAACTCTCGCCACTGAAGAGAATAGCTTCAATAAAACGTTAGATCGAGGACTTCAGCTTTTCGAAGCCGTCACTAACTCTCATGAAACCTTCCCTCCCGAAGAAGCCTTTAAGCTCTACGATACTTATGGTTTCCCTCTCGACCTCACCGCCCTTCTTTGCCGAGAGCGTGGAATTGAGCTAGACGAAGCGGCGGTTGAAACCCGGATGGAACAAGCACGGGAACTCTCCCGTGGTGCGCAAAAGAAAACCATCGTTCGCGCCCTTGACCTCTCTTCCGAAGCCGTTACTGAATTCGTCGGCTTTGAGAGTGACTCTTGCGAAGCAACCATTCTAGAAATCCACGAACAAGACGGCCAACACCTCCTCATCACTGACAAGACAGTCCTCTTTACCGAAATGGGAGGTCAGGATGGTGACCTTGGCTCTCTCCAAGGCAACCCTATCCTGGGCGTTCAAAAAATTGGAGCTGCTACTGCGCACCTCATTGCTAAAAATGATTCCCTTGCAATTGGAGACTCTATTCTCGTGACTCTCAACCGTGAACGCCGAGCCCCTATTGAAGCGCATCATACTGCAACTCATTTACTCCATTGGGCTCTGCATGAAGTCGTTTCTAACGAAGCGACACAACAAGGATCGAGTGTGACTCCCGACCGACTTCGTTTTGACTTCAATAGTAAAGCGCTTACTCCAGAACAAATCTCTGCGATGGAAGAGAAGGTCAATGCCGCGATCAACAATAATCACTCGGTCTCCTGGAAAGAAGTCCCTCATTCTGAAGTCAAAGAACGCAGTGATATCATGCAGTTCTTCGGTGATAAATACGGAGACCTGGTCCGCGTCGTTCAAATCGGGGGTGAGCCTCAAGCTCTCAATGGTTATTCGATGGAGCTTTGTGGAGGGACTCATGTCCAAAAGACTTCTGACATCGGCCTCTTCAAAATCAAGTCCGAAGGAGCAATCGCCTCCGGAGTGCGCCGGATCGAAGCCGTTTGTGGCTCCGCCGCCGAAACTTATCTTCAAGAACTTGGCGCGAAGGAAGAAGAAGACAAAAAGCTCGCTCTTGAAAAACTTTCTGAAATCAATACCGCTCTAGTATCTCTGAGGCTTCCATCCACTTCGATTCCCGAGCAAGCGACCGCTGAAGCCGTAAAACAGGCCTCTATTAGCGCTGAAAAACAACTCAAAAAAGCGCAGGCCGCCGCCGCCGCCTCTCTCGCAGATACGGCCTTAGAAGAATCCTTATCCCAATCACCAAGCGCATTAGTGCAATCATTCGAAGGACCGGCGAATCTCTTACAAGAGCTCTTCAACGGACTTAAAAAGCGTCAGTTCCAAGGCGCCGCCTTCCTTGTGGTCGATGACGGAGACAAGCTCCACCTCGGAGCTTACTCTGGAAACGAAGGGCAAAATGCGGGGCTCAAAGCTGGTGACCTGATCAAAAACATCGCCCCTCTCTGTGAAGGAAAAGGGGGTGGCAAACCAGACATGGCACGTGGTGCCGGCTCGAATCGAGAGGCCCTTTCCGAGGTTCTCAAAGTGGCCAGAGCAACCCTCGGTTAAAACGAGTTTCTCTTAACAATGTCTCCTCCTCAGCTTCCTGATCACACCCCGATCAAAGAAGCTCGTAACCTTGGACCTCAATCCGCTTTATGGCTAGCAAGTATCGGCATTGAGACTCTTGGAGATCTTAGGGCCTACGGTTCCGTCGCAGCTTACCAAAGCGCCATCATTGCCAGCACAAAGCCCCACTTGATGTTTCTCTATGCCCTGGAGGCTGCTCTTCTCAATATCAATCTCAATGATTTGAGCCTTGAAACCAAAAGAACGCTGCAATTACAACTACAGTAAATGCTTCGAAACGCTCTTTAAATCCGCAGCTCTTTCTCATTCAAGAATCTTGTGCCAAGAGCTTTTCTAATTCTCTCAAGACATTCATAGGTCCAAAATATTTACCATCAACATAACTTCCCTGGACCACCTCTCCTTCTAAATCAACCAGGACAAGATTTGGAATTCCTCGCTGCGAATAATTATATTCCTGATGAAGCTCTGCGATTTCTTTCTTCTTCAATGCAGGCCAAGGCATTTCAGCCTTAATCATATAACTTTCCATTTTCTCTTCGCTTCGATCACGAGAAATTAAAATGACTTCGAATTGCTCTCCTTCTGCGTGCTTATGATAAAAATCAACCAGCTTTGGAGTGAACTTTCGACAAGGAGGACACCAAGAAGCGGTATAATAAAAAAGATAATATTTTTTAGGGCGGGTCTTCCCTTGATATCTCATCACTTTCCCGTCTCGAAGCGCGATGAGCTTGCGATCTAAAATGGCATCAAAAACACTTGTCGCTTCCGGTTCGTTATCCTTCAACCATTTCTCAAATCGCTCTCCTTCACTTTCATCAAGTTGGGATATTTTTAGCGTAACTATTTTTCCGTTACGCATTTTAAACTCACCCTGTTTTTCGCCGTCAACTTCTGTGACGCTAATGAGATCTAACTCCGCTTCTTTCCCTTCTGCATTCGTCCATGTTTCAAATTCGGCATGCGCTGAATAGGCTCCCAATAAAAAAATGATTCCTAATAAAACCTTCGTCTTCATGTCATTTATCATAAAGGAGATCACCATGACGTCCATGATAATTCTTAAATGCTAAAGTAAAAAACCGAGTCTCTTATATCATCGCCAAACGTTTTCTGGAAGCTATGCTCTTTTCATTACTTCAACCCGCACTCATCATGAAAATCAGTAATATCGAAGATATCCCAGGCCACAATATCGTTGAATTCTACGGCATCGTTCAGGGAAGCACCATTCGCGCCAAGCATTTTGGAAAAGACATGCTCGCAGGATTCAAAAATATCGTTGGGGGAGAGCTGAAGGGCTACACCGAACTTCTCCATGAAAGTCGTGAAGAGGCCTCCAAGCGGATGATCCAACAAGCCACCGACCTCGGGGCAAATGCTGTGGTCAACGTCCGCTTCTCGACTTCCTCGGTCGCCCAAGGCGCTGCAGAAATCCTCGCTTACGGAACCGCTGTCAAAGTTGTCCCCCATGATTAATCTCGCCATCTTCTTAGCGCTCCTCACTTTGGGGATCGTTTTTGGTAAGCTCAATGAAAAGAGGCACTACCGTAGTATTCATGCACGTGAAAAAGCGGCCTCTGCTATTCCTACCACTACGTTCAAAACGCTTCCAAAGGAAATGATTTCCAAACATTGCGAGCTCGCTTCGGGGTCTGTTGTCATCTCAATTGATTACTTTAAGCGCTTCCTTTCAGGGTTTCGCCTTACTTTTGGAGGGGAAATGAATAGCTATAGCTCACTGATCGACCGGGCTCGTCGAGAAGCCGTGCTTCGCATGCAGGAGTCTCATCCTGGCGCGAGTTTCTTTCTCAATGTCAGAATTGAAACCTCTTCAATTGGAAACGGTTCCGACAAAGGAGTGGGCAGTATTGAAGTGCTCGCCTACGGCACTGCGATCTATTCTGCATGACGACTCCGCTGTGAAATTTATTTCCAAAACGCTCAGCTCGGAGGCTTCTGATGCCTCAAGTGGGAAAATTCCGTGGTATGTCTCGGCTCGATTTTATCTAGGAGTTTTTCTCTTTTTCATTATCAGCTATCTCGCGCTGGGATGGATTGGGAATTATATGGGAGGAAGGATGAAAGACTCATCAGAGGTCGCTCTCTTCAAAAAATGGGTCGATCAAGCTGAGTTATACCAAGACCCACAAACTCCGGAAGAAAAGCTCATGCAAGAAAGAGGCAATCTCATCCTCCAAAAGCTTCTCGCGCTCTCGCCACACCGGGCCCTTCCTTATGAGATTAAAATCGCCAACATCCAAGAACCTAACGCTTTTGCGACTCCTGGCGGGACGATTAGTATCTCGCCAAGTCTTTTCACTCTTCTCGAAACAGAAGAAGGCCTCGCCTTCGTGATCGCTCATGAACTCGGCCATCACGAACTAAGACACCTTGGCAAACGACTGGGCAAAGCTCTCACCATCAGCGTCGCGCTAGGCCTCGTCTCTAATAACCTTTCTGGAAGGTTTCTAGGAAACAGCGTCAAAACTCTCGACATGAGTTATTCTCGCGCTGCAGAAAGAGACAGTGACGCCTTTGCTGTAAAATTACTACAATCTCTGTATTCTGACCTTAGTAATGCTTCTGAATTCTTTGAAAAAATGGAATCCGAAGACACTCGACATTTTCATTACTTTGACACCCACCCACTCACGACAGAGCGACTCAATTCCCTTAAAAAAGTCACCAAAGGTCCTTAAAAACGGCGCCCTAAAAAAGAAATCATCAAGAGTCTAAGGACTGATCATCGCTTGCAAAAATTTCTTCAAACAACTCAGCGTTGAGTTTAAGGCCTTGGGAGGAACCCGCGAGAAGGGCATTCGCGAGCTGTCCCTTTTTTAACTGCAGTTTTTGAATCTTCTCCTCGACTGTATTTTTACAAATCAGTTTATGCACAAATACGGGCTTATCTTGCCCGATTCGATACGCTCGGTCTGTCGCTTGATTTTCCGCAGCAGGATTCCACCAAGGGTCATAATGGATAACCGTATCTGCCGCAGTTAAGGTCAGACCAGTTCCTCCTGCTTTCAGCGAAATCAGAAAAATGGGAACCTCTCCGGTTTGAAACTCCTCCACCATTCCACTCCGATTTTTGCTCGCTCCGGTGAGTTTTAAGTAACGAATATTCCTGTCAATGAGGTGCTGCTCAATCAAGCTCAACATTGTTGTAAACTGTGAAAAAATAAGCACTCTCCGGTCTTGCTGTAGAAGGGAGTCTAAAAGGTCTTTAAGAAGCTCAAACTTGCTCGACTCTTGCTGGCTTTTTTCATCAATGAGAGCCGGATGGCAACACAGTTGACGTAGCTTTAACAAGGCTTCTAAAAAAACGATCTGCGATTTTCCTATCCCGCGCTCTGCGATGGAATCTCTCACCTTCTTTGACATCATCGAGCGAACCGTTTCATAAAGATCCTTCTGCCCCGAATTAAGCTCAAGATGATGAAGCAGCTCGGTTTTAGGAGGAAGGTCCTTCGCGACCTCATCCTTCGTCCGGCGTAAAATAAGAGGGCCTACTCGTGCATTAAGCAAAGCTTGCCGCTCTTCATTATCTTCCTTCTCGATCGGAAGTTGGAAAGTAGCCCTGAAATCTGCCTCTGTTCCTAGTAACTGAGGCATCAGAAAATTAATCTGTGACCAAAGTTCTCCGAGATGATTCTCAACCGGAGTTCCCGAAAGGCAAAGACGGTGTGATGACTTCAGTCTCGTGGCAGCTTTCGTAACTTGCGCATTTGCATTTTTGATGTATTGAGCCTCATCTAAAATGAGTAAGTGAAACTCATACTTCTCCAGTCGCTCAATATCACGGTGCAAAAGAGCGTATGATGTCAGCACCAGGTCCGCATGCGGAATCGAATCGAAATACTGCTTCCTCTGCCCACCCTGCAAAACCAAAACTCGCAGCGAAGGCGTGAACTTTGCTGACTCACGCTGCCAGCTTCCAACGACACTCGTAGGGGCAATCACGAGGCAGGGCTTTTTCACCCCCTTCTGATTCTCGGTCAAAATGTGAGCCAGAGCTTGCACCGTTTTGCCTAAACCCATGTCATCAGCTAAAATTCCGTTCAGCTGATATTTTGTCAGAAACTGCATCCACTGGTAACCTGTTTCCTGATAGGGGCGAAGCGTCGCCTGAAGGCCTCCTGGCACTTGCACTTCTTGGGTATGACCAGCCTTCGACATCGCGGCATGGAGTTTCCGAGCCGATTCTGGAATCTTAAGATCTACCGATCCCACAAGCTGCGCGACCTCCACCGCATGAAGTTCGAGTTTCTTTTTAGGGTTCGGCTCGAATCTTAAAACCCGATAAAGGGCCTTCATCATCTGACGAACCCGACCAAGTGGAAGCTGCAGTGCTTTCCCGTCTGGCGCATGATAAAGGAAGCTTTCATCTGAACGCCTACCCTCGTATTCACTTAGTAAATCATTCTCAATTAAGTCTACTAAGATCGGCTGAAGCTCAATTCTTTCACCCTCAACCTCAATTCCTCCTTCGAAAGAGAACCAGCCATTCTCTTCTTCATGGAACCCTGCTTCCCATTCCTTAACCTCGATCACCTCGTGCCCCACATTCGGTGCAATCTGAACGATCCAACCCGCTTTCTTAAATTGCTCGATGCCTAACTCTCTGAACCAAGTCCAGTAATGATCAACCGAAGTCGTCAATTCAGGGTCTGGCCCTCTCTCTTCTCCCCGCCACTCTCGCTCTCCTTCCTTCCACTGCTTAAAGGCCGCAGGAGGCTCTAAAATCACCATCCCACGCTCGGTAAGAAACAGGCTCGCTTGTAAAGCAGCTTGCGCTAAATGGACCGGAGGCTGAATCAAAGAATATTTCTGCCCCTTTTCTTGAATCGAGGCCTTCGCCACCACCCATTGATCTCGGCGAGGGTATTGCCCCCGATAAGCGAGAGGGATGATCTCCCGCCGAACCTCAAGAAGGAAGATACGAGACAAATTCACTGACACTTGCGCCTCTGGAACAGGTTCGACCCCTGGGTATTGCGCTGCGATTTGCTCCGCCTTCTCACGTTGTAAAACGGGTCCTGTCGGCCAGGCAGCAAAAAGCTTTGGCTTGGCCTTACTCTCTAACAACCCGATCTCATTTCCATCTAGGTAAAGAGAGGGATTTGTCGAAAGAAGCTTCTCAACAGCTGAATCTAACACTGGCTGAATTTCTTTTTCAGAAAGAACCTTCCATCCTAATTTGGCCTCTCGAGGCTCACTCCATTGAAGCTTTGCTCCTGTAATGACATTCTCTCGATAAGCCCTGCCGGACCGAACTAAGCTCTCTAACATTCCTGCTGTGATCGACCAGCGACTTGTCGCAGCGGGTTGCTCCTGTTGCAATATTTTCAGAAAAGAAACATCTTCAGATGGGGGGGACTTTGGGAAACCTTTTGAAAAATCAAGCCGTTGTGGAGAAGCGATTAAAGCCCCCTCTTTTAAGCTCACTTGCCAAATCTGAATCACCTCTTTGCCCTCTTCCTCTGTGAAAACATACCTCCACTCCTGAATACGGGAGGACTCGACTGAAACCGCCGCCTCTAGACTTTCTAACCAAGAATCTTCCTGCACAGGCTCAGAAGCAATTCCTTCCTCTTCTTCAAAAAATTTCTGAAACCGAACTGGCTTCTGTGAATACTCTAATAATGAAATTGCATGCACGCAGAGAAGACCACGTTTGCACGCACAAGAGCTCTCGCAGCAGATCCGAGGAATCTCTTGCCAGAGAACCACTTCACAAGAAAGGCCTTCAACCTCTCCACGCAAAATCAACTCTGCTTGCTCCGTCAGTTCTGCAGAGGGTCTCTGCACTCCGACTTTGCGGGCAAGCTTGCGTCCCTCTTGACTCAAGGATTGAGAAACTTCGCCCTCCCAACGCCGCTCTTTTAAGTAAGCGCCGTAAAGGGGAAGAAGCTCTTCCTTCATCAGATCAATTAGTTCGCCACGATATTCACGAGACGTCCCGGAACAACGATCACTTTTCGGATCGTTTTACCGTCGGTAAAAGCAATCACGTTTTCATCAGCAAGAGCAAGGGCTTCGACCTCTTCTTTTGAAGCCTCTTTAGAAACGGTAATTCTTCCGCGAAGCTTCCCATTCACCTGAAGCACCACCTCCACTTCCGTTTCAATTAAAAACTCAGGCTGATACTCAGGCCAATCTTGTTGGCAGAGAAGCCCTGCTTCTGGAGAGACCAAAAGATTCAATTCTTCGGTAAGATGGGGAGCAAAAGGATTTAGAATCCGTAGAAAATCAAGAAAAGTATCAAGGGGAACTTTCTCTGCTTTCGTAAAGGAATCGACACAAATCATCATCTGAGAAATCGCAGTATTAAACTTCATCGCCTCAATATCTTCTCCTACTTTCTTAATCGTTTCGTGAAGAGTTTTTCGCATCGCATTTGATAATTCAGCTTCCGCGGAAACCTTACCTGAGGATGCCCACTCTCCTTCTTGATTTTGAACCATCACCACGCGCCAGACTTTAGCGAGGAAGCGGGAAACCCCTTCGACGCCCTTCATCTGCCATGGTTTTACTTGCTCGAGTGGCCCCATGAACATTTCGTAAAGACGAAGACTATCTGCACCATAGAGATTCACGACATCATCTGGGTTCACGACATTCCCGATAGACTTGGACATCTTCTGCCCATCTTCTCCAAGGATGAGGCCCTGATTCACCAATTTATCAAATGGCTCTGGAGTGCTTAACAAGCCTTGATCATAAAGAACCTTATGCCAGAAGCGGGCATACAAAAGATGTAATACTGCATGCTCGGTTCCCCCCACATAGAGGTCGACCATCCCTTTCTCTCCCGACCAATATTTTTCGATTTCTGGGGCGATGAAATGCTCCTCGTTTTTAGGGTCGCAGTATCTCAAGTAATACCAGCATGATCCAGCCCATTGCGGCATCGTATTTGTTTCGCGCTTCGCCGTTTCTGAATATTGGATCCAGTCGGTAGCCTTCGCCAAGGGTCCTTCGGGTGAGCCCGTCGGTTTGAAATCTTCGAGATCTGGCTGCAACACGGGCAATTCGTCTTCACTCACCGCAAAGTGCTTTCCTTCTTCCCACAGAACAGGGAAAGGTTCGCCCCAATAACGTTGGCGAGAAAAAAGCCAATCACGAAGCTTGTAGTTAATCTGCTGACTTCCCACTCCTTCTTTCTCCAGCCACTGAATCATCTCAGCTTTCGCCGCGTGAGTTGGTAAGCCATTTAAAAATCCGGATTCAACGGCGACCCCATGACCAGGAGCGGCTTTCTCAAGCTCACAATCACAGCCTGCAGAATGACCTCCCACCGAATCGGGAGATGCGACTACTTGAATAATAGGAAGCTCAAACTTCTGAGCAAACTCGAAGTCTCGCTCATCATGAGCAGGCACCGCCATAATCGCGCCCGTCCCATACCCCATCATCACGTAATCCGCGATCCAAATAGGGATCTCTTTCCCATTGGCTGGGTTGATCGCAAAAGCACCCGTAGGCACCCCTGATTTATTTTTATTAAGGTCGCCTCGTTCTAAGTCTGACTTCGATAAACATCCTTGCTGGTAAGCTTCAACGGCCTCCTTATTGGCCTCCGTTGTAATCTCTTCCACATAAGGGTGCTCTGGGGCAAGAACCATATAAGTCGCCCCAAAAAGAGTATCTGGTCGCGTCGTGAAAACTTCAATTTCCTGAGTTACTCCCGCTATTTTAAAGCTAACAGAAGCGCCCTCTGAACGACCAATCCAATTCCGCTGGGAAGCCTTAATGGAATCTGGCCAGTCCACATCCTCAAGCTCATCGATCAAGCGTTGTGCATATTTGGTAATGCGAAGCATCCACTGGCGCAGAGGGCGTCGCTCCACGGTATGGCCCTTTGCCTTCCACTCTTCCACTTCCTCATTGGCAAGCACGGTGCCCAAGTCTGGGGACCAGTTCACAGGAGCTTCTGAGACAAAGGCCAGGCGCTCCGCATCAATCTGCTCACGAGTATACCCCTTTGCTTCCAATTCCGAAATCGGAGCTGATTTCTGAGTCTCAGGATTATAATAAGAATGATAAAGGCGTAAAAAGATCCACTGAGTCCAGCGCACGTAGCCAGGGTCGGTGGTATTAACCTCTCTCTCCCAATCATAAGAAAATCCCAATGACTTCAACTGGCGGCGAAAATTATTAATATTCGTCTCGGTCGTCACCCGTGGATGTTGCCCCGTCTTAATCGCGTATTGTTCTGCTGGAAGCCCAAAGGCATCCCAGCCCATAGGGTGCAGGACATTAAACCCTTTCATCCGCTTATAACGAGCGAGGATATCTGTCGCAGTATACCCTTCTGGATGACCAACATGAAGGCCCGCTCCGCTGGGGTAAGGGAACATATCCAGCACGAAATACTTCGGCTTACTTGCATCAAAATCCGCATCCCCGGGATTCGGAGTGCGATAAGTATGGTTCTGATCCCAATGGTCTTGCCACTTGGATTCAAAAACATCGAAAGGGAATGGTTTACGGCGCTCGTCAGACATCTTGGATTCGCAAAAAAGGTGTGCCCGGAGAGTAAGCTCCACACACCACTTGAAAAGGAAAAGTCCTCGAAATATGAGGGTATTCTTCGAATCGTTCTACTTCAGCTTCCCCGTTTGCTTATCCTCGCTCTGAGACTTTGCGATGCGGAGCTCGCTCATTCGTAGAGGCTTTTGGCTTACCCTCCAAAGATCGCTTTTCGCACTCCTTTCGCCTTATGAAGGGTTTCCTCATATTCAGCTAAGGGATCGGAGTCTGCCACAATGCCTGCCCCAACATGGTAGCTTAAGGATTTGCCCTCTCTTACCAGGCTTCGAATTATAATATTAAATTGCGACTCCCCGTTGTAGCCCAAATATCCCATCACCCCAGTATAGAGACCTCGAGAATTCGGTTCTAGCTCCGCAATTAATTCTGTTGCTCGTTTTTTAGGCGCCCCGGTAATGCTTCCTCCAGGAAGACACGCTTGCAGAGCGTGCAAATGATTTAGCTCTTCTCGAAGTTGACCCGTCACCGTCGAGACAAGGTGATAGACCTGCTCAAGTTTTTCTGGCTGAAGAAGCTCTGGAACGGATACTGATCCGTATTCTGAAACTTGTCCGAGATCGTTGCGTAAAAGGTCCGTAATCATGACCAACTCTGCAGACTCTTTCTCCGAAGAGGCTAATTCTACTCGTGATCTCTCGTCCTTCTCAGGGTCCGAATAGCGAGGACGAGTTCCTTTAATGGGGCGAGTTTCCAAATGCCGACCACTCATTCGTAAAAAAGTCTCGGGAGAAGAGCACAGTAACTCCCGGCCTCCGAGGCTCAGATAGCTCGCCATTGGCGAAGGTGATGCTTCGCGCAAGCTCTCATACACAGGCCAAAGACTTAAATCTGCAGCCACTTCCGCAGTGAATTTCTGAGCAAGATTGACCTGATAAATATCACCACTTGCGATGTATTCTTGGGCCTTCGCCACCATTTCAAGATACTCGCTCTGATTTAAATTCGCGTCCCAATGGATGGGCAAGAGTGGTTGCGTTGACACAGCTGGCTCTCTCCACTGCTCTTCTAAGCTCCCATTCGAATACCAGCGCCCTTCTTCATGGTGATACACCAAGAGCTCTGGGTAATCCCCAAAAGCAAAACAACCCTCATAATCAATCCAGCCACATAGAGCTCCATCAGGAAAAGCTCCTCCATCTGAGCCCTTCATTCTCTGATGATAGCGTGCCTGCAAGGCCTCAAAATCATCCATACTCCCAAGAAACAAATCAACAGGGCTCGCTGTGACGATAGAAAGAGGCTGATGGTAAGAAGTTGGGAGATTTCCGGA
Organism: uncultured Verrucomicrobiales bacterium; assembly: GCA_937951675.1. Taxonomy (GTDB): domain Bacteria; phylum Verrucomicrobiota; class Verrucomicrobiia; order Verrucomicrobiales; family Akkermansiaceae; genus CALFBI01. Next base: position 121,267 of record CALFBI010000007.1, read on the forward strand.
GGTATCAAAGAAAATCATCCCCTCCAAATGAGCTAAACCCTCCGCCATCTGGCTAGGGGTCAGATCAAAATCAAGAAGATGGAATCTTTGTGACAAGGCCGCTATTAAGACTCAGAAAAGAAGAGCAATCAAGGGTGCTAGTAGAGGAAATGAATTCATGACCTGCTCACGATAAAACGAAAACCCTATGAGGGATTTGGCAAGATCACTTGTTTTGACCTTCTCATCAGGACAATCAATATTCCAAAGAAGTTTGCAACATGGAAGAGCACCCAAATAAATGAGATTTGCAATGATGCTGCTTGCTCTGCCGTCGCCACTTTTTGTTCCAGAGTATATCCTGAAGCAACTTTAGTTGCTTCATAAAGTGCCAACGCTCCGAAAAGACATCCTACCAAGGCACATGGGATGGCGATACATGGACGTTTCACAAAAAACCAACCCAACGCGGCGCAAAGAGATAAAGCAGCAAATGCTCCTATAAACTGTCGCGCCATATTCATAAGGAGCTGACGAGCTTGTTCCCCACTTGGCCCAGCCCCTTCAATCGTATGAGCGGCATTCAAAAACAAACCCTGATACGCAAAATAAAGAAAAAATAAGCTAAAAAAGCCCCCTAAAAGAAAACGAAGAATCTTCATAAGAATGAAAAAAGATCTCTTGCTCGAAAGCTTTTGTCGATCCCTAGAAAAAAAAAGGCGAAGCATCACGCTCCGCCTTTTCCCGCTATGATCTACAAACTGGTATTTACTTTTTCAAAAATGCTGAAATCTCAGAAGGCTCCGCTCTCTTTTTATAATCAGCATCAAGAAAGGCCCATTGAATCGTTCCATCCTGCCCGATAATGTAAGTCGCGGCAAGTGGCAGAGTATGTTTCGGGGCTTCTGCTCCATTCGTAGCCTCGAGATCAAAGAACGAATCATAAACCTTTGCCACCTCAGGCGTCAGCTTGAAAAGTAAGCCGTATTCCTCTGCGACCTTGGAGTTAAGATCCGTCAGCACTGGAAACTTTAGTTCATTTTTCTCCTGTGTAGACAGAGACTTATCTGGAAGCTCTGGTGTTAACGCCAGCAATTGAGCCCCCGCCGCTTCGAAATTCGGTAATTCCTCCTGAAGCGCGGCTAACGTGATATTACAATATGGGCACCAGCCCCCTCGATACCAAGTAAGAACCACTGGACCTTTTTTCAATAGTTGCGCGAGTTGAACTTCTTCTCCCTGCGCGTTTTTCAGCGTAAAATCCGGAGCTTTTTCTCCGACTTGCTTCGCTTTCTTAACCGTATCAGCGACCGCCTCAACGCCTGCTTCGAAAAGAGCCGGAACTCCTTCTGGAAGTTTTTGAGCTGATTCTTGAGCATATTGAGATAACTTGGGAGCCAAAGGATCTGCCGAAAGACTCATCAGAGAACAAAGAGATAGAATAGGAATAAATGATTTCATAGAACGCTAGGTAAGAGCAGAGGATGGAATGCTTATTCCCCTCTTTTTTAAATTATATACCACTAAATGATTTACCCTACAAATCGTAAAAGCATCCTTTCCCGAACACCAAAACCGTCTTCATGCTCTCTCTTATTCTAAAACAGCTAACAATTCCTCAGCTGCATCGGCTCCCATTCGCATCGCTTTGTGCATATTCGGGTAAGTGAATGCTCCTTGGCGACCAGTGGTTCGCAGGTTTCCAAATGGAGCGAGCTCATCGATTACGATTCTATGGAATTGCTCAAAGCCTAATTTAAAGATTGGGTAACCATTTGCAGTGCGAAGATGGTGCCTCTCTATCACCTCTTCTGGCTCACAGAGACCCTCTTCCGCAAGATCCTGCGCGATTTTTTCCCATTCCGCTGGATCATCGTTCCACTTCGAGTCCCCTACCGAGCAGGTCGTCTCCACAATTAAAGTCGTATAATCCTCTGGAACCACTTTCAATCCCGCATTTTTGGGCTCTCCCACACGGTGAAAATGACGGTCCCGGTAGTAGGTGTAGAGAGCTTTCATACACTGTCGCTTTTTCACTAAAAGAGCATGGACCACAATCGCCTTAAACTCGAGGTGACGAGCTGCTTTACAAACTTCTTCCCCAAGAGCTGGCGAAAATAACTCCGGAAGCTCTGGTAACGGAATCGTAGAAAGGAGAGCGTCGCAAAAAAGCTCTTCCTCTTTCCCTGAACTCTCCGAAACGACGACCGAAGTGATTTTTTTCTCTGTAGACCGAATCGAGTCTACCTGTGCAGAAAGACGAATCTCGGCGCCCAAGCGTTGCAGCTCATCAACCATTTTTCGAGGCATGGTTTCCGCCCCCGATCGCGAATAATGAAGGGTCTCAAAACGTAAAGCACCTTCTACCGCGTCTTGAGGTTTCGCTAAATGAAGCTTCTGCAAAGCGTTTTTAAAAACATCCACCGCAGAGAGGCGAGGCATTTTGCGACGAATAAATTCGGCTGATAAATCACGTGGATGAATTCCCCAATACCGATGCGTGAATTCCTCAAAGAAAAATTCATATAAAGGGGAGCCATATAACTCCACCAGAGCTCCTTCCGCATCGACTGCGGTGGGCTCTTTAATGCGTGAAGAGATCTCTGCAATGACCAAGCCGATCAAACATCGCGTCAGCGTCAAGGGAGGGATTCCCGCTAAGATATCTCGCCCCCGCAGCGGGTAGTGATAAAGTTTTCCAGCCCACTTGATCCTGGCGTTTAAGGGAACTTCGATTCTTTCTTCCCCCATAAGGCCCTTCATGTCGGCGAAGATTTCTTGATCAAAAGCATGTAACATATGCACCCCTAAATCATAGAAATTCTCTCCTCTCTGAAATCCGCCTGCAATCCCTCCAGGCTGAGCGGCTTTCTCAATCACAGTGACCTTTACCCCAGCACGCGCGAGTTTCAAAGCCGCATATAAACCGCAGACCCCCCCTCCAAGCACGATCACTTTTTTCATGAAGAAAGTTGTGTTTTGAATCGATCTACTAGATTGGAGCTAGGTATTTTAAAATGCCCCCAAGTGAGAGGTGTGTCTTTCGCGATATCTTTCGTCAAAACCCAAGGTTCCTTCGAATCGACGACGCATACCGGAACCTGCCCCGCGACATCTCCTCGCTCGCAAGGCTCGGCCAGACCATAAATCTCGTCTGACCCAATCGCATGGTTCATCTCCATTCCTGCCTTCAAATCCATCTTCGCATAAGCGTAAACATCTGTGACTCGACCGTGCCATGCCTGTAAGACCGCCTCGCGATGAAAATGCACCTGCGCAATCGCCCGAGTCGTTTCCAAATGGCAAAGGTGATAAGGGCGGTAAAATAAATAATAAGGCCCATCTCCTAACTTATAATACCAAAGATAATGCTTCTGGTCCGGCCAGTCACATTTACCCACCACATAAACGCCTCCTCCTGGCTCAGCCCCTAAAATATAATCGATCCGCCCCTGGTCGTTGTAAGAATCAAAATCGAAAGACGACATCGCTTCTTCGACCTTATCTACCCGTGGTCCCGTCATCCCTCCTTCTGGAGGTAAATAGCCATACCCATTCGCGAGCACCGCCATTTCGATATGGAGCTTGGTCCCATCTGTATAGGCACAACACTGGTTCACATTGAGTTCACGGATAGCTGCCTCGTGAGCTAGTGACTCCACCGTCGCATAGCGATTCAAAAAACCTTTAATATTGCCTGCTTGCACAATGTCGAAACCCCAAAGGCGAATCTCCTCAATCATCGTTGCCAAGACTCCATGCTGATCTCCGGCATCACTGGTCACAACTAGGCCACGTTCTTCACCGTAGTTTTTGAGGTAAACCCCAAGAGCGAGATCAACCTCTGCATTCATCAATACCACATGGGCTCCTTGATCCATCGCAGCCACACAATAATCAGCTGCCGCCGCGATACTATTAGTCGCCTCCACAAAAACATCAATGGGGGACTGTTGGAGCATTTTCACAACGTCTTCTCCAACTAATTCACACCCTCCCATTTCAGCCGCTTGCTTCGCAGCTTGCAAATTCAAGTCTGAGACCCAGACCAGCTCCATTCCAGGTGTTTTACCGACTTGAAGGGCAATCCCTCTCCCCATCGATCCTGCTCCGACAAGTCCAACTCGGATCCGCTCTCCTCTTTTTTCAGCTTGTTCTAGTTTTCGTCTCATTCTTCGGGGGGCGTATATCAAACGAATAATCCTATAAGAGGTCAATGAATTCTTGATGCCAGAGCTCTAAGACCACAAAGGCCATCACCTGTTTCCCAGGAAGGAAAGAGGAGCTCTTTTCAGCCTGATCAAGGAGCTCTAAGATCGCACCCTGTTCGAAATATCCACGCTGCTCAAGACGAGAGAGCGAATCATGAATAAGGTCGCGGAACTCTCCCCTCTCCTCGAATGAAGGCGCTGGAAAGTAAAAAGGCTGTTTCGCTCGCTGAGTTAACCGCTTTGGCAACCGCTTCTCGGCGAGCTGACGCCAAATCCATTTATCTTCTTTCCCTCTCCACTTCCATTCATTGGGCAGAGAGAAACCAAACTCTATCACACGATGATCCAAAAACGGGATTCGGTATTCTAACGAATGAGCCATCGCATTTTTCTCCTGCCGAATCATGGCCCAGTCCTGCATCCACTCACGAAAATGATAACGCAAATGATCATCTAACAAATCTCCTGAGTGCTGAAACTCGGGAGCTAAAATTTCACCTCCCGATCCAGGCCTCACTTTCCCAACCTCTGCCGCAGACATCAATGAGCGAAGTTCCCTCCCTCGGTCTAAAGCACCCATTCCTGAGAATTTTTTCAAATAATTCCCTAATTTAGCTCTCCCCTCAATTCCCATTGTTCCTGGGAATTGAGAAATCCGATCGAGTAAAGGCGGCGGAACAAATTTCAAAGCCAGTGAACCTAACCCTCGACCCACCGCTCCTAATCGCTCTGCCTTTAACATCGCGGAATGAAAAGAATACCCCGCAAAAATCTCATCTGCCCCCTCTCCTCCCAAAGCCACTTGACACCCTAACTCCCGAGTCGTCGCCGCAAGCCGATCAAAAGCGACCACCAGAGCATCTCCTACGGGTCGCTCCATCTGCTTTACCACCCGGGGTAACTCCAACAAATCTTTCCCGGAGCACTTAACCACATGGTGAGACATTCCCAGTGATTTCGCAAAAAGCGCCGCCTCCGCAGACTCATCACTTGAATCACGATACCCGATCGAAATCGCCTCAACCTGCCCTCCTTGCCGCTGAATCGATTCCGCTAACAGCGAAGAATCCACCCCCGCGCTTAAGTAAGTCGCAACCGGCACATCACTTTGCAAACAAAGTGCCACCGAATCATCGACCAACCGGCCGAGCTCCTGCACCGCTTCTTTCTCGGAACCCTTGAAAGGATCTCGCTTCGATCTTTCCGGAAGGTCCCAATACCGTCGTATTTCTACCCCCCGGCTTGAAATCTTCATCCAATGAGCGGCCGGTAACGTTTCGATCCCCGCAAACATCGTGATAGGCTCAGGCACATAACGAAGCCGCAAATAAGAAGAGATTGCCTCCTCATTCACCTGCATCGGAACTCCAGCAGCCTGTAAACCCTTCACTTCCGAGGCAAAAATCATGCTTTCTCCTTCCCGGTAATAATAAAGAGGCTTCTGCCCACATCGATCCCGGGCAAGGAAAAGCTCCTCTTTCCCAGCATCATAAAGAGCCAGCGCAAACATCCCATTCAAACGATCCAGCATCGCAGGCCCCCACTCTTGCCAAGCAGCAGGCAGAACCTCGCAGTCATTCTGGGTATGAAAAGAATACCCCTTCGCCGCTAAAATTTCGCGCAGCTCCTTCCAGTTATAAATCTCACCATTGCACACCACCTGCACCGCGCCATCGGGCGACCGGTAGGGTTGCTGACCATGCGCTAGGTCCAAAATCGCTAAGCGGCACATCCCGACCTGAAAATCCCCCGCCTTCGAAAAATAACCCTCCCCATCTGGCCCGCGATGATGCAAGGCGCGCGCCATTCCTTCCAGATCAAGATCCGGACGTCGATAAGCTCCAAAAATAGCACACATAGTAGGATTGAGAAGTCATAGAAAATCAAGCTCTCTGGCTCAAAGCCTTTTTTGTTCGGTATTGCTGGCCACTCCTCTGGGGAAAATACCGAAGCCTGAAATGATCTATAGGCAGATAGATTTAAGTATTTTTTATAAAACTGTCGATCGTATTCCTCGTTAGAAACTCCCTACTCTTTTCCCGTTCAAACAATTTTTCTCACTTGTAAACTTTTGATCTTAAAAATTAGGCGTGCGTCTTGGCAGGGAAGGATTATGATGCCCCCATGAAAACGGCACTGCCTGCAATCTTACTCTGCGTGCTCCTTATTGCATTCCGCATCATGGGAGCGATGACAGAAACCTTCCCTAATGCTCAACCTCTAGCTGCTTTATGCTTCTGTGCGGTGGCTTTCGTGCAGGCTCGTTGGATCTGGATTGCTTTCGCGGCATGGATCATTTCTTACCCGATCGCAAGCATCGTCCAGGGCTACACTCCTGGGCTTGACCTTCTCGGAGTTTTCCTTGGTTTCGCCGCTGTTGCTGGACTGGCCTGGATCTTTAGAAAGCGTTCCTCGCTCGTTCTTTTCGGTGGTGTCGTCCTCGGCTCGCTCGCCTTCTATTTCCTCACCAACACCGTCGCCTGGATGACAACAGCTTCTTATGCCAAAACTTTTGAAGGGTTTTTCCAAGCACAATGGAATGGGCTTCCTGGCTACCCTCCGGCTTGGGTCTTCTTACGTAATGCGCTCGGGGCAGACCTTCTTTTCACAGGGCTTTTCCTCCTCGCAAACCGAGCCGCGGCTCCTGCTCTCTCTCCAAAATCTGCTAACCAGGCTACGGTCTGAATTGCTAGTCACTTGTAAGATTCTCTTGCCCCCTTTGCTTTGCATGTCTAAATAAGCGACTTATAAGCCAATGTCTGACGCAGCAAATATTCCATTCGTGCCACTCGATTTCGCTGATTCACCAGTGAACCAAGCTCTGAGTGCTGAAGAAAAAATCGATCTTTACCGGACCATGTCACGAATCCGTAGATTCGAACAAGCGTCTTTGAAGCAATACAATCTCGATAAAATGGGAGGATTTCTTCACCTTTACATCGGACAAGAATCCGTCGCGGTTGGGACCTGCTCACTCATGGGGGCTGATGATCATGTCATCACAGCTTACCGTGACCACGGACACGCTCTTGCAGTTGGGATGAGCATGAACGAATGCATGGCGGAAATGTTCGGTAAACAAACTGGTTGTTCAAAAGGAAAAGGAGGCTCGATGCACTTCTTCGCTCCAGATAAAAACTACTGGGGAGGACACGGAATCGTCGCGGGACAAACCCCACTCGGCCTCGGTCTTGGTTACGCCTTGAAATATCAAGAAAAAGACGGATGCGCGATGTGCTTCATGGGTGATGGTGCCGTTAACCAAGGGGTTTTTCACGAATCTCTCAACCTCGCCGCTCTCTTCGAAATCCCAATCGTCTATATCATCGAAAACAATGGTTACTCGATGGGAACCTCTCAAAAACGCTCTAGTGCTTACCGCGACTGCCTCGCTCAGCGCGCCGAAGCTTATGACATGGCTTGGGACCTCGTGAATGGAGAGGACCTCTACGAAGTGCGCGCTAAAACGCACATTGCGATGGAGCGCGCTCGTAAAGAGAAGCAACCTACCGTGCTCGAAATCGAAACTTACCGTTATTACGGCCATTCTGTTGCGGATGCGAATACTAAAAAATATCGTTCCCCAGAAGAAATCGAAAAATACAAGCAGCACCACGACCCACTCCTGCTTTGGAAACGCCGTCTAATCGATGAAGGGATCGCTACGGAAGAACAATTGAAAGCGATTGATAAAGAAGCGAAGCAAGAAGCTGATGCCTCGGTCATTTTTGCCGAAGAATCCCCTGCTCCAACTCTCGCAGACGTCTCTACAGATGTTTACTGGGAAGTTGATAACCAAACGACCGCCGGAAATACCGGACGCCACTTCTTCAACGATTAACTCAACATTTTAGAATACGATGAGAGAAATTTCTTACCGCGAAGCACTTCGCGAAGCATTCGACGAAGAATTAGCTCACGACGAAAACGTCGTGATCATGGGTGAAGAAGTCGCCCAGTATAATGGAGCTTACAAAGTCACCCAAGGCCTCTGGGAAAAATGGGGAGACAAGCGAATCGTCGACACCCCTATTTCAGAAGCGGGCTTCATTGGGATGGGAGTTGGAGCTTCGATGCTCGGAATCCGTCCTGTTATGGAGCTTATGTTCTGGTCTTTCCATTCGGTGGCCTTTGACCAACTCGTCAACAACGCCGCTTGCGTGCGTTACATGTCTGGCGGATTGATCAACTGCCCAATCGTGATGCGTGGCCCTGCCAATGGCGGAACCAATGTGGGCGCGACTCACTCCCACGTCCCAGAAGGTCTCTTTGCAGCGTTCCCAGGCTTGAAAGTTTGTTGCCCTGCCACTCCTGCCGATGCCAAAGGCCTGATGAAAAGCGCGATCCGTGATAACGACCCTGTCTACATCATGGAAAACACCCTTCTCTACGGAAACAAAGGCCCTGTGCCGGATCCTTCCGAAGGTGAGCACATTGTCCCTCTCGGCGTCGCAGATCTCAAACGTGAGGGAAGTGATATCTCTCTTATCTCTCACGGACGTTGTGTCCTTCATGCCCTCGAAGCGGCTGAGCAACTGAGTGCTGAACATGGAATCGAGTGCGACGTCCTCGACCTTCGCTCCATCCGTCCTCTTGACCAAGACGCCATTATTAAAAGTGTCATGAAAACAAATCGGGCCGTGCTGGTAGACGAATCAAAACCTTTTTGTGGTGTTTCTGCTCAGATCACGACCTTGATCCAAGAATACGCGTTCGATTACCTCGATGCCCCAATTAAACGCGTTTGCACCATCGATGCTCCCGCTATTTATTCAAAACACATCGAAGATGAGCAACTTCCGAATCCGAAACGGGTTATAGAAACCGTTCTTTCCATCGCCTAAACCATCAAAATAAGAGTTTTATTCACATTTAAACGACATCTTTTTCTAAAAGGAACTCGACAGATCAAATCAAGATCTGTTTGGATTCTAGTTACCTTAACTGTATCAACCTTTCAACAGCACCTTATTCTATGAAAATTCGTATCCAACTCCTCCTTGCCGTTCTCATCTCCATGGCCCTCTCTTCATGCTGCGGTATGTTCGGCGGCTGCGCTAAGACCAAAGCTCCTGCTTCACAAGTCGCGGCTCAAACCTCAGGCAAAGTCATTAAAGAAAACGGGCGTTATTACGAAATTCTCGAAGAACATGTCCCTTCTGGTGCTAAAGGAGGCATCGAAACTCGCACTATTAAACGCCTTCTTCCACAAGTTGAAGAACAAGAGTGCCCAAGCTGCCTCTCATCATTTTGCCCAAAACCAGGATGCTGTGGCACCGTTGGTAAGGAAACTTTGAACCGCGCTTCAAACCAAGGTTGGAGCGGAGAGCCTCACATTGGGTTGGTCCCAACAATGAAGGTTTTAGCGGAATAATAACTTCTGCCTTAATGGCGCTTTCCTCATTTTCTCAAAACCCTGCCTTTCCGCAGGGTTTTTTTTGGGTCTTCGCGTTAGGGGTCCTCTTATGCTCCTCTTGCTCTGAAATCTCTCCTGCTGCAAAGATTGCTCCTCCTCTCGAAAAGAAATCTCCTTTGCAAAAAAGCGACCCTACTTATCACGGTCTTTCAAAAAAACAGGCCTTCGCGAAAATAAAAGCCCAAGACCTCATTCCTCGAGTCATTAGAGAAGATGGTAACCACTTTATTATCACCAAAGACTATCGCCGCAACCGGATCAATTTAATCATCAAAAACGGAATTGTGATTGGAACAACCCGAGGCTGACAAAGATAAGAGCTCACTTTTCTACAAAAGTCCTTTGCCATCTCGAAGAGCTCTGCTAATTCTGACCTCTCTTTCCACAGCGGAAATTCACTTTTAATACTTACTGACATTATGGCGATTAACATCGAAATGCCCAAACTTTCCGACACGATGACCGAAGGCACGGTCGTGAAATGGTGCAAGCAAGTCGGAGACTCCATCGAAGTTGGCGATATCATCGCTGAAATTGAAACCGATAAGGCAACTATGGAAATGGAGGCTTTCGATGACGGAACTCTTTCCAGTATCCTTGTTGAAGCAGGTGCCAAAGCTCCTGTAAATGAGGTCATCGCGATCCTTGCCGAAGACGGAGAAGAAGTGGGAGCAGCTAGCGTCGCTCCAGCCGCCGCAGCTCCGGTGCAAACCTCTAGTCCAGCTGAGCCGACAAGCTCCGTGGCAGCTCCTACCAATGACCCCGCTCCTGTCGTTACCGCAGATGGCTCTCGTATTAAAGCCTCCCCTCTTGCTCGCAAGATCGCAGCCAGCGAGAATATCGAACTTACCAATCTCCAAGGCACTGGTCCTGGTGGACGTATTGTCAAAAAAGACGTCTTAGGAGCTCCTAAGACAACCGCGGCGCCAAGCCAAGCTGCGGCTGCCGCTTCTGCTCTTGCTAACGTTGCTGCGACGAGAGCGCCAAATGCCGCAGCAAGTGCTCCTGTCTCCGTTCCATCAATGGCGGCAGGTGAGGGAGATCAACGCATTGAACTCAGCTCGATGCGCCGTATTATTGCGGACCGCCTCCTCACTTCCAAAACAACGATCCCACACTTCTACCTTCACGTTGAAGTTGACGCGAAACCTCTCATGGACATTCGCAAGCAGATTAATGCGCAAGCAGAAGCAACTCATGGAAATAAATACACCGTGAATGATTTCATCATTAAGGCATTGATTAACGCGACTCTCGCCGTGCCTGCCGTGAATGCTTCTTTCAATGGTGATCATGTCATCCAATACAAAAACGTTGGTGTTTCAGTTGCGATTGCGGTTGAAGACGGACTCGTCACTCCTGTCATCAAAGAAGCAGAAGCCAAATCTCTTCTCCAAATCTCTCGCGAAGTCAAGGACATGGCAAAACGAGCGCGTGACAAAAAGCTCCGCCCCGACGAATTCGACGGAGGCACTGTTACGATCTCAAACCTTGGCTCTTACGGAATCGAAAGCTTCGACGCGATTGTAAATCCTCCTCAAGCCGCGATTCTCTCGGTAGGTGGGATTTCTGAAAAAGCAGTTGTTAAGAATGGAGAAATCGTTCCTGGTCTGCGGATGAACCTTGGCCTTTCTTGCGACCACCGTGTCGTTGATGGAGCTGTTGCTGCCACCTTCCTTGGTGAAGTGAAAAAGCTCATCGAGAATCCAGCACTCATGCTCGTTTAACTCTCTCTTATGAGCTCTCTCGCGGAACAACTTAAAACCCTCTTGCTTGAAAAATCGGTTCGCACCGGTGAATTCACGCTCGCCTCTGGGAAAAAAAGCGATCTCTACATCGACTGCCGCCTCACCGCCCTCGATGCCCTCGGAGCCCGTCTCATCGGAACAGTAGGCTTTGAGAAGCTCACTGCTTACCTCTCCGAAAATAACCTCACAGTCGATGCTATTGGAGGCATGACGATGGGGGCCGACCCGGTCTCTCTTGCGATCGGGATGGAGTCTGGCGTTAAAAATCCAGCCTCTCCCCTCCAAGTCTTCACGGTGCGTAAAGAACCGAAAGGACATGGCCGAGGACGCCAAATCGAAGGAAACTTCGCGGAAGGGCAATCGATCGTCGTGGTCGACGACGTCATCACGACCGGAGGCTCTACTCTCCAAGCGATCGACGTCATCGAAGCCGCAGGAGGAAAAGTCAAGCTAGCCCTTGTTCTCGTCGATCGTGAAGAAGGAGGCCGCGCTGCGATCGAAGCACGTGGGATTCCCGTTCTTCCACTCTACACTCGTAGCGACCTGCTCGGTTAAACAACATCAGCATCACCGCTCCGGATCTCTCTAGGCAGAGATCCTTCACTAAAGGCTTCGCAATTGAGCGAAGCCTTTTTTAGGCCTCATAAATCAATTCTGTTTCAATTTAGCAGGTTACTGGATTTATCCTGATTGGGCATCAACCATTTTATAATAAAGCCCCTCTAAAAGTCCGCACTCACATCAAAATATCTTGGTGAGCTTCGATGAAAGAAAAGAGTCTGCTTGTTTTATGACTCTAGTAGAAGTCTCCACATAGGAACAATGTTAGGGTGTGAACTTACATCCAGATTCTATCTCCGTCTCGACCGACGTTGGTAAAATCCTTTTTTCATCACCCAAAGACAATGACGCTTATGTTTATTCCCCTTATGGGTGGCAGGAACGATTTCTTTACCGGGTTCAAATCCTGTTTTGAGTAGAATCTTCTCGTAATTGGTTTCACGAAGGGTGGAGCGAATGACGAGAACCGCTCCATTTTTAAGAGATTCTTTCACAATCTGGAGACCTCTTTCTGTCAAAAGAGTTCCATTTTCTCCGCCCTTCAGCGAAGCGAGTCCACTATCACCGCTGATGAGCATTCCTCCTATACTCCCTGACCCTGATTTTCGAAGATAATCCTCGGTCGTAGAGTTTACAAAAACGATCCGGGTATCATCGGCCCACTCAGGATGAAACTCCATGAGGTGAGTCTTATGCCACTCGATGAGATCTTGGCTCGGCTCCGTCACCACAAACTGAACTCCCTGTTGAGGGAGAGATTGGCGCGCCGCTTCAAGAGCAAAGCCTAAACCAAGTCCTGCAATGAGAACTCGGGGCTGTTTCGCTTTACGAATCGGTTCGCAAATAATTTGGGCTCCATCTTGCTCAGAACCATAAGCAAAAGTAGAGTCGAGAGTCAGACCATTGGATTGCAAATAGTAGTGACCATCATGCTCCATGAGTTCGAGAGGATGACCTGCGCCATCCTTTCCTGTTGCAACTTGCCGGTAGGGCTTCAAAAAATTATAGGTGTGTTAAAATTGCTGCCCATTCGCGGTATTTTCAATGCCTTGTCCAAGGCGTTGAATGTCACGGCTCATTCCAACAAAAGTGTTGCAGGAAGAGAGCAATGACGAAAGCGCCGCGACGGCTAAAAAAAGAATGAGGGTTTTTCTATTCATATAAGTATTCTAAGATGCTCGCGAGGCTTTGCAATCTCATATTCAGATGAGAATCGGCAAGGGGCAAGAATCGATCCTTGCTGGAAATAAGAAGCGCTCTATGCTTCGCTTTCAGGTCTCTAGGTTTATGGAACAATTTCTTCATTTTGCTAAAATCATTGGGCTCATCATCGTGGTGGTCCTCGCTTTCAATCTCATTATTTTCGTGCATGAGCTCGGACACTTCCTCGCGGCAAAATGGCGTGGTCTTTATGTCGACCGATTTTACGTTTGGTTCGGGAAACCTCTTTGGAAAAAAACGATCAAAGGAGTGGAATACGGTTTAGGAAGCATTCCTGCTGGTGGTTTTGTCTCTCTTCCTCAAATGGCTCCCATGGAGTCCGTCGAAGGATCGATCGCAGAGAAGAAAAACCTCCCTCCTATTTCAGCTCTTGATAAAATCATTGTCGCTTTTGCGGGCCCCCTCTTCAGCTTCCTCTTAGCTTTTGCTTGTGCGGTGATCTTGTGGCTCGTCGGGAAACCTGCCGATGTGATTCCTTCGAGCGTGATAGGCGCTGTCACGAAAGATAGCCCTGCAGAAAAAGCAGGACTTCAGCCTGGCGATCAAATTCTAAGTGTGAATGGAGAAATCGCAGAAGGATTTGTTGGAAAACTCAATGGTGTGGTCCAACTCATCGCTCTGAGTGAAGGAGACAAAATCGATTTTGAAGTGATCCGAAATGGCCAAAAACAAGTTTTCACCTCTGAATTTGAAATTACTGAGACTCCTTGGTGGAAACGTAAAGAAATCCGTAAAGTAGGCATCGGACCTGCCGGACAACCACAGGTCGCCTCGGTGATGGAGCACTCTCCCGCCGCGATCGCAGGTTTAGAAAAAGGAGATCTGGTGGTCAGCCTTAATGGCACCAGGCCTTTCTCTTCG
>CALFBI010000008.1 GCA_937951675.1 uncultured Verrucomicrobiales bacterium
GACTCTCTGGAGGAGTGAAACCGTAGGTGGCCTTGAAGGTCTGAGTATGAGGGTCCGCTTCGGTCGATGCCGAGACGAACTTTGTGGGCATTTTCAAGCCAGGGGCTGCATCCAGAATCACGAAAGATTCCAGAATTTCGATATTGTTAGAATTTGCCATGAGAGACGCGGGCAACTGAACCGAGGCTTCTGCTGCGCCGATCGTCTGAATCGTGGCGATCTCCTGTAGCGCCTGCACGTTATCGAGCCGGCTGACATGCTTCCTGGAAATGATGCCATCGAAGGGAGCGCGGAGAACCGTGTCTTCGAGCGCTTTCTTGGCATTGTCCAGACGGGCCTTCGCCACCTTAAACGTAGCCTCCCGTTGATCGTGGACTTTCTGAGCGATAGCATCCTGAGCGAGGAGCGTGACGGCACGGTCAAAATCCTGCTTCGCTGAATCAAAGTCAGTCTGCGCCGATGTCACCTCATTCTCATAACTGCGGGTGTCGAGCTTCCCGATGAGATCGCCTTCCGCAATATCCTGACTAGAGGAAATGGGGAATTCGATCAGTTGTCCAGAAACCTTGAAGGTGAGATCGACTGAAGAAGTCGCCTGAATCACCGCGGGGAGCTTGATGTCACGAACATTGTTTACCGTTTCAATGGTGATCATTTTTACGGGGCGGACGACTTCCTTTTGGGTGCTCGCTTTCTTCTCTCCACAAGAGGGAAGAAGGAAGAGTGTTAAAAGGGAAGAAAAAATAAGCGTAATTCGAAAAATTAAACTGTTCATGATTTATTTTTAATAAATATAACAGCCTGCCAAACAAACCCAGGCTAAATAAAGTAAAGTGCCTCTCAAAAACTAACAAAAGATTATCATAGGTTTAAAAAAGCAAGTCCTCACATTGAAATATGTTGGCTAAACTTGATGCAACAGAAGGGTGAATTTTGTCGTTATCTCAGCCCTGCTTCGAGTTAATTTGTTAGCACGAGCATCACTCAATTGATTCTGATTGGAATAAGATCTCGCTCCCTCTTTTGAGTTCTAAGAGGGATCTTCCCGTTGGTGCTTTTTCAAAGGAGAGGGTGTCGATCTGATTGTTTATTTTAATCGTGATGCTTTCTCCTTGCCAATTTGTTTCTGGAAGCGTGTCGAGCCGATGGCGATAAGGGTAGATCATTACCTTGTAGCGGGGGGATTTTGAGCGGCTTGGGACTACAAGCCGTTTCGACATACCAAAGGTCCGTCCTCCTGGTGTGATCATATCTTTCTTCTCAAAGGTTTCCACTCTAGCTTGAGGGACCATGGTGTAATCAGCGGCTTTCTCAGGGAAGGCTAGCTCAAAAAACCTCACGAGGAGCAGGGGTTCCCCTTTTTTTGGAAAGCGGCGATTTCCTTTCCGGCGGATGGAGTCACTTCCAAGCACGATATCGGTATAGGGGCGGGTTGCTGCTTTTTTCTCACGGAGTCCCACTCCTGTTGCGTTATCATGCAAGTCAATTTTAATGGGGATGAGGTCATCCTCTAGCATCATAATCCACTCATAGAGCCGTTCTTCTTGATCTTTTTGAATATCATCAATGATCAAGGCGTAAGGGTGATCTCCTTTCACTAAGCCAGCAGTGCGATAAGCGTATTCGACAGGGTTGAAGGGACTTCGGATAGACCAAGAGTCTTCATCCCACATGCCGGAATCTCCTAGTTCAAAGCCCTCAAAAGCGGCTTTGACATTGGGGTGGGGGTCTAATTCAAAAGAATGATTTTGTTGAAACGATTCAGCCTGTTCTTTGAAGTGTTGGAAGCGTTCCGCCTTGAATTTATCATCATTAAGGTCGGTTCCTAAAATGGCCTTGGGCCAAAACCAGTCATAGGCGTATTTAATATCACAAACCGCAAAATCGGCCTTAGGGTGATGAGTCATTTGTAGAACCTTGCCCGGGGGAGTGAAATACCCTTGTCCTCTGCCGTCTACTAGGACGATATTATGGTAGCGGCTTTGAACAGACCGAAATCCATCTAAGGTCCAGCCTCGGCCTAAAGCGGCGATATTGAATACCCCTCGATCGGCGTGTTCATGTCCCGCGTAAAAACTATCAGGACGGCATTCGTAGTTGAAATAAAAAGCGTCTTTATCCCAGCCGGTGCGAGAAATCATCGTTCCTCGCTCCGGATCCATCCAAGTTGTTTCGAGTCCTAATTTTTTTCCGAATTCATGATCAAAGAGGGATCCGTCTTCATTTTTTTCAGGGTCACAAGCAATGACGGATTCGAAAATCAATTGGTGGTCTTTGGTTCGATCGAGCTTATCATTTCCAAAATATTTCTTCACTAGCTGCTGGTAGTCGTAGTCGATGATGTGATCTTCTGGGTAAAGGTATTTCATCAACATGACTTCTAGTTGGGTGGGGGAGCGGTCCCCTCCATCTCCATGGCTGACGTAATGCCCTCCATAGGGGGTTAGGCACTGGACATGCCATCGAGAAATTTCTCGATAACGTTTTGTGGTGAAAATCGGATTCCCCCGGCGTGCGAAAGCGAAAGCGGCTTGCCCTCCCCAGAGCCAACCAAAAGAAGTGTAGCCGACCGGCTCGGTGCTGCTTCCTTTTTTACTATAATTGTATAGGATGTAATCTTGTAAGCATTCTTCTGCCAACTGTTCTACTCGTGGGTCATGACCTTCTTCCCCCTCGATCGACATCGAGAGTAAGGTGAAACAATGTCCGGCATGAACCCAGTTCCACATTCGGAGTTGAGGAGGAAGGTTCATGCCGAAGAAGTAAGCGCCATTTGTAATTTTTGAAATGACACGCCGAGTCGTGGCGGTTTCTTCTTCAGACATAAAAGGTTGCGCTAAGTCGTAAGCATAGCCGAGCTGATGCCAGCTAAAGAGGCCATAACTACCAAGGGCGTGAAAGCTTCCCCAGCGTCCTGCATTATCGGGGTATGGGCTTGAGCGCCATTGTTCGACCTTGGGTTCCAAGTGCAAGGCCCAACCCGCGACAGCGGCGGCGACTTTTTTTCCTAGTTGTTCGTCATTATTGAGCAAGGCATGAAAAGCGCCGAGCTGTAAGTCGTAGAGCACCGGAGTTTGATTATAGGATTCCTTCTCTGCTGGTTTCGGGTCTTTTTGTAGGAATTCATATTGCTCGAAATCACGAGCTCCGAGTGCTTTCACACATTGATCTGTCCATGAGTGGTCTTTCAAGAGCCCCATTTCCAAACGACGTTGAGTGATAGCACTTAGGCGTTGACCAACGATGGTGTTCGCTAATCGATTCTTGATATCCGGGATCTCTTCTTCGCTGAATAAGAGGCGCGGATGCTTTCCGGTAACCGGGACCTTTCCTAGGAGTTTGGCTTGATAGCCCGTGCTGTCATAACTGACCTCCGGTTTCACCTTGGTAGGATGCCCTAATTTACCTTCAAGAACTTGCTCTCCTGATGGTGTTCCGACTCCGTCAAAAATGGGAATCGCAAGTAATTGAGGGCTAAAAAATCCTAAAAAAAAATACAGCTAAGAAACCATTTCATTACCTGAACTTTATAAAAGTGGTTCTTCCTGTGACGAGAATAAAATCTCGACCTCATTTGAGACCACCCCCTTTTCCTCTCGGACCACCGGGATCAATGTCATCCATATTTGGTGATAGTGTTTTTTTTGGGGGGGGAGCTCCGCGGTGCGCGACCCTGACTGTCCAATGAGGCTTAGGAGCCCGAGCTGTGGATTGACTGATTCTCAGGAGAGAGGGCGTCAAAAAAGGATGGGAACTCAGGAGCCCAGCCGGTTGAGAGTATTTTTCCATTGCAGACGAGCTTGTGGGTCCAAGCTCGTTTGCGGCCCATATTGATTTTTCCGGTCGGAGGGAGGGGTTGGTCGAAAAGCTCAGAAAATTTTTGATAATATTGCAACTGACTCATGGGGTTAGAGTCCGCGATATTGTAAATTTCACCCTGAGAGGCCGAACCTTGCTGCACGAGGTGGACTAATGCCGAGGCGGCATCATCGCGGTGAATTTGGTTAATGATCCGGCGTCCGTCTTCTTCAATCGTGGCTTCTCCTGTCAGGAATTTTTTCAAAAGAATACTGCGCTCCGGGCCATAGATACCGGCGAGCCTGGCGACGGTTCCTCCTGCGAGGAGGACTTTTTGTTCTGTCGCGACAAGGATCTGGCTCGTCTCTCTTTCTGGCTGGGTGCGGCTTTGCTCAGTCACAGTGCTGCCGTCGGTCTGGCCGTAGACGGAGCTGCTCGAGACGAATAGGAGATGGGAGGAGGGGAAGACGGCTTTGAGGTGCTGGACTCCATTTAGGAAGACTTGTTGGTAGGCTTCGGCGCCTCCTCGGCCAGAGCTTGCGCAATGGATGATGGTATCAGGGGAAGTGCCTAGCTGTTCCTTGAGTTGAGTGAGTGATTCGAGGGAGCTTAAGTCGCCCGTTTCGATGCCAGGGCCTCCGCTTTTGGAAAAGGAGGTGACGTCCCACCCTTTTTGTTTTGCCAACTGGGCGGCAACGCTTCCGACATAACCGTATCCTGCAATGAGAAGATTCACGGTTGGAAATATTGCTCAAGAGCTCGCGTCACGCAACCGGCATATTCACGAGTGATTGAAGCGCGCATGCGGTGATGGATCATTTTCTGGCCTTCGTAGTCTCCGTATTGAACATGGTCATAAACTTCGTGGCTGTTCATAATGTAAGGTTCTAGGAAGATGACGGGGCATTGATAAAGTCGGTTGGCTAATAAATTACGAGCCCAGACGCCATCAGAGATTCGGATCGCACGACGAGAATCGGAAGCGTATTCATAGAGAGGAAGCTGAGTGGTTTCCTGGAAGCTTTTAATCATGGCTTGAGAGATCCCAATTTCATGCTGGGCGTTCCCTCCGAGGATTTTGCGCACGAGCTCGAACCTTTCGTCATGATGGGCGAGCTCGCTAGTGGTGTAAGCACCATTAATAAGAACGTGGAGGTGGTTGGTGTCGGTGAGTTGAGGTTTTTCTGGATCTCCCCAGGCGAGGGCATTGTAGTGGAGGCAGAGGACAAGATCGGGTTGGATGTCATGATTTACGAGTGCGGCCCGGTTTCGGATTTCTTCGGTGCGGTAAACCAATTTCTCAGCTCTTCGACGATGTTGCTCGGCGTTTTCTCCTTCTCGTTTTTGGAGGCGCTTGAGGTAGTGGTTGGCTGAGTTTTGAGCGATCGTTTCGTCGTTGCTACGGATCAGGGAGACGGTAGCGCCTTTCTGTTCAAGCATCGTTTTGAGGTGTTGGGCAGTTTGAAGGGTGAGAGTGCCCTCTTCGACCGGGGTTCCATTTCCAATTTGAAACCAGCGCTCTTCAATCTGGGCCCACTTTCCTCCGAGGTGGCCTGGGTCAATCGCGATATGAAGATCCCGCAGAGAGCGCTTGGGGTTGAGTTCCCAGAAGGTCGCGGGTGACAAAGGTTGAGAGGGGCTTTTGGGTGCGAAATACAGGCAGTAAGTAGGAGCTTCCGCGTTACCGGTGAGGATGCTGATGTGGTCTTCATGCACCGTGAAGTGTTTTTCCCAATCGTTGCCAATGGTGTAAATGTTCTGCAGGAGGAAGAGGAATTGGCGCTTAGAGATGCGGTGTTGATAAGGGTCGAGAAGGCTCCAGTCGGGGGGCGTTCCGAGCATCGAATAAGAGGGGTGCTTTTTAAGAGGGGGGAGCTTTGCCTGATTTTGCAGTGAGCTGAATACGAGAAAGAGGAGGAGCCCGACCAGGATTAGAAGGGGGAGAAAGAGGCGTGATTTTCTAAGGTGAGAGGTCATTCAAAAAAAGAGGAGGATGTTGAAGGGGGGTTGATTTCCATTCCGAAGCAGATCATGGTTTTGCGATGAAGTTATTGTTTCTAGGAGATGTGGTCGGAGAACCGGGGCGAACCGCCATTTTCCAGGAACTCAATCGGCTTCAAGAAGAGCATGAAATTGATTTCACTGTTATTAATGGGGAAAACTCGGCTGGAGGCAAAGGGATTACCGCGAAAATTACGAAGCAACTGCTCGAGGCCGGAGCTGATGTGATCACGACCGGTGATCATGTCTGGGATCAGCGCGAGATTGTGGAATATTTCCCTACCCAGCCAAGGCTGCTTCGGCCGATCAATTACGGTCCTGATACGGTAGGGCAGGGGAGCGTGATCCTTGAGACACAAGGAGGAAAAGTAGGAGTGATTAACGCCCAAGGTCGCACTTTTATGAATCCTCCTCTCGATAATCCCTTTACGGTGGTGGAGGAAGAGGTTCGCCGAATGAGGGAAGAGGGGGTCTTGATGATTTTCGTAGACTTTCATGCCGAGACGACCAGCGAGTCGATTGCAATGGGTCATGCCTTAGATGGTTCTGTTTCGGCGGTAATAGGAACTCATACTCACGTGCAGACCGCTGATGAGAAGATTCTACCGCAAGGAACCGCTCACTTAACAGATGCTGGAATGTGTGGTCCTGACCTCTCAATACTGGGCCGTGAGGTGGCCTCTGTTGTCTGGAGATTTCGCACAGGAATGCCAACGCGCTTTCCGGTCGCAAAAGGCCCGGTGCGTCTTTGTGGGGCGGTCATTGAAATCGACCCTTTAACGGGTCTTGCTTCCTCTATCTTGAGAGTCAATGAGTTACTTGAATAAAGAGCCTCAAGAAGCTGTTTATTTATTTCGCTGATTCTCAGTGTCTTAAGTGAATTTTCAAATAGAATACCTTTTTCTTTTGACACTAAGCTACTCTTTGGTAATTTCCGCGCCCGCTCTTGACACAAAGTCGAGAGGCTTACGTGCGCATGCGTGCAAAAAAGCTTTTCGCCTGAGTTGTTAATTGCAGCTTTCATAAGCTCATGTAGCTCAGGGGTAGAGCGCGTCCTTGGTAAGGACGAGGTCGTGGGTTCAATTCCCACCATGAGCTCCATGCGACAAACAAACCAAGAAACCAGAAACCAACGCTAACGCGTTAATAAATACAGATCTATTATGGCTAAAGAAGCATTCCAACGGAATAAGCCGCACGTTAACGTGGGGACTATCGGACACGTCGATCACGGAAAAACAACTCTCACAGCAGCAATTGCAACGACTCTCGCGGAAGCGGGTGGTGGTGAAGCAAAAGCATACGATGAAATCGATGCTGCTCCTGAAGAGAAAGAGCGTGGGATTACTATTTCCACCGCTCACGTCGAATACGAAACAGCGAATCGTCACTATGCACACGTTGATTGTCCAGGACACGCCGATTATGTGAAAAACATGATCACAGGTGCTGCTCAAATGGATGGCGGTATCCTCGTTTGTTCTGCTGCTGATGGCCCAATGCCTCAGACTCGTGAGCACATCCTTCTTGCTCGTCAGGTAGGTGTCCCAGCTCTCGTAGTGTTCCTCAACAAAGTTGATCAAGTTGATGACGAGGAACTCCTCGAGCTTGTTGAAATGGAAGTGCGCGAACTTCTCAGCGTTTACGAATACCCTGGTGATGACATTCCAGTGATCAAAGGTTCAGCGTTGAAAGCTCTTGAAGGTGATGCGACTCACAAAGAAAACATTCTTAAGTTGATGGCTGCAGTTGATGACTACATCCCTGAGCCAGATCGTCCAGTAGACTTAGACTTCCTCATGCCTATTGAAGATGTCTTCTCTATTGAAGGTCGCGGAACTGTTGCGACAGGCCGTATTGAGCGTGGAATCATTAAGAAAATGGGAGAAGTTGAAGTTGTTGGAATTCGTGACACTCAAGTGACGACCATTACTGATATCGAAATGTTCCGTAAGCTTCTTGATGAAGGTCGCGCAGGTGATAACGTAGGGCTTCTTGTTCGTGGTCTTAAAAAAGCAGATCTCGAGCGTGGTCAGTGCATCGTTAAGCCTGGTTCAGTGACACCACACAAGCACTTCAAAGCTGAAATCTATGTTCTTTCTAAGGACGAAGGTGGACGCCACACTCCTTTCTTCTCTAACTACCGCCCTCAGTTCTACTTCCGCACAACGGACGTAACTGGAAGCATCGCTCTTCCAGACGGAGTTGAGATGGTCATGCCTGGTGATAATGTTGAGTTGGAAGTTCAACTCATCACACCAATTGCAATGGAGAAAACAATGCGCTTCGCGATTCGTGAAGGTGGCCGCACCGTTGGTGCTGGACGCGTTGGAGATATCCTCGACTAAACGATTTAAAATAAACACATTTCTTAGTTACTTTAAGTAACTAAGAAAACTGGTTTCTCAGGGGGTATTTGCATGAGTCTGTCATCAAATGCCCCCTCAGTTTCCTCACTTACAACAGGACAGTAGCTCAATTGGTAGAGTAGTGGTCTCCAAAACCATTGGTTGAGAGTTCGAGTCTCTCCTGTCCTGCCATTTTTCACATTTCTCACACATTCATGTTCCAAAAAATTTCAACTTTTGTCGGCGAAGTTAAAGGAGAGTTGCGCAAAGCATCTTGGCCTTGGGAGTCCGATCCAAAATTGAAAGGGTTTAAGAAATACAAGGAGCTCATTGACTCGACGATTGTCGTTTTGATTGCAATTGTTCTCTTGGCTGCTTACGTCTCTTTTTGGGACCTGATCAATCGGAACGTTGTGAAGATGCTCACCTCTCTCTGGAGTTAACCAAGATTTTTCCAGAGCCCCTCATTTCCTTTTTCTCTTTTTTACCCATTTCTGATTTAGCTGCTTATGCCTATTATTCCTGAACCTCGCAAACAATGGTATGTTGTTCACGTTCTCTCTAACCAGGAGCAGAAAGTGCGCAATCGCATTTTGCGCGAAATGGAGCAGCAAGAACTTGGAGATTTCATCTTCGATGTTTTGATGCCTACGGAGATGGTCTCAGAAGTCAAACAAGGGAAAAAACGCGAATCGAAGCGTAAATTTTACCCTGGTTATATCATCATGAACATGCACCTCTTAACAGAGGAAAATGAGCTTGTAGATGAGACTTGGTATTTCATTCAGCAAATGGACGGAGTGATCGGTTTCGCCGGAAATCGGAATCGCCCAATCCCAATGCGTCAGCGCGAAGTAGACAGTATGCTTGCGCAAATTAAAGAACGCGAAGAGGCGGTTCGCCCTTCTATCAATTTTGAAGTCGGCGATGCAATCAGCGTCTCCGACGGCCCTTTCGAAAGCCAAAACGGCATCATCGAAGAAATCGACCCGGAGCGCGGAAAGCTCCGTGTTGCAGTCACCATTTTCGGCCGCTCTACACCGGTCGAACTCGAGTATTGGCAGGTGGAGAAAGCCTGACCTTACTTGTAAAAACCAAGAACATTAACTTACTCCTAAAGGAACCATGGCAAAAGAAGTCAAACAAGTCCTCAAGCTCCAAATTAAAGCTGGTCAAGCGAACCCTTCTCCACCTGTTGGACCAGCTCTTGGTCAAGCAGGCGTCAATATTATGGCGTTCTGCAAAGAATTCAACGCGTCGACTCAGCAGCAATCCGGAGATCTTCTTCCGACCGTCATTACGGTCTTTAAAGACCAATCTTTCGAATTTATCACCAAGCAGCCGCCTGCGGCGGTGCTTCTCAAGAAAGCGGCTAATCTGGCTTCAGGTTCAGGTGAGCCAAATACTGTCAAGGTAGGCAAATTGACCAAGGCAAAGCTCATGGAAGTTGTTGAGCTTAAAATTTCTGATTTGAATACTGATGACCGAGAGGCTGCTGCTCGTATTTTAGAGGGCACCGCTCGTCAAATGGGTCTTGAAATCGTCGACTAATCGTTTTATCGAAGCTCTTCCAATGGAATAAGATTCCTTATTTCGAAGAAGAGTTTCAACACCAACCGCAGGAGGGAAAGTCAATCTAACGACCGATTAAAATCCCGCTCGCACTGCAACCAAAATAATGGCTAATAAAAGAAGTAAAAGATACCAACAAGCTGCGACACTCGTCGAAGAGGGTAAGACCTACAGTTTAAGTGATGCAGTTCAACTGCTGAAAAAATTTCCAGCTCCTAAGTTTGACCCCTCTGTAACGGTGTCTTTCAATATGGGAGTAGATCCTCGTAAAAGCGATCAAATGGTGCGTGGCAGTGTTTCCCTTCCTCACGGAACAGGCAAAAACGTTCGCGTGATTGTTTTCGCACAAGGGGATGCCGCAAAAGCAGCTGAAGCAGCAGGCGCTGACAAAGTCGGCCTTGCTGATCTCATTAAAGAAGTGCAAGGCGGATGGACCGATTTCGATGCTGCCATTGCGACTCCTGATGCGATGGCTGAAGTTCGCAAGATTGCTCGAGTTCTTGGGCCTCGCGGATTAATGCCTAACCCTAAGACTGGAACAGTGACAGATGATACGGCAAGTGCCATCAACGCTGTGAAAGCAGGTAAAGTGGATTACAAAGTCGACAAAAATTCAAATATCGCCGCTGCAGTGGGGAAAGCCTCATTCGATGAGCAGAAGCTCAACGATAACATTTCGGCTTTGATCGAAAGTGTTGTTAAAGCGAAGCCTGCTTCTGCAAAAGGAAATTACATCAAGTCGGTAAGCGTCGCCGCGGCAATGTGCCCGAGCGTGAGACTTGAAGCCGCTGAATTCTCGATCCTCTAAAATTCAACCGAACCATAAAGCAATGAATCCCGATAAAAAATACATCATCGATGAGCTTCTGGAGCGGGTTAATGAGTCTCCTTTCCTCCTTGTTATTGATTACAATGGCATGACAGTTCCTCAGTTCGAGGAACTTCGCGGACAACTCCGTGAATGTGGAAGTGAGTGTCATGTCGCTAAAAATACTTATATGAAAAAAGTTCTCAGTGAAGCTGGTCTTCCTGAGCTCGGAGAAAACCTCTCCGGTCAAACCGCTTTCGTAACTGGTGAGTCTGATGTCTGCGCTGCGGCGAAGACAGTTACAAAATTCGCTAAGAAAAACGAGAAACCTGTTGTCAAAGCAGGAATTCTCGACGGAGAAGTGCTTGAACAATCTCAAGTGCAAGCCCTTGCAGCTCTTCCTTCACGTGAAGCGCTTCTTGGACAACTTCTTTCTGTCATCAATGCTCCTGCAAGCAAATTGGTTCGCACCATCAACGAGCCTGCGGGTTCTTTGGCGCGTGTTATCCAAGCAAAGCAAGACTCATAAACAATCTGAACAGATGGCTGCTTGAGCAATTAAATGCAAAAGCGGCCTGAACAAATAATGGCTCCTCGTCGGGTCCTTCTGACCTTAAACTGCAAGTTTCTTGCAACGACGATACCGAACAATAAAAAATAAAATGGCTGATCTAGAAAAAATCGCTGAAGAATTAGGAAAGCTCACTGTGCTTGAAGCCGCTGAGCTTGTTAAGAAACTTGAAGAAGAGTGGGGCGTTTCTGCCGCTGCTCCTGTTGCTGTCGCTGCTGCTGCTGCTGATGGTGGAGGTGCTGCTGCCGCTGAAGAGAAAACGTCTTTCGATGTGATCATCGCTGAAGCAGGTGGCAATAAAATCGCTGTGATTAAAGCAGTTCGCGAAGTTGCGAGCGGCCTTGGTCTTGCTGATGCTAAGAAACTTGTTGAAAGCGCTCCAGCGCCTGTTGCAGAAGGTCTCTCTAAAGATGACGCTGAAGCAGCAAAAGCAAAGCTTGAAGCTGCTGGTGCAAAAATCGAACTCAAGTAATTCGACTTTTTTACTTTCAGTGATTGGGGGGATTTTCTCCCCAATCACTTCTTTCGCTTCAAGACGGTTTTTTTCTATTCTTCATTCGATCTCGGTTTTCATTACTTTAAGTAAAGAGATAATCGAGATCGGTTAAAGGATCCGCCGCCTTTATCCGAAACAGGATCTCAACAAATAAAAATCAGGCAAGGGCATCAGCAAACGCTGACATGCCCTTCAATTGCCCAAATATATATCCAATCCCATGGCAGAACGTCGTTATTTCGGAACTATCGAGGAAGTGATCGAACCACCCAATCTTATTGAGGTTCAATCCAAGTCCTATCAAGATTTTCTTCAGGAAGATATTACTCAACCTCAACGCACAGATACAGGTCTTCAAGCGGTTCTCGGAGAAATTTTTCCGATTAAGAGCTACGATGATACCGTCGAGCTTGATTTCGAATCTTATGATATCGAAAAACCAGCTGCTACTGCGTTAGAGTCCCTTCAATCCAGCGAGACTTTTAGCTCATCTCTTTACGTTACCTTCAAACTGAAGGACGAAACAGGGACGAAGAAAGAACGTGTTTATATGGGAGAGCTTCCGATGATGACTCGTCGGGGAACTTTTGTAATCAATGGAGCAGAGCGTGTTATTGTTGCCCAGCTTCACCGGTCCCCAGGGATTTGTTTTGAAACGGCAACTCATTTGAATGGGAAGCTTCTTCATTCTTTCCGCATCATTCCAGACCGTGGTTCATGGCTCGAAGTTCAATTCGATACGAATGACCTTCTCTACGTTTATCTCGATCGCCGCCGCCGCCGCCGTAAATTCTTAGCGACCACTTTCCTTCGCGCCCTTGGTTTTCCAAATGAGCGTGATCTTGTGAGCCAGTTCTATGAAATCCAGAAGCTCAAGTTGAGTGAGAACATGGATGAAGATGAACTTGGTTCCTTTGTTCTTTTTGAAGATATCGCTGATGGAGATCTTGTTGTGGCTCGCGCTTACGAACCTCTCACGATGGGAGTTGTTCGTCAGTTGATTGCTTTAGGAGAGAAAGAAGTTGAAGTGATCGATGCCCGTGAAGACGACATCTTGATCAAAACTCTTAAAAAGGATCCCGCGCACGATGAAGAAAGCGCCCTTAAAGATATCTACCGTAAGCTTCGCCCTGGAGATCCTCCAACCGCCGCCAATGCTCGTGCATTACTCAAGCGTCTTTTCTTCGATCCGAAGAAATATGATCTCACCCGTGTTGGTCGTTATAAGATCAACCAAAAGTTAGGACTTGAGGTCGACTCAGAAGAACGAGTCATGGTGCCAGAGGATTTCCTCGCGGCGATGAAATATCTTCTTCGTCTCAAAAAAGGAGAAGGGATTCTTGATGATATTGATCACCTTGGTTCTCGTCGTGTGCGTGCCGTTGGTGAGCTTCTTGCGAACCAGTGCCGAATCGGTCTTGCCCGCACCGAGCGTTTGGTGAAAGAACGGATGACTCTCTTTGATTCGAATATCGAAGGGATGACCCCTCAGAAGTTGATCAATCCAAAAGCACTGAGTGCTGTGATTCGTGACTTCTTCGGACGTTCTCAACTTTCCCAGTTCATGGATCAAACCAACCCTCTCGCGGAGTTGACGCACAAGCGTCGTCTTTCAGCACTGGGGCCCGGTGGTCTAAATCGTGACCGTGCTGGTTTCGAAGTTCGTGACGTTCATCCTTCTCATTACGGCCGAATTTGCCCAATTGAGACCCCAGAGGGTCCTAACATTGGTCTGATTAACTCGATGTGCACCTATGCTCGAATTAACGAGTTTGGATTCATCGAGACTCCTTACCGTAAAGTGATCGACGGAAAAGTTTCGAACGAAATTCAATATTTAACTGCCGATCAAGAGGAAGGCTTCCTCATTGCGCAGGCTAATAACCCGATCGACAAAAAAGGAACATTCCTAAATGACCGAGTGACCGCTCGTGAACATGGTGAATTCCTCGAAGTTGGTCCAGCGACAGTTCAATACATGGATGTCTCGCCGAAGCAGCTTGTTTCTGTGGCGGCAGGTCTCATTCCATTCCTCGAGCATGATGATGCTAACCGAGCCCTTATGGGATCGAACATGCAACGCCAGGGCGTGCCACTTCTGATTTCAGATGCACCCCTTGTCGGAACAGGTCTTGAAGGAAAAGCGGCTCGTGACTCTCGCGCGGTCGTAATTGCGGAAGCGGATGGAATCATCGCTGCCGCAACTGCAGAGCATATCGTGACTTCGAAAGACGGAGCTCTTCCTGTTGCTGATGAGGTGTTCTTGAGTGATCCTAATTCACTTCAGAGCAACCCTGAAGAAGGTCTCTTTGTTTATCCTCTCCGTAAGTTCATGCGCTCGAACGCAGGAACTTGCATCAACCAGAAGCCGATTGTTCTCAAGGGAGCAAAAGTGAAAATGGGAGATGTTCTCGCAGACGGACCAAATACGGAAGATGGTGAATTAGCACTTGGTCGTAACGTTCTTGTGGCCTTCATGCCATGGAATGGTTATAACTTTGAGGATGCGATTGTGATCTCTGAGAAAGTTGTTAAGCACGATATCTACACTTCGATCCACATTAGTGAGTTCGAGGTTGCCGCGCGTGATACGAAACTAGGACCTGAGGAAATCACTCGTGACATTCCTAATGTCGGTGAAGAAGCTCTTAGGAATCTTGACCATGATGGTATTATCCGGATCGGTGCTGAAGTTCATCCTGGTGACATTCTTGTTGGGAAAATCACTCCAAAAAGTGAAACCGAACTCGCTCCGGAAGAACGCCTTCTTCGCGCCATTTTTGGTGAGAAAGCAGCTGATGTAAAAGATACTTCTTTACGCATTCCATCTGGAGTCGTGGGAATCGTTCAAGATGTGCGTATTTCGACTCATGGAGTCGCAAGAGCTCGTGCGGAAGAGATTGATCCAGCGAAACTCAAGTCACAGCTTAAGAAAATCAACGACGAGCATAAGAAGAAGAAAGACCAGCTCACTGACCAGCTCACGGAGAAACTTTCTGACATTCTTCTTGGGGAGAAAATCCCGCTTGATGTCGTCAATGCCCAGACCGGTGAGATTATCATCCCTGCGAACCGTAAGATCACGAAGACTCTTCTTCGTAAGCTTGCTGCCGTAAATGATCATATCGAAATCGATCCATCACCAATTCGGAATAAGATCCTTGAAATCATTTCAAGCTTCGAAGGCCGTTTTGCTGAACTTGATACCGATCGTGAACGCCGCTTAGACCAAATCGAATCAGGAGATGAAATTGATCCTGGTGTGATTAAGGAAGTCAAAGTCTTCATCGCCAAGAAGCGTAAGCTTTCTGTTGGTGATAAGATGGCTGGACGTCACGGAAACAAAGGGGTTGTTGCAACAGTTGTTCCCGAAGAAGACATGCCTTTCCTTGAGGATGGCACGCCAGTTGAAATTTGTCTTAACCCACTCGGGGTTCCTTCTCGAATGAACGTGGGGCAGGTTCTTGAAACTCACCTTGGAGTAGCAGCTAAAGCTCTTGGCTTTACTGTTGCGACGCCTATTTTTGATGGGATTAAGGAAGAGAAAATTTGGGAATACATGAGCGAAGCGAAGAAAGTCGATGGGTTCACCTGGATTGGTGATAACAAAGACGGGTCAGTTGGTGGTAAGAGCCAGCTCTTTGACGGTCGCACCGGAGATCCTTATCACCAACCAACGGTGGTAGGAATGATCTACATGTTGAAGCTTGGTCACTTAGTGGCTGATAAGATTCACGCTCGTGCAGTTGGACCATACAGCCTCGTCACCCAGCAACCATTGGGCGGTAAAGCACAGTATGGTGGTCAGCGTTTTGGAGAAATGGAGGTCTGGGCTCTCGAAGCCTATGGTGCCGCTTATACTCTTCAAGAGCTCCTCACTGTGAAATCAGATGATGTTCAAGGACGGACTCGGATTTATGAAGCGATCGTTAAAGGTGATAATAGCCTTGAAGCGGGGACTCCAGAATCCTTCAACGTTCTGATCAAGGAAATGCAATCCCTGGGACTTGATGTGAAACCAGGCTACAGTAAGAAAGTGGCGAAAATCGACAGCGATTTCTCACTGGATGACCTCACAATCTAATTTAAACCGGAAATACTAACCACGAACTTATTTTAAATATGTCAGTCGAAACCAATATTCGCGAACTCTACGGAGTTGATGACAAACCAGAAGCCTTTGATCAGGTTTCTATCGTGGTGGCATCTCCTGATGTCATCCGTTCATGGAGTAAAGGGGAGGTTCAAAACCCTGAAACCATTAACTACCGGACTTTTAAACCAGAGAAAGGCGGTCTTTTCTGCGAACGTATTTTTGGACCAACCCGTGATTGGGAATGTGCTTGTGGTAAATACAAGCGTATCAAACACAAAGGGGTTACCTGTGATCGCTGCGGTGTCGAAGTGACCCTCTCTCGCGTCCGTCGTGAGCGTATGGGGCACATCGAACTTGCCGTTCCTGTGACTCATATTTGGTTCTTTAAATGTATGCCAAGTCGTCTCGGCCTCATGCTCGATATGAGCGGTCGTCAACTTGAGCGTGTCATTTATTACGAAGATTACATCGTGACCGATCCGGGCACGACGCCTTTGGAACCTGGTCAACTTTTGACTGAAAGTGAACTTCGTGATGCCGAAGATGAGTATGGAGAAGATTCATTCCGTGCCGGAATGGGAGCGGAAGCAATCCGTGACCTCTTGGGCCAAATTAATCTTCAAGAGACGATTGATAGCCTCGAAGAAGCTCTTGAATCAACTCGTTCGAAACAAACTCGGAAGAAAGTAGCTAAGCGTTTGAAGCTTTGCCGCGGATTTTTGAATTCAAATTCACGTCCAGAGTGGATGATCATGACAGTTCTTCCTGTCATTCCACCAGACCTCCGTCCTCTTGTCCCTCTTGAAGGCGGGCGTTTCGCGACTTCTGATTTGAATGATCTTTATCGCCGTGTCATTAACCGAAATAATCGTCTTGGGAATCTTCTTCAATTGAAGACTCCGGAAGTGATCATTCGAAATGAGAAGCGGATGTTACAAGAGGCGATCGATGCCCTCTTTGATAATGGTCGTCATGGACGTGCCGTGACAGGAGCGGGGAACCGCCCATTGAAGTCACTCTCCGACATGCTCAAAGGAAAAGGCGGTCGTTTCCGTCAGAACCTTCTCGGGAAACGGGTAGATTACTCAGGACGTTCAGTGATCGTTGTTGGTCCTGAATTGAAGCTTAATCAGTGCGGTCTTCCAAAACGGATGGCTCTTACTCTTTTCGAACCATTCATCATTCGTCGTCTGAAAGAACTCGGCTACTGCCATACAGTTCGTTCCGCGAAGAAAATGATCGATCGTAAAACGACCGAAGTTTGGGATATTCTTGAAGAAGTCACAAAAGGGCATCCAGTGATGCTTAACCGTGCTCCTACTCTTCACCGTCTTTCGATTCAAGCTTTCGAGCCTGTGTTGATTGAGGGGTCTGCGATTCGCGTGCATCCTTTGGTATGCACCGCTTATAACGCGGATTTCGATGGTGATCAGATGGCGGTTCACGTGCCTCTTTCAGTAGAAGCACAGATGGAAACTCGCAAACTCATGTTGGCGACGAATAATATTTTCTCTCCATCAAGTGGTCGCCCCATTACGACACCTTCACAGGATATTATTTTAGGGAATTACTATCTAACTTACGCTCGGGCAGGGAAACTTCCTGACGTGC
Organism: uncultured Verrucomicrobiales bacterium; assembly: GCA_937951675.1. GTDB lineage: Bacteria > Verrucomicrobiota > Verrucomicrobiia > Verrucomicrobiales > Akkermansiaceae > CALFBI01. The sequence goes on from CALFBI010000008.1 coordinate 17,302, forward strand.
AAGATAGTTCACTCCCTCTCTTCGAGAATACTTCCGAAGTTGAGTATGCGATTGCTTCACGTAAAATTGACTACCATGGTTTCATTCGTCTTCGTAATCCGGATTATGGAACGAAAACAAGATATGGTAATGACGAACCAAGAGTGATCGTTACTACTGCAGGTCGGGTCCGTTTTAACGAAATTTGGCCGAACTCGTTAGGTTTCATTAATACTCGAGTTGGTAAGAAACAAATCGGTGATATTATTTGGCGTTGTTACCAGGCTGTAGGCCAGGAGCAAACGGTGAAAGTTCTCGATGACATGAAGACTCTCGGTTTCCGTGAGGCAAGCCGTTCAGGTTGCTCGATCGGGATTGTGGATATGGTGATTCCTAAAGAGAAGAAGGAAGAACTTAAGAAAGCTTACGCTGAGATTGAGGTGGTCACGAAACACTATCGTAATGGGATCATTACAGATGGTGAGCGTTACCAGAAGGTTGTCGATATTTGGACGCGTGCGTCAGATAATATCGCGAATGCTCTCTATCGTCTTCTTGAGCATAATGAGGGGTCGCCGACGGCGAACCCGCTCTTCATCATGGTTGACTCTGGAGCTCGTGGTAACAAAAACCAAATTAAGCAGCTCTCCGGAATGCGTGGTTTGATGGCGAAACCATCTGGTGAAATTATTGAACGTCCGATTACTTCGAACTTCCGTGAAGGTCTTTCTGTTCTCGAATACTTCATCTCCACTCACGGAGCTCGTAAAGGTCTCGCAGATACCGCACTGAAAACAGCCGATTCAGGTTACATGACCCGGAAGCTCGTTGATGTTTCTCAGGATGTCATCGTAACTCAGCCTGATTGTGGAACCGTGAATGGGATTACTGTTCATAGTGTCTACAGTGGCGATGAAGAATCAGCGGCTCTCTCTTCCCGTATTCAAGGACGTGTTTCTTGTGAGGAAGTGAAAGATCCTGTCACGGGGAATTACCTTGTGAAACCTGGTGAGCTGATTGACGAAGAAACGGGTGAAGCAATCGAGGCAATCGGATGTGAAAAACTCAAAATTCGTTCTCCTTTGACTTGCGAATCAGATCGTGGGTGCTGCTCAAGATGTTACGGACTTAATCTCGCAACAGGCCAATTTTCTAAAATGGGTGAAGCGGTTGGAATTGTGGCGGCTCAATCTATTGGGGAGCCAGGAACACAGCTTACGATGCGGACATTCCACTCCGGTGGAGTTGCTTTCGGTGCTACGAAACAACCACTCATCACTTCTAAGAATGATGGGGTCATGGTTTATCAGGACCTTCGCACTGTAGAAGATGAAAACGGAAACTTTGTTGTCTTAAATAAAAACGGATACGTTTCTATTAGAGATACAAAAGGTCTCGAACTTGAATCTCATAAAGTGGTTATTGGTTCGGTTATCTCCGTTGCGGATGGTGATGCTGTTAAAAAAGCTCAGCAGATTGTAACTTGGGATCCTCACTCCGTTCCGATTATTTCGGAAAAAGGAGGTAAAATCGAATTCCGAGATATGATTCCAGGGATTACGGTCCAAACCGAAACGGATAAAGAAACCGGTAAAAAAGGAATGACCGTAACCGAGCACAAAGAGGATCTCCACCCTCAGGTTGTGATCGTTGATAAGAAGACTTCGGAAATCTTAATTAGTTATTCTATTCCTGTTGGTGCTCACCTTTCTGTAAAAGAAGGAAGGAGCATTAAAGGAGGAGTTCAAATTGCTCGAACCCCACGGAAAGTAGCAAAAACACGTGATATTACCGGTGGTCTTCCTCGGGTAGCAGAGCTTTTCGAGGCTCGTCGCCCGAAAGATGCCTGCGTGATTGCTAAAATTGACGGTGAAGTATCTTTCGGAGGAACAGTCCGAGGGAAGAAGAAAGTCATCGTCACCGATATGGGAACTGGAGAATCTGTAGATCACCTTGTTCCTATGGGGAAACAGATCATGATTTCGGAAGGAGACTCTATCTTACGTGGTGAGCAAATCACGGAAGGTCCAGTCGCTCCAGAAGATCTTCTCGAAGCGTGTGGAATCCAAGAACTCCAAGAGCATTTAGTAAACGAAGTGCAAGCTGTTTACCGTGCGCAAGGGGTGGAAATTAACGATAAGCACATCGAAATTATTATTCGTCAAATGTTACGTAAGATCCGCATCACCGAACCAGGTGATAGTGAATTCCTCTGGGATGACCAGGTGGAGCGTGCCACATTCCGTCGTATTAATAACGAGCTCATCGAGCAAGGTGGAGTTCCGGCTCAAGGGGAGTCGATCCTTCTTGGGATCACTAAAGCCTCTCTTGAAACAGAATCCTTCATCTCGGCAGCATCGTTCCAGGATACGACTCGTGTCTTAACGGATGCGGCAACGCTTGGTAAAGTTGATGTTCTTCAAGGCTTCAAAGAAAACGTGATTATGGGTCACTTGATTCCAGGTGGAACAGGTTATCCATTAGTGCGTGATACGACCTTTGAATTCACTGTTGATGAGCCAGCCCCTGAAGTGGCTGAAACATCTGGAGAAGCGGAAGACGGAGAAGACCCTTCACCAGCTCCTCTCGCAGAAGTTTCAAACTCAAGCGAAGCAGAAACAGCGTGACGTTCGCTCGTTACTGTTGATCTCAAATTTCAAAGCCGCTGGTTCACGCCAGCGGCTTTTTTTGTTTACTTGGAAAAGGGGATGAGAAATGGAGAACTCTTTAAAAAAACAGCTCTCCTCCGTCAGGATAGGAACCGTAGGGTTTAGGTGCAGCTTGGGTTGGAGTAACACTAATTCTTTTTGAGTCCGCGCTTAATCAAGAGGCGGAAGAGTCCAGCCGAGAGGGTCTTCTTTTTCAAGCCAATCTTGTAAGATTTCCATCGCAGCGGCTTGATCAATGATTGATTTTTGCTGCTTAGCATTGTTCCCAGCTTGATGGAGTTTTTTTGAAGCACTCATCGTTGTGAATCGTTCATCATAGTAGTCCATCGGAATCGATTGAGGGAGATGTTCATCTAAGTGTATCGAGAGCTCTTTGCCGAACTTTCTGACTTTTTCACAAGCACTGCCTTCAGTGCCATCTATTCGGAGCGGGAGACCTAGAATGATACGTCTGATCTGCTTGGCTTGGATGAGTGCTTCGATTTCAGAAAGAGTGCCTGGTTGGCGAGATGACACGGTTCCGACTCCATGCACCGCAATGCCAACAGGGTCTGTCGCAGCGACTCCAATTCTAGCATCACCATAGTCGAGGGCCATGACGGGGTGTTCGATAAGGTTCATACTTATTTAAGTTCTGGAGGAACGAGCCCGTCATGCCGGCTTAAGGGCCAGAAGCGGGTTCCGCTCCCTCCAGCTAAGATAAGAGCGTCAGTTTTATTCATAAGAGAGAGCATAAGGAGGCGGTGGGTGGATGTAAAATTCTTACTTTTTTTGGAGAAAAGTTTTTGTTTTCAATCACACTTTCAGTATGGTGGGAGGTATGGAACAAGCTCATTTAAATCGTCTAAAAGAAACTTCGGGGTCAGTGGCTCCCTATCTTGTCGGAGCAGCAGCCGGAATGCTTCTTTCGGATTTGATGCATGAGAGAGCCCGACGGTCGTTAGCTCTCATCCTTGGATGTGCAGGGGTAGCGGCACTTGTTCCCGGTGTGAGTCAGGCCGTTGTAGGTCAGCTTAATAACCCTGCAACAAAGCGTGGGAGCCGACGCACTCTACGTTCGATTCGGGATGGGGCAGGAGCTCCCCCCATACAAGGAATCGACTTTGTGGAAGAAGAACTTGGTGAACAACCGTTCTTAGGATGAAAGGGTATCAGGCCTTTGATTAACAACGCACAGACATATAAGAAACTTTCGATTATTACTTTCTGCTGTTGTGGCAGGTTCGATGACGCTGCCGGGAATGGCGGCTGTCAATTTTACTTTTAAGTTTTGCCGTGCTTGGTGGCTTAAGAATCTGCCGTCGATACCCCCTTTTTCTCAGTCGAGAGGGCTTTCCTCAAATTGTTGATATTTGGGGGAGCATCCTTCGGTTCGTCGAGGGGGGAGAGTTGTTTTTTGAGAAGCTACCTGGATGTGGGGTGAGGAACCTAGTCCTGCGATAAGGCCGGGAAGTTCTTCGGAAAGGTCTCGGGTGCTTTCCCATCCGAAGTATAATTCGGCTTGTTCGGTGCTCAGCCGGTATTGGTTCGGAATGTGATGAAAGGTTTGGGTCGAGCTTTGAGAAAAGGAAGGCTCAGGTAGATCCATAATAGAGGTGACCTGTCGCCAAATCCCGAGCAATGTTTTGTCGTCTTTACTGGCAAAGAAGTAACGCCTTTTGCGACTTCCTTTTTGATGAACAGAGAGGAGGCCTTGAGCGTAATCATCAGCATGAAGCCAGTTTCTGAGCTGGCGCCCTTCGTTTGGAAGGGGGATGGAGCTTGATTCTTTCATTTGGGATAAAAGATGCGAATCAGGAAGGCCTTGCCCGTAGAGTGAGCTTGAAAAGGCGAGGAAAATCTCCTGTTGAAAAGTATCTCTTATCGCCTCCAAATAAAGACAGATGCCGGATTCGAGAGCGGCTTCGGGGGTGAGTGGCTGAAAAGGAGATGATTCAGAATGAGCTTCCAAGCCGAGAGGCTCTCCAAAGACCTCTTCTTCACAGCTATAGAGAAATGGGATAGTATTTTCGCGAGCGTAGGTGACCCAGGGAATGATTTCAGGGAGTTTCGGAGGGAGGGAGCTAGGGGCGGGGATGAGTTGGAGCTCTGCCCCTAGATAGAAAAGAGCATCAAGGTTGGCTTCTCTTGGGAATAAATGCGCTTGAGGTGAAATAGGGCTTATTTTCTCTAAAGGAGCATCTAAGATCTCGTAAAGAGGCTCTGACAAGTAGAGGTGGTCGATAGAAGAGAGTGTCTTTAATGAATTCACCAAGGCAGAAGCGGTTAGTGAATGGGATCCAAGAATAGCGACGGAACGCAAGTGTCTCATAGTGGGTAAAGGGATGAAAAGATAGGCCGGAGCACCCTAGAAAAAACGCTCCTTGTCACAAGAACAAGGAGCGTTTGAGAAAAATGAGAAAGATCAATAGAAGCTTAAGCTCCGATCGCAAAACGTGTGAAACGTTTTACAGAGATATCATCTCCAATTTCTTTTGAAACGGAAGCAATGAGCTCGTTAATGGACTGATCAGGGTTTTTAATAAAACTTTGCTCGAGGAAGCACTGTTCAGAGTAAAATTTCCCGAGTTTTCCTTCTACGATTTTATCAATGATATTAGCAGGCTTTCCGCTGTTTTCCATTTGCTTGCGGAAGACTTCTTTCTCTGCTTCGACAAGCTCTGTTGGAATGTCGTCACGTGAGAGGCCAGCAGGAGCTGATGCTGCAACATGAAGGGAAAGATCTTTCAAAAGGGCTTGGCAGGCTTCTTTGGAAGCCGACTCTGCATTATTGAAGGCTACTTCGACGAGAACGCCTACTTTACCTCCCATGTGGATATAAGAAGCAATAGCGCCTGTTCCTTCGACATCATAGCGAGCGACGTTAGCAAGTTTGAGGTTTTCGCCTACTTCGATGACTTTCGATTTCACGAACTCATCAACATTGCTGCTTCCTTTTTCGACGGCAAGAGCGCTTTCAAGATCGGACACTCCCGCGTCAGCGATTGTCGCGCCGACGTCTTTAACGAAAGCTTGGAAGCTGTCGTTTTTTGCAACGAAATCAGTTTCGCAGTTGATTTCAGCAAGCATGCCGAATTGGCCTGCAGGATCGGTGACTTCGATGATTAAACCTTCGTTGGCATCGCGGTCAGCTTTTTTTGCTGCTTTTGAGATGCCTTTTTCACGGAGCCATTTAGCGGCAGCGTCAAGATCTCCGGCGCATTCGCCAAGAGCTTTTTTACAATCCATCATGCCCGCGCTCGTTTTGTCGCGAAGCTCTTTTACTAGGGATGCGGTGATTGCCATAATATGATAGGTTAGTAGATAAAGTTCCGATTAGTCCTTTTTCGCAGGAGTTACCGAGTCAACGATGTTTTGAAGAATGATCCGGATCGAACGCATTCCGTCATCATTCGCAGGAATCGGGTATTCGATGTTTGTTGGGTCAGCATTGGTATCAACAAGGGCGATAACTGGAATCTTGAGGCGCTTCGCTTCGGCGACAGCAATGGACTCTTTAGCGGAGTCAACGATGACGAGCGCGTCTGGAGCTTTTTCCATTTTGCGAATACCATTCAAGTTACGGAAAAGTTTTGTTCTTTCACGGTTAAGTGAAGCGAGCTCCTTTTTCGACATGGATTTGTATTCAGGCTGCTTTTCGATGTTTTCGAGGTAGCTTAAACGCTCAACTGACTTACGAATGGTCGCTAAGTTAGTCATCGTTCCACCGAGCCAGCGGTGATTAACGTAAAATTGTCCAGTCGCTTCAGCAGCTTCTTTAACCGCTTCTTGAGCTTGGTGTTTACAGCCAACAAAGAGGATTTTCTTCCCTTTGCCAACTTGATCTGAGAAGAAATCGGTTGCAGAATCAAGAAGGCGAACCGTCTCTTCAAGGTTGATGATGTAGATCCCTGCCTTATCCTTCATGAGGTAAGGCTTCATCTTTGGATGCCACTTTTTAGTTTGGTGTCCGTAGTGAACACCCGCTTCGACGAGTTCTTTAATAAGGTTGTTGACCATAATGATTTGAGGCTAGTCTTAAACCAGAGCTAGCAATGGTTGAATCACATCCCGCTTTAAATCCCTTCCTGGATGATTCTTTGTTGATAAAGCGGGTCAAAGAAGGGGAGGAGGAGTTAAAGTTTTTCTGGGGCCTTGGCAAGTAAAAGAAGCCTTTTCAGAGGGAGAAAAGTGTCTTTAAGGGTCGATTTAAAAAAATAAAGAAACAGAGTTGGCAAGATTCGCGCAATATGAGCGTATTGTTTCATCGTGAATCCTTTCATCATCGTTCCCTATTTTTTGATTCTCTTGTGTTTTCTGAGCTCAGTCATGGGAGCTAGCGAGACGCCTAAAAAGCTTTCTGAGACCGATAAGCAGCTGATCATTCAGACCTTAGCGAAGAAAAAAGAGACGGCCCATGAGCGGGTGAAAGACCGTTACGGGGACGCTATTGCAGCATACCGGTCAGGGATGAAGAGTGATGCCGCGGCTTATGAACTTTTTTTGAAATGTTCGGAATTAGTAAATTTTAAAGGTGAGAAAAAGAAAGCGAGCTCTTTCCGGGATTGGAAGCGAAATGAACCTCATCGGAAGAATCCAGAATTCCACCGAGCTCTTCGTCATCAATTACATTGGTTGATGCTCACTTTGAAGGTCGCTGAAGGGTCGACCTCTAAGGAATCATTGATTCCGGATGCTTCTGAACGGATGGCTCAGCTCATTAAAGACGGGGAGCTTGTGTCTTCTCAGGTGAAGCTTCTACAGGCGAACGTATTGCATTCTGTTTTCGCGCGAGCTTATGGGCTTCATAGCACGAAGGTGAAGGCTTGGCACCCTGCTCCGTTACCAATTAATAAGGTTTATGACGTTTCGATTCTGCCCGTCGTGCGGAAGGTGGATACTTTGGATTTACTCAGGAAACAATGGTCAGACCGTATTCTCTATGAGGGGAAATATTTCGAGTTCTTTGGCAAGAAAGCAGAAGACACAAGCCTTAAAGGAATTGCCGCTCGTTCTGCGGCGGTCGATAAGTATCTCAGCGAATCAAAGCCGAAGTATCTTTGGGCGAAAGAGGTTGATTGTTATAAACTTGGCGATGAGCAGCGGGCCGCTAAAAATATGATGGAACACCTCAAAAGTTATCAAAATCACCCAGTTGAGGAACGCTGGATTGCTCAGTTTATCAGCTTATTGATGAAAAAAGCCGAATAAAAAAAAGGCCTCACATTCCGTTGAGATATTCAGAGAAGCCGCCGCGTTCTGGGTCTGGAAGAACGGTAATTTCTAAGGCATCTACGACAGGGCGAAATCCTTCACCTTCTCGTCGGTAGTGAAGGGTTCCTTTGATATCGACCCATTGTTTAGCGGAGACAGAGGGCAACTCTGTGGGGAGTTTACGGAGAGGGACTCGTAAGGTCTGTGCGTCAGCGGCACAGCAGGTCATAAAGATCTCAAAGAGTTCGTAATTTCCCTCACGGTCAGCAATGAGACGCCCGCTTGTTACGATTTCTAATCCATCAAAGACTTCTCGCACCTCTTGATCTCCAGAAGCCATCGCCATTTGAATCAAGGGAATGTTGTAATGCCCGTCATCTGTTTGAGAGGTGGATTCTCGTAAAGTTTCGAGAGTAAATGGGGGAAGGTCCTGGAAGTAATCCGCCGGAGAATCCATTTCCTTCCGGCGGAGGGTTTCTAAGCTGTAATGATCTTTGGTCCAAAGCGTCGCTAAAAGAATAGGAGCGACCATGAGCGCGATAGATTGAAGGGAAACTTGGCTGCCATGATCGTGACAGCAATCTTTTTCGACGTCTCCAGAGTAGATGATGTTGAAAACACCTAAGATGAGCAGCCCAATGCCGCCTGCTAAAGCAAAGTCTTCAAAATCGGGTGTGAGGTAATACCTCAAGCGATCAGTCTGATAAAACCAGATAGGCACAACACCCCAGAGAATCAGCGCGACAGACATCGCAAGATGGTGAAGTCGTAAGATCATGATGGAATGAAGGCGGCCCAAAGAATGCTAAGGGCGCCGATGGCGATGAAGAGTGAAATACCAAGAATGATAATGACTCGAGTCTTAAAGAGGCTTCGGTAGAGAAAGAGGAGCTTGAGGTCAAACATCGGACCAAAGACCATAAAGGCGAGTTTTGCCCCCTTCGTGAAGTGACTTAAAGAGGCCGCAATAAAGGCATCAGAGGTGCTGCATAAGCTTAAGAAGAAGGCGACCCCCATCATCGCAGCTGGGCCTAAGATTGGGCTCCCAGCTAAAGAGTTGAGAGCTTCTCTTCCCGGAGCCACTCCTGTATTAAAGAGTGCCGTGATAGCGACTCCTAGTGAGAAATAAACGGCGATATCAACGAAGTCCTTCATCGCTGATCTTAAGGCCATCGTAAGCCCTCCGTGTTGATGGTCATGACCTTCCTGAGGTCTCATCAGGTCTTGGCGCACGAGTTTACTGCTTGGGATTTTGAAAATAATAAAGCCTGCGATCAAGGCGATGATATAACCGAGCCCGACTCGGGAGAGGGTCATGTAAAGCTCTTGTTGCCCGCTGAAGGCTTTATACGTGCTGAGAATGGTGATCGGGTTTACAATGGGAGCCGCTAGCATGTAAGTGACTCCTGTCGAGAGAGGGAGTCCTTTCTTCACTAGGCGCCTAATAACAGGGACAACAGCGCATTCACAAACAGGCATCAAGAGGCCGAGGAGGCCTGCAATGGGGATCGATAAAAGTCGATTTTTTGGGAGGACTTTGTCGAGTGCGCTCTTGGGGAGGTAGACATCGATGAACCCTGACAAAAGAGTGCCTAGGAGAATAAAAGGCATCCCCTCTAATAAAATAGAGAGGAACGCAAAGGAGACGTCTGAAGCTTCGGAACTCAAAAGCTAAGCAGGCTTTCTAATATAAATTGAGCGGAAAAGCTTTAGGGAAAAGCGCTTCTTTTATTGCGCTTGTGATCACTGAGGCCCTTCATTTTTTCTTCCGCCGTCTGGATTTTCTCTGCAGAAATGGTGCGAAGATTACGAGTCAATTTGAGCTTACTCATGACGTAAATCATCCATTTCGTAGGGTCGAACTGCCAAGGCTTTACCCCATTTCGGTAGTCGCTTTGGAATTCATGATGGTAATTGTGATACCCTTCACCAAAAGTGACGAGCGCCATTAAGAAGCTGTCCCGAGCAGAACACTTTTTCGAATAAGGCTGATTACCAAGGTAGTGACAGAGGGAATTAATACAGAAAGTCGAGTGCTGAACGGTAACAACACGAAGGCAACCACCTACGATGAGGCCGCCAAGCATACCAGTCCAAAGAGTTTGGCCTTCATTGAGGAAGTGGCCACAGAGTCCGCCAATAATTGTTGGGAGAATAAGCCCAACCGAGATCGCAATCGCTCTCCAATATTTATCCTGCCAGCGAAACCAGTAATCTTTTTTCAAGTCGGGAACGTTATTGCTAGGGTGTTCGTTTTGCAGCTTGAACATGATCCAGCCCATGTGTGCCCACCAGAATCCTTTTGAAATATCATAAGGATCATCATCATGATCGGTGTGGCGGTGATGGCGCCGGTGATCAGAGACCCACTCGATCGCGGAATCCTCAAAGGCAGCGGCCCCAAAAAGAAGGCATAAAATACGCACTGGAAGACGCGTTTCGAAAGCTTTATGAGCGAAGCAGCGGTGGTATCCGAAGGTGATGCTCATACCTGTAGCACAATACATGAAGAAGAAGATGATCCAGTCGGATAAATGGAAACCTACCTGCCAAAGGTAAAGAGGAACCCCTATTAAAGCGATCAATAGAGTTCCAATCAAGAATCCGCTGTTGATCCATGAGACTCGGTTGAATGGGAAATTTTTCATGATAAATGAGGCGATATGACAAGATGGAAGAAAGGTCTCCGATCGTTGTCTCGATAAACGAAGTTTAAGTTATGCCTGGAAAGATGCAAGGGGCATCTTTCCAAGACGTCGAGTTGATACGTTTTTTTGGGGAGAAAGAAAGCTTTCTTTTGAGAGCCTAAAAGGCCGATTTAAGAGGGGGCTTTATTGGTATGGAATCAGCGTAAAAAAAGTCAGGAAGGGTCTTTGACCTCCAAGAAGGCCCGCCGAAGATCATCCGCAGGAGAGCCTGTTGGCCCTTGAGGGAGCTTAGGAGCTTCCTGAGGCTCCTTTTCATCCGCAAGAGAAGCAAGGAGCTGGTCGGCGATACTTCCGGAGTCAGATTCTGGTGTTTCTTGCTTTTGTGGCGTTCTGGTTTGGAGCTCGATCGCTTGGGGTTCTTTCTTTTTATTTTCTAGTTCAGAAGCCGCCCCGAGCTCTTCAAAGCGACGCGCCTGAGTTAGCACATTGCCTTCATAGGATCCGACTGTTTTATTGAAATGATTCACGCTACTTTGGAGAGAACTTCCAAGTGATGCGAGGTGATCCGAGAGAACGGTTAAGCGCCGGTGGAGCTCTTTGCCAACACTGGCAATTTCCCTTGCGTTTTCGGCAAGGCTTTCTTGCCTCCATCCATAGGAAACAGCGCGGAGAAGAGCGATAAGGGTGGTGGGGGTGGCGAGGATGACCCCCTGGTCGACTCCTTTTTCGATCAAGGTATTGTCTTGAGAAAGAGCCGCGGAGAAGAAGGACTCACTAGGTAAGAAGAGAACGACGAACTCCGGACTCGTTTCGAATTGAGCGTGATAGGCCTTGGTGGAGAGGTTTTTAATATGGGCTTCGACCTGTTTTGCGTGCTGAGAGAGGAAGCCGATACGAGCGTCGTCATCTTCGGTCTCAAGAGAATCGAGATAGGCGCTCATGGGAGTCTTCGCATCGATCACGATGGATTGACCTCCAGGAAGATTGACTAGTAAATCTGGGCGCAGTTTATTTCCCTCGGGAGAAGTTGTTGTCGCCTGAGTTACAAAGTCACAGTGTTCTTGCATCCCTGCCATTTCGACACAGCGCTTAAGCTGTAATTCTCCCCATTGGCCTCGGCCGATTGGTTGACGGAGCGCTTTCACGAGCTGAGAGGTTTCTTTGTGAAGAAGTTGCTGTCCTCCTGCAAGTTGTTGGACTTGGGCTTTGAGTCCTTGATAAGCCCCTTCCCGAGCCGTTTCGAGCTCATGAATACGCTTTTGAACTTCAAAAAGAGAGTCAGAGACGGGTTTGACCATTTGCTGAATCGCAGAGTGCCGCTTTTCAAGGTCTCCGGTGGCTTTGCTTTGTTCTTGTTGAAGAGCTGTTTTTGCAAGCTGGAGGAACTGCTCCTGGTTCGCTCGTAAGGCATCAGAGGAGAGTGCTTTGAAGCTTTCTCCTAAGCTTTCGCGTCCCTCTTTGAGCAAGACTTCTTTCTCAAGAGAGCTTTGTTTGAGTGCTTCAAGCCGTGCTTTCAAGTCACTTTCGGAAGCTACAAGAGTGAGTTTTTCATTTTCAAAACGAGTTTTTGCGGCTTCAAATTCGTCTTCTAAAATTTCTTTCTCTTGCTGTTGAGCCAGTTGAGTGCGGTGTGCTTTCCCCGCCGTTACAAGCCAAGTCAGGATGAGGCCGACTAAGAGGCCTGCGAGAAAAAGGGCATAAGGGAACCAAATGGCTTGCGTGATTTCAGATACTGTCATGGATGATTCGATTGTCGCTTGCGAAGATGCTGGAACGGGTTTTAAATAAGCGTATCCAATAAAATAGAAAGTTAATATTTATCTCTCAGATTGGAAACCAAAGAAATAAAATCATCATTATGGCTCACGAATTACCAGAACTTGGCTATGCTTACGACGCTTTAGAACCTCATTTTGATGCTCGCACAATGGAGATTCACCACTCCAAGCATCATAACGCATATGTGACGAATCTTAATAACGCCATTGCAGGCAAAGCAGATTTAGAAGGAAAGAAAATCTGTGAACTCATCACCTCACTTAATGACGTTCCTGAAGAGATTCGGGGCGCAGTTCGTAATAATGGGGGAGGTCATATGAACCACTCTTTCTTCTGGCAAGTGATTGCCCCTGGTGGTGCTACGGCTCCATCTGGTAAACTTGCTGCTGCAATTGATGAGACCTTCGGTTCTTTAGAGGCCCTCAAAGAAGCCTTTGCAAAAGCTGGCGCGACACGTTTCGGCTCAGGTTGGGCATGGCTTATTTCGGATTGCGAAGGAAAGCTCAAAGTCGTTTCGACCCCCAACCAGGATAACCCAGCGATGGGGGAAGCGGCAGGATGCTGCGGTTGTTGGCCTATTCTCGGACTCGACGTCTGGGAGCACGCCTATTACCTTCATTATCAAAACCGTCGCCCAGACTACATTTCAGCATTCTGGAGTGTGGTGAACTGGGACGCCGTTTCAGAATTCTACGAAAAGGCGCAGTCTTCCTGCTCGAAGTAATCAGGCTCGATAAGAATCACTTGATTCGTTTTCTCTTTCAAAAGCTGGCCCGCGAAAGCAGGCCGGCTTTTTTGTTTTTGGCGACCATAGCCAGATCTACCTGATAAAGGATGGGACGCGCTCCCTATTTTTAAATGAGGTAAATAACTTATTTGTTTCATTCTGTGCTTGCTTTTCTAATTGCAGGCGTTAAGAAGTGCCCGTCCGCCTTTTCATTCTTTATTTTTAAGCATTTTCTTTTCCTCCTCTAATATATTTTTTATCCGGAATTTTTATTCCGACGATCATGCTTACTTTTTTATTCTCTCTGCCAAATTTTGGCAAACCCGCTATCAGTTGATTGGAGCTCTGGCCAATTGATAGTTTTTTTTAAAACAGAGCTTTTATACAAGAAATACAATGAACATCTACGTAGGAAACCTTCCTTATTCCGCTTCTAATTCTGATCTCGAGCAAGCTTTTGGCCAATACGGTCAAGTGCTTAAAGCAAACATCATTATGGACAGAGAAACAGGAAACTCAAAAGGATTTGGTTTCGTTGAAATGGCTTCTTCAGAAGAAGGCAACAACGCGATCCAAGGACTTCACGACAGCGACCTTCAAGGCCGTAACATGAAAGTGAACGAAGCACGTCCACGCGACTAAGAATTCGTAAGAATTCTGAATGATTTCAGGAGGTTGCCTCCTGAAAAGCCCGTTGCTCTTTGAGTTTACGGGCTCTTTTTTTGCCTTGAAACCAAGGTTTTAGTGAAGGTTTGTTAGTTAGGAGGCGGCGTGTGATTACCGCGTGTGATTACCTATTCCTGACTTGAGGTTGTTTCATAGGTAGCGACGATTTTATTGATTGCGTCAGGGTAGAGCTGGTGCTCTTCCTTTTGGATGCGAGCATGTAGAGTCTCGGCTGTGTCTTCGGGGCGGACGGGGACTTTGGCCTGTGCGATAATAGGTCCGGTGTCCATTCCTGCATCGACAAAATGAACAGTGCAGCCAGCTTCGGAAACGCCGGCATTCACCGCTTGTTCCCAGGCACGAAGACCGGGGAAAGCAGGGAGAAGGGAGGGGTGAATGTTGAGCACTCGGTCGGGAAAGGTGTCGAGTAAGGGTTGCTTAATGAGGCGCATAAAGCCGGCAAGGCAGATGAGTTCTGCTCCGGCTTCTTTGAGTTGCTGTGCGATATGAAGCTGTGCTTTTTCAGGGAATTTTGTCCGGAAGCCGTGGCAGTCAATCACTTCAGCTGGGATGTTGGCCTTGCGAGCGCGCTCGAGGATGTAGGCGTCTGGATTATCTGAGAGGACCAGCACGATTTCAGCATCGAGTTGGGTCGCCTCAATCGCATCGAGAATGGCCTGCATATTAGAGCCGGAGCCAGAGCCAAGAATTCCGAGTTTTATCGCCATAGCGGGAATAAAGCAGATCGTTTCAGCGTCGTAAAGAAGGACTCTCTTCTTGCGATTTTTTTGGAACCTGATTCTTTATTCACTATGCATGACCCACGCTTTGATGATTTAGCGAAACAATTAGTGCGCTACTCGATTTCTTTAAAAAAGGGAGAATCGGTTCTCATTGATCTTTATGATATCCCCGATGGAATGGGTTTAGCTTTAGTGCGTGAAGTCAGGTCTCGTGGAGGCATTCCTCTCTTGAAGCTGAATCATAGCCAACTTTCGCGTGAGATGCTCAAAGGAGCGACTGATGAGCAGTATGCGCTGCTGGCAAAGCATCAACTCGCGGAGATGAAAAATGTAGATGCGTATATCGCGATCCGGGGGAGCCATAATATTGCGGAGACGAGCGATGTCCCTGCCGCCAAGATGCAACTCGCGATGAAGCATTTGCGTCCTGTTTTAGACCACCGTGTGAAGAAAACGAAGTGGGTCGTGCTTCGCTGGCCTACTCCTGCGATGGCTCAGCAGGCTTCGATGTCGACTGAAGCTTTTGAGGACTTTTATTTCAAGGTTTGTCTCTTAGATTATAAGAGCCTTCTTCCATCGATGCGGGCGCTGAAGCGTTTGATGGACAAGACTTCGGAGGTTCATATTAAAGGTCCAGGGACCGATCTTCGTTTTTCTATTAAAGACATTCCTGCGATTGTTTGTGGTGGGGAGTATAACATTCCGGATGGGGAGGTCTTTACGGCACCCGTAAAGAATTCGGTGGAAGGGTTGATTTCTTATAATGCCCCTAGTATTTATCAAGGAATTGCCTTTGACGGAGTTCGTCTCGAATTCGAGAAAGGTAAAATTGTGAAAGCGGAAGCGGCCGGAGGAAAGACCAAGGCTCTTAATAAGGTTTTGGATTCTGATCCAGGAGCTCGTTACATTGGGGAGTTTGCGATTGGTTTCAATCGCGAGATTAGAGAGCCAATGAGAGATATTCTGTTTGATGAAAAAATAGCAGGATCATTCCATTTCACTCCGGGACAGGCCTACGAGAACGCCGATAACGGGAATCGTTCACAAGTGCACTGGGATTTAGTTAATATTCAGCGGAAAGACTACGGAGGTGGCGAAATCTGGTTTGACGGGAAGTTGGTTCGTAAAAACGGGGTGTTTGCCGCGAAATCCCTTTCTAAGCTTAACCCTTAAGTCTTCGAATGAAATTTGCTTTTTTTCTCGTTCTTTTAAGTGCTCTTACTCAGCTCTCGGCGCAAAATTACCAACCAAGCCGGGAACGGGTGCCGATGGTATCGCGTGAATTCCGAGCGGCGTGGGTCGCTTCGGTTTATAATATTGATTGGCCTAGCCGGAAGGGGCTCAGCGCGGCTTCTCAGAAAGCGGAGCTTCGTCGTCTGCTCGATCAAGCTCAGCAAATGAAGCTCAATGCGATTATCTTCCAAGTGCGGCCTCATGCGGATGCTCTATACCGTTCGAAATATGAACCGTGGAGTCATTGGTTGACCGGGACGATGGGCAAGAATCCGGGGTATGATCCGCTGAAATATTGTATCCAAGAGGCCCATGCACGGGGAGTGGAGGTGCACGCTTGGTTTAATCCCTTCCGGGCGCTGCCAAATGCCTCCATGGCGACTTCTTCCGACCATATTACAAAAAGGAAGCCAGGTGTGATTCGTCCTTTTCGGAATATGAAGTGGATGGATATCTCGGATCCTTTTGCGAGCCGTCGGGCCACTGCGGTGATTATGGATGTGGTGAGCCGTTATGATGTGGATGGCATTCATCTAGACGATTATTTTTACCCTTATCCTCAAGTGGATCAGGCGGGGAGAGCGAAGCAGAACTTTCCGGATCAAAAAAATTATAATCGCTATCGTCGTCAAGGAGGGAGAGCGGATCTTCACGCTTGGCGCCGCGGGCATGTTGATCGATTCGTATCGAACCTTTATACTTCGATTAAGTCTAAGAAGCCACATGTGCGTTTTGGGATTTCTCCTTTTGGAATCTGGCAGCCAGGATACCCACGGGGGATTGAAGCGAGCATTAATGCCTATCATCATCTTGCTGCAGATTCTCGCAAATGGCTATCTAAAGGGTGGGTTGATTACCTTTCCCCTCAACTTTATTGGAGAAATCAGCCTCGCAAACAAAGTTACTCGGCCCTGTTAAGTTGGTGGAGAAAGCAGGGACGTCGCCCGGTGTGGCCAGGGATCGCTACAGACCGGATCAATAGTAAAGTCGACCCGGGAAGACCGGCGAGTGAGATCTGGAAACAGGTAGACCTTTCGCGGACGATCGACCGGAATTGGGTGGGCCATATCCATTGGAGTATGAAATCACTCATGCAGAATCGCGGAGGGGTCAAAACGGGGCTGATGAAAAACGCCTATGCAGAGCCGGCTCTCGTCCCTCCGATGCCGTGGTTAAGTCAGTCAAAGCCTCCGACCGTGCGCCAAGTCAATGCCGCGAGGTCCTCTCAAGGCACACAGATTTCTTGGTCACCTCCTCGGAGAGACCTTCGTTTCGCGGTGCAAACCTTACAGCGGGGCGCGTGGCGAACTGTTTCGGTTTTACCTGCCCGGACTAGTCGAGTGATGGTTTCGGGTTCACCAGAAGCGATTGCGGTTTCGTCCGTCGACCGCTTTGGCTCGGTGAGTTCGCCTTTCGTGATCCGAAAAAAGTGACTTTTTTGTTTTAAAGAGGGTCTATGAGGTTGGAGAGTGGAGAAAAAGAGCCTTTTTTCTCATCAACTTCTCACTTCATCTTAACACTGCTTTATCCATGAAAATTAAATTTTTAATCGTCGGGTTCATGTCTGTCCTTATGATCTGGCTTTTCGCGAGTTTTGCCAGAGAGGTGCCGATGGCTTCCTATAAACAGCCTCATTCTTCGGACATGGCGGCCCAATAAAGGTCAGATGCAGATGATGAATCTGACCTTTATCATTGCATATTAACTGGGGTTTTATTATTTATTATTAATGTGATGAACTAAGATGCGCTTAGTGAAGACCTTGATAACAATGATGAAAATCAGAGTTTTTCACTGATGAAAACAGTTTTGTGATGAGCAATACGCCTTTGATGAAAAGAGTATGATTGCTAAAACTCTTTAAAAAACTTACAGTTGAACACTTCGGAATAAATTATGAATGCAAAATATCTTATCCTTGCAGGAGTCCTAGGCGGACTATGCTCTTCTGCCTTTGGGCAAGCCAAATCACAACCTGTAGGATTTGTGACACTCACAGTGCCTGCTCAATCGGATGCTCGGTGGGGGCTCCCTCTCGAAAGAGCCTGTGAGTTCTCGAGCACGGTCTCAGCCGTGAATACCGGAACGAATGTCGTTACTCTGAATGGGGCTACTTTTACGAATGACCAATGGCACAATACCGTTTCTTATTACGCTAAATTCGTCACGGGCACGAAAGAAGGTCTCGTTGCTCTTATTTCGGATAACAATGCGACCAGCTTAACCCTTTCTCCTCAACCTGGCCAAGACCTCACCGGTGTTGTAGCGGGTGATCAGGTCAAAATCATTCCATTTTGGACTCCTAGCACTCTTTTCCCTGCTGGTGCTCCAGATGGAACTCAGCTTCTTTTTTTTCAGTCGGCAGGAGCAACAGAAATAGGGCAAAATCTTGCAGCAGATACGACTCTTTCTTCTAATGTAGGTAATTGGTTCAATGGCTTACTTTCTGCAAATGATTACGAAATTTATCCTTATGATGGTTTTGTAATAAGAAATAGCAGCGCGAGCGTCATCTCTTTAGTGCATGAAGGTGCTGTTCCTGTTGCTGATAGTTATGTAGCGATTCAAAAATATGTAGCATCAGGAACTCAAGATACTGTTTTTTCACTCATGAATCCTGCAGACGAGAATATTTCGACAATCTTGTTTAATTCTGCGGTTGATGGAGATCAGATTTTTGAATTTGATAATGATGCTTCTGGTATTAATAAAGCGCCTTCAGCTACATATAGTTATAGTGGAGGAACTTGGTTGAGTGGTCTGCTTCCTGCTAATTTTGAGTTTGAGGGAGGGAAGAGCTATGTTTATCGTCGAGCTTCAGCTGCTCCAGCAGGTGCTCAAAATACACAAGATCAACAAGATTACGTTCCAAGCCTTTAATTTTAGGGTTTTCTTTTTTAGATTTTTCAAATATAAAAAAAGCACTCATATGGTTAGATCAATATTATCGCTGTTAGTTGGATCTTCAGTATTCGCAACAGCGGCTACAGTATCGATAAATTTTACAGTTCCAGGATCAGGAGTTTTCTCAACAGGTTTCGTTGACGGAGGAGGAACTGCAGGAGGTCTTCTTTGGGGAATTGTAGCAGATACCGCAGGTGACGGTTTTGATGGGGCTGGTGCAAATAGCTACCAGGCCGGAATTACTTTTCAGGCAGGCTCTGCTTCTGGTTGGCAAGTGACAGGGACAGATGATCTGATTTGGTTTGCTGATCAATCATTAGTTCAGGGTAGCCCAGATGGCCCTACTGTAGATACAACGGCTATAAGTGGGGGTGGTTCAAGTGGAGGTCCTGGAGGAATTGTTTCACTGAGTTCTTTAATAGTCGATGAAGCAGGAACTCCTGATGCGGAGGTTGATTATGCGATTATTTGGTTCGATAATGGTGTTAATAATACTGCAACAGCAACTGTAGGAATGAATTACTTTTTACAAGATGCCGGGGCATTAGATCTTCCTGCCGCTGGAGGGGTGGAAACTCATGACCTTGACGCAACTTCAGTGATTTCGAGGCAGTTTGTGGCCATTCCAGAGCCTTCTTCGATCGCTCTGCTGGGTCTTGCGGGCTTGACTGCGATAGGTCGTCGCAAGCGTTCGTAACATCTTCTGTCGATTCGTTTTCTAAAGAACAGGGAGAGGCGATTCACCTCCCCTGTTTTTTTTGTGACCTAAAAGCAAATTTGGTCTTTAAAGGGCTAAGTTTTTTTATTCGCTAGAGGCACTCGCTTTTTCTTTAGCGGCATGCAGGTTGAGTTTGAGAATGACTTCGTCGCGAATGAGGTCATCTTTTCTTCCAGGGTAGCTAATCCCAAAGTCCTGCCGGTTGAGATCAAAGGTAGAGCTGATCGTGAAAGTCTCATTTTGTGAAGTGACCATGGCGGGAAACGTGATATTTTTAGTGACGCCATGGAGAGTAAGGTTTCCCGAAACTTGATAAGAGTCACCTTCGCCCTTTTGAAAGGAAGTGGCCTCAAAGCGGCTAGTAGGGTATTGCGGCACGTCAAAAAAATCAGCGTTTTTGAGATGCTCGGCGAGTTTATCGGAATCCGCCCAGGTCGATTCCATCTGGATTTTAAAGGAGCCTCCGGTTGGAGCTCCTTGGTCGATTTGGAAATGGCCTTCAAATTTACGAAAGCCGCCCGAGTGGGAGCCGGTCACTTTAGAGCCCGTAAAGAGGATCGTAGACTCCGGGAGGAAGTGGTATGTTTCTCCAGAAGCGGTAGCAGTGACCTTTTCAGCGGCTTTTACTTCGGCGTCCGCCGTTTTATCAGCGGGATTTTGACAAGAGCTCAGAGTGAAAAGAGCGACACAAGGAATGGTGTAAGCGATAAGTTTCATGTTGGTGATAGATTGATAATGATCAGCTTAAACCATGATCCCTCTTATCATTTTGTCAAATGGAGACTGTTAGGAGGCTGAGTCATTCTAGTGGGGAAAATGAAGGGAAAAGGTTAGGAGTTTCATTGTGCTGAAAGCTGTATTGCACTCAGAAGCGGTAATTGGTAATACTGGGTTATGGCTACTCCACTCATTGAGATCGATAATGTGCATCAGCGTTTCGGGGAGTTAGAGGTCCTGAAAGGGGTTTCATTAAAAATGAATAGAGGGGAGACGGTCGTGATCTTGGGCGGCTCGGGTGGAGGGAAAAGTGTTCTCATGAAACATATTATTGGGCTTTTACAGCCAGTGAAGGGCTCGGTAAAGATAGAGGGGCAAGAGATTTCAAACCTTAAAGAACGCGAACTCGCAGAAGTGCGAAGAAAAATGGGGATGATGTTTCAAAACGGGGCCCTTTTCGATTCGCTGACAGTGGGGCAAAATATTGCTTTTCCGCTGCGAGAAGGAGGTCTCCGAGATGAAGAAGAAATCGCAAAGCGAGTGGAAGAGGCTTTGGCCATTGTGAAGCTTCCAGATTTAGAGGCTAAAATGCCGTCTGAATTATCGGGAGGGATGCGAAAGCGAGTGGCTTTGGCCCGGGCGGTGGTAGACCGTCCTTGTTTGATCTTATATGATGAACCTCATGCTGGTCTTGACCCTGTGACGGCTGATAATATTGATCATCTCATTAAAGATCTACAAACAAACCATGGCATAACGAACGTCATCATTACTCATGAAATGCGGAGTGTTTTTAGAATTGCGGACCGGGTTGTCTTCATGAAAGAAGGGAAAATCTATTGGGAAGGAACTCCGGAGGAGCTTAGCGCTTCCCAAGATCAAATTCTGCAAGATTTTATACATGGCCGTTCGGCTGGAAGCTGGTAAGATTCCCTCGAGATTGACAGATGTCAAAGAACTCACACACTAGAGCCCATGGCCACTCAAGAAAAACGTAACGATAAAATCGTAGGCCTCTTTTTACTCATAGGTCTTAGCGTGATTGGGGCACTCATCATAGGCTTTGGTGATTTGAGTGATAAGATTAAGGGAACTTATACCGTGGAGGTGATGTTTTCTGATGCTTCTGGTTTGATCAAAGGGAGTGAAATTCGGTTAGGAGGAGCTAAGGTTGGGGCGGTAAAGGGAAAGCCTTATTTGTCAGAAGGAAAGACGGCGGTAGAAATTAAAATCGATCACGGGGTGAGGATCCCAGATAATGCCCTTTTCCAGATCTCTACGATTAATTTACTGGGGGATAAAGCTGTCGTAGTGACTCTTCCAGAAGTCGAGAGTGAAGACGTGCTTAAAGAAGGCTCGGTCGTGCTAGGTGGTGGAGCAGGAGGGTTGGAGTCGATTCAGTCAGATGCGGTTGCGATTGCGCGTGATGCGAGAGATCTTATCACGGATGCGAAGACGACTTTATTAAAAGTCGACACCGCTCTCGATGATATTAGGTCTGTGGCCGGTCGCCTTTCGGTGACGGTCGAGACGATTAATTCTGGAATTCTTGATGCAAAAAATGTCGAGAATGTTGCTTCTTTTCTGGGCAATATGGAAGAAACGTCTCGCTCCCTGAAAGAGTCGACTCGGAGTTTGAAACCTCTTTTACATGAGGCCTCTTTAGCGGTTCGAGAGATTCGAGAGACCACTCAAGAGACCCAAGGGTTTATTGTTTCTGCTAGTCAGCAACTTACTCCCGCATTGAAAGAGATTCCTTCTGCGATTAGTTCGATTCGAGAAACCAGCGAGAAGGCGGGACGCGTTGTGCAAAGATTTGAAGAGGGAGAGGGCCTTATTGGTTCACTTGCTTCCGATCGAGAAATGGATGGCGATGCGAAGACCTTTGTTAAAAACCTTCGCCGGCATGGAATTTTGGGCTATCGCGATGCCGAAATCAAAGAAGATGATCCTCGCGAACGCTTTCGAGGTCGTCGTCGATAGAAATGAAGGAAAGAAGCTTATCAGATTCTTTGCGGAGTGCTTGTTATCGTCGCAAGTTACGCTCTTTTACATGATCAATATGTAGTGAGGATTGAGCCCCGCCATTTCACAGAATTTCACAAGCCACTTTTTGGGATACAAAACCCAGTGTTATTAGCTTCGGTCTACGCTTTGTTAGCCTCAACGAGCCCGGGGTTGACTCTAGGACTTGTAGGGCTCCTTTCGGGACGAGGCGGAAAGCGACCACCTCTTCCTGTGAGAAAAGTGTTAGTAACTAGCCTTTGGGCTGTTTTAGCAACAGAGGTCTTATCGTTATTTTCAATGGCCTGGGTATATGCGACCCGGAAACCTTTTTACCCTGCTCACTTTTATCCTGAAATGGAGCTTCCGATGATGCTGACCCAAACCGCTCAATTGAGTGTTTATTTGGGAGGGGCCTTATTTGGGAGCTGCTGGGCTTTGTGGTTATGGAATGTTCGGAAAAAGGACTTTTCCTTGGAATGAAAAACTCTTTTTTAGGATTAAGATTTTTTGTGACTTATTCTATTCAGGAAGACTCTACACAGTTGTATCAATTATGAACGCAAATCTATTAAAAACTGAAGACAAGGTGGTCACAGCCGGAGTCCTTCTTCTAGGCCTTCTCCTTTTCCTTTTCCTTCTTCCGGAATGCCGGTCTAAGTTAGCTTTTTTCTCCACAGAAAAATCGGAGGCTGAAGAGCGAAACCTCTCTGCTGAGATACAAACTCTTTTAAATGAAAAAGAACAAGCGCAAGAACGCTTCGCAGCTTTAGAGGAAGAGAACATTGGTCTGCGTTTTAGCTTAGAAGGTCAGGAGGCAGAATTTCAGACTCTTCAGGAGTCTCTTAAAGCGCAGGAGTCAAAAAAGGCTCATGCCCCGACCGTGAGAAGTTTATCCACAGAAGGAAAAGTGGAAGCTCCACTAGCCGCAGCACCTTCCGTTGGAAATACAGAGGAAATGGAAGCTCAACTGAAGCGACTCTCTGAAGAGAACGCTGTTTTGAATGAGAAATGGGGAGCTCAGGTGGCTGATGTAGAACGCCTCAAGGCAAGTCTTGAAGAAATGGGAGGCAAGCATACTGAAAGTTATGCCGTGGCGGAAAAAAACTGGAAGGCTCAAATAGAGTCTACCAGAGAGCAGCTCGACACTCGTTTTGAGTCCGCCCTTGAAGCGCAAAAGAAAACATTTCAAAGCAAGGTTAACCTTCTTAAAGATGAAAATGCGAGGTTACGAGCGGCGCTTCAAAAGCAAACCCGTCAACAGGGGCCGGCGCTGGTGAAGTCGAGTGATGATCTTGGATCTCAAGCTAAAGCGCTCTATGCTCGTCTGAAAGAAGTAAAGGGCTCTCAAAATGAGGAGCTTGTTCAAATTTATGAAAAAATTAATTCTGATTTAGGGGCGACCAGTCAATTGCGGATTAAGTTCTCGACGGGGCAATCCGAAGTGAATGCGGATGACCAAGCGAGAATCAAAGTGCTCATTTCACAAGCTCAAGAAGATTCATTATTCCTCGCGGTAGGATATGCAGATCAGTCAGGAAATGCTTCCGCAAACCGGGCTCTTTCTGAAACACGTGCCGCTAAAGTTGCGAAAGCGCTGCAAGGATCACTTGAAAATGGGGATGTCCAAGCGGTTTACCTTGGTGAAACAGATCGTTTCGGGGCCCCCGCTGAAAATCGAGTTGTCGAGATTTGGGAGATCAAGAAGTGATTTTTCATACAGAGCCTTTTTAAAAGAAACCCCTCTTTGAGCCTAGAGCCTTAAGGAGGGGTTTTTTTCTTAGCTTTTTGGTGGAGGAGTCTTCTTGAATCGAGGTCATTGCAGGAATAAGATCAATAGCATCATGGAAGAGCAGACCATTCATCTCCCTCCCTCTCAGCCGGCAAATGCGGTGCCTGATATTCTTGGTGCTCTCAAGAAACAAGGGCTTACCCCAAGGTATGACAAACAGGATTGGGTCGACTGGATTCATTTGGAGAAGTGTGAAACCGTGATTAGTCTCGCGGTGGAGCATGGGGCTTCGCGCTCCGCGACCATCGAAGAGTCTTCCAACGACCCGCCTTCAGTGGGGATTAAAATGAGGAACGCTTTCCGCCAACTTGGTTGGTATGGATCTGATACAGAGGGTGAGTATCGGTTATAAGAAGAGAAGGGGCGGAGTCTTTTTTTAATTTGCCTATTCCAGGCTATGGGAATCTTAACAGTAGAGCTCTTGATTTTTAGGCTTTAAATTCTCACAAAATTTCCGCATGGATAATAGCGGAGCTCATGCAGAGCTCTATTCATTCTATTATGTTTAAGAAACTATTAACAATCTTTGCTGCGATGGGAGCAATGAGCTCGATTGCTTCAGCACAAGAAGTAGCAATGGCAGTGGAAGAAGTGGTAACCCTTGATTCCGGCGATACGGCTTGGATGATCGTGGCAACAGTGCTCGTCTTGCTGATGACTCTTCCTGGTTTGGCGCTCTTTTATGGGGGGTTAGTTCGAGCGAAGAATGTTTTGAGTATCCTGGTGCAGTGTTTCGCGATTGCGGGAGTGATGTCTCTCCTTTGGGTGATTTACGGATATAGCTTTGCGACGACCAATGGTTCAGGCGCGACGAGCGGTTTTATTGGAGATGGTTCAAAGATGTTTCTGAAGGGGTTAACCGCAGAGAGTCTCTCTGGCACGATCCCTGAGTCTGTTTTTGTTGTTTTCCAAATGACATTCGCGATTATTACTCCCGCTCTGATTGTGGGAGCTTTTGCGGAGCGGATGAAATTCCTCGCAATTCTCCTTTTTTCCATCGTTTGGTTTACTTTCTCCTATCTTCCAATCTGGCATATGGCCTGGAATGAAAACGGCTGGTTCTGGCACTGGGGGGTAATTGATTTCGCGGGTGGAACCGTGGTTCACATCAATGCTGCTATTGCTGGTCTTGTGGCTTGTATCATGGTGGGGCCTCGCCAAGGTTTCCGGAAAGAAGCCCATATGCCGCACAATGTTCCTTTCGTTGTCATTGGCGCCGCTCTTCTCTGGGTAGGCTGGTTTGGGTTTAATGCCGGAAGCGCTGCTGCTGCTGATGGAGTGGCTGGGATGGCCATGTTGGTGACACAGATTGCGACGGCGACGGCAGTGGTCGTTTGGATGTTGATCGAATGGATCGTGAATAAAAAGCCAACCGCAGTCGGAGTGGCGACAGGTGCGGTTGCAGGCCTTGTTGCCATTACCCCAGCTTCTGGGACATGCGGACCAATGGGAGCGATCGTCATTGGGGCGACTTCCAGTATTTTAGGTTACTTCTGTGCGACGAAACTGAAGCAGAAGTTAGGTTATGATGATAGCCTTGATGTCTTTGGCGTTCATGGCGTCGGGGGGATTGTGGGCGCGATTTTGGCCGGGGTTTTCTGCTTCAAGGAGTTCGGCGGAATGGGTGGACATGAGCACGCTGAAATGGGCGCTCAAGTGTGGGCTCAAACCAAGAGTGTTCTTGTCACTATCGGGTGGAGTGGCATCGTTTCGGTGGTGACTCTTTTCATTCTGAAAGTGACGGTGGGTCTCCGCGTCGAAGAGCGTATTGAACGAGTTGGTCTCGATCAAGAAGAGCACGGAGAGAACGCTTATAATCATTAAGCTTCAGCCATAAACTTTACGAATCACTCCTGTTGGGCTCTTGTCCAGCGGGAGTTTTTTTTGGGGCGTTACTTCGACGAAAATGAAGGAAACTTAGCCCTTCGCTAAGATCATCCGTAGTCCCGAGACGAGCAGGATGATGCCGAAGGTTTTGGTCAAAGTCTGATTACTTAAACTACGCATCCATTCCGCCCCGAACCAAGAGGCCGTAGCGGCGCCAACGGCGGCGAAGGCGACAATGCGCCAGTCGATGAGGCCGGCTTTCGAATGAAGGTTAGAAAGAGTCCCAGAGAGTGCCGTGATAACGATGATCGCGAGCGACGTGGCGACCGCGGTCTTCTGGTCGAGTTTCAAGGCGCCGACAAAGAGGGGGACCATGACAATTCCTCCACCTACTCCGCAAAGAGCCCCGACGAGTCCGGCAAGAGTTCCGGAGGCAAGGGCAATGAGCGCAATTTTCATAAAGGAATAGCGAAGAGCTTAGTGTGTCGCGACAATTCCAGCAACGAGGCGGTGGAGTAGAAAGCGGTGGTCGAGGCTTGTCGTGACAAGAGAGAGGTCCGCCTTCAGGCAAGACTCGAGCCCTCTTTTAAGCTGAGTTGAGCTAAAGGGGCTCACTTTCTGCACCGCCGAGAAGAGGCCCCAGGCGTTAATGTTGCCGTCTTTTTTACGAGGCAGCGCGCTGTGAATAGTGGGAGGGAGCCGATCAATGGCGCCTTGAAATTTTTTATAATCATAGCGTCCTGTCGGAATGTTGGGGGCGGCGTCGAGCAGGAGCCGAGCGTGGAAAAGATTGCGCACGGTCGGGATGATAGCGGCGCGAATGAGTCCGATGGCGGATTCCCCTTTTTCGAGTTGTTGGTCGATCAGGCTGATCGCACGGGCCCCTTGTTTGGTTTCGATGGCCCGACCGATTTCCCAAATAATTCCTTTCCGGCTCAGAGGGACGAGGAGCTCAATGTCTTGCACTTGAGCTTCGCGTTGTTCAGGTCCGAGGTAGATACTAATTTTTTCGAGCTCACTATTGATCTGGCGCGTGTCTTCTCCGGCGAGTTGGACAAAGACTTCGAGCGCTTCATGAGAGAACGTCAGGTCGAGTTCCTTCGCTTTTTTAAGGGTGAGGTTCGCGACTTCTTCTTCCCAGCCGTCTTTAGAGATATCGATGCGGTCGAAAATGAGGGATTGAGCCTCTTTATTAATGAATTTGTAAAACCCGCGTCGCTTGTCGATGACAGAGGCGCTGAGGAGAAATGTGACGTCATCTCCGAGACCAGATTTAAGGATTTCGAGGAGCTTTTCGACGCCTTCTTTGGCTCGCTCGGAACCACCAGTGCGGTCATCTCCAAGGAAGTTAGCGTCCTTGAGCCAGACCACTTTATTTCCTCCGAAAAAGGGGAGAGTTAATAAACCTTCAATGGTTCGCATGCAGATCTGGTAAGCGCCTTCAGAGTTATCAGCAGCACCTTCGATGAGATCATGAGCAAAGTCATCACTGCCCGCCGGTTTAAGTTCTTCATACCGTTTAGAAGCAGCTTCGGAGACTTGTCCTTCATCAGTTCCAAAGATTGCGAAGAGTTGACCTGCCATGAGAAAGAGAGCCTAGCTTCCGAGGGCGTGAGTCGCAATCGAGAAAACATCAAAAGTATTTCAAAAGAATGAAATACTTTTGAAAGTTTGGTTTAAGATGTCGGAGGCTGGTCTTGGAGTTCCTTGAGGGCTTTTTTCTCAAGTTTTTTCTTTTCTCGAGCTTCCCGGAAAAAGCTTTGGATCAGGCCAACGCATTCATCTTGCCGCACTCCTGAACGAAGTTCGCACTGATGGTTGAGAGGAGGGTTAGAGTCGAGAAGGTTGATCCATCCTCCCGCCGCACCTCCTTTATCATCAGGGCATCCAAAGACGACTCGATCTGGGCGACAGTGCACGATCGCTCCTGCACACATCGGGCAGGGCTCTTTTGTGACGTAGAGGGTGCAGCCTTCTAACCTCCAGTCTCCGAGGGCGTTTTGGGCAGAGGTCAACGCCAGCATTTCAGCATGTGCGGTGGCATCTTTGAGGGTCTCAACTTGGTTCCAGGCTCGCGCGATAATTTGTTGCTCATGGACGACAACGGCCCCAATCGGGACTTCGGTCGCAGCGTAGGCTTTCCGTGCTTCACGGAGAGCTTGATCCATGTAGACGTTATCTTCGTCTACAGTTGCGTCTAAAAAAGATTCCATGAAAATGATCATGAAGAGAAGGGGGCTTGGTTGACGAGGGAAAAAAGGAGGCTGTTTTTCGAGGGAAAATGATTTTTTGACGTGATCTTTTCTGATGCGCGGCTTTTCTTGAGGGTATGAAACGCTGGACACCTCAAGACCGAATTATTGCTCCTTCTCTTCTTGCTGCCAATTTTGCCAAAATCGGGGATGAAACGTCCCGCGCCATTCATGCTGGGGCGGACTGGATGCATCTCGATGTGATGGATGGGCACTTTGTAGATAATATCTCTTTCGGTCCGGCGGTGATCCAAGCGATCCATGAGTCGAATGATATTTTCCTTGATGTGCATTTAATGATTTCTCGTCCAGATCATTATCTTGATCGTTTTATTAAAGCAGGTGCGGATTTGATCTCCGTTCATGTGGAGGCAGATCATGATGTCGCTGAGACTTTGAAGCGCACGCGTGACGCGGGAATCCTTAATGGGATCGTGTTGAACCCCGCGACTCCATTCAGCGAGGTAGAACCGTATTTAGATCAGATCGACCTTCTGCTTTGTATGACGGTAGTGCCAGGCTTCGGGGGGCAATCCTTCATGGCAGAAGTGTTGCCGAAAATTGAGGCGGCGGTGAAATTGCGAGAAGAGCGAGGCCTGTCTTTCCATATCGAAGTGGATGGAGGAATTAAGCTTGAGACGGCTCCGCTGGCGGTCGCAGCTGGTGCTAATGTGCTGGTGGCTGGTTCTTCGACCTTTTCAGCTCCTGATATGGGAGAGGCAATTAAGGGGCTGCGTAATGCTTAACAAAAGATGATAAAAACACTTCTACCTTCCGTTTTAGTAGCTCTCTTTGCAGGGTTCCTTTTGGGTCGATACGGGGTGCCATCTGATCAAAAAGAAGAGGCGCAAGAGGGGCGTGAGTTTGCGGCACTAGCTGCGTCAGGAAAGCTTAATAGAGGGAGCGATCCTGTTGATTCGCTTCCTCATTCAGATTTTAAGAAACCGCCTGGAATCGGGGCGGGAAAGAGCGAGGTGCGAGTTGATGACGTGCTTGCGAAAGAGAAAAAAGAGATTGAGCAACGGCGAGAAAAGTTCCGCAATAAGCTAGGAGAACGAGTTGAAAAGTATGTTGGGCGTTATCAGGAGAAAATTGTAGATCAATTAGCTCTCGATGAAGCGGAGCAGCTTTCGCTTCAGGAATTATTCGAGGAGTTAGATTTTGATACGGGAGTTGCTTGGTCTTTTTCGTCCGAGGGCAATGATCAGGGTTTGACGCAAAAAGCGTTTGAGGGAAAATTATTAGGGCTGCTCGATGATGAGCAAAAAGTGATTTTTCAAGAATGGTCGCAGTCACAGCGAGACGCGAAGTTAGAATCATTATCTTTAGCTCAGACCGGACGAGTAGGGGAGATGGTGTCTGTTTCAGAGACTCAACAACAGCAAGTTTATGATATTTTGGCTGAGGAGTTGCAGGAGGATTTGGGAGATCAATATGAAAAAAATTCTTATGCGAAAGTTCTCTCTGCGGAAGCTTTCGGGGGGAGGGAGTATGATGATTTTAAAGTGTCAAAGTTATTAGGGTCCAAAGAGTGGTCACAAGCGGAGAATCGAAGTGAGTTGATGAAGGAGGTGGTGCAAGCAGAAGTAGAGAGAAGAGTTGAACGATTTACGCCAATCTTTGAGTCTGATCAGTTAAAGTTCTATCAAGAAGAGTTAGAGCAGCAAGCTGAAGCGGTGCTCGATATGATGAGCCATGTTATCGAAGTGAACAAAAAAGAAAAATGAGTCGTCTCGTTGTAAACCAAGAAGTCATTGAGTCCGTCCTTATCGACGAAGCCTTCCAGAGAATTAAGGCCCAAGCGGAGCAAAACCTCCGGGTGTCATGCTGTGAAATGGATGACCAATTTTATCAGCAAGCGGAAGAAGAAGTCGTTGATGGGATTTTGATTGCTCAAGAAGCGGATCGCCGGTTTTCGACGTTTCCTGAAGAAGTGTTAAAGGAGCGCCTTCAAGAGACAATGCAAAGTTACCGAGATCATGGAGCTACTTGGGAGTTTCTAGAATCCCAGATGGAGATGCTTCGCGAAGAATGTATTGCAAACCTCAGGATGGAGTCACTTACCGAGGAAGTAAGTCGGGAAGCAAAGGTATGGACGGAGGAAGACATTCGCTCTTACTATGAAAGCCATCTCGATGACTATCGGCAAACGAGTGAAACTCATGCCTTGCATTTGATGAAAGAGATTAGAAACCACGAGAGCCCAGAAGGGCTTTACCGAGAAATGGTTTTGTTACGGAAAAGGTTTTTGCAGGGGGAGAGCTTTGAAGAAACGGCTCCAAATGAGACGGAGCACCCAGATGGAGAGTTTGATCTGGGTTGGCTTCCTTTGACTGAGGCTAATAGTGTCGTTGAATCGATTTTATTTTCCTTGGAAGAGGGGGAAGTAGGCCCTGTTTTTTTCCATGATGCTGCATTCCACCTTTTTAAAGTGATCGGGAAAGAAGCCGGAGAACTTGCTGATTTTGATGAGATCAAAGACGAAATTAAAGATCGCATGGAGACGGAGCGCCAACTGAACGCCTTGAAATTTCTAGCTAAAGAACTCCGTCAAAAAGCAACGATTGAAAGGAAAGGAAAATCATGAGTTGGGGAGTGAAAGATGCCAATGAGCTTTATGGTGTTTCTCGGTGGGGGAAAAACTTCTTTGAAGTGAATGCCGAGGGGGAAGTTGCGGTGAAGCTAGTCGACGGGGAAAAGACACAGTCTATTTCCTTAAAGAAAATAGTTGATGAACTCAGAGAGCGGGGGCGAGGTTTTCCTTTATTACTTCGCTTCAGAGATCTGCTCGACAGTCGAATTGAAGAGCTGAACGAGAGCTTCAACCAGGCCATGAAAAACTCAGGTTATAGGGGTGAGTATCGTGGAGTTTACCCGGTTAAGGTGAATCAACAGCAGCAAGTGATTGAGGAGATTGTTGATTTTGGGAAACGTTACCATTATGGGTTAGAGGTAGGCTCCAAGCCGGAATTGATTGCGGCGTTAGCTTACCTGGAAGATCCCGAAGCACTCTTGATTTGTAATGGGTATAAGGATGATGAATTTATTGACCTGGCTCTTTCTGCGACCCGCATCGGGAAGCGGGTGATTATTGTGATTGAGATGCCGGGAGAGTTGGCTGCGATTCTTAAACGGGCCAAAGCATTGGGAGTTCGTCCGGAGTTGGGAGTGCGGTTCAGGCTCTCGACTCTTTCAGAAGGGCATTGGGCTGAGTCTGGAGGGGATCGTTCCACTTTTGGTTTGAATGCGGCTCAGTTGATTGATGCGGTCGATTTTTTGAAATCGGAGGATCACCTGGATTGTTTGAAGCTTTTTCATTATCATCAAGGTTCGCAACTCCCTAATATTGCTGCGATTCGTAAGGCTGCTAATGAGGCTGTTAGGGTCTATGTGAGTTTGGTGAAAGAAGGGGCTCCGATGGGTTATCTTGATATGGGGGGAGGATTGGCTGTTGATTATGATGGGAGTCATAGTAGTAGTTCGTCATCTTGTAACTATGAGCTGAAAGAGTATGCGGTTGATATGGTTGAGGCAGTGCAAGGGCGTTGTGATGACGCAGGAATTGATCACCCTTGTATTGTGACGGAGTCCGGGAGGGCGGTAGTGGCTTATTATTCGGTGCTTGTTTTTGACATTCTTGATGTGGCTCAATTTGAAGAGCATGTGCGACCAGATTCTCCAGGAGAGGAGTCTCATGAGATGCTTCACAATCTTTGGAAAGTAGGAGGAGATCTTAGGGAGGAGAGCTTGCAGGAATGTTTTAATGATGCTTGCTACTATCGTGACCAAATGAGAGAGCTTTTTAATTATGGGGTGATCTCTCTTCGTGAGCGAGGGCATGCGGAGAAAATTTATTGGTATGTGATTACGATGATCGCGCAGAGGGCTCGTAAGCTCGAAACGATTCCAGAAGAGCTTCAAAATTTAGATGGTAATCTGATTGATTTTTATTATGCCAATTTCTCAGTATTCCAATCGTTACCTGACCACTGGGCGATTCAGCAATTGTTCCCTGTGATGCCGATTCATCGGCTTGACGAAGAGCCTACTCGACAAGCCATTCTGGCTGATATTACCTGTGATTGTGACGGGAAAGTTGATCGTTTTATTGATCGCCAGGGAGTAAAGAATCATCTCCCGGTTCATGAACGTAAGCCATGCGAAGATTATTTTATCGGAGCTTTTCTAGTGGGGGCTTATCAAGAGACTCTCGGGGATCTTCATAATTTGTTAGGAGACCCTCATGTGGTCTCTGTGGATCTAGAAGAGGGGGAGTTGTCCTACACTCATGAGCTTGAGGGAGACTCGGTTTCCGATGTTCTTTCTTATGTTGAGTATGACCCCAAAGATCTTGAAAGACGTTTCAGAAGCCAGGCGGAAAGAGCGGTGAAGAAAGGGTTGATCGAACCTCAAGAACGGCGGAAGCTCATGGATTCATTTCGTTCGATGTTGAATGGTTACACCTACTACGAAGGATAGGTTCTTAGCGGGAGGGTGATTTCATTCCTCGATATCGGTAGGCTTGATAGCCAGTCTTCTTGAGGTAGGAGCGTTCAATACGGTGCTTCATGACTCGCCATCCTTTGGGGGATCCTGTTTCGTAGACCTCAAGGATCTGGCGGTGAGGACCGACAAAGCGAACAAAGAGCATCACGTGTTCATTGTGCTTGTTGAGAACATCTCCAGGGAGGAGCTGATCGTAGGAAGAAAGCGGGATACAGATCGAGGGGATTTCGCGCGTCGAGTAGGCGCGCGGAAGGCGCCAACACCTTGAGATGAACCCAGAACAATCGACTCCAGCGCTCATCTCACTGACCGCATTTCCTAGTTGCTGGCGTTTAGAAGGGCTATAAATATCACCGGCGGCGTAGCCTCTCGCCATTTTGTCATCAAAAGATTTTGGGGTGTCAAAGCCGCCCCATTGGTAAGGAATACCTCTATTTTCTTGCCCAGGAACCCACCAGCCTCTGCGGCGCGTTATGGGGTCGATAAAGGAAAGCTCAGGAGTGTTAATGAGGACTCCTTTGTCATCTTTTTGATGCCAGATATTCCGGTGAGTCGGGGTCCAGGGATGTGTGCGGTAAGATTCCGCAATCGCAAGGCTCTCGGCTGGCGTGACACTGGAGCTGGGCGAATAATTGATTCGTGGGTTTTGTGGGGCACAAGCAAAGCTGAAGAATCCAAGCCCGGTGAGTAAGATAAAGGCGATACGTTTCATTTTCAGTAAGGAGGTTTGATATCTGGCTCGACTTTATAAAGAGATATCGCAATTTGGAAAGATGTTGATTGAGGATCTGAGGTTACTAGTGGGAGAAGCAAAAGTGTCGAAAGCAAAAGAGGTGCTTGAAGAGCACTCGATCGACCGTTGGTATGCCAATCATTTACCCGATGTCGTTGTTTTTGCACATTGTAAAGAAGATGTGATGGCAGTGATGACTTACGCTGCTGAGCACCAGATCCCAGTGACAACGCGGGGAGCAGGGGTCGGCTATGTAGGGGGGTGTGTTCCGATGGAAGGAGGCATTGCGCTATCAGTCGCAAAAATGACAAAGGTGATTGATTTAAATCCAAATGATGGGGTGGTTGTCGTGCAACCAGGGGTCATCACAGGAGATTTACAAAATGCGGTTAAAGAGGTGGGTTGGTATTATCCACCGGATCCGGCTTCATTAAAGGAGTGTTCGATTGGGGGGAACATTGCTACTAATGCCGGTGGGCCTCGATGCTTGAAGTATGGAGTGACAAAGCAATACGTATTGGGCTTGGAAGTAGTGCTCGCGGATGGTTCTTTGGTTACACTTGGGGGGCGTTGTCATAAGAATAAAACAGGGTTTGCGCTCCCGAGTTTGTTTGTCGGATCAGAGGGAATGCTGGGAATTGTGGTGGAAGCGACGCTTCGGATCATTCCTCATCCACAAATGCGGGCGATGTTAACGGCGACCTTTGCGGATTTTTCAAATGCGGCGCAGGCCGTGCAAGAGATTCTTAATTCGGGACACTTGCCTTCAGCTCTTGAAATTACCGATGCCTTTACTCTACAGGCCGCGCGTGATTATTTAGGGCAAGATTGTCTTCCTCCGGGAGAAGCTCATTTGATTGTGGAGATTGATGGGAGAAATTCGGCTGTCGAAGCAGAATTACCTGAACTCGACGGCCTTCTTAAAAGAATAGGAGCGATCGAGGTCGAGCGCCACCCCGATGCGGAGGCTTGCGAAAAAGTGTGGCAGCTCAGACGAGACTTTTCTTATTCGCTACGCGCGACGGGTTTAACCAAACTGAATGAAGATATTGTGGTTCCTCGTTCGAAGCTGGTTGATCTCGTCCATTTTGCAAAAGGGCTTCAGGAGAGGACCTCGATTCCGATTGCTTGTTTTGGTCATGCCGGAGATGGGAATATCCATACCAATTTGATGGTTGCTGATTATGAAGATCCGGAGGTTCGAGCTAAAGCGAACGGGGCCTTGAATGAGCTTTTTGATTGGGTTTTGAGTCATGGTGGAGCCATTACCGGCGAGCATGGGGTTGGGTTGGCAAAAAAACCATGGATTAAAGAAGCGCTGGGAGAGCGTTCCTATATGCTGCATCAGCAAGTTAAAAAATCATTGGATCCAGATGGTCTGTTGAACCCAGGTAAGTTTCTATCTTGACCGCTTACACCTCAAGATATACGTTCATTATCTTGGGGTTATGTTTATAAAAAGTTATTGTGATGCAGGGAGTTTGCTGTTGGTGGTGTGTAGCCTTTCCATAGGGATTTCTAATGCGGCCCCGATTGACTTAGACGGAGATGGGTTAGCTGACGCCTGGGAGCTGAGGTTTAATGCTCAGTCTGTTCTCGCAAATGGAGACGAGGACTTGGATGGGGTTTCGAATTTAAAAGAGTGCCAAGCAGGCACAAATCCATTTGAAAGAGAGTCCTATTTTCAGTTTGCAGAAACGACCGTAGAAGATGGAGCTCTGACTGCGACTTGGGATTCCGTCATAGGGAAGCAATACGCGATGGACCTGAGTCAGGACTTGGTGACTTGGAATCGGATCCCGGTTTGGATGTCTGGATCAGGAGGCCAAAGTCAAGCGGTGGTGGCCCCCTCTTTGAAACAATTTGTAGTGGGTTCGGCTGTCATGGAGCACTATGATTTGACGGATGGGTCAAGTTGGCAGCTCGAGCGGTTACGCCGGGATGCAAATTATTTGGCAAATACTCCTAACGAGACTTATGTGATGAGTGAGCTCGCTCATCCAGGTTTTGCGATAGACCGTGACCTTTATGGGACCAGGATTCGTGCTTATTTGATTCCTCCAACCACCGGTGAGTATGAGTTCCATTTAGTGAGTGATGATCAATCCGAGCTATTTCTTTCTACTGATGCGACTCCTGCTAATAAGGTGAAAATTGCAGAAGTGCCTAGATGGACTGGTCCCAATGATTGGACCAAATACCCAGAACAACATTCCATCCCTATTTCACTAGAAGCAGGGAAAATATACTACTTGGAGTTTGAGCATTTTGAAGGAGGGAGCGGTGATTACTTCACGGTCGCTTGGAATGGCCCAGGCATTTCATTTTCAACCATTCAGGGTGATGTGTTGGCGCCCTATGATGCAGAGTCCCCTAGTTATTTTGAGGAAGGGCAGACGACTTTTGTTCGGCTTTTTGTAGAGGATGAAGATAAAGATAAAGATGGGGTGAGTGACTATGATGAGCACCTTTTAGGTTTTAGTCGATCGACCCCATCCACCCGAGGAGGATTATCAGATGCCGAGGCTATTACGCTAGCATTGCAATCTGAAAACACGGTAACAGTCTCTGTTGCAGACCCGGTAGCGAGTGAGTCGGGAGGAGATGCTGGGGGAATCTATGTAAGACGCAGTGGAGGGCTTGATCCGATTACAGTTAATTTAAGAACGGTTGGGAGTGCTTCTGCGAGTGATTATAGTGCTTTGCCGAGTTCCGTTTCTTTTGATTTAGGCCAGCTTTCGGTTTTAGTTCCCGTTATGGCAGTTCCAGATGTCTTTATCGAGAATGAGGAAACAGTGGGGTTAGAAGTGCTGGCTGGAACTGGCTATGAAATAGGCTCTGGAGATACGGAAGCAATCGTGATGATCGAAGATGCGCCAGTGGTTCACTATCAAGGTTTCTTGTCGCCTTCGCAAGAAGGGGGCGCTTCAGTAACGACTTTGGCCGCAGCTGAGATCTTTTACGCAGAGAGAGGGAATCGAACCGGGGCCACTGTTTCAGCAACAGTCCGCAATTTGAGCTCGGCCTTCGTCCGTTATGAGGTCCTTTATCAGCCTCTTTCGGGGGAGCCGGTGACGGTGTTTTCTTTCACTGACTCAGGGGCCCCAGTCTTTTTTGATTACGAAACGGCTCCCGGAGTTTCCCAAACTGATATTCAGCAGGCTCTTGATGACGGGCGCTTATCATTACGAGTGTTGACGACAGGAAATCTTGCGGGGGAATTAGTTGGAGTTATTAGACCTCAGAGTGGATTGGTAAATGAAAATCCAAACCCGGCCACTCCTCCTGAATTAGATTTCCCTACCATTACCGATTCTCAAGCCGTGCGCTTCCTCAGTCAGGTTTCTTTTGGGGCCACGCCGGCGGATGTTTCTTCAGTGCAAGCCTTGGGGTTTGAAGGGTGGATCGATCAGCAAATGGATGCGGCTCAAGTGCCTCCTTCGCTTAACTACCCCACCTTGTCTGCGATTGACGATATCGAGCGCCGGCACCGGCAATATGAGTGGTATGAGAATGTTTTGGAGGGGCCAGATCAACTCAGGCAGAGAGTTGCTTTTGCTCTTTCCCAGATTTTTGTGGTTTCAGAGCAGAATAGTAATTTGAGGTCTCGGCAGGCGGAGTTAGGTTACTATTATGACCATTTTGTGAATGGTTCTTTTGGGAACTATCGAGATCTCTTAGAGGAGGTCACCTTAAGTCCAGTGATGGGGGTTTATCTCAGCCACCTTCGGAATATGAAGGCAGATCCCTATAGGGGAATTGATCCTGACGAGAACTATGCTCGTGAAATCATGCAGCTTTTCTCAATTGGCCTTAATGAGCTCTATCTTGATGGGACTCTTAAACGCGATGAGGAAGGGAATCCTTATCCTACTTATAATCAAGAGACGATTGTTGAGATGGCAAAGGTCTTCACAGGTTGGTCTTACTATACCGAAGATGTGACTGATACGAGCTTCCGGTATGGGATCTCGGACCATATTAACCGAATGGTAAACTGGCCTGAGTATCATGAAAATTCAGCGAAGACGATTGTAGGAGGAGTCACTCTTCCAGCGGAGCAAGGAGCTCAGGCGGATTTAGAGCAAACCTTAGATGTTCTTTTTAATCATCCTAATACCGCACCTTTCATTTGTCGTTTGTTGATTCAGCGTCTCGTAACATCTAACCCAAGTCCAGGATACATCCACCGTGTCGCTTCTGTTTTTGAAGATAACGGGGCCGGAGAACGAGGTGATTTAGGAGCGGTTGTGAAAGCGATTCTTTTGGATTTTGAAGCCCGTTCCGATTCATTGGTCAATTTGTCAGGCTATGGGAAAGTGCATGAGCCGATCATTCGTTTTACGAGAGTGTTACGGTCTTTAGGGGCGCAGAGGTCACTGGAAGGTTGGCCTTTTGCTTATGAGGAAAATTATATTGCGCAAGGTCCGCTCCAAGCGCCTTCTGTTTTTAATTTCTTCTTACCTGATTATGCTCAGTCTGGTGAGGTTGCGGAAGGCCGGCTTGTTTCTCCAGAATTACAGATCATTTCCGAATCAACTCTGATCAGTGCAAATAACCGCCTGGCCGATTTGATCGAGATCAATGGTCTTTTCCATTGGAACCCTAATCAAAATATCCTTTTAGATTACCCTAATTTTTTAAGTATTTATCAAACTCCTGACACAGGCCCCGATGATTTATTGAATTATCTAGATCTCTATCTTTGCTCAGGGCAAATGCCAGCGGCGATGAGAACAGAAATTCTCAATGCAATGACGCTTTCTAATCATTGGGATGCCAGTCTCCTAGACTCTTTCAAGGTTGAGGTCGCGCTTTGGCTCACGGCAACATCAGCTCAATCTGCAATTCAGAAATAAAATGTTTAAAAGAAAATTATCAGATCCTTTTCTAGCCACTCGTCGTGCTTTTTTAAGAACTTCGGCCTGTGGGGCGATGGGAATGGGGGCGATGGCTAATCAGCTTTTGAGCCTTAGAGTCTTGAATGCCGCAGTTGATCAAGGGACGGACCCTCTCGATGATTATAAAGCTTTGGTTTGTATCTATCTCTATGGTGGTAATGATGCTAATAACTTAGTGATCCCACGGGATGTTGATTCGTATGCGAATTACGCCAATGCACGTAAAAATCTAGCGGTTCCCTCATCAGATCTTTTAGAGATCAATCCTCTTGGCGGAGATGGGCGTGATTGGGGTTTCCATCCTTCAACTCCTGATTTTCAACAGCTCTTTAGTGATGGGAATTTAGCACTTTTAGCGAATGTGGGCACCTTAGTTGAGCCAGTTACCAAGGCAGGGTATTCAGCGGGATCTGCCAAGTTGCCACCACAACTATTTTCTCATTCGGATCAGCAAGTGCAGTGGCAGTCTTCTGTTACCGAAACGAATGACGGAACCGGCTGGGGCGGACGAGTGGCGGATTTATTGAAAACGGTTAATAATAGCTCGATTTCAATGGGGGTGACGATTGGGGGAAATAATACCTTCCAGAAGGGAAATGATGTGACTCAATATCAGATGAATCCCGATGGTTCTATTTCGCTTCGTAGTTATCTTCAAACCGATCAGTCAACAGGCTCCCGGCATTATCCACGGTCTCGTTCGATTGATCATTTACTTAACCTAGCACATGGAAATCTTTTTGAGAAAAGCTACGCAGACGTTAAAACTCGAGCGATTAGTAATGATCGGGTGCTCAAAGCAGCTTTAGAGAATTTAGAAGATTTCACAACGCCTCTCAATTCGGAAAATTACCTAGAGCGGCAGTTGGCGATGGTGGCGCGTCTGATTGCTTCACGTGAATCATTAGGAATGAAACGCCAGACATTTTTCTGTGCGGTGGGAGGTTATGATACCCATGGGGAGCAAATTCAATCCCATGCTAATCTTTTAGGCGAGTTATCGGAAGCGATGAAAACGTTTTATGATCTGACGGTAGAACTAGGAGTTGAAAACAACGTGACGACCTTTACGGCTTCAGATTTTGGCCGGACTTACCCGACGAATGGAGAGGGTTCCGACCATGGTTGGGGGAGTCACCAAATGGTGCTTGGAGGAGCGGTGAAGGGGAATCAGATCTATGGGTCAATGCCTGTTTTGGAGGTCGATGGTCCGGACGATACTGGTCGCGGCCGTTGGATTCCTACGACTTCCGTAGATGAATTTGCCTCGACTTTGGCTTGTTGGTTTGGAGTTCCTGAGTCGGATTTACCTTATGTTCTTCCTAATATTGGCCGGTTTGCGAGACCTGATTTAGGCTTTTTATCATAAGCTTCATTAGTGAAATGTCAGGAAGATGGATAAGATTACTGCTTCTTATAATAGGGGGGCTGATATTAGTTTTTATTTGGACTAGCTTGGAAGAGGAGAAGCTTAAGAAAGAGACTCTCGAGCAAGACCCCATTCCGGAGAAGCAGGAAGGGCCGCGAATTCTATCTACGGAAGAACAAGGAGTTGAGCCTGAATCTATCGAGAAGGAAAGGGAGAGATCGCCCTTAGCTGATGAGTTACATTCTTCTGAGCACGGTGAAATGGAGGACCTTAAAATCGTTCATACTCTGATTGATCATTATATTTCGTTTTTTCATGGCGCGCCAACTGGGACGCATCAAGAGATTATACAACAATTAACAGGGAAGAATGGAAGAGGGCTTGCGCCCCTTCCTTCCGATCATTCTGCCATTAACAGAGAAGGTTTTCTTATTGATAGGAATGGATTTCCCTATCAGTTTCATAATCTCTCACGGTATGAAATCGAGATTCGGGCGACTGGGCCGGACCGGAAACATTGGACCAGTGATGACCTGATTTACTTACCTAACAAATGAAAATAACTCTCTTTTTTTTGCATCTAGTCTTAACAGGGTTTATAAATGCTGCTGTTTTTAACTATTCCGAGTTTCTTTCGGGTGACCTCTCTGATTTGGAGTCTAGCCCGACCGCTTTAACTGCAGACTTAGGGACTAACACGGTGAGTGCTTCGACCTCTTCGTCTAATCCTGACATTTTCTCAGTGACCATTCTTCCAGGAATGCAGCTCTCTCAAATTAACCTTACTTTTTTCAATAATAGTGTAAGTGGGGAGGCTTTTTTTGGATATCAAGATGGGAGCACGCTTGAGACAATTAGTGGGATTGAAGCTACAGACATTGCCTTTGATCTGATTGGGGCCGGTGAGGTGGGAAATGATTTGTTTTCTTCTTTCTCTTCTTCGGCAAACGCGACTGATGGGCCCGATCTTCCGGCAGGGACTTATACTTTTTGGTTTAACGAGACCGGTGCAGACCCTTCTTCAGCTTTGTTTTCATTTGTTGTTTCTGCCGCGTCCGTGCCGGAGCCAAGTTCAATCCTTTTGTTAGGAATCGCGTTACCTTTCTTTTTGAGAAGGTCTCGAGCCTAATATCGATCTCAACCTAATTGGGAGAGACACAGGCTTCCAGTAATCAAGCCTGCTAGGCAGAGAGCGAACCAAATGCGCCAAGATTTTTTCTTTAAGAAAAAGCTGCCGATGATGATGATTCCTAGCCCGGTAATGAGATCAAAAGCCAGCCAGGCTCCAAATAGAGAAGTCAGAAAGTAAGTCCAGCGAGGAGAGATTCGGAGAGTGAGAAGCAAAAACGGGCATAAGAGAAGCCACGGAAGTTTCCCTCGGATCGGAGGTCCTATTCCGCCTAGTTTTTGAGGAGGACTCCATTTTTGAGGAGATAATTTTTTTTCGCGAAACCAAAGGTCGATATCTTGAATAGAGTTTTGGAAAATAGGATGATTGCTTGGACCAAAAGGGAAAAAATGAGAGGCGGGATAAATTTGAAGCTGAGAGTTAGGGAGAAGTTGATGATGTTTTTCCGCTGTCCAGGCTGTCACGAGAGGGTCATATTGCCCTTGTAGAATGAGAGCCGGGATTTTGATTTGAGGGAGCCAGTCTTTGATCGGGCGCTGGTCAGAGTCCCAGAAATCACGAGCAAAACTTTGCGAGCTACGGTTTTGATGAAGGAGACCAAAATGAGGGACTAGGTAGTGAGTGGCTTTGATTCCAGCCCAGAGGATCGCATATTTAATATGCTCTATCCAATAGTTCCCACTCCCTTCGCCTTCCTGAATCCCAAGCCCACCAATTAGAATCACTTGCTGAACATTGAGTGGGTAATGGTAAGCATGATGTAAAGAGACCGCTCCACCATAAGACCAGCCGAGGAGAGAGTATTGCTTTTGCTGAAAGTGGTTTGCAATCGAGAGGAGGGCTCTGCTATCAGAGGCAAAGGAATAGTCATCAACTTGATGCGTCGAGTGCCCGTATCCCCAGCGATCAACTCCGATGATGAAGTATCCTTTTTGGGCGAGGGCTGGGGCAAAGTTTTTCCAATCTTGAGCCCCTTGTCCAGGGCTTCCACTAATGGCGATAATGCAAGGATGCTTGGAGTGACCCCATGTTTGGGCGGCAAGGGTTCCTTGTGAAGTTGGGATAAGAGTTTTCTTGGTATTGGGAAGGCTCTTAGGAGGGGGAAGGAGGAAAATACTAAGGTGAGATATAAAAAGAACTGCTAGGTAGATACCTAGCAGTTTTAATCGAAAATGGTTGTGGAAAATTTTTCGCAAATTTCACGAGGAAACTAGGTTTCCTGAAGTTAGCTTGATTTTTCTTGCTCCATCTTTTCGACGACTTTGGCTTCGAGTTCTAAGTAAAGTTCGTTTTTCGCTTTTAAAGCTTCTTTAGCCCCATCCCGTCCTTGTGCGAGTTGCTCTCCATTATAACTAAACCAACTCCCGCGTTTTTGAACGAGATCATATTCTAAGGCGAGATCTAGAAGGGAGCCCACAGATGAGATCCCTTCGTTGAACATGATGTCGAACTCGGCTTCACGGAAAGGAGGCGCCACTTTGTTTTTGACGATTTTAACTTTGGTCCGACTTCCCTGCATACTTCCATCAGAGGCTTTGATTTGTCCAATACGGCGAATGTCGACTCGCACGGAAGAGTAGAATTTGAGAGCGCGGCCTCCGGGAGTTGTTTCAGGGCTACCGAACATGACTCCAATTTTTTCACGGATCTGGTTAGTAAAGATGCAGACTGTTTTCGCACGTGCAATGAGGGAGGTGAGCTTCCGCATGGCAGCGCTCATGAGACGGGCTTGAGCGCCTACGGTAGTGTCTCCAATGTCTCCTTCGAGTTCTTGTCTAGTGACGAGGGCGGCGACGGAATCGAGGACGATTACGTCGATCGCATTGGAGCGAACGAGGGTTTCGCAGATTTGGAGAGCTTCTTCTCCGGAAGATGGTTGAGAGACGAGAAGGTCGTCGAGATTGACGCCCAGGCGTTGGGCATATTGGGGATCTAAGGCGTGCTCGACATCAATGAAGGCTGCGAGGCCGCCCTTTTTTTGAGCCTGCGCAATCGCAGTGAGGGTCAGAGTGGTTTTCCCTGAAGATTCTGGTCCAAAGACCTCAACGATCCGACCTCTTGGAAAGCCGCCAACTCCGAGCGCACGATCGATGAGGAGATTTCCAGTAGGAATGACATCAACATCGACTCGGTGCTCATCTCCCATCCGCATGATGGCAGTTTCTCCGAAATCTTTTTGAATTTGTGAAATTGCAAGGTCGAGGTTTTTCTTGCGTGCGGTAGCAAGCTTATCGTTTTTCACGGTATCGTTTTGAGCTGGCATGGTTTTAGTTTTTTCGGTGGTCGCAGGCATGGCAATGAATGATTTGTTAATGCCATGACGTTGATCTCTTATAGTGTTCAAGTCAACACTATAAGGTGTTCAAAAGATCATTTGTTTTCTGGAGCGGCTGGAGGCGTCTCTTGTTGTTCGGCCGGGGTCTTTGCTTTGGAGGCGATCGCTTGTTCTAATTGGGCGCGGAATGTCGGAGTTTGTTTAGCGAGTTCGCTTTCTGGGTCGATCGCAATAATGGGATCAAGAAGAAGGAGGGCTTCTTTAAAGCGCTCTTGGTTAGCAAGGGCGATCACTTCAAAAGCCATGAGCTCCTGTTTTTTCTCTCCTTGGAGGTTATAAGTTTTAATAATTTCCTTGGAGATTTTAATGGCTTCGTCGAATTTCTGGGCTTCTAGAAGAGGTAAGACGGTTTTTTCAAGCTCTTGTTGAGCGAGGAGTTCTTGATTTTGTTTGGCAAAGCCAAGGCTGTCTGTGGGGTCAAGAACGAGAATTTCATCTACCGTGCTTTGGTAGTGAGGGAGAAATGTGGAAGGGAGAAGTTTTAGGGCCTTTGCTAGAGCCGCGGCTTTCTTA
Source organism: uncultured Verrucomicrobiales bacterium (assembly GCA_937951675.1). GTDB lineage: Bacteria > Verrucomicrobiota > Verrucomicrobiia > Verrucomicrobiales > Akkermansiaceae > CALFBI01. Next base: position 60,639 of record CALFBI010000008.1, read on the forward strand.
AGACCCTGGAGGGGCTTAGCTTGCTCGAAAAATTTATTTCGTTGCTCTAAGTTTTTCTGAAATTCTTGAAGATGAGAAAGGTAAGCGCTGGGTCCACCTTTTTGATATCCAGTTTGAGCGTAAGGGCGCCCTTCCGCATCGAGGAGTAAGATCGTTGGGTAGCCTTGCACTTGGTAGCTGCTTGCTAGTTTTGCATTTTGAGCTTGGGTTTCAGCGCTTTGGTTGGACTTATCACGAGGAAGATCAATTTTAACCAAGAGGTAGTCTTTCTGAGCGGCTTGAATGAATTCTTCCTTATTAAAGACTTCTTCTTTGAGTTTAATACACCAACCGCACCAGTCCGATCCAGTAAAGTTCACGAGGAGGTTTTTCTTGCTCTCGGCGGCTTGTTTTTTAGCGGCTTCGAAGTCGGTCGTCCAGAATTCCGCTGCGTGACTTGTCACAGCAGTAAAAATAAAGAAAGGGAGGAGGGTGAGAACGTGTTTCATGGTGTTTCGGTTAATGTTAGTGAGTAAAGTTTTATGATTTCTTCGGCGAGAATTTGAATACCACGTCGCACGGTCTCTTCGGGCATGCTGTAGGTGAGTCGAATGCATTCGAATTGATGCTTCCATTCTGGATCATCGATCCCGAAGAAGAAGTGGTGACCAGGAATAATAAGAACGTGGCGAACTTTCAACCTCTCATATAATTCTTGAGATTTCACGGGGAGGTCTTTGAACCAAATCCAGAGAAAGAGAGCTCCTTCGCTCTCATGAACCGAAAAGGGAATGTGATCAGGAATGGCCTCGAGAAGCCATTTCTGAGCTTGTTTTGACTTTTTTAAATAATAGGGCTGGATGATTTCCTTACTGAGTCGAAGAAGGGACCCGTCTTTTAGAAGAGGTGTGGTGAGAGCCTGCCCTAAGTTTCCATTCGAGAGACCGATGATAGAAGTCATGGAAGAGACCGCCTTAGCTATTTCTGGGGAGGCAATCACGATTCCAGTTCGGGTTCCTGGAAGCCCTAGTTTGGAAAGGCTGAGGGTAAGAATGAGGTCTTCTCCAAAAACGGGGGAAATGTCACGAAAAAGAATATGAGGAAAAGGGGCCCCATAGGCATTATCAATAATAAGGGGGATGTGGTGTTCATTCGCGAGCGCTCGTAATTGGGCGAGTTCTTGATCCGAAACCACATTTCCAGTGGGGTTGGTGGGTCTAGAGAGGCAGATCGCAGCAATCTCTTCAGTAATAGTAAGCTTCTCGAAATCGATTTGGTATTTGAACCGATGTGGTGCTGTTTCTTTGAGGAGAGGAGGGCAAGCGGTGAAGAGGTTCGAAGAGACTCCTTGGCTGGCGTAGCCGATATATTCAGGGACGAGAGGGAGAAGTATTTTTTTACTGGCACCATCGGGGCGAGGCCCGGCGAGGGCATTGAGAAGGAAAAAGAAAGCGGTTTGTCCGCCATTCGTGATCGCAATATGATCGGCGGTCAATTCCCAACCAAGTTCGCGGTGGAGACAGTCTGCGAGGGCTTCGCGGAAGGCGAGGTTCCCTTGCGGAGGATCATAATTACCGAGAATCGCTTCGAGTTTACCTTCTTCCGCGATCAGGGCGGTGAGGGTTCGCCGCCAAAGGGCATCCACTTCCGGAATATGAGCGGGTTGTCCCCCTCCGAGCATACACATCTCCGGGTGCCCCGAGGCGAGGGCTTCTCCCAAGTCATCCATTAAGGTGCCAATCCCGCTCCCCTGGGCGAGATGTTGACCGAATTGTGAAAGCTCATTCATTGACCTCCGGTAGGCTCGCCCTATAGTTCCCGAGAATCAACTTCAATTCGATAACAATGGTATTAAAACAAGGCGATCAAGCCCCAGATTTCACACTCGTTACTCTTGGCTCCGAAGGCCCCGAGCTTTTTAAACTTTCTGACCATCTCGGGGAAGAAGCGCTGGTGCTTCTTTTTGTTCCGATGGCGTTCACTGGTGTTTGCACCGATGAATTTTGTGATATTTCAAAAAAATTAAGTGATTACGAAGCTCTCAATGCGAAAGTAATCGGAATCTCTGGAGATAATCCTTTCGCGCAACAGGCGTGGGCGGAGAAGGAGGGGATTTCCCTTTCGTTACTTTCAGACTATGATCACAAAGTAGCGGAAACTTATGGAGTGGCTTATGAGCAGTTCCTTCCGGAAGCAAACCTCATTATGGGAGGAGTGCCGAAACGCTCTGCTTTTGTAATCGATACGCAGGGCACGATCCAATATGCAGAAATTCAAGAGCACCCCAAAGACCTTCCTGACTTCGATGCGATTCAGGCCTGCTTGAAATCGCTTTAAGGGAAGCGAGGTCATTCATCCTATTTTAAAGGGCGTTTTTGTAAGTAAAAACGCCCTTTTTTAATGGTTGAGCGAGGCGGTATTCGTGGCCTCAGTTTAAAATCAGTAAAAGCCCCTTTTTTCTGGGCTTGTCTCCTTGATTTTTAGGCAAAGGGGGGGCAGGATGTCGCTTAGAAGATCAACAATCTCTTTTATCATGTCCTCATTCGAAGAATACGCTAACGGTTACACGGTTTCTCAAAGTAGCACTGACATTCGCAGTCAGTTTATCAAAAAGACTTATATCCATCTAGCCTTGGCTCTTTTGGCCTTAGCTGCAATTGATGGATTTATTCTTAATACTCCGGCATTGCTCAATCCTTTACTGAGTCTGTTCTCAGGAGGTAAAATGGGGATGCTCATCGTCTTTGGTCTCTACGTGGGGGTTTCGTTCTTAGCTCAAAAATGGGCGAACTCGTCTACAAGTAAGACCATTCAATATGTCGGTCTAGCGACTTATGTCGCGGTGACGGCAGTGATTTTCGTTCCTCTTCTTTATATGGCACAGAGGCTCACGGGAGATAGCTCTTTGATCACTCAGGCGGCGTTAGCAACAGCGGGCTTATTTCTTGGTCTGACGGCAGTGGCCTTCACGACGAAGAAAGACTTCTCTTTCATGGGCGGTTTTTTGCGGATCGGAGGGTTCGTGGTATTAGGTTTAATCGTCGCCTCGATGATTTTCGGTTTTAGTCTCGGGATTTGGTTTTCAGGAGCGATGATTCTCTTCATGGGAGGAGCGATTCTTTATGATACTTCCAATGTGATGCATCACTACCGGAGCGACCAATATGTGGCCGCTTCTCTAAGTCTCTTTGCGAGTGTCGCGATGTTATTTTATTACATGCTTCGCTTCTTGATGTCGCTTGCGAGTAACGACTAATCAAACTTCTTGGCCTCAGTAGGGCCTCTCATTTGATCTGGCAGAAAGGAGCTTCCTTTCTGCCATTTTTTTGTGGCAAGATCCTTTCGATGACAAAAGCGGATCAACAATTTCTTTTTCAATTACTCGAGACTCCAAGCCCGACTGGTTTTGAAATGCCTGGGCAACGAGTTTGGGCGGCGGCTTTGGAGTCGGTATCTGATGAGACTGCTTGTGATGCTTATGGAAGCACCTGGGCCCGTTTAAAGGGGAAGAGTTCATCTCGCACCGTGATGCTGGAAGCTCATGCAGATGAGATCGGCTATATGGTGAAGCATATTTCCAAAGAGGGCTTTCTTCGGGTCGACCGAGTTGGCGGGAGTGATGCCGCGACGGGGAGAGGGAGAAGAGTTTGGATCCAAGGAGATCAAGGTCCGGTGGCTGGGATTTTAGGTAATACCGCGATTCATCTGCGGAGAGATTCTCTGGCCTCAGAGAAGGCACCCCAAGTTCATGAATTATGGATCGATGTGGGAGCCTCCACTGCGGAGGAGGTCGCAGAGATGGGAATTCGAGTCGGGCACCCTCTTGTTTATCAAGACGGCCCGATGTCGTTGGGTGAAGATAAGATCGTCTCTCGTGCCCTCGATAATCGAGTGGGAGGATACATCATTGCTCAAGTCATGAAGCGCGTCGCCAAGGCGAAAAAAAAGCCAGCGCTTTCTCTGCTTTGTCTCAATGCCGTGCAAGAGGAAATCGGAGGTTATGGTGCCAAGATGGCCAGTCACCGCCTAATGCCTGATGTCTGTCTCTGTCTCGACGTGACGCATGCGACTGATACGCCTGGAATTGATGACAATAAATACGGGAAAGTGACTTTAGGAGGGGGGCCAGCCCTTTGTCATGGCACCGCGAATCACCCTCTGGTGGTAAAAAAACTAATGGAGGTTGCAGAAAAGGAAAAGATCTCGATCCAGCATGAGGCCTCGAGCCGTTACACCGGGACGGATACCGATAGCATCTATCATGTGAAAGAAGGGATTCCGAGCGCGCTGGTGTCTTTACCGCTTCGGTGTATGCATTCGGTCGTAGAGACGGTCTCAAAGAAAGATGTGGAGCAGACCATTTGTTTGCTGACTGCCTTTGTGATGAGTCTTTCGGAAGATGAGGAATTCGGGCACCAATTATAAAGAGTGAGTTTATCGAGATACATTTTTGCTTTTTACCTTTTGTTGCTACCGGCTCCTTTATTTGCGAGCCAGGTAGGGGAAGGAGCGGTGCGCTTTTTAGAAGAGATTCCTCTAAAGACAGATCAGGAATTACTTGAGAGTTTGGCGCTGTCTCCGCACTGTGGCGAAGAAAAGAAGTCTTATATCGTGAAGCGATGGCGCCGTCTTTCTTGGCGTTTCCAACAAGAGCCCGGAGAGTTTAGGGTCGCGAAAGAGCGTGAAGAGCAGGGGGTGAATTTAATTTTGGTAGAATGGGTGAGCCGTTTGTTTCCTACCGAAGTCGAGGTGGTTCGGATGGTGATGATTCCTGAAGAAGAGAGTTGGTTACCAGCCCCCGTCTCGGGGTCATTTGAAAATGTGAGAAGAGCCTCTTTAGCAAAGGTGGTAGCCTCAACCGAGGAGTTCGTTCATTGGTTACAGAAAGAACGGTTGTCTCTTTTGGAAGGGTTAGCCCTTTCAGGAAAGGAGAAGATTAAGCAGGGGATTAAAGAGGCGGTTTCCGTAGACTTGTTGGAACAGGGAAAACCGCGTGAGATTCTGCAAGGCTTTTTACGAGCGTGTCGAAACAAGGATTACCTCGCCGGGCTAGCTTACCTTGGCGATGTGGACGTGGATTTGTTAGAAGATGATTATTCAGAAGCTCGTTCTATTCTGCGGAAAGGCTTACGAGGAGAGTTAACGAACCCTTTCTGGGAGGTGGTGCTGCATCCGCAAAGTCTTTTTTTGGTGGAGAGTGAAAGAAATGAATTCGGGGAGTTAGGGGTGGTTTTAATGGATCCTCAGAACTATTCGGTTCCGATAAGACTTCTTTTTGAAGTTTATGAAGAAGAAGGGAGATCTTATGTGAACCTCCCCATTGAACTTCGAAAAAATGATGTGGATGACAGGTTTGTAGAATCAGTCGTCCTGCAGAATAAAGAAGAGGAGCATGTCTTAGCCCTGAATCAGCTTGGGGTTCTTTTCGAAGAATTATGCCCTAAGAAAACGCAGCTTTCGATGGATCAACTGGGTGAGGAGTTCCTGGATTCAGCTAACCAGGGGAGGTTGAAACATTTTCTGCAATTGTTTGTGCAGCACTCAGATGATGTTGCTGGTGTGAAATCGGAGCGGCTCAGTGCTGTTTTAAGTCTTTGGGCGAAGCTGACCGGGAAGCAAGATCATGCGAACTTGATCTTTTTGACACAAAAGAAGAAAGGGGACTACGCGGCGTTCATTCTCGCTCAACCTTCTCTGAAGCCACTCGAGGAATGGGAACCTTTGCTAATGTTAGGGAAAGAGCAGGAATACCAAAAATGGGCTTTTCTGGTTCCTAGCAGTCGAAAGCAGAACGAAGAGAGTCCATCGATCGATGAGCTTGTGAAATGGTTTAGGGAAAGCTCTGATGACGCAAGGCAGCGTCTCATTCAGCAGGTTTCTTTGAGTTCTCGAAAGTGGAATAAGAAAGTAGAATGGGAGGAGATTACAGAAGAAGAGTCAGTCAAAGCTTTTGAATTATTTTTGCAATCAGCAGAAAAAGAAAAATGGCTCGAAAACCTTCGCTCCTTAGTGAGATTTCATGAGGATGATTCGTCTTACCTTCAAGGCTGGCAAAAATTAGTGTCTGTATCCAAAAAAGTTGAAGGGAAGCCCCTTCTCTGGAAACAAGGGCCATTAGGCAGCGGTCTTTTGCAGGGAGAGGTTGAGGGAGAAAAGGTCTCCATTTTATTCCTAAAATTTGGAGGAAGAGTGATGATTAGCCCTGATTTCTCGGTAAGAAGCGCAGAAGAGTGGTCTCAGTTTGGTTTGAAGCCAGAATTTGTTGACCAATTAAAGGAGTTATTCTTGTAACTCGCTGAAGCTCTTAAGGGAGCTTGTAAAAAAATGGCACGCCCGAGAGGAGTCGAACCCCTAACCTCCTGATCCGTAGTCAGGCGCTCTATCCAATTGAGCTACGGGCGCGCTTAAAGTTGTGTGAACAACGATGGGCGTGAAAGAAGCCAGAGGAGGCCGTTACAGTCAAGATGATTTCGTGATAAACTTTCTTTTTTCTTCTGTTTGCCTGTGTTTTTGAATTAAATTTGCGGAGTGAATGGCACTCAAAAGATCATTTTTTTTCTCGTTTGCGTAGGGACGCTTGTTCTTACTTCATGTGGCTCAAGCTATAAGGGGTATATGACCCGCTCCTATACGGTGAGAGGTCAACATTATCAGCCGATGTCTGTTGATGCGGCTCTTTCTTATGAAGAGGAGGGGGTCGCTTCGTGGTATGATGAAAGCAAGTTTTTCGGATTAAAGCGTGGGAATACCTCACTTGGTGAAAAAGTGCGGCCTTTTGCGGTGAGTGCGGCGCATAAGACTCTGCCGCTTCCCTGTGTGGTCGAAGTCACCAATCTTGAGAATGGGAAGCGTTTGAAAATGCGAGTTAATGATCGGGGCCCCTTCATTGATCGGCGTGTGATTGATGTGACGCCTCGCGCCGCGGCGAAATTAGGTTTTAAGAAACAAGGTTTGGCGAGGGTTCGAGTTCGAGTGATCTCTGTGGGAGATGGCGCTTACCGTAGGAAAGCAAAGCGTAAAAAACGCTTCTTTTTCTTTTAAACGGCTTAAATTGGCCTTCCGCTTTTTCGTTCTTACTGTTAAGTCAACCCCTTCATGAATCAACCAGTTCAGGAAGTTCGAGTTTTTGCTCCCGCAACAGTGGCGAATGTCGCTTGCGGCTATGATGTCTTAGGGTTTGCGATTGATGCGCCAGGAGATGAAGTCGTGGCACGTTGGTCTGATGAGCCAGGTTTGAAAATTACCGCGATTACAGGCGATGATGGAAAGCTTCCGTGGGAAGTGGAGAAAAACACAGCCGGAGTAGCGGCCCTTGATTTATTGAAGCACCTTGGCCACCAAGGGCGAGGAATCGAGATGGAGATTCACAAAAAAATGCCTTTTGGAAGTGGATTAGGTTCAAGCGCCGCAAGTGCGGTGGCAGGTGCCTATGCCGTGAATTGTTTGCTCGGAGAGCCTTTGACAAAGAAGCAGGTTCTTCCTTTTGCAATGGCTGGGGAGGCCAGTGCAGATGGCGCTTGGCATGCCGATAATGTCGGGCCGAGTTTATTGGGAGGAATGATTTTTATTCGTGATAATGACCAGCTTGATATCACCTCGCTTCCGGTTCCCCATAATTTATGGGCGGCGGTGGTTTATCCAGAGATTGAGGTGCTCACAAAAGTGGCACGGGATATTCTTCCGAAATCAATTCCTTTAGAGCAAGTGACTCAACAGGTGGGAAATCTAGGAGGTTTGATTTGTGGGTTAATGCAGGAAAATTATGGGCTAATAGGCCGTTCGATCAAAGATGTGATCGCGGAACCTTATCGCCAGAAGCTGATTCCTGAATTTTATCAAGCTAAGCAGGCCGCTCTTGCCGCAGGAGCACTTGGTTTTAGTATTTCGGGGGCGGGGCCAAGTGTCTTTGCTCTTTGTGAAGGAGAAATGATTGCTCAGCAAGCCGGCCAAGCCATTAGTAAGGTATTTGCTAGTATTAACCTTACTCACGAAGTTTACACTTCTTCTATTAACCTTACGGGAGTTCACGTGGTTGAATCAGTATGAAATTTTATAGCACCAATAGTCCTAATCAGTTCGTTGACCTTAAAGAGGCGGTTTTACGTTCTCTTCCCGCAGATAATGGGCTTTATATGCCAGAGAAGATTGAGCCATTACCAGATGCCTTTTGGGAAGGTTGGCGAGAAAAGAGTTTGTCGGAGTTGGGGTTTGAAATCGCACGGCATTTATTTCAAGACGGGGTCGAGGAATCCGCTCTGCGGCAGATCGTAGAGGACTCCATTAATTTTGCCGCTCCGGTAGTGAAGCTTGATGGGCAGACGTCGGTTTTAGAGCTTTTTCATGGCCCGACTCTCGCGTTCAAAGATTTTGGAGCACGCTTCATGGCCCGTCTGATGGGTTGGCTGACTCGTGATGATGAGGCCATGTTAACAGTATTAGTGGCTACCTCTGGAGATACTGGGGGAGCGGTTGCAAGTGCGTTTCACCATGTCGAAGGGACTAGAGTCATTATTTTATACCCGAAGGGGAAGGTGAGTGGATTGCAAGAAAAGCAACTGACAACTCTTGGTGGGAATATTACGGCGTTAGAAATCGAAGGAACCTTTGATGATTGTCAGCGGATGGTGAAAAGCGCTTTCTTAGATCGCGAATTGTCCACTCAGCTTAACTTGACTTCTGCGAACTCGATTAATATTTCACGGTTAGTTCCTCAGAGTTTTTACTATTTCGATGCGGTGCGGCAGTTGCCGGAAGGAGAAGAGGCGGTGTTTGTGACTCCTAGTGGGAATTTTGGAAATCTTACGGCTGGGATTTTAGCCGCGAAGCTTGGCTTACCAGTGAAGCAGTTTATTGCTGCAACGAATAAAAATGATGTCGTTCCCCGGTATTTAGCAACGGGTGATTACGTGCCGAGACCGAGTGAGTCTACGATTTCTAATGCGATGGATGTCGGGGCTCCTTCTAACTTTGTTCGCTTGCTGGAGCTTTCAGATAGAGAGCATGAGCAGATGAAATTCTGGCTGAAGGGGTATGCCTTTGGTGATAAGGAAACGCGGACCGCGATTAAGGAGATTAAGGATACTGCGGGTTATCTCATGGATCCTCATGGCGCAGTAGGCTGGCTTGCCGCGAAAGAGTGGCATTCTGAAAATCCAGGAGAAGGGCATGCTATCGTGTTAGAGACCGCCCATCCTGCCAAGTTTATCGATGTGATGGATGAAGAGCTCGGGGAAGGGGAGACTCCTATTCCAGACCGTCTAGCTATTTTAGAAGGAGCCGAGAAAGTGGCACAATTATTACCTGCAGATGAAGAGATCTTTAAGAGCTGGTTAAAAGAGGCGCTTTCCTAATCACGACCTGATGAGTGAAACAATTATTGGCATTGACCTCGGAACGACAAATTCCGCAGTAGCGGTCGTGGAGTCAGGGTTCCCCATTCTACTAGCAGATAGTGAGGGGCATCGTTTGATTCCGAGTGTGGTTGCTTACCAAAACGGAGAGGTCTTTGTTGGGAGAGCCGCTGAGCGATTCGGATCGCAAGCGATTCGAAGTGTAAAAAGCCTCATAGGTCGCCGGAAAGAAGAGCTGCGGGCGAGTCACTCTGTTTCTGAGAACACGGACGGGGAGCTGGTTCTCTCTCCTGTGGGGAATGTTAAGAAAGTAACCCCTGTAGAGGTTTCTTCCGAAATTTTAAAGCATCTTAAAGAAATCGCGGAAAACCGGTTAGATAAAAAGGTTCATAAGGCTGTGATTACAGTTCCGGCTTATTTTAATGACCGCCAACGTTCGGAAACGAAGCGGGCCGGTGAGTTAGCTGGTTTGGAAGTGGTTCGAGTTCTTGCAGAGCCTACCGCGGCAGCATTGGCCTACGGGGTTTCAGTGAAAGGGCCGCCTAAGAAAATTGCCGTTTTTGATTTAGGGGGCGGGACTTTCGACCTTTCGATTCTTTCCCTTAATGAAGGCGTTTTTGAAGTGATTGCTACTTGCGGAGATACGTCTCTGGGTGGTGATGATGTGGATCACTTGATTGTAGAGGATTTGGAAGTTAATTTCAAAAACCTGCCTCTAGAGCAACAGCAAACTCTTCTGAGGGAGGCCGAGAAAACCAAGAAAGCTCTAGCGGATGAGGAGTCAGTTGTTTTCCGGGCTCCTTTTTACGACGGTAAAAACAGTATCGAGAAATCCTTTTCAAGAGCAGATCTTTCACGCGTCATTCGCCCTCTTCTTGTGAAGATTGAACGACCTTGTAAGCAAGTTTTACTGGATTCGGGGCTTGCGGTGGATCAACTTGATGAGGTTTTACTGGTCGGGGGGAGTATTCGCCTACGTGATGTGCAAGGTTTCGCTCGGCAGTTTTTCGAGCAAGATCCTAATTTGTCTCAGAATCCTGATGAGGCGATTGCGCGAGGGGCTGCGATTCAAGCCGCTATTTTGCAGGGGGATTACCGTGAGGTGGTCCTGCTAGATGTGACTCCTCTGAGTTTGGGGTTAGAGACTTTCGGTGGCTTGATGAATGTTCTTATTCCTCGTAATACGACGATTCCCTGTAAGGCGGGGGAGGTTTTTACAAATGCGGTTTCTGATCAGACTTCTATGCAGGTGAAGGTCTTGCAAGGGGAGCGTGAAATGGCGGCCGATAATTGGCCTTTAGGGGAGTTAGAGGTGCCCTTCATGCCCGCTGAAAAAGGGAAGTCGAGGGTGGGGATTCAATTCAAGATCGACCAAAATGGTATTTTAGAAGTGCTGGCTCGTGATTTGGTAACTCAAAAAGAAGTGGTCATTTCAATGGGGTCTTCGGCGGTAGATGTAGAGGACGATCAAGTTGAGAAAATGGTGCAAGAGAGCGTTGATTTTGCTTTCGAAGACATGGATCAGCGTGTCTTTACAGAGGCGAAGATGAAGGCCGAAGAGCTTTTGCCGGCAGTGGAAGAAGCTTTGAATCTGATGGGAGATCAAATTGGACCAGCCGAGATTGTTGAAATTAAGGGTGCCGTTTTAGAAGTGGAGAAAGAATTAAAATCTGGAATAGCTCGTCAGCTGAAAGCGGCGGTGGAAGTTCTAGATCGTCATACCGAACATTTAGCGGCCCTCATTGTAGAGCAGGCAATGAACGTTCATTTAGGTGAATCGTAATCATGTTTCTGAGAAGCTTCGAAATCGATCCTTTTCATGACCCAAAAGGGATGCAACCTTACCTCTAAAGTATGAAACTTTATTTTTGTCCAGATTGTCGCACTTTATCTGAACACTTGTATCCTCCGGCGAGTGTCGAGAAGGCTTGTTTCACTTGTCAGAAAAGCCAGAAGATGGCGTTTTCCGGTGGCAGAGATAAGAACACCGCTTTTGCTTCGATTGAAGAACGCCCTGATTTGGTCGATCATGCGCGTAAGAGAAGGCGTGAGGAGAAAGAGATTCAGCACCCTGCTGATACCAAGGTCTCATGGGTGGCTCCAGGGCTTTTAGTTTTAGTTACTTTTTGTGGAGTGATCGCCGGTTTACTCATGCAGAAAAACAAGTTCGAGGAGAACAATAACCTTCATCTTGTGGAGAAGACGGAGCGTTACCAAATGCTACAATCAGACGGAAAGGCGAGAGTTTATCAGGAATCGTTGAAAGCGGGGAAAGTCCTCCATCAATTTCTTAAAACCCCACTTCCTGAAAGCCGTATCGCCTATGTTTGGGATGCGGATCGAGTTTTTGGAAAGATGCTGAAAGATGTCAATTTTCAGACGAACGTTTCCCTTAAAGGGGCGATCGTGCCACGAGAAGCTCAAGGAGTGGTCGCAAAAGACGGGATCCGCCAGATTAACTATGCGGTGCATTCGGGAGATCAAAAACTTTTAGACGTGTCTCTCTTAGATCAAGGAGAGGGATGGAAAGTCGATTGGGAAGAATATGTGAGATCTTGTGAAATCCCGTTTTACCAATTTGTGAATAATAAACCGGAAGGAGTTTATACCTTTCGCGCTTACGTTCGGGTGGAAGAGGATCTGAGAGAGGAATTTTTAGTTCGGTTCATTGAGCCTGTAGCCGGTCGTTTTGAAGCAAGTTCATTATGGACTCCTAGTATTCTTGTTTCTAAGCAAACTCCACAGGGGCAGAAGCTTTATGACCATCTCCAAGACTGGAGAGATTTAGAGGACTTTTCTTATCATTTGAAATCTTCTCGGCATGACCCAGAAGGGTTGCGCCGAGTCCGGGTGAAGTTGTCTTGGGACCAAAACGGGGAAAGTGTTTCGATGATCTCTTTAGAGGCGCTTCACTGGGCGGCCGATGGGGTCGATTATGATTAAGCTTTTAACGAGAAATGCTAAGCGCTTTTCGCATCGCAGAGAGAGGGTCTCCGTCTGCAAACCAATGTTGGTAAGCGAGGACTCCTTGGTGGAGTAGAAGGCTTAGGCCGTTTCCGATTTGAGCGCCATTTTTTTCAGCTTCTTGGAGAAGGAGCGTCTTGGCAGGATTATAGATCGTATCATAGACAAAGTGCTGAGAAGAGATCCCTACCGGGGGGAGCGGGCAAGGGTCACTCGCTTTTAATCCTAGCGAAGTAGTATTAATAATAAGATCGGTGTTAGAGAGCGCTTCAATCAGTGCGTTTTCCTCGTAGGGAGTAAGAGAAATAGGAGTGGAGGTTTCAGTAGTGAGCTTTTGTTGTAAGGGCTCGATTTTTTCGAGGCTTCGATTTGCCAATAAGAGTTGGCGACACCCTTGGTGGGCAAGATGGGTTGAAATCGCTCTGCCCGCTCCTCCTCCAGCACCGACAATGAGGACTCGGAGGTCTTTGGTAGAAGAGCCCGTTTCCTCAAGAATCGCCTGCTCTAAGCCCGGGCCATCTGTATTGTATCCAATCGGGCCTTTGTCAGTGAATTTGACTGTGTTAACCGCCCCCATTGCGGAGGCGGCAGGGTCGACTTCTTTGCAAGCTTCTAAGGCGTCTAATTTATGAGGGATTGTGACATTGGTGCCAATGAACTCGAGGTCTTCCATCCGCATGAAGGCTTCGCGAACTTGATTTGGTTGAACTTCCAGCCGGATATAGCGAATATTTCTTCCTTCTAGATCCAGTGCAGGTTGATGTAATTGAGGGGAAAAGGAGTGAGTGACAGGGAATCCAATCACTGCGAGGCGTGCAGGGCATGACGCTCCTTGATCGAGAACATTCCGGGAATGGAGGTCTGCCAGTGTGTAGACGCTTTTCATGATGGATCTATTTCGGAAAAGAGGGGTTATAAAGCCAGGTAACGTTGAATCCGACGAATCGACTCTTCTTGACCTAAGATCTGTAAAATATCACCGAGGTCCGGTCCTCCCGCTTTGCCAGAAAGGGCCACGCGTAAGGGGAACATGAGTTGGCCAGGCTTCGCTTCATGCTTTACTGCCGCGGCTTTGATTTCACCTTTTGCTTCGGACCAGTCAGTAAGAGTCCCCCAAGCTTCAGCAAGGGTGTTTAAAAGAGCTGGAGCCGCAGCATTTTTAGCGACTTTCTCTAGAGCTTCTGGCGCATAAGGGAATTCTTTGTCGTGGTAGAATTGGATCGCAGCTGGAACTTCCGAGAGGAGGCGGACTTTTTCTTGCACGCTTCCTGCCATGGCTTGGTAGTTCTCAGGAAGTTGTTCGAATTGTGTTTCAGAAGCTTTAGCGAAGGCTTCAGGGGAAAGAGGTGCGAGATGTTGTTGATTCACCCAAGCGCATTTTTCGGTATCGAATTTTGCTGGCGAGCGGTTCACGCCTTCGAGGCTGAACGCTTTGATGAGTTCGGCAGGGGAGTAGATTTCGTCTTCATTCTTAGGAGACCATCCCAGTAAGGCGAGAAAGTTGACAACCGCACCGCTCAAGTATCCGGCTTGTTCATATTCACCGACGGCAGCGCCTGCATCTCGTTTACTCATTTTGCTTCCATCCTGATTAAGGATGAGAGGAATGTGAGCATAGATGGGAGGTTTTACGTCAAAGGCTTCAAAAAGTTGGAGGTGCTTTGGGGTGTTCATGAGGTGATCTTCTCCTCGGATCACGTGCGAGATTTTCATCTCTAAATCATCAACGACATTCACAAAGTGAAAAACATAAGAACCATCAGATCGCTTCACCACCATATCGGGCGTATTTGATTCTTCCCGGTAGTCAATACTGACTTCTCCACAGATGAGGTCATGCATGGTCATGAGTTTGCGCTCAAAGCGGAACCGCCAGGCACCATCATCTTCGTAAACTCGGCCTTTTTCTTGAAGGTGAGCAAACCATCGATCGTAAATAGCGCCCCGTTCCGATTGATTGTAAGGGCCATACTCTCCGCCACAATCAGGACCTTCATCCCAATCCATTCCGAGCCATTGCAGGCCATCAAAAATAGCTTTGCGGGCCGCCTCCGTATTTCGTTCCTGATCGGTATCTTCGACTCGTAGGACAAACTTCCCTCCAAGTTGACGGGCGAGTAACCAATTAAAGAGCGCTGTGCGAGCACCCCCAACATGAAGATACCCTGTAGGTGACGGGGCGAAACGAGTGCGAATATCTGACATGTAGTGATCAAAACTCATTGTGAAAGAAATTCAAGAGTTGCCGTGCTTCGGGGGCCCTTTTCTTTAAATGGTGACTCAGGCCAGTTCGTTCCTGGTGTGAGAAAAGGAGTGGTTTTTCGATGAAAACAGCAGAAAGGAGTTAAAAAATCACCAAATAGTCTTTTTTAAGGGAATAATCTTCATACCGGGCTCTCTTAATGATGAAATCAAAACGATATGAGTGAATTCCAAGAACTGGTCGACCAACATTACGAAGCGCTATACCGCTTCGCATATTCTCTCGCGAAGAGTCCGGATCGAGCTTCCGATCTTGTGCAGCAGACTTTTTGTGTCTGGGCCCAAAAGGGAGATCAACTTCGAGACCGGTCTAAAGCCAAGACCTGGCTTTTTACGACTCTTTATCGAGAGCATTTAGGTCAGGTCCGGAAGCAAAGCCGAATCGATGATCGAGAATTAGGTGATGTAGAGCATGAGCTCCCTTCACATCAACCCCATGCTGCTCGTCAGCTTGATGCTAAGCGAGCAGTGGATTTACTCAATCAACTTGAAGAAATTTTTAGAGTTCCCCTTTCCCTTTTTTACCTTCAACAACATAGCTATAAAGAAATTGCTGCCATCATTGAGGTCCCAATGGGCACCGTCATGTCTCGTATCTCGCGAGGGAAAGAGCAGCTTCGCAAGCTCATGGAGGACCAAAACACCCTGACTTTACACGCCAAACAAATTTAATATGGATATCGAACAAGCAAAAAACCTTCTTCGAAGCTTTCGCCCTGACGGAGCCGACGCGCATGATGCTTCTTTCAAAGAAGCGCTTCAACTCGCGATAGAGCACCGAGAACTCGGTGAATGGCTTGCAGTGGAAAGAGCTCGCGACGCGGCTTTTTCAGAAGCACTAGGCCGGATTGAAATCCCAGAAGAACTACGAGAAGGAATCTTTAACGTTCTGTTCTCTGAGAAGGGGCAAGAGATGGAAATTGATCTTTTTGATCAGAGTTTCGTGGATGCTCTCAGTGATATAGCACCTCCTCCAGAGTTGCGTGGGCAGATTTTACAGACAATGGAGTTAGAAACTTCGGAGAAAGTCGTGAATTTCCCAGTGAAGGAAGACGCGAATTCGTCTCGTCGTCGTTCCAAGGCACCGTGGTTAGCTGCAGCGGCTGCAGTTGTTTTGGGGATCTTTACGGCGTTACAGGTATCATTGCCTTCTCAATCAGATAGGAAGGCTTTATTGGCAGGGGCTGATTCTTTTCCTTCAGTGCAAGCGGCCGCTCAAAAGTTTTTGGATGGAAGGGTTTCATTAGATGTGAAATCAAAAGATCCAGTAAAATTGGCAAGTTGGTTAGGAGAGCAAGAGCTGCCGACTCCGACGGCGATTCCTGAAAAATTAAAAGGTCTCGCTTCGATTGGTTGTAAAGAGCTCAATATTGGAGGCAAGCCGGCATCCTTAGTGTGCTTCATGATGGATAGTAATAAGGTTGTTCATATGATCGTAATGGATGATGTCGCTCAAGAAGAAGTATCAATCCCTTTAGAGCAGGCCAAAAACCATTGTCAAGATTGCCCAGTAAGTGATTGGGCGAGCACGAGCTGGAAAGAGGAAGAAAAAACTTATATGCTTTTGAGTAAAATACCGGCGGAAGAGTTAAGCCAAGTTTTTTGATAAGATGTGGTATCTTTAGTAGCAAAATAAAAAAGGCCTCGATGATTAATTTCATCGAGGCCTTTTTCGTAGATAAGTTTCAATCGATCTCAACCAGTGGTTCGCAAGCCGCTCGCAATGGCATTGATTGAGAGTTTGATGTCATAGAATACAGCGTTGGCTTTCGTGTCATTGCCCTCTGCTGTTGCCTGGCGCCATTCTCGCAGCATTTCGATTTGCTGGAAATGTAAGAGGCGTAGTGGTTCATCACGAAGCGCTAAGGTTTTAGCGAGACGAGGACGGCGTGATTCGAAGTCACCAGGGAAGACGGCTTTAAGGTGTCCTTTAACGAGTGATAGCTCATTTCGAATCAGTGACATCACGGGGGTCCGGTATTGCTCCTCGGCGAGCATAGCGTATTTCTCCGTAATCTCATCATCGAAGCTGGTGATACTTTGTTCGACGTTGGAGAGAAGGTAACGCATGAGCGGAACGCTTTGAACTCCATCGAGGAATTCTTGATAAAGGGCCGGTTTCTCCGTCTTGAGAGCTTCAAGCCCACTTCCTACTCCATACCATCCAGGAAGGTAGAAGCGACTTTGGTGCCAACCAAAGACCCATGGGATTGCACGGAGATCTTCGAGGCTTGCGCGTCCGGTCCGGCGACTCGGACGAGATCCGAAAATGCTTTGTTCGAGGGCGTCGATAGGAGTCGCCTGACGGTGGAATTTAAGGAACCCTTCTGAAGTGAGGAGTTTTCGATAAGTTTGTGAACTTTGCTCCGCAATGAAATCCATGACCTCGGGATGAGGTGCAGCTGGAACGACTTTCTGGTTTCGGTGACGAATACTCGTTGTCGTGACTCCTGCGGTTAGAACTTCGAGATGGTAACGAGCACTGGCTGGACGCGCGTATTTGCGGGGAATCACTTCACCCTGTTCTGTAATCCGCATCGCTCCGTGTAGACTTCCATGAGGAAGGGCTTTGAGGAACCATTGCACTGGGCCTGCTCCACGTCCGACGGTGCCTCCTCTTCCGTGGAAGAACCGGGCTTCAACTTCTTTACTGCGGCAAACTTTAGAAAGGCGATCTTGAGCGCGGTGGATGAGCCACTGGCTTGAAAGAATCCCGCCATCTTTGTTGCTATCGCTGTAGCCGAGTAAGATCGGGAAATCAGGCGTTGAAATAGGAACTTGGTCTAAGAAATAAGTAACGGTCTCAGGAGCTTTTTCGAGATCTTCCCCTGTTTCAAAAAGAGGACAGACTGGAAGTTGCGCACGCCAGAGTTTACCATCCCATTCTGCCAGTCCTCCTTCTTTGGCGAGGAAATGCACTGCAAGAAGGTCGTTCACGTCACGTGTCATGCTGACAATGAGAAGTCCGAAACCAGCAGAGCCGGATTGCTGAATGGTTTCACTGACAACCTGATAAGTGTTGAAGAGTTCGAGAGCTTCAGCAGGGAGCTTTTCTTTGGGAATGTTGAATTTTTCTTCCTTACCGAGTTCGGAAAGGAGGATTTCCTGACGTTTAGCGAAGTCCCATTGCGGGTAATCCGCTCCATTCTCGATACCGTGAAGCTCGAGGAGTTGCCCTATAACGAGGTCGTGATAATCACTGTTTTGACGAACATCGAGTTTTGCTAAATGTAACCCAAAGACTTCCGCGATTCGGATCAGAGGTTGAATGTATTGGTGCGAAGCTTCCTTCAGTCCAGCTTGGGATAAAGTCACCTTCATTAATTGAAGGTGCTCGAGGAGTATGTCAGTCTGCTTGATGAAGCCTAATTCTATAGCTTCTCTTAAAAGGAAGAGCCAAGTTCTCCAAGGAAGATTTTCATTCCGCTGTAAAATCACTTTCGAAGCGTCTCCGAGCCGCTCGACGAGAGATTCAATCGAAGTATAGACTTCAGGCGGAACCTTTGTGAAGTGGAGCATGGGGCTCAGTGCGAGGGCCGACTTTTTAAGCTCACGGCTATAGAGTCGTTTGCATTGTGAAGAGAGCGTCTGGAGTGCTTTGCGAGTGGTTTCGTAGTTCACACCAGGGTGACCGTCTCGGTCTCCTCCTACCCATGTGCCGTAACTGAGAGATGGGTAAGCGTGTTCTTTCTGAAGTTTGTTGAGATCCCAGCCATTGTCTTTCCAGGCAAGCTCTAAACAATCATCCAAACGTTTTAAGAGAGGGGGGAATGCCTCACGGAGGTAGTAAACGATATTAAGCAGTTCTTCTTCTACGGTAGGGCGATCGACGAAAATTTCTCCCGTGTGCCAGAGGATTTCTAAGTGCCCTCGGAACTCTGCCCAGAGGCGAGTGCTGTGCATCGGGTCTGGAGTATTTTCGAGTTTCGCGAGAAGTTCGTAGAGGTGGAGGTGTTGTTCACGAACCGCAGGCCTTTTAGCTTCGGTTGGGTGAGCGGTGAGAACGGGCTCTACGGAAACTTTTTTGAGTCCTTCTAAAACTTCGTCTTCTGAGAATCCATCTTCTTTGAGCTCTTGAATGGTGTGATGCCAGAGTCCTTTGACACTGCCATTTCCTTGTTCAATCCGGCGCTTCACTCGGTATTCCCAAGAGACTCGTTCTTCTACTAAATTGAGAAGTTCGAAGCTAATGGAAAGGGCTTGTGCTAGTTGGGAACGGTTCGCCTTCTCTGCATTGATAGGCGCTTCATTTCTCCAAGGTAAAGCGGGCAAGAGATCGGGTTCATCACTAAGGACAACTGCGAGAGCATCCATGACCTCTGTAAGGTGGTCTTCTAGCTCTCGTAAACCAGTTGCTTTGGTCTGATTTTCTTTACTTTGGGTTGCGTGACTCAACTCTGACATACGGTGGAGAGCTTGTGATGGAGGAGGCCGGAATCAAAGGCTAAACTAAATAGATTTGTTTTTTTAAAGAGGGGGAATCCTCTTTTTCGATAAAATACGATATAGATTAAAATTCTCAAAGGGGGAATCTCAACTCAATAAAGATACGAACGGTTTGCGATCATTCTTTCACTTAATTTCAAAGAAAAAGGCTTTCGCAGAATGTTGTTAAAAAGCTTACCCCCTTCCTTCTTGAAGAAACGGAAGGAGGAACTTTCTAAGCGACTTCGAGGAGTCTGCGATTTTTTTTCTTAGTGAACCGAAAAAATGATTTTTCATGCTCTATAAAGACTACTTTCAGTCCTTTATAGTAAATATGGTGCCTGTCCATAGCGGCCTCTTCTTCATGAGAGCGGAGTAAATGGCGTCGCAAGAGAGCCATTTCATGTCGCCCTAATTCGAGGGTCGAAGTGCAGTCACCTACCGCTTTTTTTTCGTCAATAAGGCGATTGATCTCGACCTGGTCCCAATCGCTCATCATAAGAATATCACAGTCTGAGTGTTCGTGGTAGGTCGGTAGTATGATCATGGATAAATGCGTTATTGTTTTGTTAATTAGTAAACAGGGTTCGCAGCGCTTTTTTATCAAAATAACGTGACATTTTTGTCACTCGTTATTTAACCTGTTAATTTTAAGTGGCTTAAGTTTCTTAAAAAAATGTCATCTTGCTTCTTTAGAAAGAGGAAGCGAGGGTGAAGCCCAGTCATTCTCCTTTTTATGGGCATTCACGACCGAGACTATTATCGAGCTTCCTCAGGAAGAGGGACACCTTCTTTTCAGCAATCATCAGCTACAAAATGGCTGGTGACTTTGATCGGGGTGACTTTTTTACTGCAGGTTTTCACCCGTCAAGAAGTGGCGCCCGGAGTTTATGGGGCTTCGCCCTTAGAAGAGTGGGGGATGTTTTCCATTCAGGAAGGAATCATGAAAGGGCAGGTATGGAGGTTGCTGACCTTTTCGTTCTTACATGAAAATGTGATGTCAGCTTTGATCAATGGGCTGTTGCTCTTTCAGTTTGGCCCGATGCTAGAGAGTCGTTTAGGAACAAAATCTTTCTTGAAACTTTATGCCTTAAGTCAATTCGGGGCGATTGTTCTGTTAGGTATGTTCGCCTTGGTCGTGGGAGAGGCGATTGTTCTTGCTCCTCTTTCAGGGGCCTTGGCCGGAGTGCTCGGGGTTTTAGGAGGAGTCGCTCTTTTGTTCCCTCAGCAGAAGATCTCTTTGATGTTTCCGCCCGTGACGCTTTCTTTGCGTCAACTCGCCTTGATTCTTATCGGTCTTAGTCTTTTATTCATGTTAACCGGGAGTGGCTCTTTGGTGCGTTTTGCTCCCTTAGGGGGAGTGCTCGCAGTTGGGTTGGTATTAGGTCCGGGAGGGGGCGGCATCACAAAACGGGTTGCCTCGCCCCGCTCGTTCCGTCCGAAAATAAAACCCCGTTCTTCTCTTAAAGTGACGGGAGAAGAAGAAATTGATCAAATCCTCGACAAGATCAACGAGAAGGGCATTCAATCCCTCACCGCTCGCGAACGTGAGATTCTTACTAAAAAACCAAAATCATGACGGACCAAGAAATGATCGAATGCCAAGAACCTGCTCAGCAGGTTGAACGTCTCCGTGCGATCATGCATCGTCTTCGCGCACCGGGAGGGTGCTCCTGGGATGCGGAGCAAACGCATGAGTCTTTGATTTCGTGTCTGATTGAAGAGGCCTATGAAACGGTCGATGCGATTCAGAAAAGGGATGAAAATCACCTCAAGGAAGAGCTCGGAGATCTTTTGCTCCAGGTAGTCTTTCATTCCGAACTCGCTGCGGAACGCGGTTCATACGACCTGGACCAAGTAGCGCATGGGATTTGTGAGAAATTGATTCGCCGCCACCCTCATGTCTATGGCTCGGCGGAAGCGGACTCTCCGGATCAGGTATTAAAGCAATGGGACCAAATCAAAAAGGAAGAGCGAGGAGAAACAGAGCGCTCTTATCTCTATGGCACTGGAAAAGGGCTGCCGTCGCTACTAAAGGCTGCCAAGTTGCAGAAGAAAGCCGGGAAAGTCGGCTTCGATTGGCCAAGTGCGGAAAGCATCCTGACCAAAGTCGACGAAGAGTTATCAGAGGTGCGCGAAGAGTTTGAAGGATACGAAGAAGGTTCTGCTGTGCCCGAGAAGCTGCAAGCGGAATTAGGGGACCTCCTTTTCATCGTCGTTAATGTGGTGAGAAAGCTAGGGCTTGATCCCGAAGCGACCCTTGAGCGCACCAACCGGAAGTTTGAGAACCGTTTCGCAGAGATGGAAAAGGCTCTTTTGATCAAAGATTTCCCCATTGCCGAAGCTTCAGTAGAGCAGATGAATGAGGAGTGGGAAAAAGCCAAGGAGATCGTGGCTTAGTCTTTGATTTCGCGAGGGTTAAGTTTGCTTCCAATCTTCTGTGTCAGTGCGGTGCTTTTCCTTGACCGAGCGGGAGGTGCTTTTTAGCTTCTCTCCGGGTCTCTTCTGAACAGAATGCCCCGAAGATTTTTTTTATGAATATTCACGAATACCAAGCAAAGGAGCTCTTCGAGCGCTTTGATGTGGCGAGCCCAAAGGGGCAGGTTGCATCGACAGCAGAGGAAGCTGAATCCGTCGCGCGCGAAATTGGAGGCTCCGGTCTCGTTGTCAAAGCCCAGGTCCACGCGGGTGGTCGGGGGAAGGGAACATTTAAGAACGGGTTCCAAGGCGGTGTTCATCTCACCGATTGCCCTCAAAAGGCCGGGGAGCTTTCTTCTCAAATGTTAGGGCAGGTTCTAGTAACGAAGCAAACGGGTGAAGAAGGCCGGATGGTTCGCAAGGTCATGATTGCTGAGTCTGTCGATATTGAGCACGAATACTATCTTGCAATTCTCATGGACCGCCAGTCGTGCAGCCCCGTGATTGTGGCTTCAACCGAAGGCGGGATGGATATCGAAGAAGTTGCGGAATCGACTCCAGAGAAAATCATTCGTCAAGAAATTCACCCCCTGGCCGGTTTGCAAGCTTATGAAATCCGGAATCTCTGCGCAGGCTTAGGCTTGAAGGGGGATTTTGCAAAGCAGTTCTCAAAGCTTTTGAAAAACCTCTATCGTTTGTTCCTGTCTTGTGACTGTTCGATGGTAGAAATTAACCCTCTCGTTTCGACGCCGGACGGGAAGATTTTAGCACTAGATGCCAAGTTTGGTTTCGATGATAACGCTCTTTACCGCCAGCCAGAAATTGTGGCTTACCGTGATACCGAAGAGGAAGATCCTCGCGAAGTCGCCGCCTCAGAATATGACCTAAACTACATTGGGCTGGATGGGAATATTGCCTGTCTCGTCAATGGTGCCGGTCTCGCGATGGCAACCATGGATAACATTAAGCACTTCGGAGGTGATCCTGCCAACTTCCTTGATGTGGGAGGAGGAGCGACTCAAGAGCAAGTCGCCGCCGCTTTCCGAATCATTTTAGCTGACCCGAAGGTTGAGGGAGTTCTCGTAAACATCTTTGGTGGGATTATGCAGTGTGACATCATTGCAAAAGGCATCATCGAAGCTGCCAAGGAAACCAATCTGAGTGTGCCACTCATTGTTCGTCTTGAAGGAACCAATGTGAAAGAAGGGCGGAAGCTCATCTCCGAAAGTGGTCTGGATGTCATCACGGCAGAAGATCTATCAGATGCAGCAGAAAAAGCGGTGCAGGCTGTCAAGGCTGCAAGAGCATAAGAAGTTAAGTTTAAAAATATTTTACAATGGCCATTTTAATAGATGAAAACACGAAGGTTCTCGTGCAAGGAATTACGGGAAGCTTCGGAGGGAAGCACGCAAAGTTAAGCCTTGATTACGGAACTCAACTTGTCGCAGGAGTCACTCCTGGAAAAGGAGGACAGAAGTTCGAAGATCAAGTTCCGGTCTTTGACACCGTTCAGCAGGCTGTGAATGAAACAGGCGCGACGGCATCTGCGATTTTCGTTCCGCCTCCCTTTGCTGCCGATGCGATTTTAGAAGCAGTGGATGCTGGGGTTGATCTTGTTGTTGCGATTACGGAAGGGATTCCTGTCGCGGACATGATGAAGGTGAAGTCTGCAATGCAGGGGAGTAAAACCCGTTTGATCGGGCCGAACTGCCCCGGTCTCGTAACACCAGGTCGTGGGGAGCAATCACAAGGTGGTTGCCGGATCGGGATTGCGCCAGGATACATTCACCGCCGTGGGAATGTTGGGATTGTTTCTCGTTCTGGAACGCTTACTTACGAGGCCGTTTGGCAGATCACTCAGCTTGGTTATGGCCAGAGCACCTGTGTCGGGATTGGGGGCGATCCTGTGAATGGGACCTCACATCAGGAGATTCTGGAGATGTTCAACGAAGATGAAGAAACGGAAGCGATCATCATGATTGGTGAGATCGGAGGAAATGCCGAAGCGGAAGCGGCTCGTTGGGCGAAAGAATATTGCGACAAGCCGATTGCGGCCTTTATTGCAGGAGCGACAGCGCCTCCGGGGCGTCGGATGGGTCATGCCGGAGCGATTGTTGGAGGAGAAGAAGACACCGCGCAGGCGAAGAAAAAGATTCTTCGCGAATGTGGGATCGCGGTAGCGGAAACCCCTTCTGATATGGGTCGCACTCTTCTCGAGGCGTGGGGGAAATAAGGTTTCTCTTAACTCTTTAACTTTTATCAAAGCGCTCTCTTTTGGGAGCGCTTTTTTAATGCCCTTTCTTACTAGGAAGGAGTAAAAGCGTTACCAAATATAATGCCAAATTTTGAGCGCGTTCTGCCAAAAATCAGAGGCCATCTTGAGGAAGGTGAGCTGGCTAGAGGTGATGCAAATCATCGCCGCGATAATAGCCAGGTTGGCGAGGTAGATGATGGTCAAAGAGAAGAGAGTGCCGTTTTCTTTTAAATCAGGCTGATCGCGAGGGATCATCCAAAGAGTCCAGATCAGGTGAGCTCCCCAGGTCAGACCCAAAACAAGGTAGAGGATGGCTTCGTCCCCGGTAAAAGGCCAGAAATAGCTAATGATCCCAATGATTCCGCCGAGGAGTAGAGACCAAAAAGGAACGAAATAAGGAGAAAGAGCAATCAAGAGGTTCGACTTATTCGTCATCACGTATCCTCCCTCTACGCCGACTTTGAAGGCGCTGATTTTCCCGAAACAACAAAGGATGAAAAGAGCATGTGTGAGCTCATGTCCGAGCACATAGAGGTAGAGGAAGAATTTTTCAAAATACCGGGTGAAGAACCAACCTGTCCCGAGGAGTAATCCTATCACGAAGTAAAAGAACGAATGGCTCTGCCAGTATTGTCCCATCAGATCGCTTTGGCTCACTGACTGAAAGAGGGTCATCGTCATCATCATGCAGACCGGAATGAGAAGGGCCGCCCCTAACCAACGGAGAATGCGCTGTGGGAGTGTGAGGTCTTCTTCGATCCCGATCGAGTTGGCGATGGTAGCCTGGATCGAAGTGGCTCCCTTCCGTTTTCCGATTCGCCGATTCGCCCGTTGCTGAGCGCGGTAGTTTGCAGAGCGGAGCGAGTCAGCGAGACTTGGGCGAGCAGCATACTGCCTGCGGCGGCCTTTGGGTCGGCCTCCGCTTCGCACAAAATAACAATGGCGCTCTTGATCTGACAAGAACGCCATTGTTCCTAAAGAGAATTGAAATGTAAAAGATTAAGTCTTCTTAATGAAATGCTTTCATTAGAAAAGTCTTATTGAATGAGGCTTTCCTTAAGCGCGCCCCACATAGGCTCCTTCTTCAGTATTGATTTTGAGAACATCGCCCTCCTTCACAAAGAGAGGGACCTGAATCGTTTTGCCGGTCTCCAGCTTAGCTGGCTTGGTCGGATTATTAGCCGTATCGCCTTTAATTCCCTCGGAAGACTCGATCACTTTCAGCTCCACGGTCGCCGGGACACTCACGCTGATAGGCGCATCTGCCACGAAGAGGACCTCGACCCCCATCCCTTCAATCAGGTAATCCTTACTGTCAGCAACGAGGTTTTCTTCCAGAGTGATCGTCTCATAAGTATTGAGATCCATGAAATGGTAGCCAGAAGGGTCTGCATAAGAATACTCGAGTTTCTGACGGTCGGTTTGCACGATTTCAACCTTTTCACTGGATGAGAACCGAATCGTTTTCGTTTTCCCAGTCGAGAAAGAGCGCACCGTCGCCGCGATCAAAGCATTTCCTTTCCCGGGGGTGCGGTGCTCAAGAGAGAGGACCAGCCCCTTGTCTCCTTGATAGTCCACACACTGTCCTTTTTTTAAATTCGTTGCGACAATAGCCATAAGATCAATAAATTATTCCCCATTTGCTGAAGGAACAAGCGCCTTTTGGCAAGAGTATAAATAGGCCAGTGCAGAAAGGAGGGTGAGATAAGGTGCACCTGTAACCTTTTTTCGTAGTCGGGCCGCACGGCACTTATATGATCCATATAACTACTTGATTGGTGTCAGTCCTCACACGCCAACATTTTGGGTATACTCACCACCAAATCGAATGAGGTTGCAAGTGGAGCGGTTTCGAGTTATACCTACGCGGTGAATCAATTAGGACAGCGCACTCAAGTCAGCCAAGCCGGCTCGGCCTTTGCCACTGCGCAGTCCATTGAATGGGGATACGACCCCCTCGGTCAAGTCACCGAAGCGGATCACAGCACCGACAACAGCCAAGATCGCAATTTTGGCTACGACCAGATCGGAAACCGGATCACCGCCACCGAGGGAAGTAACCCAGCGCAGAACTACACCAGCAATGCGCTTAATCAATACGACAGCATCGACGGGCAGCCTCTCAGCTACGATCCAGATGGAAATCTTCTCAGCGATGGGCAACGCACCTACACTTGGGATGGTGAACGATGCGAGCAAACGAGTATCGTAGACAGGAGCAAGGCGACGTGCCCGAAGGGGCAAAATGCGAAGAATGAGTCTTTTGATCAAAATAGATTGCTCGGCACCACCGAGGCCTCAAACAGTGCGACTGCTCAATACGAATACGACTACCTCAGTCGCCGAGTGAAGAAAACAGAAGGAGCGGATACAACGACCTACCTCTACGAAGGGTGGAACCCAGTGCTCCAAACGAAGAATGGAACTGAGCAAACTCGTTACAGCTGGGGAATGGACTTAAGCGGAAGCATGCAAGGAGCCGGTGGCGTAGGGGGATTACTCTCGGTTCATAAATCAAATGGCCTCAGCGGCTACCCGACTTACGATGGAAATGGGAACGTGAGCGAATACCTCGACACCGCTGGAACAACCATCGCACACTACGAATACGACGCCTTCGGGAAAACAACCGTCAAAACAGGAGCTCAAGCAGATAGCTTCGAACACCGCTTCTCAACCAAGCCAATCGAGAAGGAAAGCGGCCTCTACTATTACGGCTATCGATACTATGATCCAAAAACTGGTCGCTGGCCATCCAGAGATCCTATATATGAAATACTTAAGATTTTTTCAGAGCTGGAAAAAGAAATTAATATTTATGTTTTTGTTAATAATAAATCAATTTCATTTCATGATAAATTTGGTTTGTTAGGCTGTAATTATTTGCAGCATGCGGCATGTGTTACATCATGCGCTTTAACAGGTGGCACACTAGACAAATGTATACCAAAGAGTTTTTGGAACCCTTCATGTGTTTGCATCAAAAAATGTAAGAAGAAGGTGAATCGAAGAGGTAAGGTGAAAAGATGTATTTTGATAGGACAGACAGGCAGAAATGTAGCGTTTGGTAATTTGGTTTGTCTTTATAAGTGCCCGAAAGGACTAGGGCAAATTATTGTAACTAGTGATACTGGTAAATGCCCTG
Source organism: uncultured Verrucomicrobiales bacterium (assembly GCA_937951675.1). Lineage (GTDB taxonomy): Bacteria > Verrucomicrobiota > Verrucomicrobiia > Verrucomicrobiales > Akkermansiaceae > CALFBI01. The sequence goes on from CALFBI010000008.1 coordinate 87,436, forward strand.
CTACTCCGTTACCAAGTAGAGTAGATATGTATTGAATTGATTGTCATGTATCAGGTTCTTACTCTTGTATTCCTCTTGTTAGCTTTATCAGGAAGGATTGCTTATTTGTTAACTAAATATTTTAACATCAATAAATTAGGATGCGAAATAATTAAAAAAACCACAGAAGGGGAAGTATACTCAATAAATGCTGTTTATTCTGTAATTTCTCTTGCTGGTGTCTCTGGTTTATTTTTTTTACTATATAAGGGGTGTGATAGATCGGGTGTCATGTTGTTTTCAATAGTGGTTTTCTGTGTGTCATTAATAAATGCTTCGTCTTTTCTTCTTTGTTTATTTGCGTTGGTTATGGTTGCTGGGGTAATAATTTTCAGAGCGGATTTTCTTTGAAAATAAATTATAATTGGGAAGTATATAAGGGGACGGGGTAATGATCGGTGTAGAAAACTTGTCTTATTTTTATTTGGGAGCCCATAGCTCATAGCTGGGTCAGGCGAGCTAGAGCTTCATCCCAGGAAGCTTGCCGATAAAGCCAGGATCTCAACCGCCTGATAAATCTTACTCAAACTAATTAGGGTCAGTCCTCACGCGGCAACATTTTAGGTATACTCACCACCAAATCAAATGAGGTTGCAAGTGGCGCGGTTTCCAGCTATACCTACGCGGTGAATCAATTAGGACAGCGCACTCAAGTCAGCCAAGCCGGCTCGGCTTTTGCCACCGCGCAGTCGATTGAATGGGGATACGACCCCCTCGGTCAAGTCACCGAAGCGGATCACAGCGCCGACAACAGCCAAGATCGTAATTTTGGATACGACCAGATCGGAAACCGAATCACCGCCACCGAAGGAAGTAACGCAGCCCAGAACTACACCAGCAATGCTCTCAACCAATACGACAGCATCGACGGGCAGGCTCTCAGCTATGATCCGGATGGAAACCTCTTAAGCGACGGACAACGCACTTACACTTGGGATGGAGAGAATCGTCTTCTCAGCACCACCGAAGCCTTAAACAGTGTCACTGCGCAATACCAATATGATTACCTGAGCCGCCGAGTGAAGAAAACGGAAGGATCCGACACCACCACCTACCTTTACGAAGGCTGGAACCCAGTGCTCCAAACCAAAAACGGCACCGAGCAAACCCGCTATAGCTGGGGAATGGATCTCAGCGGAGGCATGCAAGGAGCCGGTGGAGTGGGAGGCTTGCTCGCCGTTCATAAATCAAATGGACTCAGCGGCTACCCGACTTACGACGGAAATGGAAACGTGAGTGAATACCTCGACACCGCTGGAACAACCATCGCGCATTACGAATACGACGCCTTCGGGAAAACGACCGTCAAAACGGGAACCCAAGCGGACAACTTCGAACACCGTTTCTCAACCAAGCCAATCGAGAAGGAAAGCGGCCTCTATTATTATGGCTATCGTTACTACGATCCAAAA
>CALFBI010000009.1 GCA_937951675.1 uncultured Verrucomicrobiales bacterium
CTGCAAGCGTCTCGGTGCCATAAACATGGAGAGACGCAGGACCGCCAGACAGCGTCTCCACTACATTCGAATCCTTTCCACTACTCGCGAATGCAACCATGAATTTGTAGCCTCGATCTCCGAATTCCGACTCCAATGCCTTCTTCAAACTGTCTGAACGGCCTGTTGCTTTGATGATTGTGTCCAGTTCAGTCCGGCTAATTGTCTGACCTCCCGGGCGCTTCTCACGGCACCCAGAAAGAAAAATTGAAGAAATCACCGCGACCAACAAGACCACCAGTCGGAGCGCCGCAAATCGGTAATATCGCTTCATTCTTCGCCAACAGTCTTATTATAGGAACGAAGGAGTGATATTCGTTTCGGATATCACTTGAGAAGAATTAGACCTTGGAATCTCTCTTTTCTTTAACATCCATCAAGTTATAAAAGATAAAACTGGGATATCACAAGGCTCTTTTTTTATTTAAATTCTCTTAACTTTTCACTTTTCAAAAACAATCAATATTCGTTTGTTTTGGGAGTCTTAACCTTCTTCTATTAGGCTCTGTTTTAATGAGGGAGCCAAGCCACACTTACTCTTTTAGCATCGATTTTGACTTCTATGACTTCTGGGGTGGATGATCTGGCCAGTGGTGTTTCGGATAACGACCGGCGAGGTCTTTCTTCATCTGTGGGTAGCCCGTTTCCCAAAAACTTGCGAGGTCTGCGGTGAGCTGCCAGGGGCGCTGGTTGGGGCCCAGAATTTCAATTTTAATCGGGTGACCTCCCATCAGGGTGGGCGTTTCTTTCACTCCGAAAAGCTCTTGCACTCGGAGCGAAATGGTAGCCTCGGGCTTGTAACGGACCTTTGTTTCACGGCCATTTTCTAATAGGAGTTGCTTTGGCGCATAAGTTTTGAGGGTTTCTTTCTGAACCTGGGAAAGAAAGGCGTCCAAAACGGGCCACACTTCTTTATTTTTGATTTCTTTATAGCTTACCGACCCGTAAGATATTTCCGTAAATATAGTCAGAAGCGCCTCGTCATCAATTAAAGGCATTTCATAATCCGGGAACTTTGTAGCAACCCAATTGACGCGGTTGATCCAAGATTCTACAGTTTTATCCCAGCCATTTAAGACGAGGGTTTTACGACTCACTTGCTCTCCCAAAAGCGCCGCGGCCTGCGCGAGATCAGGAGTTCCTCCCTCTTTCTTCTCCAACACGAGATCCCCAAAAAGGGTTTGATCCAGATTCACAACTCGCCGGAGCTGCTCATCATAGCTGGCACCTTGTTTTTGATGCCATTGTTCGGGAAAAGTTTCTTTGAGCCATTCTATTTCGATCGAAACGGCTCGGTTCAAATACACCGTCAATTCACGCCCTTCGACCTCTGTCATCTCGGTCGCGAGGAAGAGAGAAGAGCGACGCACACAGCTGTTTTCGTCAAGCTTTCCGCGTCGACCTCCAAGCACTCGACAGGCGAGAGTTGCCTCCCCTAATCTCACTGCGGCTTGGTCTCCATAAGCGGCCAACATGGCACGGGCAAAAGGTTCTCGTTTGGCCTCAAAATCACATTCCCCAGGGTAGATCCCCTGCTTTTCAGCAAGAGTTTCAAACTGCTCACAAGTTTTCCATAATTCACGAGCCGCGCGCCCTAAAATCCCTAGTTGCCCACAGGAACGAGGGTCAAACTTCATCTCGCGAGCCGCCGTTGCCGCCCGGAAGTCAGCTTCGAAATCGGAGGCATCTCGTCGCTCTGTGAATCCAGTTCTCCCGACCGGGCCTTTTTTCTTCAAAAAGACACTTTCACCCTGCAAAGCGGCTGCGGCGAAAAGGCATTCGGCCGCGCAGTCACCTTCCTCGCCCGCAATGAGCAGACGAGCTGCCCGAGGGTGGAGAGGGAAAACGGCAAGAGTTTGCCCAAGAGTCGTAAGTGACCCGTCCTTCTCAGTCGCTCCCAACCATTTCAATAAAGAAAGAGCCTTCTCCAAATCAGTATCCAAGGGAGCGGTTAACCAGCGGAAACTTTGCACATCGAGAACACCGCATTTTTTTAAATACAAGGCCGCCTCGGTCAGATCGATCCTTCGCACCTCTGGAGTCTCAAAGGCAGGACGACGAGCATGATCATTATCTGACCAGAGCCGCCAACAGGTCCCGGGACCCGTGCGCCCAGCTCTCCCCGCGCGTTGATCTGCGGCCGCTTGCGAGATCTTCTGAATCGTTAAGGTATTCATCCCACGGCGCGCGTCAAAGTGGGCGACTCGGGCGAGACCCGAATCAATCACGTGCACCACCCCTTCGATCGTGATTGAAGTCTCGGCTACATTGGTCGAGACGATCACTTTGGGGCGGGAGCCTTTCGCAATCGCCTCGCGCTGTTTACCTGGCGGAAGGCTACTGTAGAGCGGGAAAACATCGCAGCCCTTGGCGGCAGAACTAGAACTCAAAAGATCGACTGTTTTACGAATCTCAAATTCCCCTGGTAGAAAAATGAGAATGCGCTCTCCCTCTCCAAGACTAGGGCTCAACTTCCGGCACAGCTTCCCGACCCTTTCCCAAATCGGCTCTGGTGCAGGAGGTGTTCCTCGACGCGCAGGACGAGAAGCGGCCCCTTGACCTAAATATTGGATATCGACTGGATAGAGTCTTCCTCCTGCTTCCAAAACAGTGCAGGGTTCCAAATAGCGTTCTAAGCCCTCGAGCTCAAGAGTCGCGGACATCACACCCAGCTTTAAATCCGGACGAAGGGTTTCCTGAACCTCTAATAAGCGCGCTAGAGATAGATCGGAAGATAAACGGCGCTCATGGAACTCATCAAAAATGACCATTGCTACCCCCTTCAGCTCAGGGTCTGACTGTAAGCGACGCTGTAAAACCCCATCAGTCAGGTAAATCAAACGGCTCGCATCCGAGACCTTACGATCAAAACGCACCGTATACCCCACTTCCGCACCCACTTGCCCACCACGCAGCGACGCCACATGCTCTGCAAGAAGCCGTGCTGCCATTCGGCGAGGTTCAACAACGAGAATCACCCCTTCCTTCACAACCTCACCTAGGAGAAAGGAAGGAACGGCTGTGGATTTACCTGATCCGGTGGGAGCTTTGAGTAAAAAACGGGCGAATTCAGATTGGGAAGCTGCTGCGCAGAGTTCGGCTTGGATTTCGAGAACAGGTAGGTCAGGCATGAGAGTTGGAAGAGGCACCTATCACACTGCTCTTTCTTCACCCTCGCAAGCGCATTCGTCCGCTTTCAGGTCAAGATTTCCTTTGCTATTCTCGAACGAGCCCCTTAAACTTGTGTTCATGAACACGTTGGCATTTTTGGGAGCTTTAGGAGGCCAAGAGATCTGGGTCATCCTTATTATCATTCTCCTTCTCTTCGGAGCAAAGAAACTTCCTGAGCTTGCTCGTGGAGTGGGTAAAAGCATGGGCGAATTCAAAAAAGCGCGCGAAGATTTCGAGGAGGAGATCATGAATGCAGAGACCGAAACTTTGAAGGAAAAGGAAGATAAGAAGAAGAAAGAAGATGCTTAAGGTCTTCCTTCTAATTTTTTCTTGGAGAGCCTCGATTCTAATCGGGGCTTTTTTATGCTCCCTTTCCTCTCTTCAAGCAGAAGAATGGACCTTGCTGCCAGCGAAAAGCTACCCCGTCATTCAGACCGAAACTTCCTCCGAAAAAATCACTCGTAGTCAAGAAGCTTCCCTGCGCTTCCTGTCCTACAATATCAGGAATTTTCTCTACCAAGATCTCGCCCCAAAGAACTACCATGCCCAAAAGGCAAAGCCCTTAAAAAGCCGCCAAGCTGTCATTGAAATCATCCTCGCCAGTAAAGCCGAAGTGCTGGGCCTATCCGAAATCGGAACCTTTGCAGACCTCAAAAAGCTTCAAAAAGAACTCCAGGCGCAAGGTCAGGAATACCCTCACCTGCACTGGATTGAAAGCCTCGACCCGATCCGGCACCTCGCTTTACTTTCCCAACACCCGATCCTCTCCGTCGATTCTCAAACAGACCTTCAATACTCGCTTGGAGACAGACAACATCGGCATCGGCGAGGGATTCTCGATGTCACCATTGCCTGGGGAGAACACCCCATTCGACTAGTCGGAGTTCACTTCAAGTCAAAGCGACCCAATCCTAAAGGAACCCAACATCTGATGCGGCAGGAAGAAGCCCGCCTGCTTCGCTCTCACCTCGACGAGATCATCACCGACTCCCCGGAGACGCCTTTGATCGTCTATGGCGACTTTAACGACACGAAAGGGTCTCGCGTTCTCAAATGGGTTAAAAAACATTCGGAACCATCTCTTAAATTACGCCTCTTCCATCCAGCCGACTCGAATCAAGAACGATGGACTCAGTATTGGTCACAGGAAGATATCTATTCTCGCTTCGACTACCTCCTTGTCTCTCAGTCATTATCAAAGCATCCACGCTGGACTATTCAGGCCGAGATTCTCGACCCTCCGCAGTGGCTAAGAGCGAGTGATCATCGTGCGATTCTGATGACCTTAGAGCAGAAGCAAAACTAGTAGAAAAAGACTTTGTTCTCTCCCTGCTTAACGAAGCACGGCCTCCAAATACTTCTGCCAGAGCTGCCACCCGCCAAAAGCCCAAGTCAGTCCTCCGAGTGCTAAAAAAGGACCGTAAGGTAGATGCTTACCAAAACCGAAGCGTCCAAAAATAGCCCCTAAGATCGCATACAAGGAAGAGGTGAATAGAGTAAAGATCACTGCGTAGGGCCCTAGGAAAGCCCCAATAAAAGCCAACAAAGGAGGATCCCCCCCCCCCATCGCTTCACGAGGAATCACAATTCTCGTCGCGCGGCCTGCAAGAGATTTCAACTCTTCAATGGTTTGAGCCCCTCCGTCCCATTCGACTTGGTTTTCCCGAATAACTATAGAGTCAACTTCTACTGGATCTCCATTGAGTTGAAGGGAGCTGAGCTCGATTTCTAAGCGGTCCGTCGGCCGGTAAAACAAGTCTCCCCACCCCATATCTTCCCCATCGAGGACGAAACACAGCTGATCATCATCACTCTCTGGTTCCTTTAAATACCAGCTTCCTTCCGTCGCTGAAAAGTTCATCTTTTGCCTCCCGAAGACGAGTTTTCCACCCCAAACCACAAGCTGAAGAAGAGCATACCCAAAAGCCCAACCCAGGAGACTCCACTTCAAGCCTGCTTGCCAAGTATCCACGAGTGGAGATTCCCCCATTTGCACTAATCGTGGAGCGAAAGCGGCAATCAAGACCCCAATCACCGAAGCGACCCAGACCGTTTTGACCGGAATGATCATATGGTCCGCATCGATCATCGAGACTGCCACTAAAACGGAGATAAACAACATGAGGCCTCCTGCCAAAAGGGGTTGATCACTCCAAAGCCACCATACGGCTCCAAAAAGAAGGCAGGTGAGGAACTCAACTGCAAAATAACGAAAAGGAATCGGTGCTTTGCATTCGGCACATTTTCCTCGTTGAAGTAACCAAGTAAACAAAGGAATATTCCGATAAGCTGGGATTTCTTTGCGGCACTGCGGGCAAAAAGAACGTTTGGGTTTATTCACCGATAAACCCAATGGAAGGCGATAAATCACCACATTTAAAAACGAACCCACACAGGCTCCAAAAGCTAGCACTCCAAACCAAAGCACTCCTGTTTGGATTTGTTCAAAAGTCTCATACGTCATCGAAAATCAGTCTAATCATTCTGCCATCAGGCGGAAGCTCTTTTTCTACCCTTCTGCCATGGTTCGGATCCGCGTTGATATCATGAATCTCTCTCCCGAAACTATTAAAAAAAGCCCCGTCTCCCTTTTACAGAAGACAGGGCTTTTTTGTGTTACTTCCTATCAGCTGACACAAGACAACTGATGCGTTTTCGCTCGCAGAGTGGTAGCGACTTCCACCATGCGCTCAAGAGCGGGAATCACTTCATCCCATTGGCGTGTTTTCAGGCCACAATCGGGATTCACCCAGAGCCGATCTGCAGGGATTCTGAGAGCCGCTTTTTCTAGCAACTGAACCATGTGATCCACCGTCGGTAAGTTAGGTGAATGAATGTCATAAACCCCAGGCCCAATCTCATTGGGGTATTTAAAGTCATCAAAAACATCAAGGAGCTCCATGTCTGAACGAGAAGTCTCGATCGTGATCACGTCCGCATCCATCTCCGCAATCGATTCAATAATGTCATTGAACTCCGAATAACACATATGAGTGTGGATTTGAGTCTCATCGGAAACTCCATTTGCCGCGATTCTAAAAGACTCAACCGCCCAATCCAGATACTCCTTCCACTGAGCCTGACGTAATGGCAAACCTTCACGCAGAGCCGCCTCATCAATCTGAATAATCTGAATCCCTGCCTTCTCCAGATCTAACACCTCCTCCCGAATCGCTAGAGCAAGCTGATAACACGAAACGGACCTCGGCTGATCATCACGAACGAAAGACCAATTAAGAATCGTTACTGGACCAGTCAACATGCCCTTCAAGGGCTTCTCGGTGAGAGATTGGGCATAAGTGGTCCAATCCACTGTCATTGGGATTGGTCGTGAAATATCACCAAAAAGAAGAGGAGGTTTCACACAGCGAGATCCATATGACTGAACCCACCCAAAGTCAGTAAAAGCATAGCCATCAAGCTGCTCTCCGAAGTATTCTACCATGTCATTTCGCTCTGGCTCTCCATGCACGAGCACATCTAAACCTAGTGCTTCTTGCTTCTCCACACAGTCCGAAATCTCTTCTTTCATCCTTTCAAGATAGGCATCTTGGTTTACCGTTCCCTTCTTGTATTGACTGCGGATTTTACGAATTTCTTTCGTTTGTGGAAACGAGCCGATCGTTGTAGTCGGATACTGAGGAAGCTGTAAAGACGCTCGCTGTTTCAAGCTTCGCTCAGGATAAGAGCCCTGACGCTTCCCCCATTCTGGAGATACCCCCGATAAAGCGGCCTGCACTTCTTTTTGGTGAACCCGTGAAGAATTTCGGCGAGACTCCATCGCGATAACGTTCTCTGCTAACTCTTTTTCTACCGCAGATCGGCCGTGGTTCAACGCTCTTGATAAGACGCTAAGCTCTTGTAATTTTTGTTTTGCAAAGGACAACCAGCCACGCACTTCTTGATCGATTTTTTGCTCTGAAGCTAAGTCTACAGGAACATGCAGTAACGAGCACGATGGCGAAAGCCATAGGCGACTTCCCAATTCTTGAGCCACCGGCTCGAGCCAATCTAGAGTCGAAGTTAAATCAGTTTTCCAGACGTTCCTACCATTTATAATTCCCAAGGAAAGAACTCGAGACGCTGGTAGAGCCTTTTGCAATACCTCCACCTCGCTTCGAGCGTTAATCGCATCAAGATGAATTCCCGCTACTGGAAGCTCAGCAACTAATGAGAGGTTATCCGCCAAAGTTCCGAAGTAGGTTGCTAAGAGCACTTTCACTTCTTCCTTTGCCAGTGAATGGTAAACCTGATAAAAAGCGTCTTTCCACTCTGGGGCCAATTCTGTCACTAGAATCGGCTCATCTATTTGAACCCACTCAACCCCAGTTTCTGCGAGGGTTTTTAAAAGTTGCTGGTAAACTGGAAGTAAGGAGGAAAGAAGCTGAAGCTTCTCGGTCTGGTCTTTCGATTTCCCTAAAGACAAATAAGTTAACGGCCCGATAATGACCGGCTTTGCTTTCACTCCTAACTCTTGCGCTTCTTTCACTTGCTCAAGCAATCTTGATGAATCTAGTTTAAAACTCGTCTCTTTCGAAAATTCCGGAACAATATAATGATAATTGGTATCAAACCATTTAGTCATTTCACCTGCTGCAATATCACAGGAACACGGAGGTTCATCTGCCGCCAGAGCCACGGAACGCCCTCGTGCAATTCGAAAATAATTATCGAGCGTCTCTCCTTTGAAGCCCTGCGCTCGCGATGGGAGATTACCTAAAGTGAAGCTCATATCTAAAACCTGATCATAGAAGGAAAAATCCCCAACCGGAGTCAGGTCGAGTTCAGATTGATCTTCCCAGTGCCCTTTTCTCAAGACTTGGCCCGATTGTAAAAGTTCGCTTTGATCGGACTGCCCTTTCCAATAAGATTCAAGCGCCACCTTCAGTTCTCTTTTTGCTCCGATGCGCGGATATCCTAAGGAATGTGTTTTAACCATGTCTCTGTTCTGTGATGTCATGGGAAGAAAGCTATCAGACTTATTTAAGTAAAAAAAATGGTGTTATCTCATCAGTTAATGAATATAACTCATTGATACATATTCCAAAATAAGCCCTTTTCGAATCTAAACACTTTCACAATGAGACCATGACTTTCCTTGAACGAATCCACCTCGAAATCATCTATGCGGTTCATAAGCATGGAACCATGACCGCGGCAGCAGAAGAACTTCACCTGACACAATCCGCCTTGAGTCACAGCATGCGTAAATTAGAAAGCCAACTCGAAGTTCAACTTTGGTTTCGAGAAGGCCGCCAACTTCGCCCCACTCAGGCGGGAGAACATTTACTGGCTACAGCCAAACGATTGATTCCACAGTTCATCCACACCGAAGAAATCCTCCATCAATTTGCGCGAGGCGAACGTGGCACCTTACGGATCGGAATGGAATGTCACCCTTGCTATCAATGGCTGCAAAAAATCTCTGCTCCTTATTTACGAGAATGGCCTTCGGTGGATCTTGATGTGAAACAAGAGTTCCAGTTCGGAGGTATTGGAGCTCTTTTTGCTCACGAAATTGATGTTCTAGTGACTCCTGACCCCCTCTTTAAAAAAGGGCTCCATTTTGAACCCGTCTTTGACTACGAACAGGTCTTAGTGGTGAGTTCCGATCATGCTCTCACAAAACACAAACACGTCATTCCCCGCCAACTGGAAGATGAGGTGCTCCTGACTTACCCAGTTTCTAAAGAACGTCTCGACATCTATTCCCACTTTCTCACCCCTTCTGGAAGGTCCGTCAGAAAGCAAAAAACGATTGAGACCACTGATATGATTTTTCAAATGGTGGCTTGCGGCCGCGGCGTTGCGGCCTTACCTCGCTGGTTAGTCGAAGAGTATTCTCAACACTACCCGGTGCAGGCGATTCGGCTCGGAAAGAAAGGTGTTTCGAAACAAATCTTCCTCGGAATCCGAAAAGAAGATGCTGAAATGGATTACCTCAAGGCCTTCTTAGCGACCGCTAAAGGGTTGATGGAGTCATAAATTCACAGAAAAAAGCGAGAGCCCTTCTGGAGAACTCTCGCAAAAGGGGCTCTCACGGTCAGCCCCCTCTTATTCTATATTATTTTCTCCTCAAACTTTCACACTTAGTGGCCTGAGCTGACCTTGGCATAGTATTGGTTTTCGACAAGGTCTCCTGCTTTGGTCAAAATATTGCTACAGCTTGCATCCAGGTTAACCAGGTGAAGACGCTTTCCGAGTGCTCTATATTTCTGGCTCACACCATGAATCGCCTCAATGGCAGAGTGATCGCAGACCTTCGACCCTGTGAAATCGAGATAAACATCAGTGGGATCTTCTGCGGGTGAGAAAAGCTCTTTAAAAGAAGCAACCGACCCAAAGAAAACATTCCCATGGAGAAGGTAATGCTTCTGATCTTTTTCCTCTTTTGTCATTTCTAATTGGATGTCTTTGGAACGCTCCCAAGCGTAAGCGAAGCATGAAATCACAATCCCGATTCCCACCGCGAGAGCGAGGTTATGGAAAAAGACCGTAATCATCGAGACCGCAAAAATGACCCATAAATCCGTAGCCGGAACTTTCCCTATCAGACGAAGACTGGACCATTCGAAAGTCGCAATCACAACCATAAACATTACTCCAATCAGGGCACCGACTGGGATCTTTTCGATCAAAGATGGGGCAAATAAAATGAGGAGGAGGAGAATCACTGCCGCAGAAATTCCAGAAAGGCGACCTCGCCCTCCAGAGTTAATATTAATCATGCTCTGCCCGATCATCGCACAACCACCCATTCCTCCGAACAAGCCCGTCACGACATTCGCGATTCCTTGCCCGACACATTCTCGATTACTGGACCCACGCGTTTCAGTTAATTCGTCAATTAAGGAAAGCGTCATGAGGGACTCCACCAAGCCAATACTAGCGAGAGTTAATCCAAGGAGGAGGATCATCTTCATCGCTCCAATATCACCAAAATCAATAGACGGCACATTGAATTCAGGAAGTCCTGCTTGCAGTCCTTGGCGAATTTCACCGAGCTCTTCTTTGCTCACTTCCCTTTTCGCAATTTCATTCGCTTTCGCAGTCGTTTCACTCACCACTAAGCTCTCCTTCATCTCAGCAAATTGCTTCGTTTTAACTTCTTTTTCCTTCTGGAAAACACGCTGATCATTCACCACTTCTGCCACTGTTTTGGAAGTCACGGGAGTCAACTGCACGATCAAAGTGCATACAATAATCGCGACTAATGGGGCTGGAATCGCACGAGTTAACTTCGGTAAGAAATGCGAAATGAGCATTGTTAAAACAATCAAACCAGCCAAGACGAGGAATTCTGGCGAGCCTAAATTCATCCATTCCCCCTTCACGACGAAGCCTTTTGCCTCATCAAAAATCACCTTGTGATTCACCTTAAACTGCCCGAACTGAGCCAGCCCAATCACGATCGCAAGACCATTCACAAACCCAAGCATCACGGGGTGAGGTAGAATCCGAATAAAACGGCCCAGCTTAAATACCCCAGCTAAAATCTGAATGATCCCCGCAATAATAACAGCTGCAAAAAGGTATTGAATCCCGAGCAAAATCACCACCGAAGTCATCACAACAGCCATCGCCCCAGTCGCTCCAGAAATCATCCCTGGCCGACCCCCGATTGCGGAAGTAATCAAACCTACAAAAAAAGCAGCATACAGACCTACCAAAGGATCAACTCCTGCCACAAAAGCAAACGCGACGGCTTCAGGAACAAGCGCTAAGGCCACGGTGAGTCCGGATAACAAATCGTCTTTCCAGCGAATACCTTGCCCGTATTTACGGTAAATGAGTTTGAACATAATGGTGTTGCGAAGTCAGTCGCAAGCATCGCCATAAAGGCCTCACTGCTGATTAGCAAGGATGAACCCTTCTTTCCATAGAAGCCCGAGCTTCGTTGAGAAAGGCTTTCTCTCCCTCACCTGGAAAAGCATCTCAATTCCCTTATTAAGATAAGAACCATAAAACTCATAAAAATCCGTTGCACCACATAAGCTTGGCACCTTAACTCCTTTCATGTCTCGCTTTGACACCATTCACCCTCGCCGTGGAACTGGCTCTCTTAAATGGGATCGTCGACCTGACCTCGATCCCTTTTGGGTGGCGGATATGGATTTCACCTCTCCTCCAGAAGTCCTCGAAGCAATTCAACAAAGAGTGAAACATGGGATTTTTGGCTATGCCGTTCCTCATCAAGGACTTTACGAGGCTCTACAAGCTTACCTTCTTCGAGCCCATGACTACGAAGCGAAAGAAGATGAAATCGTGCACCTCGGAGGTCTCGTTCCCGCGTTATCTCTTGCCACGAAAGCTTTTGCAAAGGCGGGAGACGCTCTCATGACTTGTATGCCGGTCTATCCTCCTTTCTTAGGGGTTCACCGAGATGGTGACCTTGAGCTCAAGGCGATTGACCACACCCTTTCGGGAAAAGACCAATGGACCTTCGACTGGGAAGCCATGGAAGCCGCCGTCACTCCCAACACGAAACTCTTTATTCTCTGTAATCCACAGAACCCACTGGGAAGAGTCTTCTCACGAGAAGAAGTGATACAACTCGCGGAATTCTGCAAACGTCACAACCTCATTCTTATCTCAGATGAAATCCACTGTGATCTGGTTCTAGATCCAGAAGCGACTCCACATTTCTCAGTTCTTCGCCTTCCCGAAGACCTTCGTCAACGCTGTGTGACCCTATTAGCCCCAAGTAAGACCTATAACATCGCTGGTCTCGGGTATTCCTACGCTGTCATTCCTAATGACAGCCTCCGCCGTCAGTTCAACAATGCTAAAGGCCATCTCCTGCCCGAAATCAATTGCCTTTCCTATTATGCCGCCGAAGCCGCCTACCAGCATGGAGAGTCATGGCGCCAAGAACTCATTGTTTACTTACAAAAAAACCGAAATACTCTCGTCGACTTTATTCAACAAGAGCTTCCTCTCGTCGTTGTTCCTAAGATCGAGGCCACTTACCTCGCCTGGATGGACTGTAGAGCACTCAAGTTGGACCACCCTGCGACTCAGGTTGAAAAACAAGCTTCGCTCTTTCTTTCGGACGGGGCCTTCTTCGGTTCACCAGGGCATCTCCGACTGAATTATGGATGTTCTCACACCCGTCTTCTTGAAGGACTTGAGAAATTAAAGAAAGGGCTTCTCCCTAGTTAAAGAATCCGATTAAAATTCTTCACAACATGAAGTGCTCCATTTTCATTCTAGCTGTTTTTCTTCTCTCGCTATTCAGCGCACCAGCTCAGAGCTCTCGTGCTGATTCTCCCTCTCAGCATATTATTCTCTGCGGTGGGCCTTCCCTCTTGAGCTGGGAAAAGCTTCGTCGCAAGACAGAGCGGCATGATCGCTGGTGGGCCAATTTCATTCGAGCTTCTACCATTCGCTTTGGTATCATCCGTCGTGCTTATGGCGAAAACTCTAAAGTCACTTGGATTGTCTACCGTAAAGGCTACCAAATTCGGCAACAAGAAGACGGTGTTCCTTACGTCAAATATATCAACGATCTCGCGGTAAAATACAAAGTCCGCCTCGTCTGGATCAATACTGGAGATCAAGCGATTAACGCGATTAACAAGCACCCTTCCCGTTCTGTTCGGACTTTCGATTTCTTTGGTCACTCAAACAAACACTGTTTCATGCTCGATTATGGCTCTGAAGTGCTGGGCGCTTCCAAAGCTTGGATTCATGAAAAAAACCTCTGGAAACTCAAAGGTTCTATCTATGCCCCTGGAGCGGTTTGCCAAAGTTATGGCTGCCATACCGGAGAAAGTATGAGTGCTTTCTGGAAAAAGGCACTTGGCCACTCTCTCGTTGGTGCGCGAGGTAAAACTGATTATGCCATGGTTGGCCGGGGCAAAATGCCCCATGTCAATGGACGCTGGATTTACTAGGATCTCAATTACTTAACACTTTTTCTCTTTTACATTATTTTTTATGAAATACGCCGATCTTTTATCTCTCTACGAACTCCCTCTCTTTGAACTTCTCAAACAAGCACGAGAAGTTCACGAAAAGCACTGGAGTGAGAATGAAGTTCAACTCTGCACCCTCCTCTCTATCAAAACAGGTGGCTGCTCGGAAGATTGCTCTTACTGCGCCCAATCCGCTCGGTATAAATCTGGAGTCGACTCTGAACGACTCATGGAAAAGTGTGATATCATGAAACGGGCCGAAGCGGCTCGAGACAGTGGATCCACCCGCTTCTGTATGGGCGCGGCATGGCGTGGTGTTCGCTCCGGAACGAAACGCTTCGATCAAGTTCTCGAAATCATCGAAGACGTCTCTGAACTCGGAATGGAAGTCTGTGTCACTCTCGGCGAACTAGGCCCAGATGAAGCGAAAGCACTCAAAGATGCTGGTGTCACCGCTTACAATCATAACATCGATACCTCCCCTGAGCATTATCCTAATATTGTTACCACTCACACTTTTGAAGATCGATTGAATACGATTCGAAATGTGCAGGATGCGGGAATGTCAGTCTGTTGCGGAGGAATCCTTGGTCTCGGTGAAACATATGTGGACCGACTTAAAATGTTAGAGGTTGTTTCAGAATTCAACCCTCAACCAGAAAGCGTTCCCATCAACCGGCTCATGCCAATGCCCGGAACTCCTCTCGAAGGTAACAATCCGGTCGATATCTTTGACGTGGTTCGAATGATCGCCATTGCTCGTATTTCGATCCCAGGTGCGAAAGTCCGTCTTTCGGCAGGAAGAACTCACTTTACGGAAGAAGGTCAGGCTCTCTGCTTCTTTGCAGGTGCCAACTCCATTTTCTACGGGGATAAACTCCTCACCGCTAAAAATCCGGCCGTAGAGAAAGATCAAAACTTGCTCAGCAAACTTGGACTTACCTCACAAAAACCAAATCGAAACTTAGAGGCTCCGGAAGCTCATCCAGAAAAACCTCTCCAACCCGCTTGCTCAGACTGCGAATAAGCTTTTTTTGATTCTCGAGTTCCCTCTCCTGAAGTTCTTGAGAATCAATTTATTCTCAAGAACGATCGGATTCGTCTCGCAAGTCCTTCCCTAAAACACAACACCACTCCTAAAGAAGGGAGTTTTCATTTAGCGGAGTAAATGAATCTTGAGGAAGACACCTCAAAGAAAATCCCTTGGGGTGCGATTCTCAGCCATTCCTGGAAGACCGCATCTATGATGGGCCTTCTCCAGACTCTTTACTTACTTGCGTCTTTGACTCGTTTGAGAACTTCCTCGTAACCTTCCATCACTCCACCAAGGTCTTGGCGGAAACGATCTTTGTCCATCTTCTCACCTGTTTTAAGGTCCCAAAGACGACAAGTGTCAGGGCTCACTTCATCCGCGAGCACAATTTGACTAGGATCTTCCGCGAGACGGCCAAATTCGATTTTAAAGTCAACGAGCTTTAAGCCACATTTGGCAAAAAATTCTTTTTGGACCTCATTGATCACAAGTGCTTGCTCCTTCAAAAAAGCGCACTCGGCCGGAGTCGCTAATCCTAGTTCCCGGGCATAATCGTCATTAATGAGAGGATCTCCTAGTTCGTCGCTCTTGTAGCTAAATTCCACGATCGGAGTCTTGAATTCCAGCCCTTCTTCAACACCCATTCGACGGCAAAAACTTCCCGCCGCGACATTACGAACGATCACTTCGACTTGGAGAATATCGACACTCTTCACGAGAAGATTAACTTCGTCTAAATCATCAACAAGGTGGGTTGGAACCCCCTTTTTTTCGAGCATCTCATAAATCAAAAGCGTAATCGCCTTATTCAATTTACCCTTATTTTCAAAAACAGCCTTCTTTTCAGCATTAAAAGCAGTGGCCTCATCCTTATACTCCATTCGCAGAACATTAGGGGTTTCTGTTGTGTAAAGCTTCTTTGCTTTGCCTTCATAGAGCATTTCCATATAGAGAAAATGAGTGACGAAACTCAGCGGGTCAAGACTTAGAAAAGAGATGTTTACTGTATCTTAAACGACTTCTCTGCGTTTCCAAAAAATGGCTTCTAGAAACAGCCTCAGCGATGCGCTTCTGGTAAGGTTTCATTGCAAAGATTTCTCTGTTCCTAACAAATCAAAAGGTCAGGGTCAGACCAACTAAACTCATTATTCTGTATGGAGCGCTCCTACTCTTGCTCCTCCACGAAAGAAAAAAAATGGCGGAGGGACAGGGATTCGAACCCTGGGTTGCTTTCACAACGCCGGTTTTCAAGACCGGTGCATTCGACCACTCTGCCATCCCTCCGCTAGGGGCGATATTTCTAAAGAGAATTTTAGACTTTGCAAGCAAAAGAAGCTTTATTTTTTAGGGAGCGGGTCTCTCAAAAAGCGATAGAATTGTTGCTTAATCATGCGGTCACTCATTCCATGAATCACCGCTTTTTGTGACCAACTAATAGCGCGCGCTCGATCTCCTTGAGCAAAAAAGACTTCCGCCATCGTGTCCATATAGGCGGCTGAATGAATTTCAATTCCATTGGCCCGTTTGGCATAATTTTGAGCTCGGTCAAGACGTTGAAGCGCTCTTGAAGCTAGCCATGCTGCACTGTTCAGAGTATTAGCTGATTTTGGGTAAACCTGGATGGTTTCTTCTAAATATTGAAATGAAATATTGAAATACTCTTTCAATTCTTTTTTTAGCCCGAGCTCATGAAGCAAAGGAAAAAAGTGATCCGCTAAAATACCATCACCACGCATTCTTGAATGTGCCGTTGCTAGACGTTTCCGAGCGAGTTTAGGATCCGTAGTTAAAAGAGAGAAACCTCGGAACATTTCAGCCTCGAACCGAACTTGTTGATAGGTTGCTATATTTTTAGTCTCTCCGTCTTTGACTTTCGCAAAGACAATCGCTTCGGAGCATGCCGCGGCTTTCGCCCAATCTTTCTCCCGAATCGCTTCATCTTTGAGTAACGCAGTGCGCGTTGTAAGTGGGTCCCCTCTTCCTTTTGATAAAGCGTCGAGTAAGCAAGAACGGGTCACTAGCCCTTCAGGAACTCCGGGTAAACCTTCGTTGGTATAATCACGATGAATCCCATCAAGCACATAAGGGTCATTGAGAGCAAAATATTTTACCTTTTGGTATTTCTTTTGAGCTTGATCATGTCGACCTGCTTGATGAAGTAAAATAGACTCTTTCAGCACTCCTTCTAAACTTTGATCCGAATGCTGATGGGTGGCTTGAAGGAGGATCGCCTTGTCCCATTGCTGCGTGGCTTGATAAAACGAAACGAGCGCCCGGTTCCATCTCAAATCTTTTGGGTATGTTTGTTGAAAGCGCTCTACGAGAGGGAGCGTGCGATCAATATCATTTTGAAGACTTGTTAAATAAATTAAATTAGTAAGCCAGTCTCTCGAAAGCTCAGGATTTGTTTCCGATTTCAGCACCAAACTCTTAATCACTTTTTCCTTCAATGGATGCGAATTCATCCGAAGAACTCCTTGCAACGAAGCTTTGAGCTGCCATTCATCAAGAGCTCCATCGAGCTCTTGCTCAAAAGGGGCTATTTCTTCATCAAGCCATAGTAGTAATTTTGCGAGCGAGTCATTATGCATCTTGGACTGCTCAAGATCATACACTTTCAAAAGCGGACGAGGGTCTTCTAACTGACTCAAAAAGTAAAACATTTCGTCATGAAGCCCTTCTTGAAAGAGGTCGATGAAAAACTCTTCTTTCGTTTCAGGGTCATGATTTTCAATCACCGCAAAAAGGGCCGTTCTCAGCTGAATAGCGTATTCAGGAACTCCTTTCCCTTCAAAGTAACTGATCAAATTTAAGGCTTCTTTAGATCGATTAATATGATCAAACCAATCTGTGGTAAGAGGCTCCAGAAATTCTTGGAGCCACTCTTTCGAAAGAGGCTCCCCTGGCACCAATCCATAAATTTCTAACGCTTCCGTGACATCTTCTCTCTGTGAATAAAAATCAAAGAGTTTGAGCTTCTCAAAATGACGGGCATAGTAGTCTTTGACTTCCTTAAAATCTCCCAACCCAAGTAACGATGACATCGCTTGATTCGATTCTTCATGAGAGTTCAGCAATGTTTTCAACACTTGCGGAGATGAAGAGTTCATACTTCCATGCCAGCGATTCTCGGCCGCTTTTAGATAATGTCTCCAAATGGTATAACCCTCTCGTTCCTTAAGAGTCCCCCATAAGTAAGACCAAGGATCTCCTTTCATGAAGGCCACTGTTTGAAGGGCTTTTTCATGGTATAATTCTTTTGCTAACTCTTCGTAACGATCTAAATCGCCTAGAAGGGCGGCATAATAAATGGCGGCTTCCAACTCTCCCATCGTCAAGAAACTTTCCAAGCGGTCTGACAGCGCCCCTTTTTTTTCATCAATGGCTCCTAAGATCGGTAAGGTGACAGGACTATAAGGAACTGATTCTAAAAATGAGACGAGACTTTGCTCTTGTTTCGCATAGAGACGTTCTCGTGATTTCGTCACGACCATTCTAAAAACAAGCTTTTGGAGCTCTTGCCGTGAGGTCTCGTCTTCTTCGTAAGTATAGAGCCTTAGAACTTGGCCGAGAGCTTCATTCCGATAGAGCCACATGATCATCTGCCTCTTAACATCCAGCTTATTAGTTTTCAGATACTTATTTACACTCTCTGCAATCTTTGGGGGCGTCTGAGGGGTGATCTCGTATTTAAGATAGTCAATGAGAAGCTTCGCACGTTGGCTGACCTCAGGATCAGGACTCTTTCTTAAAACAGATAATTTGGAATAAGCCGACTTTCCTTGCTTCCATAGATAAAAAGTCGCTTCTTCACGGAGTTCAAAGGAGGGGGCCTGCAAGGCCTTGAAAGCCTCTTCCTGACTCTCAATCGCAGCATAGGTGAGATGGCTTGCTAGTAACAAGCTCCCCATCATTATCCAAAAGTTTACTCTCATGATCTATTCACTCCAACCATTCCAATCGCGTAATTCTTGGTAAGTCACTCCATTTCCTCCAAAAAGATCGAGCGCCGAACCAATCGTAAGATCAACTTTACCATCACTCTGTTGATTCACAAGCTTGAGATCTTCCATTCCTTGTGCTCCTCCGGCATAGGTCATAGGGATCTTCCCCCACCCCGCAAGATGCTCTACTAATTCTAAATCAATCCCTTTGCATAATCCTTCGACATC
This sequence comes from uncultured Verrucomicrobiales bacterium, assembly GCA_937951675.1. Lineage (GTDB taxonomy): Bacteria > Verrucomicrobiota > Verrucomicrobiia > Verrucomicrobiales > Akkermansiaceae > CALFBI01. The sequence goes on from CALFBI010000009.1 coordinate 18,333, forward strand.
AGCCGCATGCACCAGGTATTCATCTGTATACTCCCCTAAGCTGTCGAGTAGAGCTGGCGTGATTTCCAAAGAAGTCAAGGTCTGCCAACGGTTCATCGCCACCACCCACCCCTTCTCCCGGCGGCGGCAGCTGAGATCAATCACCAATTGCTTGGGGCCGATTTCACGTGAGAGTTCTTTGAGGCGCGATTCTAGAAACTCTCCTTCTGGAGAAAACAGCCATGAAGTGACAATGACATGCGTCGCTCCAGCCTCTAGCCATTCAACTGCATTTTGTAATGAGATCCCTCCTCCGACTTGCAGCCCCTTCGGATAAGTTTGTAATGCTTCTTTCGCGGCCTCATCATTCCCGGGGCCTAATTTAATCACATGACCGCCCTTCATTTGGTCTTTCGCAAACGTTTCAGCAAACCAAGCTGGTTCTCGATCTGAGACAAAGTTCTCCTTGGCTCCTTCATCAGTTAAGGTGCCTCCTACAATCTGCTTCACTTTTCCTTCATGAAGATCAATGCATGGACGGAATTTGGTCATGCCCCTATCCAAGCGGAAGATTACAGAATGTCCAAGAGGGAAGATTTGCAGGTTTCCATATTTCACTCTAGAATCTTCATTTCATGAGCGCCTTAAAGCCGATTGTCTTTGTGCATTACCACCTTCGCACAGGAGGGGTGAGCCGCGTCATTGATTCACAAGTCGATTTGGTGAAGTCGATGGGCCGCCAAAGCCTTATTCTTTCCGGAGAAGCCGCTCCAGAAGGGTTCCCTCACCGCGTTGAAATCATTCCCGAACTCGCTTATGATCAAACTCGCGCACCATCCCACATCGACCTGTTAGGTCGTCGTTGCCAGGAAGTGGTAAAAAAGCACTTTGGGGAACAAAAACCAATTTGGCATTTTCATAATCACGCCTTAGGAAAAAATGAAACCACCCCTCTACTCGTCACTTTTTTAGCAAAGCAGCAAGCCTCACTTGTCTTACAACTCCATGATTTTGCAGAGGACTTTCGAATAAAAAACCTAAGGCGTCTCAAGCATCTTGAATCTCTCTACCCGCTTGGTGATTCCATTTATTACGTGACTCTAAATCAAAGGGACTCAAACTATCTCGCTCAAGCAGGTGTTTCTCCTTCTCAGCTTCGCCGTATTCCAAACCAAATCCGCCGGAAAAAGCTTCTCTCTCAACCTGAGACAAAGGAGACGAAAAAAAACGCTCTCTTTTATCCAGTGCGCGCCATTCGACGGAAAAACATCGGCGAGGTGCTACTCTGGAAAGTTCTCGCCCCTCGCGAGCTTTCCTTTTCCGTCGCCCAAGCACCTCATAACCCGCAATGGCTTCCCTTTTTCGAAAGATGGCAAGAATTCTGCAAAGAAAACAAGATCTCGATCGAGCTTAACCTCACCCAATCGGGTCAGTATCCAGAACGATTCTATGAAGCTCTTCGACAAAGCCAGCATCTTCTCACTACCTCTGTCAATGAGGGGTTCGGGCTGGCCTTTTTAGAACCTCTACTCGATCAGAAAAACCTGATCGCACGTAATATTCCTTCCATCACAAAGGATTTCGAAGAAAACGGGAAGCTTTACGGAAATTACTATCAATCTCTTTTGATCCCTCTTGAATGGGTGGACTTGAGCCAGCTTCGCCAAGCGGTGCAAGTCCACTTTCCTTTGACTCAACAAGGGGATCTTTCAACATGGTTTTTCCGAGACCATATTGACTTTGCCCGACTCCCGGAATCGCTTCAAGAGAGCGTCATTCTACAGGCTTTAAAAGATCCCCTAAAAGTCCAAGTCCTCACCCGTGACGGCCAACTTCAACCGGCCTCACAATGGTTCCAAGCGGTGCTTCAGGCGACGCCCGAGACCCCGCCTGATTCTTATCTTCAAACCTGGGGAGAACGCCGCTCTCAACAAGCATTACACGAACTTTACACTTCCTTAGAAAATTCTCCACATGGACCTCTTACGGGCGAATTGAACCGGAAAAGCCTTCTCGAATCATTTCAATCTTTCTCGGAATTTTTCTTTTTAAAGCAATGAGCGCTTCTCTTCAAAAATTTCAGAACCTGATCCAGGCTGCCTCGAATAAATTTAAGCTGCAACCGACTCCTTTTCTTCGACAAGGGAGCCTGAATCATCCGATCAAAGCAGTGGTTTTCGATGTCTATGGCACCCTTCTCCTATCTGGACAAAGCGCCACATCACCACAAGCAAAGTTCCCGCCTCTCCTTAGGGAAGTCTCAACCCTTTCCGAAGCGCTGTGGAATGAACTCTCTCAGTTTAAAGAAAACCTCATTACACAGTCTCACCTAATAGCTAAGAAATCCGGCACCGTCTCTCCCGAAATCACTATCAACGAAATCTGGCTCGAAACCTTACGCTCTTTTCCCCTTTTCTCTCTCGACTGCTCTCTCGAAGAGTGGGTTCTACGAGAAGAGTTAAGTTTCAACCCCTGCCACCCGATTCCAGGAGTTTCGCTCTTACTTGAGCTACTTCGAAGCCAATCTATTCCCCTTGGAATTATTTCTAATGCTCAATGGTATACTCCTCTCGTTCTAGAAACTCTTTATCAGGATGATCTCTCTACTTTAGGCTTTGATCAGGAACATTGTCTCTGGTCTTACCAAAACGGTTACTCCAAACCTAACCCCCGGCTATTCCAAGAAATGAAAGAAAGTCTCCACAAACGTCAGATCTCTCCATCACAATGCCTTTACCTAGGCAATGATGAGCACAAAGACATCTTGCCCGCTTTAGAAATGGGGTTCCAAACCGCACTCTATGTCGGAGACCAAACCAGTATTCGGCATCAGATCACAGATCAAAGCGCCGCTCATTTTGTCTTCTCTGACTACTCTGACCTTACCGCTGCCCTCAGGTTTTCCCCTTAAGATTTGGGCTCTGAAGGAGTCGCCCGGATCACACCTACTTTGAGGTCAGGTAGACCGACTTGTGAAGGCGTCAATTCGATTTGTTCGCGTTTTCCAAGGTCAGAATTAACCGCCTCAATAATATCTAATTCTGGGCGGAAATCTGCGGCGTGATAAGAAGAACGAACCAAAGGACCCGAGGCAACATGCCGAAAACCTTTCGCGAGAGCGACTTCTTTATAACGATCAAAAACCTCTGGTTTAATATAATCTACAACTGGAAGGTGACGAGGCGTAGGACGTAGATACTGCCCTAATGTGAGAACAGTCACCCCATGCTCTAGTAGATCATCCATCGCAGTGAAAATCTCTTCTTCGCGCTCTCCAAGGCCAAGCATGATTCCACTTTTCGTAGCGACATGACCTTGCACCATTTCCTTTGCCTTGCGCAAAACAATGAGGGACCGGTCATACTTGGCTCGGCTGCGAACAAGAGGTGTCAACCGTTCTACCGTCTCAAGGTTATGGTTAAAAATATGTGGCCTCGCTTCCATCACCATCTCAAGAGCCCAATCACGGTCATTAAAATCAGGAACTAAAACCTCAATGATAATCTCTGGATTCACCGCACGCACCGCCTCAATCGTGCGTTGAAAATGCTCAGCACCACCATCTTTGAGATCATCCCGAGCGACGGCCGTGATCACGATATGGCGCAAATTCATTCTTTTGGTCGCCTCGGCCACACGCATCGGTTCATCTTCTTCAAGAGCATCAGGCTTCGCTGTTTTCACCGCACAAAACCCACAGGCTCGTGTGCACTTCTCCCCCGCAATCATAAAGGTCGCCGTGCCCTGTCCCCAACACTCCCACCGATTCGGGCACTGTGCTTCTTCGCAAACCGTGACCAAGTTAAGGTCTTTGATTAACGACTTTGTATCCCAGAAAACAGGATTATTAGGCAGGCGAACCTTAATCCAATCAGGTTTACGTTCCCGGTGAAGATCCGGATCCATTTTCATTTTGGGACCAAAACAAGCGCTCATGCGCGCAGCCTAAATCGGATTCTAAGAACCGTAAAGCTCGAAGAAAGCACGCCCTTTGTGTTGACCTCTAGGAGACAAATTTTACAAGATCCGTTGCATGAAGTTTGTTCTACTCCCTCTCCTCTGCCTCTTATGCTGCCAATGCGGTATCTCTCCGCAAGGAAGATCTGGGGGCAGCTATATCAAAGGAGTCTTAATGGGGGGACCCACTCAAGAAGAACGAGCGACCCAAATCGCCAGCGAACCACGTGGGAATTTCTACATTGGGAGACGTTACCATATCGTCAGCACTCGGTTCTGGGGGTATCTCCGTAAACCAGGCGCTCCATGGAGCACCGCTAAATTGGTCGTCATGAACGAAGCCAAAAAGCGAAACCCTGACCGCCTCCCTGAAGATGGACCTGCTGGGCAACGCCATGGATACGACCAAAATTATGAGTATAAGATTCAAGGCTATTACACAGGTAAAACCGTATATGATCCTAATAGTGATCAAGTATTACCTGAATTCATGCTCACCGGCTACGAATTGATTCAAAGAAAACCAGGTTGGCTTTTCCGCACCACAGATCGCTATGATCCGCGTTCTATGACTCTGATGCCCTGACATCTCAGCGAGAGCAAGCCTTTCTCCCTAATACTTCTTCCACGTCACAGGCACAATCAGCACTAAGATGGCGTAAAGCTCCAGACGTCCTAGCACCATCAAAAAGGATAGGAACAAATGAGTGCTCGGCCGGAACGAAGCGTAATTTGAAGAAGGCCCCGTCGCATCCAGACCTGGACCATACGAGGTGATACACCCTACAACAGAGCCAAACGCAGTCTGTAATGAAATACCGGTGCCTACTTCTAGAATGGTCACAGCGAAGGTCGAAACCAAAATGATCCCAAGGTAGAGCGCGATAAAAACAATCGCCTGAGCTCGACTTTCGGAACCAAGGCTTTTCCCGTTCACCTTCACTTTGAAAACTTGATGAGGACGAAAAGCTCTAATCACTTGCTGATGTGATGACTTCAAAAAGACTAAAAACCGGCTCACTTTCATGCCGCCCGAAGTCGATCCAGAGCACCCTCCTAAAAGCGAGCAACCAAGAATCAGACACACCGCTGCCCCAGGCCAATGGCTATAATCATGGCTCGTAAAGCCCGTCGTAGAAATCGCCGAACAAACCGTAAACATCCCATCGCTCAAAGCTAATGAAATAGAGGGCCCCGTCTTTGCCGCAATCAAAAGCGCCGAGCACCCTACTATCGAAGCCAAGGTCAGCCCAAGAAGCCATTTCCCTTCCTCTTCGGCTCTCAGACGGTCCCACCGCTTCCTAAGAATAAGGACGAAAATCAGGAAGTTCATACTTCCTAACATCATAAAGACCGCGATCCATAACTCGATCAGCTTCTCCTGAGGAAAGCCATGATAAAACCCGACACTCTCATTATGGGGGCTGAAACCACCTGTCGCCAAGGTGGTAAAGGCATGCAAAATCGCATCATACCACTCTAAGCCTAAAAATCGTAACCCCACTGCGCAAATAAAGGTCAAAGCAACATAGATCTTCCAGAGCAATAAAGCGGTATCACGGATCCGCGAATTACTCACTTCCCCCATTTGGAAAGAGGATTCATTCGCAAAGAGAGATTTGGAGTTCACTCCCAGTGAGGATAAAAGAGCGACGAAAAGAACCAAAATTCCCAAACCTCCTAACCACTGCGAAAGAGATCGCCATAATAAAATCGACCGAGGCCAATCATTGAGATCCTCAATCACCGTCGCGCCAGTGGTGCTTAACCCCGAAAAGCTTTCAAAAATAGCACCGGTAAAAGAGAGAAAAGGAGCTCCTAACAAATAAGGAAAGGCTCCGAAAAAACCGCAAGCGAGCCAGCCCATCCCAACGATTACGATTCCCTCCCGCCGGGGCAGACGATCCACCTTCCCCCATCCAAAAAGATAGAGTAATAAACCTACGATCAGGGTCAAAATCGAAGAAATTAAAAGCGCTCGATTCGCTTCGGGGCTCGATTCATTCGGCCAAAACACCCCAAATAAAGCGCACGCCGCCATCGCAAAGCTTTGCAACGAGAGAAGCAAGCCGATCACCTTCGCGATAAGACGTAAATTCATAAATCTTAATGAACAAGTTTCAGTAAATCTCGTAAACTTGATGGCGCAATCACGACATAAATCTGATCACCTGATTCTAAAACATCATCAGGACCCGGAACCCAAGCTTTGAGCCCTCTCATCAACCCGACCAGCACTGTGCTCTCTGGCCATTCGATCTCTTTAAGCATATGACCCGCCACGGCAGAACCTAGTAATATCTCCGTCTCAATAAGATTCCCCCCACTCAGACGTTTCACCAGATGGTAAGGGTCGGAAGTAATGAAACGCTCGATCTCTCGCCGGGTCGCTTCGCGTGGAGAGATCGCCGCGATCACTCCGAAATGACGGCCACTGGCACTAATCGCCCGAGCATAATCGGTGCGGTGAATCAAGGTGAGGCAATTTTTCACCCCCATCATATTCGCCTGTAAACAAGTCATGACATTATCTTCATCACTCTGACTGGTCGCTACGAAGAAATCAGCCTGCCCTACTTGCTCGTCTTCGAGCTCAGCAATCACAGTCGCATCCGCATTGATCACGGCGGTGCGGCTTAATTCCTCCGCCAGAAGTTCGCAGCGAACGGGGTCTTTTTCAAAAATACGCACTCGGCAATCCGTATTCTCTAGCATTTGAGCAAGAGCGAGTCCGTATTCCCCTCCTCCGAAAATAATCACTCGCATCTCCTCCGAAGAAGCGTTTCCTTTCTGTAGTTTTTTTGTGAATTTTCGCAATTTCCTAGGCTCCCCAAACAAGGTCAGCACGTCCCCTTTCCGAATATAACTCTCGGCATTCGGAACAAAATGCTCTGCCTTACGAGAAATCATGGCGACTCGAATGTGCTCTGGAGTCTTTAAATCTTTTAAAGATTTCCCCAGCGCCGGAGACTGATCTCCCACCTTAATCTGCTGCAGCTCAATTTTACCTCGCGCCAGCTCCTCTACCACCATTGAACTCGGATTTCGAATAAATTTGGCGAGCTCTAATGCCGCCAGACGCTCGGAGCTGAACAAATGGTCGATCCCAAAATGCCCTCGGTAATCAAACAGCCATTCCTCGCGTTGCAAGCCAGGATGCACCCGCGAAATTACCTTCGCAGCGCCCAAGGTCTTTGCCATCGAGCCACTCATTAAATTCACGGTATTCTCACTCGTTAAAGCCAGAAAAAGCTCGCACTCCCCAATATTCGCCATGGCGAGGTCTGAGACACTTTCGCCCCGGCCACAAATCACCTTGGCATCAATCGATTGCTCAAGCTCGTTCGCAATTTTAGGATGACTCTCAATCACGGTGATATGATGACTCTGACGAGCAAAATCCTTGGCCAGGTAACTTCCGATTTCCCCAGCCCCAACAATGACAATATTCATAGGATCAATTAAAAGTCGCCTCACTAAGGCGACAAAAGGTTTTTCAATTATGGTTGGCGTTGAAATCGAACCACCGATTCACCTTCTCGATAAAGGTCGAGCCGGTCTCGAGCATGAAGTTCTAAGTAAGAAGGGTCGGTCTTAAGAGACTTCAGCATTCGAGTGACACGATCTTTCTCAAGCATCACTTCTAGCTCTTCCGCTTCCCGTATTTCTAAATCCGCTCTCAGCTTCTTCACCTTCTCGTATTCAGGAATAGAAAGAACCAGTAAAGCCGCTCCTGTCACCAAAACGAGACAAACCAAGGCGACTTTATTCAGAAAAGAAAGCCCAAGGCTCAAGGCTCTCACCCTCGCTCCTTGTCGCTCTTTTTTGACCTGATCTACTTCCAAGATGCCGACATTATTAAGAAAACTAAGCAATCAAGCAAGAACGAGATCAAGAAAAAATGAAAAAACACTCATTATCAAAAGATTATGTTGAAAATATCTCGCTCAAAGCGGAATAACCTTGTCTTCCCTCTCCCTCAATTATTACACTAATATGATCTATAAGATATGTAGGCATGTCATGCCATCTTCTAGAGATATATAAATAACATCAAAAATACATACATCTATGAAAATCAACAAACAACAAATCCGTAAGGGCTTTACTCTTGTAGAGCTTCTCGTGGTCGTTGCGATTATTGCGGTTCTCGCAGGTCTCGCCACTCCCGCCACTCTCGGAGCCCTCAAAAGAGCGAACGCAGCCGAGGCCACCAGTAATTCGAAACAAATTTGGCAATACCTCATTCAGTTTGATCAGGACATGGGGCGTTTCCCAGATGATGCCACCGCAACTCTTCTCGCTCCGCTTAATGATAAAGCCTACACTCTCACTGGTAATTCTAATAATTATTATAAACAACTTCTTGTGAGTGTTGGTGATTCCGAAAAAATATTTTACGCCAAAGGCTCCGCTCAATCTTTGGTGAAGCCTGATGGTGATATCACCAACAATAGCGAATGCCTTAAAGCGGGCGAATGTGGTTTCGATTACGTTCTCAGGGAAGCAGGAATTGGTTTCGGGGCCGGAAGCAATAGCGCCACTATTATTGCTGGAGCTCCCACTTCAACCACCGCAGGTCAATACACTGAAGATTATGGAAACAAAGCTATTTTATTAGCGATCGATGGAAGCGCTGGCCAATACAACCTAGTAGATGGAATCCCTCAAACCACCGGAGGTAAAGAAGTTTACGCAACCGCAACTGGTATTTATGCAGCTAACCCTGTGATTATTTCACCTGAATAATCAGATTCAAGCATTAGACTCATTAATAAACAGAGTGGGGTTTCTCACTCTGTTTTTTTGTCTCTTTTTTAAGCCACCTCTTTCAGAGGAATCACAGAAAGATTAAAATAATCACTTCTTTTTCTTACTGATTGCATCTTCACTCTACTCATTGACTACTACGGTAACAATTTCTCCACCGGTAAATCTCTCACAATCAAAAAAGACCCGGTCTACTGCACTCTTTAAATTTGAAGAAGGCTTCTTATTCGACCCGATCCCGTGCCCCTCAAGAACATAGCCATACAGCCCGTCACCCTCTCGCTCCACAAGACAGCGATGATCAGGATAGGGATAACATTCCGTCGCCTCACCAAAGTAAATCACGACTTGAGAGCCCTCATGTTTCATAAAAAACGCCGTGAATTCTGCTTTCTTATCTAGCGTAAAGAATAAGCGCTGAATGGATTGGGGCCCCTTTTCATGATTCCGCTTTTTCTCAAAATCTCCCCTGCTACTAAAGCAACAAAACCGATTCAGTAAAGTTTTCAAAGTCATCAATTGATTCACTTTTAGCTCGATTCAAATGGAATACTTAAGCCGACACCCAATCGTGATTCGGGGAGTAATGGACCATTTCTTATTTTGGCGTGGATCGGTGGCTTCAATAATAGCTGAGAATGTCGTCTTTAATGAACCACTCGTTTTGGAGAGCACTTTCTCCGAGCCAGGAATCATCCACATTTTGAAATGATAGTTTTCATGCTCCGCAATGAGGACATAAACCTGATTCACCTCATCTCTAATCACGGTGCTATGAGCAGGAGTAAACGTATATGATTGGCCATCGATTTTCAAAGAAACTTCTCTGATCAAGCCAGTCACATCACCTACTAAAAGCGCTACTTCGGTTCGCTTACTCGAAGTGATGCCTGTAATGTGAGCGTCACTGCTCCCTGCCCACAAAAAAGTATGGGATACAAAGAAAAGAGCTAAGAGAAGTGTTCTTTTTCGTAGCATGCTGGTTATTTATTTATTTTAGATAAAACGATTTTCACCAAATGGAGGTGAGAACTGCTCGTGAACTCATAAGGGCATTTTACCTCCACCCTGAAAACGGCTCCTTTTTTGAGGTTCTCAGGTATTGAAAACAACTTAGCACACTTTTCTAAACTCGAACTCGTATGATCGACCGCACCGATTAAATTCTCTTTCTGATCATACAGCTTTAACCATACCCCAGTAATCTGACGCGCCTCTTCAATTCCTAACTCCTGAGTCACTTTCAAATTGAAAACAACCCTCTTATTTGAGGAATCAGAGACGAACTGTGAAGCAACAAAATGAGGCTCTAGCTCCGAAGCATCCACAAGGATGCTCCACTGTTTCCCCCCTTCGAGAATCGGTTGCGTCTCCGTAAAAGCAGTCGCTTCTTTCATTTCTTCAGAAACTTCTTCTGATTGCGCTGTCAAAAGAAGCATGGAAAAAACGGCTATTATAAATTGAATTTTCATTTGGTTTTCAGCGAGGGCCTCACCTGCACAAGGGTATTACTTAATACCAGAAACGCGCTTCGACCAAAAGAAGAAAGGCTTTCACGATAACAAGTGAGACTCTTGAGCCTTTGGGCCTCTATTCCTTTGAGTTAAGATCCTCCTCTACCCGGCCCATTGCATGGAGAAACGGCTGATCCCACACGCTCGAAGTTTCAAGATAAGCCCGACATAGCCCTTTCATTTTGTTAAGACGGACATCGAAAAAACCTGTTATTTCTCGTTCTGCAATATGGCGAGGTAAATGGTTCCAAAGCGAAACGAAACTCCGAGGTTAATCGCAATCGGCATCACCAGTTTGTTAGTTTCTTGATGGTTCTAGGTTTTCGAGTTCAGTTTTGATGTTTGATCGAGCTCGTTTTTCGAACTGCGTAAAGAACTCGGTTGTGTAGATTCGCTGAGAGAGGAAACTCTGTAAAACCGACCTCCTACCAACAACAAAATCTACTTCCGGGACAGAGATATATTCGCGTCTAATCGCGGATCGATAGAGCTCGTAATCTTCTGGCGGCGACCCAAGGATACTGAGGTCGATATCAATGATTAAGCCCTCGTCGGACACCCAGATTTAACTAGTTTAGGATCAGTAGCCAAGATCAAGCGCTCTACGTCACCTCCCATAGAGCCTCCAATGAATGAGCCGAGGGAATCCGCGAAATACTGTGCGCTCTTCGCCTCGTTATGGCTACCTAGTGGTTCATAGACGGCGGCGTGAAACCAAATCGCGAGTTCAACGGTATCATCCCCATCGGCCGATGCGTCCAGCCAAGAGAGCATCCGATCGATGTGCAACAGGTTGTGGTAACTTCGGTGCACTTCCAGATACCGCTCCTTCAGATCGTCAAAAATGCCACGAACCCTCTCGTCAGCTAATCCGAGGCGCTTGCACACCTCTGTGAATCGTTGTGCGTTCGCATGATCCATTTTCTTGAACGTCAAAGCGATGTCACTGCTACAGGCGGCTCCAGTCCGACGAAGGGGTTAAAGGTTCTTATATTCATAATAAACTACTCGGCGGTAGCGGATTGCCCAGCAGCATCTTGTTCTGCCTTGTAGGCTATCGACCGCTTGGTGGTCTTACTTAACGGCGCGGAAAAGAATGCGTAGCTCCTCCAATCCCCTTGCCCCAAACCAGTCGTGGCTCGCTAGGTAGGCGACGACTGCTACCGCTAGAGTTGCACCACAAATCCGACCGACTCAGCGCGCTTTTGATAGTTCTACCACGCTCCCTCCTCCAGTCAAAGCCTCAGACCCACCAGCGCGGTCGGATTTGTGGTGCTGCGCATTGTTAGCTCTCTTCAGCTTCTTTCGATCTCCTTGCCGATGTCAAACCAAGAATTCCTCCTGAAGGAGTTGCTTCATTGTGGGACTTTCCGAGTAGGCGACCAGGTTCGATTGAGAGAACTTCCACTGTTCTCGCCGAAAGCAAAGCCAGAGCATTGCCGGCATTCTCCAAGTCAACATCCTTTAGATGCGCCATATGATCACGGTATCCTATAAACGCTTTCGCGGTAGACGTCTTGAACCTGTAATCCTCTTCCAGTCTGATCGTATTGCCATATTGTAGCGCACTGAACCAGCCAAGCCATACCAATGGAGCGAGAAACGGTAGACGAGTGAAGGCGTGATGCCAGTAGTCATCTCCACTCAAGTCGACCGAGAACGCAACTCCGACCATTGCCAGAATGGTAACGATGAAAACAGTCATCCAACCACGCCGAGGTATTACTAGCTTGTTCGCTCGCTCCTCAAAAGAGGCCGCGAGACCCACACTCGCCGACCCCGGCAACAAACCCTCGATAGTAGCCCGAATCGACTCTGCCTCGCTAACTAAACCCTCCAACTTCGTCTTGGCAGTTGAAGCATCATGAGAGAGAGCCTCTGTATCGGCGTTCCTCTGAGTCAACGTTGCTATGGTTGACCCCGCTTCCGTCGCCGCTGTCTCGACGGCGTCCCGAAACCCTAAAGCTGAAGCTCGAGTTTCTGTTAGCTCAGTTAAGACAGCCTCTAGAACGGTTGCTCTACTATCAAGAGCGTCAAGACGCTCCTCTCGAATCGCAATCTCTTCCGCGCGGGTTTCTAATGCAGCCGCTTTGGCTTCCAATTCCTTTGTCGCCCTTTCTGCCCGCTCTGCCGCCTCTGCGATATCGCCAGCGAGAGATGATAGCTGTCGCCCCTCCTCTCCAGTAGATCCCGTAATGAAGAGCGTCAACGATGCACCCAGAAGTTGATTCAGTTGTGTTACAAAATTTCTAACATGATTGTATTTCTGGGCGACTAGCTGGTTGAGCTGGGCATCAATATTCGGCATAGACGCTAGTGCTGACGCCTTAGCCGCTTCATATCCTGCACTGAATCCAGCAGGTGCCCTTACTCGACCAAAGAGTCTGCTAATCGTTCCTACGATGTCATTTACTTCATCAAGAGAAAGATCGGGATAGTGTTGCTCCCAGAGTTGCGTGTTCTGTTGGGCTGCCTCGTAAACCTCCTCCCATCGAGTGGCTAACGTTTGAATGCGTTCTTGAATATCTGCCACGGCGATTTTTTTCGGCTAACAGTCTTATTATAGGAATGAAGGAGTGATATTCGTTTCGGATATCACTTGGGAAGGATTAGACTTTAGAATCTCTCTTTTCTTTAACATGCATCAAGTTATAAAAGATAAAACCCGGATATCACAAGGCTCTTTTTAATTTAAGATGTCTTAACCTTTCACTTTTCCGAAACAATCAATATTCGAGTTTTTAGCACTCTCCTATCACAATCAAACAATCGTTTAAATCAATCCATGTGAGCCCCCCTTATTTAGCGGACCCGAAAAGACTATTGTGAGCAACGTTTGAGGTGTGGCTCCAGATATGGCTAACGCCGAATGACCTGCGGATACCAGATCGGTCACACCGAAGCAAGTAGACCTTCGAAAACTCTCAGCGCGTATCTGGCTGTCCCCCACCACCTTGTTCGGCAAGCTAGTTTGTCCATGTGACCTCGGAAAAATCGTCCCTGTCTTCCAACATTTTTTGCATGGTTTCAGACACTCTCTCTATGGCAGAGCTTGTGTCCACCTTCCTAAAAAGCTTCTTCATAAAACTTGGCTCGGCAGTGATGAAGGCGGCAAACTCGCAGTTACCTTCCGTCTTCTGATAATAGCATTCCCGTCTTCATCAATGTCGTCCACAGGATCACATCCAATCCAGAGCGGGAAATCACTATTCTCGATATAAGCTAACCAACCCCAATCCTCACATAGAATATCTTCAGTAGCTACACCATATGCAGGTAGCTCATCCCGAAAATACTCAGCAAGACGCTTACCCCAACACCCGGGGTTAACCGTCTCTTCGTCTTCGTTCTCGTATTTGGGAAATGACGACGAAGTGAATTCTACGTGGGTTTTCATTTTACCAAACGGCCAAAGTCATCTCACTCCTGACCGGGGGCAAGGCTTCGATTGTGGATTAGATGGTATGGCGGATTGAACTCGCGGCGAGGCAGGTGTTGAGAGCTACGCCTTGTTCTGCGTTTTACGGATTAGATCCTACGACGATAATTGATTAACGCCACACCTCCTATTCCCATAAGAAATAGTGAGGTAGCTTCAGGTATTACGCTGATTATTATCTGTTCGCCTCCAGCGGTATCGCCATTAGAATCAAATAAGACATGCCCATCAACATATCCACTGAAATCGCCATCAATATCCAATATAGTGAAATCATAATTTTGAACTCCGGTAGTAACAGCACCGTCATTTTGAGCCATACCTCCAACTAAATTAAAAAAATTATTGCTGTGAGATCCAATACCTCGCAGTTCTAAGCCAGCTCCATTAGAACCTAAATCAACAGAAGCACCGCTATCTAAAAATGGTAACCCTGAAAAATCATAACTAGCACCTGAAATAACGAGAGATTCAATAACGAGAGGTGTAGATGAGTTATACACTAAAAACTCTTCAAAGTTTGATGCTGAGAAAAAAAGCTCACCATTGACTGTGCTTTCAGAAGATAACATAGCGTTTGGATTAAATGTGCTAAAATCAATACTCCCATTTCCGTTAATCATCACGCCTCCACTAGATAAAGGAGAAACATATAATGTTAGCGTCGCAGCTTGGCTATGCAGAGAACAAAATGCCGATATAAATATTCCCATTGATACTTTATTGATCATTTTCATTGTTAGTTTGAATTATTTCTGCAGAACGTCGAAGTCCACACATCCGCTACCGGGAGCGCGGCTTCGACTGGGGTTTAGGGTTGTAATTGTCAGTGAAAATTCGACTCATGGCGGGTAGCGGATTGTGGTGCGACGCCTTGTTCTCCGTTGTTTGTTTCCGGTTGGTCGGAGCGGATGAAGACGCTGTGATGGTTCTCGCAAAGAATCCAGTTCATCCCTCGATCCACCACGTAATACTCAAATCCATGCATCTCTTCGATGACTCGGATGATCCCGCCGCCTGTGGCCTCGGCAATCCAATACTTGCCGTCTTCTTCGGTCGCGAGGAACCAATAATCGGCAGATGGATCGAGGTAGTCCCGCAGCCATTGAAGCGGATCGTCGGGCTGCTCGGATGTGATCGGATCGCGAAATGACTCCCACAGCCAGATCGACTTCAAATCCCGAGTGCCGTTGCGCAGAAACTTGTCGGCGATTCGATTCAGGATTCCTTCCCACTTCGTGAGACGCACGAACTCGAAGTCCGAAATCGACTTATCTCGGACTGCTTTCGTGATTGCGTCTCGCAGAGCCATTTCTTTGGAGAACAGTGTTATTATAGGAATGAAGGCGTGATATTCGTTTCGGATATCACTTAGGAAGGATTAGAATCTAAAATCTCTCTTTCGCTTAACATAGATGAAGTTATAAAAGATAAAACCCGGATATCGCAAGGCTCTTTTTAATTTAAGGTCTCTTAACCTTTCACTTTTACAAAACAATCAATATTCGCTAGTGAGGAGTGATGAGCCTGTAGGTTCTTCACCCGAAACAGTCGTCGTTAAAGCAATCGTTTGATTTAATGGGTTGCTTTATTTTAGATGTCGAATCAGCCCCTCTTTTTTAGCCGCTTATTTTCTTATCCTGGCTAAAAGATTCGCTCTTCCCAAAGAACAAAAAAAGGGTCAGGCTTTCGCCATGTCATTTGAAGCTCAATTACTCGATGAATTAAAGACTGCAATGAAGGCCAAAGACGCCTTGAAGCTGACTGTTCTGCGCGCCCTCAAAACAGCGATCACGAATGCTAAAATCGAGAATGGAAGCATTGATTCTTCGATCTCCGAGGCTGACGCGATGAGTCTTGTCCGAAAACAAATGAAGCAGCGCCAAGATGCTTCGACCCAATTCAAGGACGCGGGACGTTTAGACCTGGCTGAGAAGGAAGACGCGGAACTCGAAATTTTAAGTTCCTATCTCCCTACCCCTCTGACTCCAGAAGAGATCAATGTAATGGTTGCTGAAATTGTAAAGGAGACGGGCGCAAGCTCTAAAGCAGATATGGGCAAGGTGATGAAGCTGGTGCAGGAAAAAGCGGATGGCCGCGCAGATGGCAAATTATTGTCACAAGAGGTCATGAAGCACCTTTCCTAATTAATCATTAGATCATAAGGCCACTTAAAAGGGTTCCTCCACCCTTCATTCCTTAAAGATCTCACGCTATGCCTCTACAAGCTTCCGCCATTATCGTTGCTGCCGGCTCCAGTCGCCGCGCAGGGTTCGATAAGCTCATGGCGCCGCTTTGTGGTAAAAGCGTGCTTCAACATAGTGTCGATGCCTTTGTCGCATGTGAGGCCATTCGAGAAATCATTGTCGTTACCGATCAAGCTCGCTTCGAGACTCTCACCGCTCCCATCAACTCTCCCCTGAAGCATTCTGAGGGAGGTGCTGAGCGCCATTTTTCGGTTTCTAACGGGCTTGATCTTGCTCAATTCCCTTTCGTTATGGTCCATGATGGCGCCCGCCCGCTCATCACAGCCGAGGGAATCATGACCTGCCTCGAGACCGCGCACACGCATCAAGCTGCGGCACTTGCTCGGCCCATTACCGAAACCCTTAAAAGAGCGAATTCTGATGGATTTATTGACGAATCTGTTGATCGCGAGAAGCTCTGGGCCATGGAGACGCCGCAGACTTTTAGCACCCCCCTTTTAAAAGAAGCTTATGCTAAAATCCTGAGGGAGGAAATTTTAGTCACTGATGAAGTCTCGGCGATGGAGGTTCTTGGCATTCCTACGAAGCTTGTTTCCCATTCTGCTCCGAATCTCAAAATCACCTATGCTGAAGACCTCAGGACCGCTTCTTTCTTCTGTTCTCCCCCCAATTCTTAAAGTATTTTTCGTGAAATGAGTGAGGGGCTTAAATTTTGGGAACGCGAAGCGAAAAGCTTAACCCGCCAAATTAATTTGGGTTGGTGGCTGGACGCACTCGTCCTGCCATGGCTTTTGATAGGGCTCTGCACAGCAATCTCTATTTTATTGCTTCGTATTTTCCATCCTGATCTTGAACCCACCTTCCCGGCTTTACTAATCGGATTTGGCGCACTGAGTGCTGGAATCTTCGCTCTTCTTTGGAGTCGGAAAAGGTTTCAAACCACCCATCAAAGCTTCGTGCGTCTCGAGTCTAAGCTCGGCCTCAATAACTCTCTCACGGCCGCTCGATTAGGACACTGTGATTGGCCTGCTCCGATCCCCCAGGAGTCTTTAAAGAAATTTATCACTTGGCAATGGTGGCGCTTCATCACTCCTATTTTTATCGTCGCGGGACTCCTCGCTGCCGCCTTCTGGATGCCAACTCGCTATTTCCACCAGCAATCACTCCCCCCTCAAGAGCCACCCGCATGGGAAGAGCTCGCAGCCCAGATCGAACAGCTTGAAGAAGACAAAACCGTCTCTGAAGATTATCTCGAGGAGTTAGAGGAACGTCTTCAGGAACTCCGAAATCAAAAAAGAGAAGATTGGTTCAAGCACTCTTCGATGGAAGCTACCGATTATCTCGAGCGCAACCATCGCAAAGAACTCACCGAATTAGAGAAAAACATGAGGCGGATGGAACGTGGGATCAATGCCCTCCAGAATCATTCTAATCAAATGTCTTCGGATACCAAAAAGCGCCTCCAACAAGAATTGCGCGAGACCTTTGATCAGATGAAATCTAATCAAATGAAGCCGAATCAAGAACTCATGGATTCCCTTCAAAAAATGGACCTCCAAGAACTGGGAGATCTCAGTGAGGAGGAGATCAATCAAATCCGTAAAAGTCTCAAAGAGCGAGCAGAAGAACTGCGACAACAGCAAGGAGGCAAAGGCGCTGAACAACAAACTCAAGAGTGGATTGAAAATCAGCTCAACCAACAAAACACGCCTTCAGGACAAGGAGGAAACCCAGGAGGCCAACAAAGCCCTGACGGCGAAGGAAACCAGCCAGGAACAGGCGGAGTTCAGCGTGGGCCTGGAACCTCTCCTGGCGTGCTCGGCCCTGACGGAAAACCTCTCTCTCTAGGAGATCTCGAAAGACTTCAGTCTCGCGATCCAAAAAACCTTACGCCCGGTGATCTACTAAACGTCACCGAAGGTGAGCATCAAATCGATCAAACAACGGTGGCTCCACGTGAGGGTGGCGGCATTCAACATCAAGGCCAAGGAGGCCGCATCCTCTGGGAGGAAAACCTCACTCCGAACGAGCGCAAAGTACTACAAGAATTTTACCAATCTCAACCATGACATCTACTTCCTACGCCAGTGATCAAGAAGTTTCTCTTGTTCAAGAAAAACTCAAACAACTTCGCCATCATTTACAGCAAGTGCTCTTTGGAAAAGAAGAGCTCATCGACCTTGTCATCGCCGGACTTCTGGCGAGAGGGCACCTTCTCCTCGAGGGTCTTCCTGGGCTGGGGAAAACCGAACTGGTTAAGGGAGTTTCAAAAGCACTGTCCCTCGAAACAAAAAGAATTCAGTTCACTCCGGACCTTCTCCCTGGTGATATCACTGGAAACCCAGTCCTTCAAGAAGTCGATGGAAACCGCGAGTTCGTTTTCCAGAAAGGTCCGCTTTTCTCTAACATTGTTCTAGCAGATGAGATTAACCGGGCTTCACCTAAAACTCAGTC
The DNA here is from genome assembly GCA_937951675.1 of uncultured Verrucomicrobiales bacterium. Lineage (GTDB taxonomy): Bacteria > Verrucomicrobiota > Verrucomicrobiia > Verrucomicrobiales > Akkermansiaceae > CALFBI01. Next base: position 36,653 of record CALFBI010000009.1, read on the forward strand.
CGCCCTTCTCGAAGCGATGCAAGAGAGGCAAGTGACCGTCATTGGTGAAAGCCATACTCTCCCCCACCCTTTCTTCGTCCTCGCAACCCAAAACCCGATCGAATTAGAAGGAACTTACCCCCTGCCAGAAGCACAACTCGATCGCTTCCTCTTTAAGCTCCATCTCAAAAAAAATACTGCCGGAGTCTTAGAGAAAATCGTTCTAAATCGAGAACTCGGAACCGAACCTGAAGTCCCTACTGTGATGAGCGCGGAAGAGCTTCTCGATCTCACGAATCTCGTTCGCCGTATCTATCTCCCCGAGGTGGTTGCCAACTTCATTGCTCGACTTGTTGATGCCACTCACCAAGACGTTAAAGGGCTTCCTTCCGGAGCGATTCAATTCGGAGCAAGCCCACGGGCGGCACTTGCGATGGCTTCTGCAGCCAAGGCAACTGCTGTTTTACAAAACCGTAGTAATACCAGCTTCGAAGATGTGCGCTCGATTGCCGCGGCGGTGCTGCGTCATAGAATCATTCTCTCTTACGAAGCTAAAATGGACCAGTTCACCGTCGAGCAAGTCATTGACTCACTTCTTGAGCAAACGCCGAACCAAGATCTAGCATCACCACAATCTTTAAAAGCATGAGACTTTTCATCCTCACTCTTCTATACTCGCTCCTCCTCGGAGCGATTCCACTTCAGGCCCAACACACCATTGGGACTTTCAACATGGGAGTTGCGATTAAAGGGCAAAATCCTTTCACGGTCAAAGTGGAGTCTCTTCATTCCCGTCTCACGGCGGTTGGGTATATTCCCTTACGTATCACGGTGCAAAACCGGGTCACACTCGATAAAACATTTACGATCTCTACGCTCTTTAAAGATCAATCTTACGGATCAGACTTCAACTCGGCCCAAGCTCAATTCCAAATTCAAAGTTCTTCGGGCCAAACCACGATCACTGACATTCTGGTCCCTACTGTTTATGGTGAGTCTCGTTATGGCAACTTGAGCTCAAACCTCGAAGTCACGGTTTCTACCACAGGGCTCCCGAGTGAAAATAGTTCCATGTCAACTTCTTATGATGAGAATTGGCCCAACATTCTCATCAGTGATAAGCTGTCGACCTTACACGCTTCTTCGCTGAATAAACAAGTGGAAACCCACCTGGGTTCTCATCGTTCCGGAAACATCGAATTTGGAAGTTCTTTCGATCCGCAAGCTGCCGCCCAAGACTGGCGCGCTTACCTCGCATACCAGAGCCTTCTCACGACAAGTGAAGAATGGAAAAAAATCAACCCTACCGCAAAAAACGCGATTCACGAATGGATCCGATTTGGGGGTGAAATTTACATCTACGATAAAACCGGAACTGCCACCATCGAACAGCTTGGCCTAGCTCAACTTCCTGCAAATTCGGTTCACATCTATCCTACAGGTCAAAAGTATGACTTAGCACAAAACCAACTAGTGAAGGAGTTGAGCAAAAGATTTGATCACCCCGTCACTAACCTTAATGACTTTGATCAAAGCAAATGGAGTCTCTCTAAAAAACTAGGCGAGAAAGCGTTCCAACCTACTTTATTCATCATCTTTCTCATTGCGTTCGGAATCATTGTAGGACCTATTAATCTTTTCGTGTGGGCGAAAGCGGGACGAAGACACCGTCTTTTCATCACGACTCCTCTCATTTCGATCATTGCGAGCTTACTTCTTCTATTCGTAATTATCATCCAAGATGGTTTTGGAGGAAAAGGTTTCTATCGCAGTATTATTAATGTCCACGCTCTCGAAGAAGAGAACCAGCTCTATATCACGCAGGAACAAATCTCCCGAACCGGGATTCTTCTTGGCCAAGGATTTCAAGAAAAAAACTCACAAGTCATGACTCCTATCCCTCTCAACGATAGTCGCTGGGCACGAGTCTCAAAAACTCAAAATCAAAACAACCGATATCAAATAAGGAACCGAAAGCCTGATGGGAAATCTTACTCCGGTAACTGGTTCCAAAGCCGGAGTGAACAGGCGCATCTCCTTCAAGCCATTGTTCCTAGTCGAGAACGTATTGAGATTCTCACTACTACTTCCGGAGCACCACAGGCCTTGTCTTCTTTTCAGTTCCCGATTGGCACCTTTTTCTATCAAGATGCGAAGGGTGTCTTTTGGACCGCTCCTTCTCTTCAACAAGGGCAGAAAGTGACCCTCCAACGAAGCTCTTTCGCAGACTGCCGAGCCTGGAGCGAACCCACTGATTTCAAAAAAATAGCCCGACTGATCACTCCTCCCCGAGAGGTCTACCTGATCCCTTCTAAAAAACATTTCATTGCCGAGCTGCCTTCTCCCCCGCAGATCGACACCCTCAAAAGTATCCGCTGGACGGCGCTTCCATCCCTCCTTCAAGGATCAGCTCTTATCCGATAATCTAGTCATGTCTGAACACGCTATTTCAGTTCACAATATCTATCGTTCTTTTGGCGCCTTAAAAGCGGTTAACGGAGTGAGTTTCGATGTTCCTCACGGATCCGTCTGTGGCTTTGTCGGTGCCAATGGTGCCGGAAAAACAACGACGATGCGGATTTTAGCCTCCTTGGATTACCCCTCCTTTGGCAGCGCCGAGATTTGCGGGATCAATGTGATCCACCATCCTGAAGAAGCTCGTCGCCTGATCGGTTGGATGCCAGATCACTTTGGGAATTATGATAACATGACTGTGCTCGAGTATCTCGACTTCTATGCTCGTGCGCTTGGCTACAAGGGAGCTGAACGAAGAAGCCGCATCGAAGAGGTAATGGACTTTACCGATCTCACTGAGCTCTCTGACCGTCTTTCGAACAAACTCTCTAAGGGACTCACTCAACGGTTAGGACTTGGTCGGGCTCTCCTCCATGACCCTCAAGTTCTCATTATGGACGAGCCCGCGGCGGGCCTGGATCCTAAAGCTCGAGTTGAACTCAAGCATCTCATCCGCGTGCTCGCTGAAGAGGGCAAAACCATTTTCATCTCTTCTCACATTCTTTCAGAACTGGGAGAGATGTGCGATAGCCTCCTCTTTATTAACCAAGGGAAAATCGTGCATCATGGCGATGCCGAGACTTTACGTGAAGGACACGAACAGTCTGACGCCGTTTATTATGATGTGAAACTGGCCCACCAAGAACGCACACTTGAAGACTGGGTCGTCACGACGCCACATGTCGAGTTAATCGAAACTCGGAAACGAGGAGGTCGTATCCTCCTCGAGCAATCAAGTCCTGAATCTCGGGCGGCGATTCTTGCTAAAATGGTGCGAGACGGACTCCCCGTCATCGAGTTTCACAAAGAAGAGCGAAACTTGGAAGATGCCTTTATCGACATTCTCGGGAACTTAGAGGAAGGCAAAGAAGCCATTCCTTCCAAAGCAGCCACTCCTCCACCCATTCCAACTTCTACTGAAACTGCTGTATGAGTGAACCAAGCACAACTTCAGCTTTGGAGCCGGAACCTGCTATTAAAGCACCCAAGAAGGCCTTATCTAAAACCTCCGACTTTTCGGACCGGATTAGCCCGATGTTGGTTAAAGAGCTACGACAAGGATTGCGCACGAATATTTTCACGATTGTTTTTCTTTCTCTCCACATTTTGCTATGCCTGATTTTGATGGGAGCATCTGGAGCGAGTAATTTCACTCAGACTGGGCCATTCATCTCTAAAATTCTGTTTTTCTTTTTCACTCTCGTCACTCTTTTCATTCAACCTCTGCGTGGAATGAATGCTGTTTCCTCTGAGCTCAAAGGGGAAACGATTGATGTTCTAAAGATCTCAGGAATGACTACAGGACGTATTCTCTGGGGAAAATGGGCCGCACTCATGAGCCAAAGTAGTCTCATCCTAGTGACACTTTTGCCTTATCTCTTCTTCAGGTATTTCTTTGGAGATATGCAGCTTTTTTCAGAGATTATCCTTTATTCCAGTATGCTTTTAGCATCCGGGTTATTAACGGCAATGACCGTCGGTTTTTCTGGTGTGACCTCTGTCATCATTCGCAGCTTGGTGCCCCTACTGCTATTAATCATCGTATTCCTCTCACTCTTCACTCTTTCATTTAGAGTCTTCGATCATTTAATTGATTTTCTGAGTTTCCAAACCAGAGACAATCTCTTGGTTTATACTGGCCTCGTCTTTCTTACCTTGTGCGGAACTTATTATTTCATCGAAATTGGAGCATCCGCGATTCGAGGGCTTTCGGAAAACCGAGCGACCAAAAAACGGATTTTAATGCTTTTTACCTTTATCGTAACAGGTTTCACCCTTTCCCAAAGCTCCATTCAATTTGCGACCTTCACTCTCTTTTTCATGCTACTCATCGCGGCGTGCGATCTCTTTACAGAAAGCGCTCTCTTTCCTAAGAGCCTGTTAGCACCCTTCCAGCGAAAAGGCTTCATCGGAAAATTCTTGGCTTATTTCTTGGCCCCTGGATATGCGACGGGGACTTTGTTTTACCTTGTCCTGGTGGGGGTCGTTTGTTCTTTCTTTTTTTCTTTTAGAAATGAAATGCCCTCACATATGCGTGATGAGAGCTTACCAATAATCTTCTTATTCATTGCGACCGGTATTTTCCCTGCCTTCTTAAGCCGAATTTTCCGGAGAAATCATCCTGATCATATGAGTAGTTATATCATGTTCATGCTCATTTCTTGGGGCATTAGTATTGCCTCAATCTTGATGATTGAAATCTCCAGTTCCTATTTGATCGCCACTCTTTTTTGTTGGGTTCCCTCGAACTTCATCATGATCGATGATCGCGAAACTCAGAAAATGGGATTCAGTTCTGACGCACGTCTAATCTTTAGTATCGCCCTCGCTTTCCTATTCTCGATCGGGCACCTCCTTCTTTGCTTTAAAAAACTCTTCCCTCTCGGGGGTGATTTCTTGAAAGAAAAATAATGACACTTTCGGAACTGCAAGACATCCAGCAGCAAGCTCGACAAGCTGCAGATCAAATCCGGCTTCCTTTTTCTTCTCAGATCTGGAAAGGGCAAGCAGGTGAATTTCAAGGAGCGGGAGTGGGATCTTCTCTCGACTTCCAAGATCACCGCGCCTACATGGCGGGAGATGACCCTCGGCATATTAACTGGCAGGCTTATGCTCGAACAGGGCAATACTCGATGAAGCTTTACCGTGAAGAAGTCCAACCAGTTCTGGATCTCGTTCTCGACCTATCTCCTTCTATGTTTGCTTATCCGGAAAAAAAGCGACGCACTTTGGAGCTCTTTTACTTCTGTGTGCATGCGGCGCGGCAAGCCACAGCCTCTCTCCGGATTCATGGTCTCCGAGGTGCTTTATTAAAACCTTATTCATTTGATGAAATTCAGCACCCTAAGTGGCTTGAACAGGTAAACGATTTTTCAGGTCAAGACAGCAACCTCATTCCCGCTCTCCGCAAGGTTCCTCTCCGTGCCCAAGCGATGCGTATTTTTATATCGGATCTTCTTTTTGAATGCTCTCCAACCGAGATTTTACTGCCTCTTGCTTCCCGCCAAGGCCGAGCCCTTCTTTTCGTCCCTTTTTCTAAAGAAGAAGCCAGTCCTGAATGGGAGGGTAATTATCATTTTGTTGATGCCGAATCTGGAAAAGAACATTCACATCGGGTCAATGACGCCATCCTTACTCGTTACCAAGAGTCTTATAACAGCCACTTTAAACTCTGGCACGAACAGGCACAAAAATATCAAAGCCCATTCATCCGTATTCCTTCGGAACCTCCTTTCCTCCACGCTCTTAAATCCCATGCTCTCCAGCGAGGAGCCTTGCACTTAGCATGACTTTCTTCCTTAATGAACCAAGTGGCTTATGGGCTCTACTAGGAGTCCCTGCGATTTTATTGATCCATTTTTTACAAAGGAAATCGCAAACCTTTTCGAGCACGACCCTTTTCTTACTCAAAAGGGCTCAACCCCAATCCTCTTCTGGCAAGCGGTTCGAACGCCTTACTCCTAGTATTCCTCTCTGGCTACAGCTTCTCTTAGTCTTATTTATTAGCTGGATCCTGACCGATCCTAAGTTCCAATCTGAAAAAACGATCTTGCCCGTTGCGATCGTGCTCGATAGTTCCGCCTCGATGCAGGTGCACCATAACGAAGCCCTCATTACCTTAAAAAAGAAGTTAGAAAAAATCGACCGACGCGAACAAGAGTTCGATCTTCAAATTAGTGAATCTTCCCTTCAAAAAGACATCATCTATCGCGGAAACTCTTTAGAAGAAGCTCTGATTTACATTCAAAATTGGCAACCTACGATGGGCGCAACGGATCCTACTGATGCCCTAATGCTCGCCCGGAGCCGCTTACAAAATGAGGGTCTTTTGATTTACCTCACCGATCACTTAATTGAAAACCTTCCTTATCAAGCTCAGCTCCTCGCGGTGGGAGCACCCACTAGCAACGTTGGATTTACTGGTGTCAGTAGTGATTCCTCGGCAAAACGTTGGGAAGTTCTCATCCGAAACTACAGTGATGAAGAGCAAGTTCGCACTTGGACGCTGCGCTACCCAGATGGAAGCTCCTCGCCAACACAGGAAATCACCCTTTCCCCTCGTGAGATTAAAACCATTTCGGCCGAATTCCCGACCCAAGTGGAGACCGCTATTTTAACCCTTAGTGGGGATCTTTTTTCGCTTGATGACCACATTCCTCTTTTGCTTCCTCAGCCCAAGGCACTCTCCATCACTAATGAGTTGAGCTCTAAAATGGATTCTTTCTATAAACGCCTTACCAGCGCCATCCCCCATTTAAAAGCCCAAGAAAAGACAGACCTCCGCTTCCTTTCTTATGATCCTCTCATGCCTTTTCTGATCGAAGGCGATGCTCTGGTTTTTATCGACGAAACGAGCCCTGGGCAGACTTATTTAAAGGGTGGAATTCTTGCCGCTTCCCATCCTTTAATGGAAGGGCTCAACTGGCAATCACTCAGCGCACGTGAAACCATCTCTATTCCAGTAGAGAACTCCGATCAGGTCCTCCTCTGGCAGGGAGAAGTGCCCCTCATTTTTCTCCGTGAAGGAGTCAAACAAATCCAACTTGCCGAAACCAATTCTGAGGGAGAACCCGTTTACCTCGAAAGCCCTTACCGGCAACTTATTTTTAATTTTGATCCGGCTCTTTCCAATGCGGAGCGTCTTCCTGCGATGATTATCTTAATCCAAAGATTTATTGAAACTGTGCGCCTCGATAAAGTGCGTTACGAAGCCACGCTGACTGAAACACAACAAGCGATCTCGATTCCTCTCCCAGAGGAAGCTCAACAATGCCGTGTGATCTCGACCAACTTTTCTTTTGAATCAGAAACAGAAACCTTTCCTCTTGAAAAAAGCTCTTATGAAATGATGAACGAAAGTCCCCGTTTCACAAAAGTGTTTATAGACGAGCAATTGCTTTACCAAACCGCTTCCTATTTTGCCGATTGCCGAGAAGCTGACCTTTCTCAATGCGCTTCTAACCCGGAAACCGACCTTGCTCCAGGTAAAGTGCGCCGCCTTGATGTTCAGCTGCAACAACATTGGGTGCTTTTCGCTCTTATCTTATTCTTAATCCTCTTTCTGAATTGGTATTTCTTAAGACCTAAACGCGCCCATGACCTTTAACACTCCAGGCTGGTTTCTCCTCATTCCATTCTTTCTCCTTCTGATGTGGTGGAAGAAAGAGTGGCAACTATGGTCCCCGATTCGATTTCTCATTCTATTACTCATCACCTTGATCTTATGCCAACCAAGTTGGGATCAAAAAGCGAGAGGGCTAAATCTTTGGGTTTTTTGGGATCGATCAGCATCCACTGAAGACCTCGTCGATAAAGACATTCAGGAATGGAAAAAACTCCTGCAAAACTCTAAGCCATCTCGTAAAGACCAGCTCCATTTTCTTAATTACGCCAGTGACCTTTCTCCGGAAGGGCCCGGAGAGCTCTCCACTTATCATGGCAATAGAGACCTTAGCCGGACCAGGCTCGCAATCGAGAATGCGCTCGCGATGCGTAACCCCAAAGAAGCGTATCGTTTCCTGATTTTCAGTGATGGGTATTCCACCGAACCGCTGCAAGGACTTCCTCGTAAACTTGAGGAGCTTCAAATCCCGCTTGATTACCGAATCCTCAAAAAGTCCTTAAACGAAGACTACCAGCTCAGCCGTTTCCAGGTTCCTTCCCAAGTGCAATTTGGAGAACCCTTTTTACTCAAGATTACGATCCGAGGGCATGAAGATGGAATGGTTCCCCTTCTCATCTACCGCGGTGACCAACTCATTCTCAAAACCGAAGCCGAGCTTAAAAACGGGCTGTGCCAAGTGGACTACGCAGACCGTCTCTCCCAAGCAGGATCTCATGAATACCGGGCTGAAATCGCACCCACTCTCGATGCTCACCCTGGGAATAACTCCATCAAACAATGGGTAGAAGTCTCAAGTGGGCCTCGCCTTTTACTCCTTACAAAATACCTCAAGGATCCCCTTGCTCAAAACCTCCTAGCACAGGGGTTCTCCGTCGAAACCATTCTTGACCATCAAAAGCTTCATCCTGGAATGCTCTCTGGAGCAAAAGCAGTCATTCTCAATAACGTCCCTGCTTATGAAATCCCACGAGACTTTTTGGAAGCCATTCCATTCTATGTCGAGCAGCAAGGTGGAGGGCTTCTCATCACAGGAGGGAAACAGTCCTATGGAGCAGGAGGTTATTTTGAATCTGCGATTGACCCTCTTTTACCCATCTCGATGGAGCTTAAAAATGAACATCGAAAACTCGCACTGACCATGGCTATTGTCCTCGATCGTTCGGGATCGATGGCCGCTTCAGTCTCAGGAGGAACGAAGATGGATCTCGCTAATAATGGTTCCGCAAGAGCCATCGAACTTCTCGGACAGCTCGATGAAATTTGCCTCTTTGCCGTCGACAGTGAACCTCATTCTATTATTAAAAAAACACTGATTAGTAATAAAAAGAAGGCTCTGATCAAAAAGGCCCTTAGCGTGCAATCAGCAGGAGGAGGCATCTATGTTTATAATGGTCTCAAGGCAGGATGGGAGGCGATCCGAGATTCTAAAAACGGAACGAAACATATCATTCTCTTTTCTGATGCGGCTGATTCTGAACAACCTGGACGTTACAAAGAGCTCCTCAAAAAAATCACTGACAATAATGGAACCGTCTCTGTGATTGGACTCGGAACGGAACAGGATGCAGATGCGGATTTTCTCAAAGACATCGCCAAACTTGGGAAAGGTCGTATTTTCTTTACTGAAAACGCCGTTGAGCTCCCGCAACTATTTGCTCAAGAAACGGTCGCTGTTGCTCGCTCGGCCTTTATCCAAGAACCGGTTGAGACACAAGCCACCGGAGACTGGAATGAGATATCCCAAACTGAACTCGAATGGCTTCCTCTCGTCGACTCCTACAACATCTCCTATGCTCGCGAAGAAGCCGCGATCTCCCTCATCGCGAAAGACGAATACCTTTCCCCTCTCATCGCAAATGTGCAGCGTGGCCTCGGTAGAGTCAGCGCCGTTTCCTTCCCTCTTGGTGGAGAATTAAGCTCACGAATTCGAGGTTGGGAAAGCTATCAAGACTTCTGTCAAACACTTGGACGCTGGGTCATGGGAGATGAACTCCCTTCTGGGATCGGAATCCAATCTCACCTTGAAGGAACCCGTCTCTCTCTTCGCCTTCTTTATGATAGTGAAAGATGGAACCAAAAGCTGTCACGAACCCCACCTCAACTCATTCTCACTTCTAAGATGACAGAGCAGAAGCTCCAAAAAATTCCATGGGAACGAGTCCAGCCAGGAGAATTCCAAGCCAGCCGAGATCTTGACCCTGGAGATGTCGTGCGAGGAGTGGTGCAAGTAGGTAGTCATGCCCTCCCTTTTGGCCCACTCACTGTAGGGACTTCTGCCGAATGGGCTTTTGATCAAGAACGTCTTCAAGAGCTCAAAGACCTTTCTGTAAAATCGGGAGGAAAAGAGATTTTTGACCTTTCAGAGGCCTGGGTTCGTCCCCTCCAGAAGCACACATTCTCGTTACAAATCCCCTTATTAATCGCGATTTTAGTTCTCATGATTCTGGACGCACTCATTTCCAGAACCGGATGGCAATTCCCTGAACTTACTTGGAGCAAGGGGCTCTTTTCAATCCCTCAAAATAAAAAAGCGACTCGGGAAAAGCAGCTTCAAGAAAAAGCCTCCTCCGAGCAAATTTCAGAAGCAGCTCCTGCTGTCACGGTGCAGAGTCCTTCATCAAAGGCCACCCCATCTCCCCCAAGCCCTCCTAAGCAAACTCCTACTCAAGAGTCTCGACAACAGCGCTATCAACGCGCGAAACGTCGGAGATAAGCTTTTACCCCTCTCATTTTCATGAAAGATCTCTGGCAACCTGCTCTTAATAAACATTTCGGTTTTGAAAATCTCCGAGCAGGTCAACAGGAGGTGATCGAAGCGATTCTCAATGACCACTCAGCCCTAGCTGTTTTCCCTACAGGAGGAGGGAAAAGCCTCTGTTATCAACTTCCCGCTATTTTGTTAGAGGGCCTCACTTTGGTCGTCTCTCCCTTAATTGCCTTGATGAAAGACCAGGTCGAATCTCTTCAAAAGCGCGGGATTGCCGCGGAACGAATTGATTCCACCCGTAGTGCGGAAGAGGTCGCTGCAATCACAGCTTCGATGCGTGAAGGAAAGCTCAAACTCCTCTATGTAGCTCCTGAACGGCTGAGTAATGAAAGATTCAAAACTCTTCTAAAAAAGACCCCTCTTGCTCTCATTGCGATCGACGAAGCTCACTGTATTTCAGAATGGGGACATAATTTTCGACCTGATTACATGAAGCTTGCCAACCTGGTTCAGGAGCTGTCGATCCCTCGTGTGATTGCGCTGACTGCCACGGCGACCCCTCAAGTCGCTCTTAATATTTGTTCCGTTTTTAATATTGAGGCCTCTCATCACTTCCAAACAGGGTTTCACCGCGCCAATCTTACGCTCAAAGTCACTCCTTGTGCCAAGAGTGACAAAAACGAAGCTCTTCTTTCCATTCTCCCTCGTGATCAAAGCTCCATCTCTTACGTCACTCAGCAATTCACCGCTGAATCAGTTGCTCGGTTCTTAAAAGAACAAGGATATGCCGTGCGCGCTTATCATGCAGGGATGAATGCCGATACACGCACCGAAGTGCAGAATCAATTTATGAACGGTGAAATCAAAGCCGTTGTTGCTACCATCGCGTTCGGCATGGGTATCGATAAAAGTGATATTCGCACCGTCGTTCATTACAATTTACCAAAGAGTTTAGAAAACTACACTCAGGAGATTGGTCGCGCCGGGCGTGATGGCGAAGCTTCTCATTGCGAATTACTCGCTTGTGAAGATGATCTCACCATCTTAGCGAATTTTCATTTTGGAGACACTCCTAGTCAAGATGCTCTGCATTCATTCGTTCAGCACCTCCTCCGACAGCCTGATGAATTTCACCTCTCGCTCTACGACCTTGGTGTGATTTTTGATATTCGGCAGTTGGTTACCTCCACGATTCTGACTTACCTAGAACTTGATGGTTACATTGAAGCAACTCGTCCTTTCTACGATCGATATCAAGTTCGTTTTTTAAAAGAACAAGAACGTATCCTTCATGGTTACGCCCCAGAGCAAAAAGGCTTTCTCAAGCGCCTCTTTGCACAAGGAAAAGAAGCGCGCTCTTGGACCACTTTTGAAACCTGCCTGATTGCTGATGAAATCAATGTTGACCGAGATCGCATTGCGCGAGCCTTTCAGCACCTCGAGTCCATGGATGAGGTGCAGCTCAAGGTCAGTAAGATCCAAAAAGGATACCGTTTCCTCAAACGACCCGCAAAAGCGAAAGAACTCATCGCCTCTCTTCACCAAAGATTCTCGGAGCGAGAAAAGCGAGATTCAGCCCGCTTAGATCAGGTTCGCGATTATACCCTTTCCTCTACTTGCCTCACACAAGGACTCCTCCAGTATTTTGGAGAAAGACTTACCGAGACATGCCAACACTGCTCGGTCTGTGCAGGGCAGCTTCCTCCTCCCGCTCTCCCCTCTGAGCGGAGTGATCATATTTCTCTCGAGCAACTTGCTAAGATCCAGCAACTCATCTCTGAAAGACATTCGTCGCTGCGGACCCCCCGACAACTTTCGCGATTTCTTTGTGGGCTTTCTAGCCCTGCAACGACGAGGGCTCGCCTCACCCGGGATGACCGCTTTGGAATGCTTGCGGAGGCTTCATTCCAGACCGTTGATGCTACGACTCAGACTCTGATCTTAACTTGATTCGCTACTACAAGTTCCCGAACATACTCATGATCGCAGGTATTCATAAATAATACTTTCAAGTTCTCGCCCGTCTTCAAGAGTCACTGTTGTCACCACTCTCCTATATTCAGAGCCTTCGTAACGATCAAGAATAGGCCAATGGTCTTCCAACTGTGGCGACTCTAACATAAAACCAGGAACCTCGTCTCCTTCTTGATCGAGAACAACCCCAGGATAAGGAACGCCTTGCACAAGCCCGACCTCGGGGAAGAAAAAACCTCTCACTTTCCCCCGACTCCAACGCCCTTTGAGAGGCGCCAAATAGTGTTCTTGTGAAGCTCCAGGAGCAAGAGAACCATAGACAAAGAGACGGTTTAGCATTTCTTTTCGGCTTGCGCTCGGACTTTAGAAAATAGAAAGCTTTCGGTTTTACTCAGACCTCTTTACCTCAATCCCATCCGCAAAAGAAATCGTTTCCGAATCCGTGCCCCAGTCCACTTTCGCCGTATCGGTTGCTTCGTCATAACTGATTTTTTTCGGTAAGACTCCGCCATCATAGTAAGGAAGTAGCAGCACTCGAAAGCGAGGCTCCACAGCTTGTTTACTAAAAATGAGACGTTTCATTGGGTGTGATTTTTTTCGGTATGTTGCCTTATAAGATTCAAAATAAGGTTCGGCATTTTGAGGAGAAAGCACTTTCACCATTAAACGGCGAGCCCCTAAGCGCTCTTTGAGAATCACCATATTAGGTTGTTCGACATCAAGCTCGACATCAGAGGCGATCTGGCAATACCACTCATATTTACGCTCATTATCATCTTTCTTAATATCATCCCGAATCAGCGCGTAGGGCATTTTCGCACGAACCAGTGCCGTATCTCGAAAGGCTCTTTCCACTTCGTTGAAAGGCTTCCGCCACATATACATTCCAGTATACCCGATCTTATCACTTCCGTGAAGACTACTAGGCATCCAGTCAAGTTTATCTGGCCAACCGAGATCCATCGGATCTGAGCGTTCTTTCTCCCACGGAGACGGGAATTTTTTATCATCCCCTTTCCGAGGCCAAGGCTTGGACCACTCCCAGTCGTAGGCGTATTTAAGGTCGGCTCGGCCTTTAGCTACAAACCCGTCATCAGAATACTCTAAAAACTTCACGCTTGGTGCTTTATACGCCTGCGCTTTCCCGTCGATATGCACAATACTCGCTGTTTGGCTTTTCACAAAGGCTCTGAAATTACCATGATCTACCCAAGTCTTACCTAAAGCACTCATCATGAAAGTTCCGCGTTCGACTTTATCATGACCAATGAAAAAAGCGTCTGGACGAGCATCAAAGTGGAAACTCATTGCTTTCTCCGACCAATCACTTCGTGCAATCAGCTTCCCTCGACGTGGAGAAAAGAAATGAAGTGGGATTCCACCCGATTCCAGCATTTGTTGGCGACTTTCATCTCCTTTCCAGTCATTCCCATAAATCATCATATCCAGCCACCCCTGCCAGCGGAAATTACGTTTATAATCATCCCCAAAGTAATGACGAAAAACATAGTTCGCGACGGGGTCCTTTGGCATCATATAACGACAAACAATCGCAAAAGTCGGATACGGGCTGTAAGGACCTCCTGAAGCACCACCGACATACTCGCCGTCTGGCTGTGGTGGAAATTCATAGGCGGTATTGTAGATAATATTTTTGAATTTCTGGCTCGAAAGGAGCTTTTTCCCACGACGCTCCATGACCATAAAACCACGAGCTCCTGCTCTTAATCCTAAGTCCGGACCGTAAGCATCTTCATGACAGGCCCCTTCTGGCGTAAACCCTACTTCGAAATAATCTTCTAAAACTTGGCAGATATTTTGGTAAGTTTTTTTATCATAGCCTTCCTCCCCTTCAATCGCGGCTAACATCACCGCCAAATCGCCATGATATCCATAATGGTTACTGATCCCCTGACCTTTAGGGAATCCCATCCCATGAGCTTTTCGGCCTTTCGTTGCGGCGGCTAAGGCCTTGCGAATCGTTTTTCGCTGTTTTGGTGAGAGACTATTGTAAAGCACGTCGTAAGAAAGTGGAAAACCACAGCCTCCGATCGTCCAACTCACACTCACATCAAAACTATCACTTTCCCAGAAATTAAAATTCTTCCCGAGTTCGTAACCAGTTCCGCCTTTAACGTTTCCTCCCACTTTTCTCTTTTTGGAGATCAAAAGGATTTCGGCGTGGTTATTAATCACCTTCCCCATGAATTTTTGGAGTTCACGATCTTTTGTTAAGACCGAATAAAGTGACACCATTCCCCATTTGATATTCCGCCCTTCATTAGGTTTCACATGATTTACTAATTCCTCATTAGTAGGCTTATCGCGGCGGAAATCTCGTTCTGCAAAGGGTCCCCATACTCGTTTGACTTCCGCTACAATCTTTTTGACGAGGATTTCATAATGAGCCCAAAAGTTTCCATCCATTCTGGCCCGCATCGCAGGAAGGTCTTTTTCGGTGAAGAAAATACGAGGGTGTTTACCAAAAGGGGGGGTCTTAGACATGACCCGCATTCCCTTTTCATCGACTTTCACGGTGGGCTCTTCTTTCGCCTGAACCACTGATGCTGTAAAATACACCATCCCAATTAAGGCTAAGATTAGTTTAAAAGAATTCATCATTATCTAATCATACGAACGAATAGATTAAAATCTGACAATTCTTTTCGCAAAAATCTCCTGAAATCGAAATGACTCTTCAAAACAATTCCAGCCCAAACTTTTTACCAATCCAAACCGTTAAATAAAATAAGCCAATCGTAATGAGGCAATTCAGCCCCAAAGCAGACCAAAATCCCATCCCTTGCCGAAGCATCCATGGTAACAGTAAAAACATCGGCATGGTGGGAAGCACAAACCAAAACGTCATTTCGGCGTGATTCGCGATTCGGGTCGGTTCTTGTTTTTCATAATGCATCCAAACCATTGCAATCAGGGAGGTGATCGGAAGGGCAATGAGTAAGGCTGAAAGACGATCATTCACTTTCTGAACTTCGGTCACGGCGACAATGATTCCGGCCGTAATGAGGTATTTGAGAATAATTTGTGCTGTCATAATCGTTGTATCCTTGTCGACCATCATAGCTTGGCTCAAGCTCTTTAACGATGAAAGGTATGAATTTGATCTTTTGGTCCGCCATTTTTTTAACAAGTTGCGGACCTTCCCTCCCCTCGACCCAAGCCCAAGCGAACTCGGCGGCCTCACGCTCTACAGCTTCTTCCTTGAGTGCTGCTCAGAAAGCAAAGCTGGGGCACCAAATCTGGAAAAATGAATCCGGAGGCACCATCAACGGGCTCACCGCCTGGAATGTTGGAGAAGAGTTCCCCTCTCTCGGAATCGGCCATTTCATTTGGTATCCAAAAAATTACCAAGGACCTTTTAACGAAAGTTTCCCCTCTTTTATCCACTTTGCGCAGGCAAGAGGGGTCAGAAACATTCCTCGAGTGGCACTCCAAGCGGACTGCCCATGGAATAGCCGGGCCAACTTTCAACAACACTTTCAAAGCACCTCAATGAAGGAACTTCGGACTTGGCTTTCACGCACCGTGCCGCTTCAAACTGATTTCATCATCGCGAAATCACGCGCTTCTTTTCAGAAAATCCTCCAAATCGCTCCGACGTCAGCGCGGGCTTCTATTAGCCGTCATTATCAGCTCCTTTCTCAAAGCAGTAATGGCACCTACGCCTTAATTGATTACGTCAACTTCAAGGGAGAAGGAACCAGCCCCAAAGAACAGTATAAAGGTCAAGGATGGGGCCTTCTCCAAGTTCTCTCTGAAATGCGCTCTCCCGCTCATGCTGGCACCGCGCCACAAGAGTTTGCAAAAGCTGCCAAACGAGTGCTCGACCGGCGGATTTCAAACTCCCCAAGAGCGCGAGGTGAAGCTCGGTGGCGAACGGGTTGGCATCGACGCTGCGATACCTACGCCGCCCCTTTCTAAAGGGAAGCGAAGCACTATCTCAAACTCGACTCTAGAAAAAGAGAGAAGCCGTTTTGAATCTCATGAATCTTCTCATCTGAGTAAGCTTTCTTTTCAAAATCAGATCCCCATACCACTCCTGGCCAAGCCACGTCTTGGAGGCGACGGGCAATCACATGCAGGTGCATTTGTCGGACTTGATTTCCAATACACCCGACATTGAGTTTTTCCGGTTTAAAAAAAGAATCGACGAAAAGAGAGGTCGTTCGCACGACTTTCATCACTTCCTCAAAGCGCGACTCTTCTAGGTGATGCAAGTCTTCGCTCTCAGTTTCAGCCTCTGGAACAACGATGAACCAAGGAAAATTCACTTCATTTTTCAAAAGCACATGGCAGCGAGAAATTTCCGCGAGATGAATCCCACTTTTAAGAAGCCGAGGATGAATTTCAAAGTTCATGCCGGATCCTAGATCTCAGTCCAAGCTCTTGGCAACGATTCTTGTTTAATTTCATCACCCTCTAATGACTCAAAAAAACAGCACTCAATTATGAGTGCTGTTTGAAATGCGTTATGAATTGAAAGCTTTAAGCTTCACCCAAAGTAAGGAGGCTCGTTTCCAGCCTTCCATTTGATATTACAACCACTACTTGGGTAAGGGTTTTCGATCGCAGATTCCCCGGCGACGAGAGCTTGCACTGCGGCACGAAGATCATCCCCGGTGATCGGCTGATCAAGCTTTGGACGAGAGGAGTCAAACTGCCCTGCATAAAAAATCTCAAGTTGATCGTTCACAAGAAAGAAGTCTGGGGTGCACGCCGCTGAATAAGCATGAGCCACTTTCTGGGATTCATCGAGAAGGTATGGAAAATCCCAATCACTTGCCGCTGCAAACTCGACCATTTTTTCAGGAGCGTCTGCTGGGTAATTAGCAATATCATTAGAATTAATGGCAACAGTGTTCACACCGTGCTCTGCAATTTCTTTAGAAAAGGCTCCTAATGCTTTCGCAAGATGAACCACGAAAGGACAATGATTACATGTGAAAAAGATAAGAGTTCCCTTAGTCCCCTTCACTGCATCGAGTGAAAACTCTTTACCAGCTCCATCGGGTAAAGTGAATGAAGGAACTTGGTCTCCATTTACGAGTCGGAATGTTGATTTTACTTCGGCCATATCAAGGTCAATGTGGCCTAATCCTAACGATCAGCAACTGATTATTTTCATTTTTTTTTGAAAGCAGGGTCGAGCTTGATTCTTGAGGTTCTGTCCGTCATTGTCATACCCATGCTTCCCACCGAATTATCCTCTCTTGAAAAGGAACGGTATTCACGTCACCTGATGCTTCCTCAGGTCGGGATCGAGGGGCAACGAAAGCTTAAGGGAGCGAAAGTGCTCTGTCTCGGAGCAGGAGGACTAGGCTCTCCCGCCCTTCTTTATCTCGCGGCAGCTGGAATTGGAACGCTGGGCTTAATGGACGATGACGAAGTTGCTCTGAGTAATTTACAGCGTCAGGTTTTATTTAAAACTTCTCAAATTCGTGAGGGCAAAGTAGCCGCCGCCAGCCAAAGTCTCCAGGAGCTCAATCCCGAAATTGAACTCATCCCCATCGCGGAGCGCCTCACCGCTCTTAATGCGCTCGAGATCGTGAAAGATTATGATATTGTAATCGATGGCTCTGACAACTTTACGACTCGTTACCTCACCAATGACGCCTGTTTTTTTCTAAAAAAACCGCTTGTTTACGGTGCTATTTTTCAATTCGAAGGACAACTCAGCGTCTTCGCCCCTCACCTTGGCGGGCCTTGTTTTCGCTGTCTTTTGCCGACTCCTCCTGACGCGGGATCTGTCCCAAGTTGTAATGAAGCAGGGGTGATCGGGGTCCTCCCCGGGATGATTGGCACCATGCAAGCAACTGAGGCGGTTAAGCTCGCCCTAGGGATTGGAGAATCTGCTCTGGGCAGACTCATTCATTACGATGCTCTTCGCATGAAATTTCGTGAACTCCAGCTAAAACCTTCTCCTCAATGCCGTCTTTGTGGTGAGCACCCTGAAATCACTTCCCTTATTACTGAAACCGAACCTACATGCCCTATGGACTCCTCTATTGAATCAATCACCGCAACTGAACTCCGTGAACTCATCCAGCAAGAGCAAGGCCTCGACGGCGAACTGATCGATGTCCGAGAAGAACCCGAATACCTCGCTGGGCATATTTCAGAAAGCAAACTGATGCCCCTCTCTCGTTTCGGCGAAGAATTCACACAACTTGACGCTAGTAAGAAATACTATATTCACTGTGCTGCAGGGATTCGCAGTATGAAAGCCATTGAATTTCTCCAAACTCAAGGCTTCACCCAATTAGTCAATATTTCTGACGGATACAAAGGCTGGTAAAAGCGGCCTTCCCTAGAAAAGCCTAGAGATCTTGAGGTCTCTGTAACAGCTCTGCAACACGGTTAAGAAGCATTCCCGCTCCTCCCCCATCCACAACCCGGTGATCAAAGGTGAGAACGAGATCCATCTCGGTAACAGGAAGGAAGCTTTCAACCTCTTCACTCCAAATTAACTGCTTCGTTCCCGCACCCATTCCGAGAATGAGAGTTTCATTAGGAAGAGGGATAGGAGTCCCCCATTTTAGACCAAAAGTTCCGAAATTCGTTACCGTGGCAATTCCCCCTTGCGTGAGATCTGAAGTCACTCTGCGGGTCCGCGCTTTGTCAACTAGAGCCACATATTCATCAAGAAGGTCTGCGATTGATTTCTCGTTCACATTACGAATGACGGGGACTAAAACTCCATCATCAACCTGCACTGCGACTCCAATATCATAGGCCCGGGGATGAACGATTTTATCCCCAATGAGAAAACCTGCCGATTCTGGATTCTCTTGTAAAGCAGTCGTAAAAGCTTTCAGCACATATAGTGTCAAACTCGGCTTCGGCATCTGCTGCTTCCGGTAGTCAAGTAAGCGGTCAATATAAACCGGAAGCCCAACGGTTGCGAGAGGGCGCGTCCAGCTTCTTCGCATCGCATCAGCGACTGCCATTCGCATTGGAGACGCTTTGGTCGAAGGCCACTCACTGATGTATTCTAAGAAATATTCTAAATCCTCAATCGTGACTCTTCCTCCCGCTCCACTCCCTGCAATCGCGGAAATATCGGCGCCTTGTAGCCCTAGCTCATTCATTCGAGCCCGCAAACGAGGCGAAATATACTGAGCTGAATTCCCCGCTGGCACTGGTAATCCTTGCACATGCGGCTCAATTGCAGTCGGTTCGACATACTCGGAATCTGTCGCAAAATGAACATTGGAATCGGAGGCGGCGGAAGTATCTGAGGCACTTTCGTCAGAATTTTTCGGTCGTGATAAATGATCACCTACTCCGGTCCGAATGATCTCTTCTTCAGTCACTTCGAGATAACCTAAGATTGTGCCTACGGCATAACTCACCTCTTCTTCAGCCATCACCCGCGAAATCACCCCGGAGCAAAGGGTGGTCACTCCCATCGTCGCTTTATTGGTTTCCACCTCGATCACTTCTTGATCACTGACCACTCGGTCACCTTGGGATACAAGTAAGCGCACGACTTTTGCTTCGGCAATCGACTCACCAAGCTGTGGCATCAGAATAGGAACTTCAGGCATATTTCAAAAAAAGTTAGAGTGTGAGCAATTGACGAAGTTTATCGCAAATAGATTCAGGAGTCGGTCGATGTGCGGCCCAGAGGTTCGGGTGGTAAGGAACCGGAGTATCTCTGGAATTCAAACGCTGCGGCGGAGCATCAAGAAGGTGAAACCCATCTTGAACGACTCGTGCCACGACTTCTGCCGTAACACCACCCCAAGGAAATGCTTCTCCAAGAGCTAAAAGTCGACCTGTGCGAGCCACTGAGGCCATCACAGTATCAGTATCGAGAGGTTTTACCGTTCGTAAATCCACCACTTCGATCTCCCACCCTTCTTCGGAAAGACGGTCTGCAGCGCGCACTGCTTCATGCACCATCGCACTATAAGTAACGACTGTCGCATGTTTTCCAGGGCGAGTGATTCGAGCTTTCCCAATAGGCAAATCATCCCCTCGGTAATTCTCAGCCTTCAACCATCTGTATAAAAACTTATGCTCACAGTAGATGACCGGATCTTTCGCTAAAACCGCCTCTTTCAGTAAACAATAGGCATCTGCGACCGTAGCCGGAGTGACAACAACTAAGCCCGGGTAGTGCGAGTAAATCGACTCGACCATTTGGCTATGAAATGGACCTGATCCTGGAGTGCCCCCACAAGGCATTCTCACCGTCAGCGGAATCGGAACCCCTGTCCGGTAGTAGTGAGTCGCAGCTTGATTAACGATTTGGTTAAAGGCGACTGAAGAAAAATCCGCAAACTGCATCTCAACAATCGGGTGCATTCCCTCGATCGCCGCCCCAATCGCAAGACCTATCATCGCATCTTCGCTAATGGGAGAATCGTAAACTTGACTTGGAAAAGCCTCTTGAAGCCCTTGAGTCGCCTTAAACGCTCCTCCGAACTTGCCGACATCTTGCCCGTAGACAAAGACCTCGGGATGCTCAGCAAGAAGATCGCGCTGAGCGTCGCGGATCGCGTCGATGTAAGTAATAGAAGGAGCTGCTGGCATACCGGATTTAGAAAGAATCGTTCAAAAGAAAGGTTAAACAGGGCGGTTACGGTAATCTTGATTGGCTAAAGCAGACCACTCCTCTTTGTAAGGATCTGGTTTCGGTTCCATCTGGGCAGTCGTGACAGCTTGTTGCACTTCTTCTCGAGCCTCTTCCCACCAACGGTCGATTTCTTCCTCCGTCGCAAGTTGAGTTGAGACAAGTTGCTCTCGTCCGACATCGAGACAATCTCTTCCAAGCTTTGAATGCCGAATCTGATCCGGAACATAAGCTCCATCATCATGCTCTCCATGACCATTGAGTCGGAGCAGGTCTGCAACCACAAGCTGGGGCCCACCTCCCTGACGAGCCTGTTCTACCGCATGGCATAAAGTTTCTACCGACGCGAGGAAATCAGAACCTTCCACGTAATGTCCGGCCACTCCATACCCTATTGCTTTATCGAGAAGGTTATCACAAGCAAACTGACGATCATTGGGAGTCGAGTAAGCGAATTGATTATTCGCGACGAGCACCACGAGTGGCAACTTCTCAACTGCAGCCGTATTGAGCCCTTCATGAAAGGCCCCGGTCGAAGTTCCTCCATCACCAATACAAGTAGCACCCACTTTTCCGGCGAGTTCCCCCTTCATCCGTTTTGCAAAAAGCATCCCGGTCACGACCGATAATGAAGTGCCGAGATGGCTAATCATGGCAGGGTTCCCTTCTAGAGGTCGACCACGATGAATATTCCCATCTCGCCCTCGCATCGGTCCCAAAGCAGAGCCTAAATAAGTGCGGGTGGTATCTAAAAGACTCTCGCCAAAGGCAATTCGGCCGGCCTGATCTCGGATCAAAGGAGCAAAAACATCCTGTCCACGTTGTAGACAAGAGCCCAAAGAGGCACTGATCGCCTCTTGCCCTTTGCCTAAATAAACCCCTCCTACGATTTTACCGGCCTTATACAGACTCGAAAGCTTCATCTCCATCACGCGCGACATGACCATCTGACGATAGACAAGTCTCACGTGCTCAGAGTTCTCTGGCATAGTCGGGTTCGGGTGATGAGAGTCGTGTGAATGCAAGTCGGGAAAGGTTAGCTAGAGCTAGCGTTCGGATCAAACCAAGTTTTACTAAAAATGCTCCGCCTTCTCTTCAATTATTCTTTTCACACCCAAACCTATAACATAAGATATGTTTTTATATGAAACTTATAAACTCTCTTTATCTGGGTGCGTTTTTCGTTTTTTCAACTCAAAGCCATGCTTCTCTTTGGGCTGGCACAATCACAACCTCTGCAGGTTTCCGGCTAGTAGGCTCTGCTGACTTTGAGGTAAACACCTTCACAGACACGATGACTTTATCGAATCTCACCGGAGATTGGGCCACTGAATTAGGCACTTCCATGACAACAACTCTCTATGCTCTGGATGACACCACCACTCCAGCAGCATCGATCCCCGCCCCCACAGCATCGACCACAGACATCACTGATGCCATGTTCACAACCAGTGCCGAAACGGGCCTCGGACTCATCGCTAACGACGGCTTTTTTTGGGTATCAACGACGAGCGACTCTTTTTTTCATCTCATCATTGGAGGAGACACAAATAGCTCTGCGAATCCGCTCCTTGATTATGACGGAACCCCTCCAAGTAGAGCTTTAAGCTGGGCTACTTCCCCTAATTCAGCTGACGACCTTGCAATCAACCTCATCAGCGTTACAGCCACTCAAATCCCAGAGCCTGCAACCCTTGCTTTACCCTCTCTTGCTTTACTCGTCATATTGGGACGTCGTCAACGGGGAGAGTTTACTTTGTAAGAGTCACAAACAGGAGAGTAAAATCCCCATCACCTCTCTCAAGGCCAACGATTGATTAGCTTCTTAAAGGTTCATTGATCAAAGAAAAAATCGCTCATCTGCTCATAAACATAGTAGAGCCCGTTTAAAAAAAGCTTAACGATTGCACCTATAGCCGGATTCGTTATGAATAAAGACATGGCAATCTCTTTAGTGGTTTTAGCAGCTGGAATGGGAAGTCGTTATGGCGGCTTAAAACAAATGGACCCGATGGGCCCTCATGGGGAAACCGTTCTTGATTATTCGCTCTTTGATGCGATTCGAGCTGGTTTCGATAAAGTCATTTTTGTCATCCGCAAAGATTTTGAAGACGCTTTTCGCCGCGAGATCGGGGCTCGTCTTGAGGGAAAGATCGAGGTCTGCTACGCTTTCCAAGATCTCAAAGATCTTCCCACTCCTCATCTTTGTCCTGAAGGTAGGGAAAAACCTTGGGGCACAGCTCATGCGATTCATGCCGCACGCGAGGAAATCAAAGAGGCTTTTGCGGTGATCAATGCCGATGATTTTTACGGAGCCCATTCGTATGAAATTGCAGCCAAATACCTTCGCTCTCTTCAATCTGAAACGAAGTGCGCGATGGTGGCCTTCGAGCTTGAAAAGACGCTTTCATTGCACGGAGGAGTCAACCGAGGAGTGACCACTTCTCAAAACGGGATACTTACCGGAGTCGAAGAAATGATTGGGATTCACAAGAACAGTGCAGGAGTGATCACTGGCAACGACTCTCAAGGCCGCCCGCAGACTTTGAACTCAACCGACCTCGTTTCGATGAACTTCTGGGCTTTTCACCCTCAGTTTCTTTCTCTAGTAGAGTCTTCTTTTCTCGCCTTCCTCGACGAGCACGGAAAGGAGCTCAAGTCAGAGTCTTACCTTCCTGCGGTCGTAGACGAAGCGATCAAGCAAGAAAAGCTCCACTGTGAAGTGCTCACCTGCCATTCACAGTGGTTCGGAGTCACTTACCCTGCAGATAAAAATCATGTCGTTGGAGCGATCCAGGCACTCATTGAAAACGGCGATTACCCAGCTACTCTTTTCGCGTAAAAAAGAACCTTTAAAACTCTTTTATAGTAAGTTAACAACATCCCTCTCGCGAGAAGAGGGTGTCACTACTAGCTTTTCAAGATTTCCGTTTCGATAAACTCCTTCTACGACTGTATTCTGTGGGGCGTGAAGTTTGAAGTCGACCTCCCATTCTTTTGGCCAAGTTGGAAAGAGCTTAATTTTTCCGTCATCACACTGCATGAGCATTTCTTGCAGCCCGATCATCCCACTCCCGCCGTGATCAATATCCGGAACCCAATCAGGCCCGGCTCCCCAGAAGGCTGGATAACGACGTGGGGCATTGGCCATTTTATCAATCGCTAACTCCTTTGCTTCTTCAAGCAACCCCATCCGTGCCACCCAGAGAAAAGACTGTCCCCAGCAACATTTGAAACGCCGGAGAGAGTCATCAATTTGCCAAGTTCTTTTCGCCATTTCTAATTCAGGCGAGCCAAGTCTTGCGATCCGGTAAGGAAAGACCAAATACATTTGAGGATCTTCATTATTAATCGGCTCAGGAAGATAACTTTCTGCAGGAGAATAAACTTCCTGCCCTTTCACTTGCCTTGTGGGTAAAGGAGGGAGCGCTTTTTGAATCCGTTCCCAACGCGCTCGTTCTCCCGAGGAAAAGAGGTCTTCGGGAACCGCCAGCAATCGTTCAGTTAAATACTGAAGCGCCGCAATAATAGGAAGCGGGTTAACGGCATCTTCGTAAGTCTCGAGTGACTTTGCTGGCGCAAAAATGTATTTTCCATTTCCATCAAACTCTTGTCCGGTCGACTGCTTGCAACGAAACCTGAAATGAGCATCAAAGAACGCGACAGATTCCTCCATGAATGGGATCCAGCGAGAAATATCTTCTCTCGTGTATTCCAAATACTCGACTAACATTAAGGTGAACTCCAATTGAGTCTCGTAGTAATAGCGAACCCAGCGGCCTGCTTCCGCAGTCGGATCCAGCCCTTCGAAGCGAGTGTGACTTTCATCCTCTGCACCTTCCCAACCCCAACCCCAGCCGATCGGAAGGCCAAAGTTCTCTAATTGCTCGGCAAAGCAAGCCCCTTCATGACCCCAATACTCCTGACAACGAGCCTTTGCTGCAGGTAATGTTCGAAGATAATAATCAAACTGAGAGGGCATCAGTTCATGATCGCCACTTTTGAGCATCGGCCAGTAAACGAGACGTTGATTTTGCCCCGTGAAACTTCCTCCTCCCCACTGTCGGTAGTCAGGAGTTTCATCCGAAAGGTCTTCTCCAGCTTCCCAGCCGATGAGGTTATCGACGTGGCAAGGATCCGTAATAAAGAAACCTCCATTAAATTTGGTCGGGTAATCACCTTTGGAATTACATCCCAACATGTGACGGAAAAGCTGGTAATTGCGGCCCACTTGCCAGGCTTGGTCATCAGTCTCCCCCCCTGGATTAATCATGATTCGGCTCTTATCTTGAAAAGCACGCCACCATGCTTTGACTGCAGCCCAAGTTTGAGCTGAAGCCGCATCGACTTTATTTAATTCTGTCAGCCAATCCTCAAGAGTTTCCGTTTGAGCAGTATGAAAGACCCACTCTAATTCATGACGAGTGCGTTTCTCATCACTTTGTAGTGCCCATGCACGGTAAGGAGTCTTTATATAGATTCCCTCACTTCCTCCTGCAGCGCGAAATCCAACCCCTTTTAACTTCCCGCCAAAGGTGCGGTTTCTTTGCGTATCTGGAATTTTATCTTTAACAGAATCTAAGTTTTGCTGAGTAATGAGTCGGTCTCGTAAAAGGTTTTGAGATTCGTTCCGATGATAAAACTGCACTTCATCTCCAGTGAAATCAACTTGATCGGGCCGTGTGATGACCTCTCCCTGATACTGCATGTAGCTTAATGATGGATGACGACGATGCTTCGGCATTTCACGGTCATTCAGCCTCCATGCTTCATAAGACGCTTTCGTATGGATCGGGCGAGCACTCTCGATCACCACATGGGCTACCGGACGCTCGATTTCACACCAAAATTGCACGATGACCCGTTCCTCACCTTTTCCAACGGACACTTCGACCCACCCTTCTTCCAGGTGAAGGTGTTGGCAGAAATGGTTCTGGGTAAGGAAGACTCCCTCTTCAAATTGAATTCTCCCCCG
Source organism: uncultured Verrucomicrobiales bacterium (assembly GCA_937951675.1). Classification (GTDB taxonomy): domain Bacteria; phylum Verrucomicrobiota; class Verrucomicrobiia; order Verrucomicrobiales; family Akkermansiaceae; genus CALFBI01. The sequence goes on from CALFBI010000009.1 coordinate 62,526, forward strand.
ACCTAGAGTCAGCATTTGATTGTTCTCATCAAAGCTCCCCCCTTTCCCTAGATAAAAAAGGATCTCGTTTTTCTCGACCCAAATCGTCAAAGCTAAGTCATGACCTCCACAGGGCATCACATCTTTGCTCGATTCACTGGGACTCTCCCAGATCACATCATATTCTTGTAATAAGGATTTCATACTTTCACTCAAAAATTAATAAGGTCACCCATCCGGTTTCGAAAAAGACGTTCTGTCTGTAAAAAAAGATCACTCTCTTCCACGTCTTTTCGCGCTTGTTTCAAGAGCTGTTTCAAGGCTCTTTCTTGATCTTTCGGAGTCAATTTATTGAGCATACCATTCTCGGAGTGATAAACTTCATAGTCTTTCAGCTCCAGGCTCAATATTTTCACCGGAGGGAGTTTTTCTGGGAAAGACTGCCCGGCAAGAAACTGTAAGGAAGAAAACTCCTTGAGATCATAACCCGTTTTCACCTGGAATTTTCCTTTTAAGATCAGCAGGTTATCACTCCCCATCCAGCGAGTTTTATACTTAATAATCGAGATCGAGGTCTGATTCATCAACGCCAATTCAGCAATTTCTTCATTCTCCAAAAGGAGGCTCTCTCCTTCCACTCTCACCTCTGAATGCGTGAGTTGCGAAAGCGCTTTTGAAAACTTCTCCAGAGGAGAGCTGAAAAGGTCAATCCCTCGCCACATCACAAAGCCCAGCACCATTAAAAAAATAAAAAAAAGCCCCTTTAATAGCCACTTTGCTAAGCCAGAAGCGCCCTTTTGAGCCTCTTTGTTACGTTCCCCTTTCTTCATCTTCTTGTTTACTCTTGCTTGATGCTGCGAATTTCGTTCACTCCCTTGCAACAAATCATTTTATTTATTCGTGCAAGCTTACCAAATCTACCAACAACTCCCTTCGGAAATCGTCAACGAAATGCTTCAGTTCTTTCGAGATGAAGAACGTGACCTTTATAAAAGCGCGCTGACGAGCCTCGCTCAAGACCGGAAATTGCGTCCTGTCTTCATTCAGAAAAAACCGCTTCCGGCTCAGTTTGAATGGTTCCATAAGAGTCTCAAAGTCAAAAGCTGTAATATGATTGGAGAGCACCTCCTTCAGATGTGGCTCATGAAGGGGAAACAAGCCCTCTTAACCTCTTTCTGCGATGGAGTTGGTATCGAACACGATGGCGAAGGTTCGGTAGACGAACTTCCTGAAACGATTGATGCTTCTAAGCTTAAAACCACGGTGGATCAACTTCTTGAGAAAGAGCACTCCATTGTGGTCGCTCTTTACCTGCAGGTCTTCAATATGCAGCAAACAGGTGGCTGGGATAGCCTCACTGAGTTACTTGCTCAAGACGAGCGCTTAAAGCTCGAAGTCGCCTGAGTTTTTTCTCAGCTCTCTTAACATCAAAATCCCGTAGGATTCTCTTCCCCGCGGGATTCTTTTGTGCCCTTTTCTCTTTCCCCCTAAATGGCCTTTTCCTTCGACAGCCTCAATACCGCGCAACGAGATGCGGTGAATCATCTTGATGGTCCTCTTTTAGTCTTAGCTGGAGCAGGCACCGGGAAAACCCGCACCGTGATCTGCCGAATCGCGCATATGCTCAAACGCGGGATCAAACCGGAAGAGATTCTCGCCGTGACGTTCACCAATAAAGCGGCGCGAGAAATGCAAGACCGGATCGGTGGCATGGTAAGCCGAAAGCAGGCTAAACTCATGACGGTCAGCACCTTTCACTCCCTCTGCGTGCGAGTCTTACGAGAAGACATTAGCGTTCTTGGCTATAAAAAGAATTTCGCGATCTTTGCCGGAAATGATCAACAGGGACTCGCTAAGCAACTCATCATTCGAAAAGGAGGCTCGAAAGAAAAACTCAAACCTGGAGAGGTTCTCTCCGTGATCTCGAAGCAAAAAAATGCGGGCGAACCCATGGAGGACATCGAAGACGACCTCATCGCCAGCATTGCAATTGCCTACCAGAACGAATTAAGAGCTCAGAATGCCGTCGACTTCGATGACCTTCTTATCTTAGCCGAACGAGCACTGCGCGAACATGCCCCGGTCCGGCACAAGTGGCAGGCTCGTTATTCCCGTATCACGGTTGATGAGTTTCAAGATACGAATGGGCTGCAAATGTCCTTACTCCAACAGCTCGTCCCGGCCCCTTACCACCTTTGCGTGGTAGGTGATGATGACCAATCCATTTATGGTTGGCGAGGCGCTGACGTTGCGAATATTTTAGAATTCGAACGCTTCTTCCCTAATCCAAAAATCGTGCGCCTGGAAGAAAACTATCGAAGTTCACAGGCCATTCTCGATACTGCTAACAGCTTGATTCGTCATAATGCCGGGCGAAGAGAAAAACAACTACGTGCCACTAAAGCAGGAGGTGAACTAGTTCGAGTCATCAGCATGCCTGGCGATGACGAAGAGGCCGACTGGGTTGCAGAAGACATGCTCGTTCGCAATGGCACGCAAAGTCGTCGATGGGAAGAGCTTGCGGTCTTATTCCGAACCAATGGACAGATCCGGAGGATGGAGATGGCTTTAAGAAATCTTAAAATCCCCTACCGACTGATTGGTGCTCAGAGCTTTTACGACCGCTCCGAGGTAAGAGATGTCATGGCCTATGTTCAAGTCTTGAACGACCCTACTACAGACCTAGGCATTTTACGCATCCTGAACTCCCCCCCCCGAGGAATTGGACAAAGCACGGCCATGTTAGCCATCGATCATAGCCGTGACCTGGATCAACCGGTCTGGTCAACTTTACGCTCCGATGATTTTCTAAACTCGCTCTCAACAAAAGCGGCCAATTCCATCCGACAATTTGTCCTCCTGATCTCCCAAGCTCGAGCCAAGATTGAAGATGGGGGTCCCGCTCGAGCTGCGGCAGTGCTCAAGGACCTTATCGATGAAACGGATTATGAAGCGTGGATTCTACGCCAATGCAAAACCGATCGCGAACGAGATCAGCGCCGCGAAGGAATCTACGACTCGATTGTCTCCCTCCGCGAAGCTGGCGAAAAAGGAAAAACACTTCAACAGTTCCTCGATGCCGCGGCCCTCGCTGCAGACCGTGAAACAGATGATGTGGAATCTAAGTCTGGAGTCACCTTGATCACGATGCATGCCTCCAAAGGCCTCGAATTCCCGATCGTCTACCTCGTCGGACTTGAGCAAGGAATCCTCCCCCATATTAGAAGTGTCAATGAAGGAACTCTCGATGAGGAAAGGCGCCTCTTATACGTCGCCATTACCCGAGCCGAAGAATCCCTTGTCATTAGTTATTGCTCTACTCGTAAAAAGTATGGAGACATCGTCTCTTGCCTCCCAAGTAAATTCCTCGATGAGCTCGATGAAACTTTCATCATTACCGAAGACTATGAAGATATCATGGGTGCTGAAGCCAGCGATGATGAGCTCGACAGCTTTTTCGGAGCTTTTCGAACGGAGGTAGACGAGTAAAGAAGGGAGTGCTAAAGTCTTTTCCAGATCAACATCATGGCGATTAATTACAAAATCGGGAATGAATCCCTCGTTAAAGTTCTCAATGGAGCTTCTCAGCACCTCTGTGCTCTCCTTGAAAAGCAAGGGCGGCTCACGGAAGGCGCTTTGCGTATCGCGGTGATTGGGGGTGGCTGCAGTGGCCTCCAATACAAAATGGACCTCGTCGACGGCCCCCGTGACCGAGATATCATGGTCGAATCCAATTCGGTCCGAGTCGTGATTGATCCCAAAAGTGCGCTTTTTGTGAGTGGAAGTGAATTAGATTACTCCGACGACCTTCAACAAGGAGGCTTCAAAGTGACCAACCCGAATGCCGCAGTAACCTGCTCTTGTGGTGAAAGTTTTGCCGCTTAATTTTCACGAATACCTTTCTTTGGTTCATGAGTCAAAACGCATTTGAGCAATTCGGTTGGGCTTCTCGCCTCGACCTCGAAGACTCCGAAATACAAACCCGGTTTCACGAACTGAGCCTCGAAACTCACCCTGATCACGGCGGCTCACTCGAAGCTTTTGAGCGCATTTCTGAAGCACGTCAAAAGCTCCAGCATCCTCGACTCCGGCTACGTGAATGGATGAAAGCGCAAGATATTTCTCACGACGAACGAGGCAGTATTTCAAACGAGCTTATGGCGCTTTTCACTCAAGCACACGATCTTTTCTCTCAAATCGATCGTCATCTTAAAAAGAAAGAACAGGCCAGTAGTTCCTTAGCAAAAGCTTTACTCGAAAAGGAAAATCTCTCTCACCAACAAAGCCTCCAAGACTTCCGGGCTCAATTGGAAGAATCCCAACAAGCCTGCTTTGCTCAGTTCCCTCAACTAATCGAAACACCACAAGAAGCACCTCGTTTGTTACGTGACCTCACCTTTCTCGATAAATGGATTGCAGAGTGCCAGCGTCGTTTTTCTTCCCTCTGGTAAATTGAGACACCGCCCTTCCTTTGATTTTCATTTCCCAAATCCGTGAAACCACTCCCCTCTCCTGATACAAATCAATTCCTTCTTGCCTTTGATTTTGATGGCACCTTGCACTGCCCAGGGCAGAAACCGGCGATCTCACCTGAACTCTTCGACATCTTAAAAGAACTACGAGAACGCCACCAAATCCGCTGGGGTATCGCCACCGGAAGAGCGCTCCCTCTCACGATACAAGGGATTCAAGAAGGAAACTTCCCGTTCCTCCCTGATTTTCTCATCTGCCGCGAACGAGATATCTTTCTCCCCGGAGAATTTGGAAACTGGACCTCACACCGCGCCTGGAATGACAAAGCACATCGCGATCACGAAAAACTCTTTCGGAAGGCGCGGCGCTGCTTCAAAAAAATCAAACAACACATCGAGCAACACACTCAAGCACAATGGGTCGAACATGAGTATGACCCTGCCGGTATTATTTCTAGCACCGAAGCCGAAATGGAAGAGATTCTTCAAGTCGCCCAACCCTGGATCACAAAAGTCCCCAAACTCGGGTATCAAAAAAATAAAATCTATCTCCGTTTTTGCGATCTTGATTACAGTAAAGGCACTGCCTTACAAGAAGTCGGTCGAGGCTTTCATCTCGATGCTCAAAAAACTCTAGCAGCAGGAGACCAATACAACGACCTCAGCATGCTTTCTCCCAAAATAGCAAGAATGATGATCACCCCCTCGAATGCTCTCGATTCGGTCAAAAAACAAGTTACCGAAGCACAAGGATTCATCGCCACCCAAGAAGCTAGCCTAGGAGTCATCGAAGGGCTCAAGCACTATTTCCCTCGTTAATTTCTTCTCACCCACATCCCTCAATGTCGCGACTCAAACTTACTATTGCCTATGACGGGCGCCCTTTTGGAGGCTGGCAAGTTCAACCTAATACAGAAACAGTTCAACAGGTAATCGAAACAGCTATCGCAGACATTGCTAAAACACCGATTCGAATTCACGCCTCAGGTCGAACCGATGCAGGAGTTCACGCCCTTGGTCAAGTTGCTCATTTTGACGTGCCCTCAGATACCTCGATGAACCCCTATAATTGGGTTCCTGCTCTCAATAGCAAACTGCCTTCTTCCATTCGAATGACTGCATGCGAAGAAGTTTCTTCAGATTTCCATGCGCAATACGATGCCATTGATAAAACTTACACTTACGATCTCTGCCTAGCGCCTGTTGTCCCTCCTCTACAAGCTGGGCTCGTCTGGCACCTCCCGGTTTTACTCAACCCGCAAAGCCTTCAGGAAGCGCTTGATATCCTAAAAGGAAAACACGATTTCCAAGCCTTCGCCGCAAAGCGAGGGAATGAAACGGAAAACACCTGCTTTGTGCGGGAAATCTATCAGCTCACTTCTCATACCACCGAAAACGGCTACCGTCTCACCTTCACTGGTAACGGCTTCCTCTATAAAATGGTGAGACTCCTCACTGGAGCCATCGTTCATACCGCCCAAGGCCGAATCTCTCCTGAAAAGCTGCAGCAACTACTAGATCAACCAAAAAGTCTCCCCCACGGTCGCTCCCCTCACTGTGCTCCTGCTGATGGACTCATTCTGCAACAAGTGACTTATCCTTCTAGGTGAAAAAGTGATCTTCATTCCAAAAAAAGAAGGCCTGTGAAGAATTATTATCTCCACAAGCCTTAAAATGTTCATTTCCTTTACGAAGTTTTTATTAACCCCTGTCCTCGCGGATCGGAATCGGACGGCCACGATAGCGAAGGCCTTTTGCTCCATCGACGAGCTTATCAAATTGTGATTCTTTCACCTGCACGAGACTGAAATTTGTAAGAATTTTGATCGGCCCAATACTTTGGTCTTCGATCCCGGTAGTGCGATAAAGCATCCCTGTGATTTCACCAGGTTGAGCTCCATCACGAGAACCAATCCCCATGTAAACACTCTTGTATCCTGCGCGTGGACCTTGGGAGCGGTCGTCACGACCTCCTCCTCGGCGATCACGATCTCTTCCGCCTCCATCACGACTATCGCGGCCGCCTTCACGAGGGCGTCTTTCACGACGGTCACCACGGTCACGATCTCCTCGCTCATGACGACGAGACTCGCGCTCATTTTTGAGGCGTTCGTAGTAAGTAGGATCGTCTTCTGGAAGTTTTTCTGCTTTAGAAAAGCTAACCTTCTCTAAATGCTGCCACAGAGCTTCGATAATCAAATCAGGATCTTCAACGAGCTCCTTAAGACTTTTAATATGTTCCTCGCTCTCACCAGGCTTCACATCAGCAAATACTTTTTTGATTAAACCTGCACGACGTTTATCGATCAGCTCATTCATTTTGGGAACTTCGCGATCTACAAATTTCGTCTCAGTTGCCTTTTGTATATACTTACTTAAGCCTAACTCCCGGTTCGTGATCAGGTTAATCGCTAATCCTTCACGGCCAGCTCTTCCGGTCCGACCAATCCGGTGAATATAATCTTCTGAATCTCTTGGAATCTCTAAGTTGATCACTAAATCAATATCGTCAACATCAAGACCACGCCCTGCTACGTCTGTTGCAACCAGGCAACGAATTTTTCCTGTTCGGAAAGCATTCATCACCCGCTCACGCATGACCTGGTTCATATCACCATGAAGTCGATCGACTCGATGCCCTCTTTCGGCAAGGTAATCTGCGGCACGATCAACCATTGCTTTTGTATTTGCAAAAACAATTGATAAGCGAGGATTCTCCACTTCGATCAAACGAGAAAGAACTTCGAATTTACCGCGTGATGAAACTTCACAAACTTGTTGGGTAACAGAATCAGCAGTCCGGTTTTTTCCTTTAATTTCAACCGTTTGCGGAGAATTACCGAATTTATCGATCAGACGTCTAACGGGTGAGTTCATCGTCGCAGAGAAGAAGAGCATTTGCTTATTCTCTGGAAGATGGTCAAGGAGACTTTCCATCTCTTCACGGAACCCCATATCAAGCATCCGGTCTGCTTCATCTAAAACAGTATAACCCACTCTATCGACTCGGAGCGTGCCGCGACGAAGGTGATCTGAAAGACGGCCTGGTGTTCCTACCACAATTTGAGGACCACGACGAAGAACTTCAATTTGTTTACCAATCGGAGCACCTCCATAAAGTGCTTCGATTTGAAGGCCTCGCATATTACCAGCAAGTTTACGTATCTCAGCAGCCACCTGTAAGCCTAGCTCACGAGTCGGGCATACCACTAAAGCCTGCACCTGGCGTAATTCGGGATCAATACTATGAAGAATAGGAAGACCAAAGGCCGCTGTTTTTCCTGAACCAGTTGGTGATAATCCTACGAAATCACCTCCTGCTAGCACCAATGGAATCGTGCTACTTTGAATATCGGTAGGTTCCGTAAAACCTAATCCGTTAACTGTCTCTACAAGTTCTGGCCGTAGCCCGAGGTCCGCAAATGTCACGCTCATATATATTTTGGTTGCTACGACACTGACTCCTCATAACGACCCTTCGATATCTGAGCTTGCTGGCGTAATAGCCGGACCCTCTCCGGGTTTTTTCCGAATAGCAAGAAAATTTGCTCTTCTACACCTAAAATCCGATCACCTACTCATCACGCTCTTTCCTCACTCGGCAAAGAAGCCTCTTTTTTAAAAAATATGGTGTCTACCTTCATAAAGCCTACCCTCAAAAACACCACACACCCCCGAAATAAATGAAAATAGATTAATATTAAGTAAGTTATGTTTATTTTAAAAATAGTTAAGAAAGATTAGAAATAAATTGACCTTTATTAAAATTTATAAAACAATTCCCCTTGATGAAAACGCTATCTCTTGTCTCATTCCTCCTCATCGGACCCACCATCTTGGTAGCTCAAGCGAAAGATCAGCTCACGCTCCTCAAAGAACGTTGCGCTGAACAAGAGCGCCAGATTCGCGCTTTAGAGCTGAAAGTGGAGCAGCTTCAAAAAACTTCTTTCGAAACAACCAGCTCGTCTTCAGCGATCACTCAAACTTCAAATTCTCTTCAAAATACAAAAAAGAGCGCAACGAAGGATCCTCAGCTCAGCACTTACACCATTAAGTCAGGTGATACTTTTTACCGTATTGCTAGAAACCACCAAATTTCTCTAGCTCAACTCAAAGCTTTAAACCCTAAAACCAACCCTTCTCGTTTAAAAGTAGGGCAAAAAATTAAGGTTGCCGGTTCTTCTGTAGCGGCAGTTTCTGGTTCGATTCTCAACAATGAAATACCTGACCTCAATGCCGATACTCCCTCTGCGCATGAAAACCTTTCATTAACCGAAAACACTCCTGAACTTAGGATCGTAATGACAGACCGGATCATGACTTTTCGGGAATTTGCAGAATCTTATCAGACTTCAACCGGTGATTTAAATTCCCTTAACGGTCTTAACCTAAGAGAAGACACCCCACTCGCGATTGGATCAGAGCTTTATGTTCCAGGTTCTTAATCCGAGTCCTTATTTTATTTTTTCCACAGCATTAGAAAAAATCACTGTTCTTTGACGCCAAACCCCCACTCGTCTCGTCAAAGTCATTGATTTTTTTATCTCTTAAAAAATGCGGCAGAGCTAAATAACCCGATTTGATTTCTTTTAGAACTCAAATCGGGTTTCTTCTTTTTCAAGTTTATAGTTTGAATTTTAGAGCCCGGACTCTTTGCCGCCTCATCGTAAAAGAGACCGCCTTTCTTTATCTCTACCTACCGCACTTGTGGTCCCCCCCACTAGCTCGAGCTTCACCCCTCGGTTTTTCCTATCGTAGTTTTTAAGACTCACTCACCCGCAGCCCCACCTTTCTTAGTTTTATAAGGGGGTATCAAATGAAAAGGCTCACCGGAGATCACATTTTCAACTCCCAAATTTCCATCTGTTTACGGTAATACAGAATGATTGACAAAAAAACGCCTTCTTGAAGATTCAAGAAGGCGCTTTTATTAAAGATAACTAAGAAACGAATGAATTATTTCTTTTCTTCTTTTGATTTTTCAATGATCTCATCTGCCACATTCCTTGGGCAAGGTGAGTAATGAGAGAACTCCATTGAGAACTGACCACGACCTGATGTCATGGTGCGGAGATCTCCAATGTATCCGAACATTTCTGAAAGAGGTGCGTCTGCTTTAATCCGAACCCCTGTTGGAGTCGTATCTTGGCTCTTGATCATTCCACGGCGACGGTTGAGGTCACCAATGACATCACCCACGTTATCTTCTGGAGTGAAGACATCGAGTTTCATGATCGGCTCGAGAAGCTGAGCACCAGCTTTAGGCATGGACTGACGGTAAGCCGCTCTTGCCGCAATTTCGAAAGCAACTGCAGAGGAATCAACCGCATGGAAGGCTCCGTCTTTAAGAGTGACTTTAAAGTCCAAACACGGGAAACCAGCAAGAACCCCCTTGTCTTTTGAAGTTTTGAAACCTTTTTCAACAGCAGGCCAATATTCCTTAGGAACATTACCACCGACAACTTTCGACACGAACTCGAATCCTTCGCCACCTGGCTCAAGAGGTTCGATTGTGTAATCAATTTTAGCAAACTGCCCAGAACCACCAGACTGCTTCTTGTGCGTGTAAGAATCTTCGAGAACTTTGGTGATTGTCTCACGGTAGGCAACCTGTGGCTTACCAACTTCAACCTCAACTCCATGTGTTCTTTTGAGAATATCTACCTTAATATCAAGGTGAAGCTCACCCATTCCTTTAAGGATGGTTTCGCCAGAATCTTCGTCTGTTTCAACGCGGAAAGAAGGATCCTCTTGAACCATTTTACCAATCGCAGTTCCGAGTTTTTCGGCATTTGCTTTATCGATCGGTGCAACAGCGATGGAAATAACGGGATCAGGGAAGACCATTGGCTCCAAAGTCGCTGGATTTGCTGGATCGCAAAGGGTGTGACCTGTTTGCGTATTCTTCAACCCGACGAGAGCAATAATGTCTCCTGCTTGCGCAGAATCAACTTCGTTACGATCATCAGCATGCATTTCAACAATTCGGCCGATTCGTTCTGTTTTCCCGGTAAAGGTGTTAAGAACAGTCATCCCTTTTTCAATCTTACCTGAGTAAACCCGGGTGAATGTCAAAGCACCGAAACGGTCATCCATAATCTTGAATGCAAGAGCGCGGAGAGGTTTTTCGAAATCAACGATCGCGAATTCACCGGTCTCGTTACCTTCTGGATCTACTTCTGGCTGAGGCTTCACCTCTGTTGGGCTTGGAAGGTAATCAACAACGGCGTCAAGAACGAGCTGAACACCTTTGTTTTTAAAGGAAGAACCACAGTAAGTCGGGAAGAAATCCAAGTTAATGGTTCCTTTACGAACACAACGTTTGATTTCCTCAATACTAGGCTCTTCTCCGTCGAGATACTTCTCCATGAGGTCGTCATCTTGCTCTACAGCCGTTTCGATGAGCTCATTACGATATTCTTCTACTTTATCCACCATGTCAGCAGGGACATCTTGGATTTCGTAGTTTTCAGGAAGACCTGAATCATCCCAAACCCAAGCTTTGCGGGTCAGGAGATCAACTAATCCTGTAAAGTTTTCTTCGATCCCGATTGGAAGGACCATGACAAGAGGTCTCGCCGCCAGAATGTTTTTGACTTGATCAACAACGCGGTAGAAATCTCCACCCATCCGATCAAGTTTGTTCACATAAATGATACGTGAAACTTCAGATTCGTTTGCGTAACGCCAATTCGTTTCTGATTGAGGCTCTACTCCGCCTGAAGCGCAGAAGACACCCACCCCACCATCAAGAACTTTAAGGGAACGATAAACTTCAACAGTGAAGTCAACGTGACCGGGAGTATCAATGATGTTAAAACGGTGATCATTCCAGAAACAGGTCGTCGCTGCAGACTGAATGGTGATTCCACGTTCTTGCTCTTGATCCATGAAATCGGTGGTAGCAGCACCATCATGCACTTCCCCTGTTTTATGGATTTTACCCGTGAGCTTCAAAATTCGCTCGGTTGTGGTGGTTTTACCAGCATCAACGTGAGCAAAGATCCCGATATTGCGATACTTCGAGAGGTCGTTCATCTTACTTATTCTTAGTGATTCTTTTCAGGCGATTTGTCGCTTGAAACGCTCTAAGTATAGAGATTCTAGAAGGAGTCAAGATGAGGTAACGTGACAACGCAAAAAAAATGGAATTAGCGCCCCCTCTTATAAAAATTTTGACGAGGTTTTTAGTCCATAAAAAAGGGGTGAGCCTCCTATGGAGGCTTCACCCATTTAAAAAAAATAAAAATTCTAGCGGCTTTTTAAACCGTCATGACATCTTTCTCTTTCTGAGCCGTCGCTTCGTCAACCAACTTCACATGCTTATCAGTGAACTCTTGAATTTTAGCCTCGAAGTCGCGAAGGGAGTCTTCGGTAAGAAGGTTGTCATTCTTCATTTTTTTACCGGAATCCATTCCCTCTTTACGAACCGCACGAAGACGGACTTTGGCATCTTCGGAAAGAGATTTTACCCGCTTCACCATCTCGAGACGGCGCTCTTCTGATGGTTCTGGAAGTGGGATTCGTAGCATCTTTCCGTCTGAAACAGGGTTCATTCCGAGGTTAGACTCGCGAATCCCCTTATCCATATCCCCAAGTGTTGTAGGGTCAAATGGTTGAACTATGAGGCAACGTGGTTCCGGAGCCGTAATCACAGCTAGTTCACGAAGTTTCATGCTTGTGCCATAAGAAGCCACAACAATATCAACATTTTCAACTAAAGCAGGGGTGGCTTTACCGGTGCGCACCGCTTGATACTCTTGATTCAGATTCTCGAGAGCAGATTGCATGTTAAGTTCAATTTCTTGGATAACAGTATCAGGTTCCATATTCGTAATTGTTAAAGGTAAAAGAGAGAGCAGTATGAATTATTGCACAATCGTGCCGAGATTTTTCCCCATCAAAGCGTCCGTGATATGACCTGCCGGCTCCATATCAAAAACCACTACCGGGATATTATTATCCATGCAAAGAGAAAAAGCAGTCGTGTCCATGACCTCTAATTTTTGCTCGATGCAGGCTTGAAAACCAATCGTCTCATAGCGAACTGCTTCTGGGTTTTTCTTAGGATCGCTATCGTAAACACCGTCTACCATCGTCGCCTTGAAAATAGCATTTGCATTCATCTCACTTGCGCGGAGAGCGGCTGTGGTATCTGTGGAAAAGAATGGGCTTCCTGTGCCTGCTGCAAAAATAACAACCGTTCGTTCGCTCAAAAGGCTCTGTGCTTGCCGACGAATAAAGGGGTCCGCCACATTCTTCATCTCAATTGCGGATTGGACCACACAAGGGATCCCAACCTCTTGAAGAGCTGCTTGCACGGCGAGGGCATTCATCACCGTTGCCATCATGCCTACGTAATCTGCCGTGGCTCGATCCATCCCCCGCGCACTCGCACTTGCTCCACGCCAGAAGTTCCCTCCTCCCACAACAATGGCAAGCTCAAGATCCGAGCTGTCGTAGGCTTCTTTAATTTCAGCCGCAATCCGGCCAACAATCTCAGGTGATATATTATCTTGGCTTCCTTTTTCGCGGAGAGCTTCGCCACTGAGCTTCAAGATGATTCGTTTAAATAAGCGTGATTTTTCCAACATAAGTGTGGTGGCAGGTTGAATAACTAAAACAAGTGCAGCACGATCTGCAAAGAGAAAACCTATCCTCGCACCAGGATCTTTTCCTCTAAGTCTTTCAACGTCTCAAGCCCTTCTGGAAGATTGATAAAACGGTATTGGCATTTGAGGCCTTCGTCTGAACCCCTTAAATAAGATTCGAGCGTTTTATGAATCGAGATTTTAACCATTTTCACAAGCTGCCTAGGACTCAACTCGATCTCTGCAGGAAGCTTAAACTGAGCGAAATCGAGGCTAACCACGATCGCGTGAGTCTTGTTTTCTTCAAGGTCCGCTTTAATTTTGAGACCTGAGATAGGAATCAAGTTTGCTTCTTTCACCTCATATAAAGGACTAAACGATTCAATCTGGTGACTACGAGAAATCACCCCGATCAGCTCTTCAGGCACGGCACCGCTCATCACAATCGGGCGCGCAAAAACACCTGCTTGAAGTGGCTCTTTAATCCCTTGAATCTCATGCGCCCCATCGGTGCCATGCAGAGAGAGCGGCTGAAAAATGGACATTACTTCCATCGTTGTAGCTTGAAGAGGAAGAATAAAAGCTAAAAAGGACGCCAGTAAAAAACGAATCATATTATTTAAGCTAGCTTGAATTTCAAGTATTGCGAGCCAAAAACCACTGCTCACCTACGGCCAATGGAGCTCCATTCAAATAATCACGCGCTAAAAGGCGACGAGAGCCTTCTGGCTGTAATCCCTCAATCCAAAGGGAACCTTCTCCTCCTGCCACCAAAATTCGACCTTCTTCAATCGCAAGAATCTGGCCTTGAGTGCCTCCCCTTTCATCGACCTCGACGGGAGGAAAAATTTTCAACCTCCCACCAGAATTCAAAACAGCATAGGTTCCTGGCCACGGATCATAAGCACAAACTTGGCGAGCTAGAGCAGAGGCTGATTGAGAGAAGTCGAGCTCCCCATCCTTTCGGAGCAGCTTACCAATATAAGTCACTTGCTCTAAATCTTGAGAAACTCGAGGCGCAGTGCCCGCTTCCAACATCTCAAGCGCATCGTTCATTGCCAGCGGCGCTAATTCCGCAAGACGATCGTGCAAAGCGCCTCCTGTCTCTCCGGGAAGGATTTCAATCTCATGCGCACAAATGATCTCTCCTGCATCCAATTTTTTCACCACATGAATGACCGTAATCCCGGTGTGAGTCTCTCCCTCTTTGATCGCAGCTTGGATACAAGCTGCTCCTCGATACTTTGGCAGTAGAGAGGCATGTAAATTAATACACGCTAAGGAAGGAAGATCGAGTAACGCTTGTGGAAGGATTTGCCCGTAGGCCATCACCACGATCACCTCAGCATTCCAACGCGCCAAGCATTCGAGTGTCTCTGCCGAACCAACGCGTTCTGGTTGCCATACTTCCACTCCCGCTTTTTGAGCAAGAGTTTTAATCTTAGGAGGTGTCAAAACCTGCTTACGACCAACAGGCTTATCTGGCTGAGAAATCAGGCCTACTAACTCATGCTCCGAATCTAATAAAGCTTGAAAAGAAGGAAGCGCAATATCACCAGTGCCAAGGAAAACAAGACGCATAAGAAATCTTTCAGCCTTAATGTTCGACACTCATCGCCGCAATCCGGTGATACTCAGGCAAGCTTAAAATCTTTGAAAGCATCGCATGGAGAACTTCTGCTGGAGACTCTGTCGCATCAATATCAGTGATATGATTCCCTGAATAAAATTCAAGAATAGGCTTTGTCTCCTCCTTGTAGGTTTGAATCCGATTCTGAATGACTGTATCACTCGCATCATCAAGTCGGTTCTCTTTTAAAGCCCGCTTCCGCATCCGTCGTGCAAGCTCTTCCCGGTCCGGACACATGAGATGGAACACATGAAAGACATCAATATAATCCTGTAAGATCTCAGCTTGCTGCACATTGCGAGGAATGCCATCTAATACAAGAATATCAATATCAGGTTTATACACATGATTATCTTTCCAGTTCTTAATCTGAGCGTCCCAAAGCTCTACAGTTAATTCATCTGGAACGAGCTCTCCTCGGCTAGAGTAATCGACAAACTTTTGCCCGAGAGTTGTCCGGGTATCAAGTGATCTAAAAATGTCTCCACAGGCGCAGTGGAAAAACCGAGGAATCGACCCTAAGATTTTCCCTTGAGTTCCCTTCCCTGATCCAGGGGCTCCAATAATGAGGATAGCTGGTCGCTTCATACTCTCGGACATACAGGACTTTAGATAAAAAAAATCTCACAAACAAGAGCAGAGAAAACCTATTTTAAAAAAATTTAGAGGGCTTGAAATTCAAGCCCAAAACCGTAGTAAAGACGGTTAAGCAAGAAAGCGAAACAAGAAATTCATCAGAACACTTTGAACCAAAAAGGTTTAAAGTGGCAGATCGTAACTTCGCCCTTCATCACCTTCATACCATTTCACAAAAGCATTGTTCGCGACGGCAACTCCTCCCGAAGTTGGGTAGTTACCAGTGAAATACCAATCTCCACAAGCCCCTTCGATAGAGGAGTGTAAATTCTCGATCGTTTGATAAATTAATTCGACTTCGCCTTTCCAATCGATGTCTTTCGGCGTGACGAGTGCTGAGATCTCTTGAGAGATTTGTTCAGGACTATAGTCTTCATAAAGATGAACGACTTGATTCACCATCTCTCCGAGAGGTTTTGCGAACTCTTCTTTTGCGGCCCGGTAAACAGCGTCAATCTTAGACTGCTTACCATCTCTTCTTAAAAGGGCGATGACGGCTTGGAATGCAATGAATTTCCCCATTTGCGACATATCAATCCCGTAACAATCTGGGAATCTAATCTGAGGCGCCGTCGAGCATATCACGATCTTCTTAGGGTGAGTCCGTGAAAGAATCTTAAGAATCGAATCGCGCAAAGTCGTTCCCCGCACAATTGAGTCATCTAACATGACAAGAGTATCAACGCCTGGTTTCACCACTCCATAAGTGATATCATAAACATGAGAAACAAGCTGAGTGCGACTCGCCTCTTGCGAGATGAAAGTCCGCATCTTAATGTCTTTATGCGCGACCTTTTCACTACGTGGCCAGTTACGCATGATAAGATCGTCAATTTTCTCCGCGGTAAGCTCTCCTTGTTGAGAGGCTTCGAGGATATCATTCCGCACTTCTTCTCGACGATGAAGGCGCAACCCATCCATGAGTCCATAGTAAGCTGTTTCAGCGGTATTAGGAATGAATGAAAAAACGGCTTTATTAAAATCGTAATTAATAGATTTGACGACTTGCTGCACTAAGGCCGCACCCATCGCTTTCCGTTCCTGATAAATAGAAGGGTCATTACCACGTGAGAAATAAATCTTCTCGAAAGAACAAGGCATGCTTGGTGCCTCGGGGGCAAAACGTTCCTTTGAATAATTTCCTCCACGTTTGACCGTGATCATGTGACCTGGTTCAAGCTCGGAGACTTCTTCCTGCTCAGCCTCAAAGACAGTCATCAAGGGCACACGCTCGGAAGCAATCGCAATTACTTCGTCATCGATATAATAATGACAAGGACGAATTCCTTTCGGGTCACGCATGACAAACATATCACCATTTCCTACAACACCAGTAATGGCATATCCCCCGTCCCATGCTTGGGCTGATTCTGAAATGATTTTAACAAGGTCAATCCGATCTGAAATAATCGATGGAATTTCATGACCATCTACTTTTTCTGCTCTTAAGCTCCGGTAAATATCAGTATGAGCTTCATCAAGATGGAAGCCCACTTCTTCTAAAACGGTCTGAGTATCGGTGCCAAAAACAGGGTGCTGCCCACGACCAATCAGCTTCCGGTTCAACTCACCTGTATTGGTCATGTTGAAATTCCCCATGACCATCAAAGTGCGCGTTGGCCAGTTACTACGACGAAGATAAGGGTGACATGACCCTTCATCAAAATCCCCGGAAGTGCCATAACGCAGATGTCCAATGAGGATTTCTCCCCCAAAATCAAAATTTTTCTTAATGGAAGAAGGCTCACCTTCACTCACTTTTCCCTGACCGGCAAGTCGATCAAAGCGCTGCATTTCATCACTAAAAAGAGTGGCGAGAGAATCTTTCTCGGCATCTCGTCTTCTGAAAATATAAGGATGCCCAAGAGGCATATCTAACTTGGCACAACCAATCCCAACCCCATCGTGACCGCGATTGTGTTGCTTCTCCATCAAGAGAAACAGCTTATTGAAGCCCCAAAGCGCAGTTCCGTATTTATCCTTGTAATATTCAAGGGGTTTCCGGAGACGAATCGCGGCGATCCCGCATTCATGAGTTAGAAAGTCGCTCATCGTTTTCTCAGCTAGTCGTTAAAAGTTCTTAAACAGCACTGATTGTCACTCTGACTCCTTCTTCAGGAACCATCCGGCCAATCACTTTTCCTCCTAGGCCTGCAGCACAAGCTTTCTCCGCATCTTCTTCAGATACGATGACCACCCAACCGATCCCCATGTTAAAGGTATGGAAGCGGTCTTCGCCGTCAGCATGTTGCATGACTTTTTGCGCCGCTTCGTTTTCCCAATAAGGAATTTCGAGATCTGCACCCATTCCTTGGAAAAGACGTTCGAGGTTTTCAGGAAGCCCTCCTCCAGTGATGTGAGCCATAGCCTTTGGAATCACTCCCTCTTTCTTCAAATCTCCTGTCACGTCATGGTAAAGGCGAGTCGGAGCGAGCAAGGCAATCAATTCTTCCTTGGTTAAGCAATCTGGATACTCTTTTAAAATACGACGAACGAGACTCCATCCATTGGCATGCATGCCGTCTGAAGCGTAACCTACGAGAACATCCCCTTCTTTAATCTGGGTTGGATCGATCAAATCTCGTTTTTCAACCGCACCGATGCAGAAACCTGAAAGCTCCACAATTCCTGGAGGCACAATCCCTGGCATCTCCGCCGTTTCTCCGCCAGCAAGAATACACTTACAGTCTTCTAAATAATCAGCCATTCCCTCGATCAATCGAGTGACTCGATCGCCATCCAACTTTTCTAAACCAATGTAATCGAGGAATAAAAGAGGGTCCCCTCCAGTGGTGAGGATATCATTAACACTCATCGCAACCAGATCCTTCCCTGCAATTTCAGGTAAATCGTATTCGAGGAGTAATTCGAGCTTTGTCCCGACTCCGTCGCATCCTGTTACCAATACGGGTTGATCATAATCACTTAAATCATAAGCTGCCGCAAACAATCCAAACGCGCCATAGAGCTGTCGGGCTTGTTGAGTGCGACGCACGTGTGATCCAATGTCCTTAACGAGTGCTGCGGCTTCGCGCGTGTCAACTCCTGCTTCTTTGTAAGTCAGCTTGCCTGCCATGAGAGAAGCTTGTTTTGCCCGATATGACTGCTCACGTCACGTCTTTTTTTATCTTCAAGCCAATCCGACCGCACTTCCCTTTGCAAGGGACCTTACGCTCGTTGACTTGAGGGTTGTCAGAAAGAGTTCATTAAAGTCATGATCATCACATGACTTGGTTGGCTATATTTGTAGGAGGAGGCTGTGGAGCACTCTCTCGCTGGGGGCTCTCACAATGGATCGATCGGAGCCAAGCCCGATGGACTGCTTTCCCTCTCGGGATTTTATGCTGCAACCTCCTAGGCTGTCTTTTAATTGGAATGGCAACTGGTTACCTTTTAGAAAAACCTCGACCCGAATGGCTTTCTCCACTTTTACTTACTGGATTTTTAGGGGGCTTCACCACCTTTTCCACTTTTAGTAAAGATTCTCTCCTCTTCATTCAGCAGGAACAATTTATTTTTCTCGCCTTTAACCTCTTGCTTTCTGTCGCAGGAGGTCTTGGTGCGGTATGGCTAGGCATGAAAATGGCGAGCGCATAAGGGCTCGCCATTTAAAAATGAAATCTGAAAAAACGAATTTATTTTTCAGTGGGGAGCCTCTTCTTTATGCTCTTCATGATCATGCTTTTCGGCCGCATCATGAGCATGAGAATCTTCCGCCGTTCCGTGTGCTTCATGACCTTCTGCAGCATGGTGCTCTTTTGCTGGGAAAAGCTTTTTCGTTTCATCCCACTCATGACGATCACATGACACGAGAAAAAGCGCGGAAATAGCGAGAGTGAATGGTGTAAGTAATTTCATTTGTCGTTTATTTAAATGATGAGGGGATTTCGGCAATAATTAAAGTTAAAATGAGAAGGCTCTTTTAAAACTCGCCACGGAAAACACACCGTGCCGTCGGTGTTTCAAAAATGGTAATTTCATCCAACCCGGGAAGCTGAGGCTCTAAATGCTTCCAGAACCAAGCTGCCATGATCTCAATTGTAGGGCTTTCCAATCCTTTGATATCATTTAGATACGAATGATCGAGCTGCTCAAGAAGCGGATTCATCGCTTCTGTAATCAGCTTGTGATCATAGATCCAACCAATCTTAGGGTCGATTTCCCCCTCGATAGTTATTTCAATTTTAAAACTATGCCCGTGCATTTGTCGGCATTTATGATCCTCCGGTAAGGAAGGAAGAGTGTGTGCTGCCTCGAAGCGGAATTCTTTGACCAAACGTGCTCTCATATCTTCTTGTGAATCGATACTGGCAATTCTGTCAATCTTGTCTATCTCTCTTTCCAGTCATGAACCGCATTGATGCTACTTTTGAACGATTGCAGGGTGAAAACAAAAAAGCTTTCATCGCCTATGTCTGTGGAGGAGACCCTGATTATGCTCGCTCGCTTGAAATCCTGACGGCCCTTGCCGATGCCGGAGCCGATATTATTGAGCTCGGGCTTCCCTTCTCGGACCCTCTTGCCGATGGCATTGTAAATCAAATGGCAGCGCATCGAGCCTTAGAAGCAGGAGCTAACACCAAGCAAATGCTAGAACTTATTGAGGATTTCCGCAGAACGCATGAAACACCTTTAGTCATTTTCACCTATCTCAACCCGGTTTACAATTACGGGTATGAAGAATTTCACCGCGACGCCGCAGCGGCTGGTGCAGATGGGATCCTTCTTCTCGACCTTCCACCAGATGAGGCAGTCTTGAATGAAGAACTCCGTAAAGAAAGCAGCCTTAAAAACATCACGCTCATCGCGCCTAACACTCCCAACAAACGCCTTAAAACTCTCGCTCAGCAATCGGAAGGCTTTATTTACGCGCTCTCTCGCACAGGTGTGACAGGGACACATGGAGGCGGTCCTTCTGAAAGCATTGGTGAACAAGTGGCCGAAATCAAACAACATACCGATACCCCTGTTTGTGTAGGCTTTGGCATCAGTAATCCTGAACAAGCATCGATGGTTGCTCAACTCTGTGACGGTATCATCGTAGGCTCGGCTATTGTAAAACAAATTGAAACCCACCAGGGAGAAGAAGACCTCGCCCAAAGAGTCGCAAACTTCACTCAGCCATTGATTGACGCGGTGAAATAACTGGCATCCTTCGACCTTTTCAGGTCTTACCCCTCCTGACTTTACGTCTTTTTCTTTACCCAAAAAAACCCCGCTTCAAATTGAAGCGGGGTTTTTTATTAAAAATTTCTTAATAAAAAATAAGAATTAACGACGACGTCTTAATAAAGCAAGACCACCAAGCCCAAGAAGAAGCGCTGATGAAGGCTCTGGGATCGGATTAACATCGAGTTCTACGTTGAAGGAATATGTTCTAGTTAGACCAAAATTAGTATCTGAAGTGAGAGCTCCTGGTGTTGACCCAGGAATAGCATTACCTCCTGTAGAAAGATAATCAACAGTTCCCCCATTATCGAATGCAACAATCCTTCCATCTTGGTGGAATCCCGTTACAAGGGTGTCACCATCCGCTAAAGTAAAAGAAGCATTGCTCCCAGCATAAGCAACATTGTTAAGCCCTGCAGTCGCAGAAATCGCATTACTTACGCTAATGACTGAATAATCGGCCCCCGCTGTTCCAGTTCCTGATAAAATCGCTACGAAAGCGGTCACATCACTACCTGATACAAGGTTTGCAAAAAAATTGACATTTTCAATGGTCACTAATTGGTCTGCACCCGAGAGATTAGAATATGTATTATTATAAAAAGCATAGGTTATATCTCCATTATTGGAACTATCAGTAGAAGGTCCACCTGAAACGGTAGCACCATCAGCGAAGGCATCACCAATAAAAACAGTTACAGCCGAGGCATTCACAAGGCCTAGAGCTGCGAGAAAAGCAGTTTGTTTAAGGATTTTCATAATAAAAGTAGAGTAATATACTTAGTTAAGTTTTCGATATTAATTGGCCTTATGTATGAGCACAAGTCTTATTTTCCTGGCCTGAAGGGCTTCTTACTTTCCTTTAATTTGCCCTTCTCCTCGAATCCGGTATTGGTATGAGGTTAACTCCCGCAAAGCCATTGGTCCACGCGCATGGAGCTTATCGGTCGAGATTCCAATCTCGGCCCCAAAGCCAAATTCCTCCCCATCACTAAACCGGGTCGATACGTTATGGAATAGACATGCAGAGTCGATTGAGCTCATAAAAGTCTCTGCGGTGACTTTGTTTTGACTCACAATACACTCGGAATGCTTCGAGCTGTAATGATTAATATGGTCGATCGCTTCTTGCAAGTGATCGACTACCTTCACCGAAAGCACGTAATCAAGGTATTCGGTATGCCAATCCTCTTCCACAGCAGGCACTGAGTGCGGCAAATATTGCTGAGCCCTTTTATCGGCCCGCCATTCGACTTCTTTTTGAGCGAATACAGGGATCGCCTTTTCAAAAAAAGCGGCCGCCACAGACTCATGCACAAGCAGCGTTTCGAGCGCATTACAGACACTAGGCTTTTGAGTCTTTGCATCATTTGCAATCGCAACTGCCATCTCGAGGTCAGCTTCAGAATCAACATAAGTGTGACAGATCCCATCATAATGCTTAATGACGGGCATCCGCGCGAGCGAAACAACTGTTTCGATCAAACCCTTCCCTCCTCTTGGAATGATCAGGTCCAGATACTGATCCATTTCTGCCATCACTTTCACACTGGCGCGGTCCGTAAATGGAATCAACTGAATCGAATGAGCTGGAAGCCCAGCAGGCTCCCCTCCGGATTGTAAGGCTGATGCAATCGCACGATTCGAATGAATCGCTTCTGACCCCCCTCGCAAAATAGTGGCATTCCCAGATTTCAAACAAAGAACTGCCGCGTCACTCGTCACATTCGGACGGCTTTCATAAATAATCCCGATCACCCCGATTGGAACTCGAAGCTGCTCAAAGCGCAGACCATTCGGCCGGTCCCACTCCGATAAGATCTCCCCCACCGGATCTTCTAGCAAGGATACTTGTTCTACCCCTGCCGCTATCTGCTCGACTCGCTCTGAATCTAGCCGAAGCCGATCCAACATTGCGGCACTCAACCCTTTCACCTCCCCAGCACTGAGGTCCTTTTTATTAGCAGCCACGATCTCGCTCGTGGCGGCACGGAGAGAAAGCGCCATGGCCTTTAAAATCTCGTTTTTCTGAGAAGTGGTCAGAGAAGCTAACTTCAAAGCCGCGGCACGGGCCTGCTTCCCCATCATAAAGACTTGCTCTTTAATCTCTGATTCACTCAAAACTGACATGCCTTTAGGAGTAAGGCTTTGCTTTCATAGACACAAGGCGAATTGCCTCATGGGTCGCGTTCTTCACTCCGACAAGAATAATGAACCGAGGTTAACTTAGAAAACGAGTTCCCCGTCCTTTGCCTTTAACAATTTCGGCCAAGCGTTCGGGATGCTCTCCATTCGCGATCACACACTCGATCTTCGCATCGACAGCGCGCTGCACCGCATTTAGCTTAGAAGCCATTCCTCCAATTGAAAAGCGACCTTGTGTCTCTTGAACATAGGACCTGACCGAATCAATATCATCAACAGCAGAAACGAGCTCTTTGGTATCTGGATGTAACAATCCATCTACACTAGTCAGTAAAACAAGTAACCGAGCTCCAATAAGTTCTGCGACTCGAGCCGATAGCATATCATTATCAGTAAAACGAAGTTCTGCGACCGCAACCGTATCATTCTCATTAATAACAGGAATGATATAAGGTTCTTTCAAAAGGCGTTCTAAGGTGGCCGCAATTCGCTTCCGCCTCTTTTCCGAACTCAAATCATGGGCCGTCAGAAGAATTTGAGCGACGTCGAAACCTCCATCTGAAAATAATTGATGATACATCTGCATGAGCCGAGTTTGCCCGACTGCGGCGGCAGCCTGCTTTGAGGCTAGATCTTGCGGGTATTCGGAAAGGTTCAAGGCAGGAACTCCCGCTCCTACAGCCCCAGATGAAATAAGAATACAGCGATATCCTACTTCAGAGAGCTTCACAATTGCTGTCACCAGCCGTTCTAAGGCGGGAATATCGAGCTGACCGTTTTCAAGAGTCAAAACTCCAGTTCCGACCTTAATTAATACGGGGGCTGTCAGCTCAGTCATATTTTACTTAATTTTTATTCTTGATTCAAACCTCGAATCGCATCGGAAACGGCAGGAAAAATTTGTTTTTTTCGGCTCACAACTCCTTCTGCTTCGAAAAGGTTAGCATCTAACCTTTCAAAAGGAAGCGCATTAAGAAGCGAAGGATCTCCTACCGCAATGATCAAACTCTTATGATTGGCGATATCCGTCACCGCTAGTAAAGCGATATCATACTGATAACTGGTCGCAAAAGTCTCTAAGGCTGCTTGGAGTTCATCACGTCGTTGCTCAAACTTGCTAAGTCCTAGTTCTTCGATCTGTGCGATACTCATTCGCACATCAGCTTCGTTGAAGTCTTTCCGGTCTGTTGTAAGAATTTGTAATTCTGAGCCAGATACTAACAAGGAACCCACTGCAAAAAAATCTTCAGCAAACTTCTTAGGGTCAATTTCGGCGATTTCAGCAAGCCATTCTAAGATATTACGGTCTAAGTCTGTCGTCGTAGGACCAGTCAAAATCAATGTGTCAGCAATAATTCCAGCACAGAGACACATCGCCACCCCCTTAGGCGGAGATAGATCCCGATGCTTGAACTTGCGCCCAATGAGAGTCGAAGTCGATCCGACCGGAGCATTTAGAAAATGAATCGGGTCGCGCGAAACCAAATCGCCAGCCAAGCGGTGATGATCAATCACCTCAATCACTTTCGCCTCCTCTACACCGGTCACGGCTTGAGCAAACTCATTGTGATCAACCAAAACGAGGCGCGTCTTGGGAGGATCTATTAAATCCGACTTCGAAAGCACTCCTATTAGAGATTGAGTGCCAGGCTTCACGACTGGGAAAATTTCTTGGCTTAATGAAGCCACTCGTTTTTTTAAGCTCGAGGTGGGTTCATTAGCATCTACTAAAATCGGAAGATTTTGCCCTGCGATCGCATTCCGCACCAGACGAGAACAACGAATCAGCTTTGCGGTGCTTGCGGTATCACTGACACAACGAAGAACCACAACCCCTTTAGCACGAGCTTCCTCCAGCAACTCTGAATCAACCTCAAAGCCTCCCGTAACAATGAGAGCGCGCACTCCGAAAGAAATCGCTTTCTGGTGCACTACCGGACGGTCACCACAGATGACGATGTATTTTTTTACAATCCCCTGCTCTTTGGCCTTTTGAAGACGGCGCTGCACTGTTTCTTCCGAAGAAGCTCCTACCAGCATATGAAGCTCCTCTTCGTGATCCGTATCACAAGCTTCCTTACAACCATTCACATCAGATTCTAAAGTCGTCGCAATTTTCTGGAGTGAAGCGACTACAGTTCGCACGGCTAGACCTTCTGTTTCAGGGGGGAGAAGAAGTTGTAATAAATCTAAAAAACGAAGAATCCCTAAAATAGACCCCTCATTATCAATCACGGGAACGGAACGAACTCCGCTCGCCAACATCCGACGATATGCCACGAGAAAGGTATCTTCTGGATGAACAGCTACGACATCGCGGCGCGCCATTTGGCCGGCTTGAATCCGAACATCTTCGATTAAGAGAGGAGGCTCTATCCCAGCTTGTTTCAACACCCAAACCGTGCGCTCTGGTAACTCCCCGCACCTCGCAGGAATGGCATCACCTCCCATTTGTTGAAGGAGGTTCGCTTCTCCAATGGCTGAACAAATGGCGTCCGTATCCGGGTTCTTATGTCCAATGACGTAAAGAGGCGTTTGATAAGTAGAGGCTGGCATAAAGGAGGGTAATCCGTGCTAAGTTCTAAGTATTCTAGCGAGAGAGTTTAGAAAAGCACAACCGTTGTTTCCTAGAATCCTGAACTCTTTTTCTTAACACATTCTACTAGTAAGACTTACATACGTTCTGGAACTTTAATACCCAAGAGACTTAATCCTTGTTTTAAAACACGCGCCGTCAACTCGCACAATGCCACCCGAGAATCCCTTACTTCACCTTCCGATTTCAAAACCGGACAAGCTTCGAAGAAAGAGTGGAAAGCTTTTGCCAAATCTAGGAGATAAGTTGCTAAAAGGTTAGGGCGATAATCATCTAATACCACTGGGAGGTCTTCCGCAAATCGAGCCAAAATACGACTGAGATGAATTTCCTCATCCTCTCGCAACGAAAGAGAAATTTGATCGAATGAAGGAAGCTGCTCAAGCTTTCTAAAAATAGAACGAACCCGCACATAACTGTATTGAAGATAAGGAGCGGTATCGCCTTCAAGGGCAACCATCTTCTCTAAGTCGAAGATATAATCAGAGGTTCGGTGGTGAGACAACTCCGTGAATTTAACAGAACCCAGGCCTATCGTCTCGGCCAATTCTTCTTTCTCCTGCTCAGGTAAATGACCGCTCTTCTGCTCTAACACTTGGCGTGCGGCTGCCACCGCATCACGAAGAACATCTTCGAGTTGCGGAAGGTCCCCATCACGAGTTTTAAGAGGCTTCCGATTTTCACCTAGGATCGTGCCGAAAGAGACATGCTCGAGGGTCGCACTGATTCCCCGGCGACGTGCCACATCAAATAATTGTTGAAAGTGTAGACTCTGACGAGCATCGACCACATAGAGAATTTTCTCAGCCTTCCATTCTTCCACTCGGTAATCAACCGTCGCGATATCAGTCGTCGCGTAGTTGAAAGCTCCATCCTGCTTTCGCACGATCATTGGATTATCCCGCCACTCTCCATCTCGGTTAATTTGAAAAGGATCCTTTTCGGGGGCCAGTTCTCCTGAAGTAAACACGCAGATCGCTCCGTCACTTTCTCTTGCCTGCCCTGTATCTTCTAAGCTCTTCACGACCGCTGGAAGACGATCATTATAATAACTCTCTCCATGCCAATGATCGAAATCGACCTCCAACCATGTATAAATCTTTTGTAATCCGACCTTGGAAACCTCCACACATTGGTCCCAGATCGCAGTATTTTCAGAATCACCACCCTGCAGTTTGACTAATTCTTCCCGACAAGCGTTTTTAATTTCTTCATCGTCTTTACACTTCGCGTTTACAGAGCGGTAAATACGTAAAAGCTCAGAAAGAGGTTCTTCAGCCAGAGCTTCTTGATCCAGAAGATTCTTCCATCCCCAGATCACCATCCCAAATTGAGTGCCCCAATCTCCAATATGGTTATCAGTCTTGACTTCATGTCCAAGGAAACGAGCTACCCGCCCTAAGCAATCACCAATAATGGTCGAGCGGATATGGCCCACATGCATCGGTTTTGCGACATTCGGAGCTGAAAAGTCTAAGACAATCATTTCCGGAGACTTCGGAGCCATCACGCCTAGTTTCGGATCGGTAAGAAGCCACTGCATGCGAGAAGCCCAAAATGAAGACGAGATCTTCAAGTTCAGAAATCCAGGACCTGCAATACTGAGCTCCCCAAGGTCTGAAATCTCGATTTGCTCCACAAGCTTTTCAGCCAAAGCTCTTGGGTTCTGCTTCAGGCGTTTTGCAAGCACCATGGCGCTATTGGACTGATAATCACCAAAGCGTAAATCTGCTGATTGACTTACTTGCACCAAGAAACCTTCTGGAAGGTCTAAACTGAGCGAGAGAAGCGCTTTTTCAACTCGTAGCCGAAACGCTTCAAGAATCGTTATTTCCATCGATGATGTTGCCATTACGCCGCGGAGCTTGCCGTAGCACCCCTAAGCACCGCAAGAAGTTCTTCACGCGATTCAGCCACATCGAGCTGATTCCTCATTTCAGCGCTTTTAAATAAGCGGGCCACTTCAGCCAAAGTCAAAAGGTGCTGCTGTTGCTGATCCTTCGGAACAAGAAATAGAATCACATAATGAACGGGAGAATCATCCAAAGAATCAAAATCAACGCCTTCCGATGATTTTGCAAAAACAGCTACTGTCTTCTCGATTTTCTCACAGTAGACGTGAGGAATGGCAACCCCTCTTCCGATACCGGTGCTGACTTGGTCCTCCCGCTCTTTGAGCTCTTCTAGAACGCAATTTTTAGATTCCTCTGTCATCAAACCGCGCTCGATGAGATGATCTACCATCTCGACAAGACAAGCCCAACTTTCAGAAGCATTCAAAGATGGAATGATTCGCTCTTCTGACAAAAAGTCTGATAAGTTCATGCGTTATTACCCCTTCCCCATAAAGGGTTACCGCGAAGGGGCAGGGTTCTTACTGAGTCTGAGCTGCAAATGCAAGCAACAAAGAACCTCTCTGCTAAACAACCGTTTTGATTGCGTGATTTAAACAAACGTTTACTTGACAGGGTTCCGTCCTTCAAAAGCTCTCTTTAATGTTAGGTCATCAGCATGTTCAAGTCCCCCTCCAGCGGGAAGCCCTTGTGCTAACTGAGTCACGGAACAACCGCGTTCTTGTAAAATTTCAGCTAAATAATTAGAAGTGGCCTCTCCTTCGACGTCAACACTGAGAGCAAGAACCACTTCATTACCCGCTTGAACCCGACGCAATAACGGCGCGATGCGAAGATCTTCCGGCCCCACGCCATCAAGCGGGGAAAGCTTTCCTCCCAGGCAATGGTAAACCCCGTGAAAAATTCCTGATCGCTCAAGAGGAATCACATTCATTGGCTGCTCCACTACACAGATTTGCGAGCTTTCACGTCCTATTTGCTCACAGATTTCACACTCTTCTAAATGCGTAAAAAAGCCGCATGTTTTACAAGTCCCGATCTCAGACTTAGCCTCGGCAAGACGTTCCCCCAAAAGAGGTAAATTCGACTTAGGGTGTTGTAACAACCAGATCGCCACTCGCTCTGCACTCCGCGGCCCAATTCCAGGAAGACTCTTTAACTCATCAACTAAAGAAATGACCCCCTTGGGATAACTAAAACGTTTCATGATTCCTCCTGAGACACCTTTCTCTCTTGAGTCACGATCGGCTCGACTCGATTCAAGTGAATCACATTATCCTCATCACCTCCCTGAGATGACCCCTCTTGATGATGTTTTTGCCATTGTTCCATCAAAAAGACACATGCCGCACAACATCCTCCACCCAGAACCCAAGAAAAAGGCACCAGTAAGCTCCCCCACAAAGCGGCGACAAACACACCAAAAAAAGTCACCATTCCAGTAAAAACCGCGACCCCTAATTTAGAAAGAAAACTAGCATCACTGGCCGCCACAAAACTCACTCCAAACATGACCGCGAGCGCGAGCAGATAGAAAAAACGTTCCGGGAATACTGTTAATGGCGTCACCGCCCCGATGCCAAGAGACTGAAGCCAAAGCTCAACCTTCAACACCAAAGGAGCAAACACTCCTTGGAGCTCTGCCACAAAAACAATCAACCACCCTAAAAAGGCGATCACTGTTTTTATCACTACGGGATGGCTTTGAATCGTCATGATGGTTTCACATTCTCAGCCTCATCATCACCCTGCTTGTAAGAAGCGACGACGAGTTCACTAAGATAACGCTGTGGAGCATGAACCGCTTTTGCCGGTAAGACAAATTGATTTTCACCCGTATTACTCTCGACGAGTTTTAGGCCAAATTGGTATTCATTGAAAAATTGACGGCAAATCTGAAGCACATTCCGACCTTGTTCGCCCGCTTTATCAAGTAAAGCGGCAAGTGCTTCATCATCAAAAGAAATCGTAATCGAATGATCCTTTTTAAACCTGCGGCAAAAAGCCCCTACTGAATCTCGCACTTTCTCGACATCTACTTTCTGCCCGAGTTTTCGATAGTGCTCAAGTGACTTTTCGCGATCTATAAACAACTTCTGATCAATCACAAGCTCTGTCACACTCGTTCCTGGCAGCTCAAATTTGAAATCCCGTAAAAGGCCTTCCATCACCGTCATCAAAGCTCGCGCCCCAGTGCCCTCCTTCTCTGCTAATTCCGCAATATATTCGATCGCATCATCGGTAAAAGTCACCTTAATCCCGTAGGCTTCAAACTCACGTTCATACTGCTTCAAAAGAGTCCCTTCCGAATACTTTAGAATATTAGCGAGGTCTTTCGCCTTCAACGTCTCGCATACCACTCTTACCGGAAGGCGGCCTACAAATTCGGCCTCAAACCCATAGTCGATAAAGTCCTGTGTCATCACCTGTCGATAAACCTCCTCATCATAGCCGGATTGTTTTTTCACCGCGGTAAACCCTATCTGTGAAGCCTCTGAGCGCTTACGAATCACCTCATCGAGTCCTGAAAAAGCTCCGCTCACAATGAATAAAATGTGCCGCGTATTGATGGTGTCTTTTTGCTTAGACTGGGAAGCCCCTCCCATCTGCATCTCCATCATCGCCTTCATCTGGCTTTTCATATCGGAGGGATTACTGAGCGGAACCTCCGTCTCTTCCATCAACTTAAGCAAAGTGGTCTGCACCCCTCTCCCGCTGACGTCCCGCCCGATCATCCCACCCTTAGACGCTAATTTGTCGACCTCATCAATGTAAACGATTCCAAATTCGGCGAGCTCGACATCACCATTCGCTCTCTGCACTAACTCGCGCACCAGGTCATCAACATCACCCCCTACATAGCCCGTCTCGGAGAACTTCGTCGCATCAGCTTTCACGAAAGGAACCCCAATGAGCTCCGCGATATGCTTGATTAAATAGGTCTTTCCGACCCCAGTCGGCCCCACCACAATCACGTTCTGCTTTTGGAACTCCACCCCACGAGGTAAGGAGCCGTCTTCTTCCTGCACCGATCGTAAATATTTGGCATGATTATAATGATCACAAACCGCAATAGAAAGAGCCTTCTTCGCATCATCTTGCCGAATCACAAAGCGATCAAGATACGCTTTAATATCTCGAGGTTGGTAATCGAAATCAAAAATCTCGAGATGAGAGCTCTCTGATTCTACTGGAGCTTTCTCTTCTGGAGCCGCCACATCTCCTCCTGGCACCTCAGGGAAACTAAAATTCGCATTCCCGAGTTGCTTAAATAAATCGTTCAAAGACTTTTGAAAGTCTTCCGGTTTTGTTGAATCATCGTCTTTTGACATCGTCTCTTGAGCGTTAAAGTCACTTCTATTTGTTCATCCTTTCGAAAAAGAGATCATGATGTCTAGTCACATCTACCATTCATTGAAAATCTCCTCCAATGAGTAATTAAGCCGCACGAGACCAGAAAACGGTTTGTCAAAACGAGATTCCTAAGGCTCAATAAGGCAATGAATTTAGTTGTGAACGAAGCTCAAGGAGAACGCCTTGATGCTTACTTGGTAGCAAAGCTTCCCGAATTGACCCGTTCACAAATTCAAGTCCTCATCAAAGCTGGGGAGATCACTCTCAATACGAGAACGGTAAAGCCCAAACAAACGGTGCAAGAGGGCGATGAAATCTCGATTCATATTCCCCCTCCTCCATCACTGGAACTTCAACCTGAAAACATTCCTCTCGAAGTCCTCTATGAGGATGACCATCTCATCGTCATCAATAAAACAGGAGGGATGGTCGTGCATCCCGCCGCAGGAAACCAAACCGGAACTCTCGTGCACGCTCTTCTTCACCACTGCAAAGGGCAACTTGCCCCGATCGGAGGCGAAGACCGACCAGGGATCGTGCATCGACTAGATAAAGACACTTCCGGAGCCATTGTTGTCGCCAAGGCTGATGCCGCCCATCAACACCTGGTCTCGCAGTTTTCAGAGCGACAAACCACAAAACTGTATCTTGCGGTCACCCAAAAAACTCCCGTCCCAGCACGAGGCCGGATTCAGAATCAAATCGGCCGACATCCAATCAATCGCCAAAAAATGGCCGTTTTACCGGAACCGCAAGGAAAGTCCGCCGTCACCGATATCGAAACCTTACATTTAACCGAAGACGGGGCCGCATTAGTCCTTTGCCATATTCATACAGGCCGGACACACCAAATCCGAGTGCACCTCGCCAGCCTCAAAGCCTGTATCATGGGAGACCCTATTTACTCCAAGCGCAGCCAAGACCCCCGGCCTACGGAGCGTCTCTACTTACATGCTTGGCATTTAAAGATCCGGCACCCGAACTCGGGAGAAATGATGACATTCTGCGCGCCTCTCCCAGAAGCCTTTACTCCCTGGAGTCACTCCGTAAAAGAAAAACTCCAAGAAGCCAGCGATGCGCTTCAAGCAAACCGCCCGCCGATTCCCGACCCTCTCCTCATTCCATGAACCCACTCATTAATCAACTTCTCCCAGCTGTCGAACAGCAACTCGCTTCACCAGATACTCCTTATGTGCGTGAAAACTATGAGCGTCTTATTTCCAAAGAAGGAATCTCTGAGGAAGAGGCCAGACAAATGATTGCACTCTGCCTCATTGATGAAACTGATCGCATGGCAGAAGAAAAAACCGATTTTAATGTGGCACGGTATCAGATGCTCCTTGGCTTTCTACCTACTCTCCCGGAAGGAGGATGAAAGGTTTTTTTAATAGCCTTCAACTAGCAAGAGGCCACCAGAGCGGGATCAAGTAAGAAGCGATGATCCAGAGAATAAAGGAAAGAGGAGCTCCTACTCGGAAGAAGTCTTTGAAATGATACCCTCCTGCCCCATAGACAAAGGTATTGGTCTGATAACCAATCGGAGTTAGAAAACTGGCTGATGAGCCAAACATGACCGCAATCACTAGACCTCTAGGGTCAAAGCCCATTTGCTGCCCCACAAAAATAGCTAAAGGAGTCAACAAGGCTGCCACTGCATTGTTACTAATAATTTCAGTCATGATAGCTGCCATCAGATAAAAAACCGCAATAACAATACGGTCGTCTACTCCCTCTAGAAGACCCGTCACAGCACTCGCTAGATTCGCGGCAAGACCTGATTTCTCGATCGCTAGACCCAACCCTAACATCCCAAAAATAAGAAAGAGCACTTTCCACTCAATCGCATCATAGGCCTCTTTAGGCGTCAGGCAGCCAGTCACCAAAACAATCAAGCTTGCCCCCATCGCAACTGTCACAACAGGAATAGGAGGAATCACTCCAAATCCCCCTAACGCCCCTAAAAGAATAAACAGTAAAAGTGCCCCGACTGCAATCGGAGCCTTCTTCGGGCGTGGTTGTGCGTTCACTTTAGTTTGGCTTAGATTGATAAAATCTTTCATCTCAAAAAGTCGTTTCATTTTTTCACGAGGCCCTTGAACTAACAGGGTATCTCCAAACGCCAGTTTTTCGTCCTCAAACCGGTCCCGTAAGTTTTTACCACGACGATGCACCGCCAGAATCAAAACGCCATACCTTTGGCGAAATTGTAATTCCTTGAGGCTTTTCCCTACCAAGGCTGAATCTTGTCCGATGATGCCCTCCATTAAAATGGCAGATTCGGTGCGAAGTCCTTCGAGGCCGAGCTCCTTTTCTCCTCGGATGTCAATCCCGTCTGTATGAGTCACCCCCATTAAGGCGGTAAGATCTCCTTTAAACACAAGCTCATCACCTTTCTCAAAAACTAACTCTGATAATGGTGTTCGAACACGTAGCCCATCACGTCGAATCTCAATAATACGAGCTTTCTTCATCTTACCCAGAGGCGTATCAGTAAGCTTTTCCCCAACTAATTCAGAATCCTCTCCAATAAAAGCATGGGTGATAAACTCGCGGGAACTCTCAGTGTCTATCAGTGAGGCTAAGGTGACTCTTTCTGGAACAAGCTTCCGGCCTAAGGTTAGAAGGTAAACAAAGGTGATCACCACGAAAATAATGCCCAGCTTGGAAATCTCGAACATCGTAAAGGGCTTCATCCCCTGCTGTTCTGCGATCCCCGAAGCTAATAAATTCGTTGAGGTTCCGATAATCGTCACCGTTCCCCCGACAATTGCAGCGTAACTGAGTGGAATGAGAAACTTTGATGCCTTCCAATCTTTATTTCGGCAAATTCTCATGACAATCGGCATGAACACAACCACCACCGGGGTGTTATTCATAAAGCCTGAGAGCAACGCCACTACCAAAATCAAAATGACAAGTAACTTAATCTGACTCGTCGCCGCATTTTCCTCGAACCACTCCCCTAAGATATCGATCACTCCAGTCCGGTCCAAAGCCGCACTCAAAATAAACATACACGCGACCGTGATGGGAGCGGGATGCCCAAAGACCCCCAGGCCATTAAACCTCATCAACTCAGGATCATTTGTCGAGATGGGGAGAATCCCGAACGCCATACAAACGAACAGCGCCCCGATCGCAACAATCTCCACCGAAACCCACTCTTTCACAAAAGCCAAAAAGACCGTGATCACAAGGAGCCCTAGAAAAATTTGTTGTGCGAGTTCCGGTAACATAAAAAATTATAGTAAAAAGAAAGTTTATCAGAGTTTTTCAAAAAGAAACGAGTCTCTTTTCATAAAACGAGGGCCTCTTCCCAGACCTTTTCATTAAATCCTATCAACACCTTTCCCTGCTTTGAAATCGCGAAAGGACGCTTCACCAGATTCCCATTCGCTAACAAGAGCTTCAAGGCGGCTTGCTCATTCATTGTCTCAAGTTGACTGGAAAGTTTTTGTTCGCGGTAATCTTTCCCTGAAGTATTAAAAAGTTTTTTCAAAGGATACCCTTGCGCAAGAGCTTCCTCCAATTCCTCAAGTGTCGGCGGAGTCTCTCGAATCGCCATTTCCTGAAAAGGAATCGATTGAGCTCCTAACCATTTTTGAGCCTTTTGACAGGAGCCGCAGGCTTTGTATCCATAAAATTTCATCCCTGGATCTGATCAAACACCACTTTACGATCAAGCATCTTTTCACCATCAAAGGCAAATTGGCCCACAAAAGAGTGCCCTTCTAGCACTTGAGGAAGCCAATACTGATCATCCTCCCACATCTTATCATAAGGAACTTTTGCGACTTTTTCCCAGAAAGGGAGTGCTTCGATGGACTCTCCCATTTCTCCTTCGAACTCGGTAGCCGTATACACCACACAGTGAATATCGGGACCATCTGACATGATAAAGAAAAGCTCTCCCACCTCACGCGGGTTGTGAGGAGTGAGCCCTACTTCCTCTTGCGTCTCCCGGATAATCGCTTCTCGCGGTGTTTCTCCTAGTTCAATTTTCCCTCCTGGCCCATTGATTTTACCGGCTCCGAGGCCTGTCTTTTTCTCAATCAGAAGAACTTCATCTTCTCTCATGATAAAAATCAAGGTCGCACGCATTCCGGGCTTCCAATTAGACCAATCGATCTCAGAAAGGGAAGAGCGTAAAGGATTATTTAGATTCATAAAAACTGACTGACTCACAGGTGCACACAAGATTACGGTCACCATGCACATTGTCAATCCGTCCGATCGAGGGCCAAAATTTATGAGCGCGCAGTGACTCTAACGGGTAGACCGCCTTTTCCCGCGAATAACAATGATCCCACTGATCCGAAATCACGGCATGAGCAGGATGTGGAGCGTTTTTAAGAACATTATCAAGCTCATTGGCCTCTCCCTCAATGATTTCTTGAATCTCGCCATGAATTGAAATCATGGCCTCACAAAACGATCCAGCTCAGCTTTCGATTCCGATTCTGTAGGCTCGATCATCAAAGTTCCAGCCACTGGCCAGCTCATCGTTGGAGAATGGTAACCATAATCCGTAAGTCGTTTCGCGACATCTTCCACCGTGACTCCTGACTTCTCGGTCAAGGCTCGCACATCAATAATACATTCATGCGCGACGAGACCTCCTCGCCCAGTAAATAAAATCGGATAAAAATCCTTCAAACGATTCGCAATGTAGTTTGCATTTAAAATGGCGATTTCAGTGGCATGTTTGAGCCCTTGCGCTCCCATCATTCGGATATACATCCACGAAATAACATTGATCGAAGCGCTTCCATACGGAGCAGAACAAACGGCCTCCTTAAGACCCGGTAAATTCTTTATAAGCCTCACTTTTCATGAGGTGATCGATTTCCTCAATCGCGCTGAGTTTTAATTTAAAAATCCACCCTTCTCCATGTGGGTCTGTATTAATCAAGGCCGGCTCATCAGTTAATTGATCATTCACTTCCACGATCTCACCTGAAACCGGCGTATAAATATCACTGGCCACTTTCACCGATTCAACGACAGCGCAAGGATCTCCAGAAGTGTAATTGGTCCCCACTTCGGGCAGCTCTACAAAAACAATATCTGTAAGCTCCTCTTGAGCATGATTCGTGATTCCAACGGTGGCGACTTCTCCATCAATCTTCACCCATTCATGGTCGGTCGTGTAAAAGAAATCTGTTAGTAGCGACATGTTCTTGATCAAAAAATTAAGAGCTCAAGATTGCCTGTGTTCACCCTTTGTAGAAAGGTTTTTTCACGACTTTTGCAGCAAAATACCTCCCTCGAACATTGATGAGAAGCTCAGTCCCTATGCTTCGATAAGCTTCTGGCATATACGCAAGACCTATTCCTATTTTAAGGGAAGGAGAAAGCACCCCACTGGTCAGCTCGGAGACCTTTTTCTCTTCAAGATTACACACCTCATAACCAGCACGAGGAGGAGCCCCTTTCCCATCATACTGAATCGCAGTCAGCCGATACTTTAGCCCATGTAGCTTTTGCTTCCGAAGCTCATCTTCGCCTACAAAAGGACCCTTATCGAAATCCACGAAAAAACCTAATCCTGCCTCCAGGGGGGTCCGGTCAGGAAGTAAATCGGATCCATTCAGAGGGTATCCCACCTCCAAGCGCAAACTATCTCGAGCCCCTAAACCACAGGGCTTCACTCCTCCATTCACAAAATTTTCAAAATAGTAACGCGCATTTTCCTTTCGACAGAAAAGCTCAAATCCGTCTTCTCCGGTATATCCAGTGCGGCAGACGATGAGAGCGTCGCCTTCGTAATCAAATTGCTCAACTCCATTCCTAGCAGGAAGAGTCCGCCCTAAAAACAAGCGTGAAAACACCTCTGGAGAACGGGGTCCCTGGACCGCCATCCCAGCCATCATCGCACTTCGGTCATCAATGAACACATCCTCGACCATTTGTGAACGGATCCATTTTGACACCTCTTT
Organism: uncultured Verrucomicrobiales bacterium; assembly: GCA_937951675.1. GTDB lineage: Bacteria > Verrucomicrobiota > Verrucomicrobiia > Verrucomicrobiales > Akkermansiaceae > CALFBI01. Next base: position 98,890 of record CALFBI010000009.1, read on the forward strand.
GACCTTCGAGGCATTAACGACTAATAGGTATTCTTCCTTTCCTGTTCGATAAAGAATAAGGTCGTCAATAACACCTCCCTCTTCATTGAGTATCATGGAATACTGACCGCCACCTTCTTTGAGCTTAAAAACGTTATTTGTCGTAATAATATTCAAGAAAGGTTTCGCCTGCGGCCCCGAAATAAAAAACTGCCCCATGTGAGAAATATCAAACACTCCCACATCTTTACGCACGGCTTCGTGCTCCGATATCATCGAAGTGTATTGCACTGGCATCATCCAACCCGCGAAAGGAGCAAGTTTCCCCCCCAAGGCTTCATGCGAGTCATTTAAAGGACTCAACTGGCAAAGACCTTCATCATCTTTCATGACGTTAAACTGTAAGCCATTTGTTTTTCTGTCAATAGAAGCCAACCTCTAGCAAATTCAAAAAGCTTCCTTTTCCTTACCGAGGACCATGCCCACTTACTTTTATTTTCTCCCCAAAAGTTTCAATTTCAATTCTTGAGTCATCTCAAACGCTCCCTGCCCTGAATCTTTTGCCTCTACGCCAGCCTCGACCTGATACTCCCAAACTTTAATCGGCTTAATCCCTTTGATTTCCGAAAAGAGATACACTCGCACCGTCATCGCCTCTTTCCCCGTGCCCCCTTCCATCGCTTTGATCTTGTATTCAACCGTATTCTTTTGATCCGACACGCCTCCAATCACGATCTCAGCTCGTTTAGCGTTTTTGAAGTTATGGCGGCTTTTTCGATTCACCTGCACATCGACTTCTCGTCCCGGACAAAACACGTAAACTTTTGCAATATATTTGGCTGGTTTTTGAATCACTACTGATACTTTTGGCTTCACGTTAGATGCTTTAAAGTCAGGACTTTTACAGTATTGATAGTCTCCAGCGTCGAGTTGCTCTCGAACCTCTGGCAATCGAGATAAATTTACAAATTCTGCTGAATCATATTTCCAAGCACCACGCTCTTGATAGAAACTAAGTAGCATAATGTTTTTGGTCGGGGCCCCTCCCACCCCAAAGTCGATAGTTCCATAATAGGCGATCTTAGCATTAACCGAACTAGCGTTTACGGAAATGACCTTAAGCCCTTGCGTCGAAGGTGGCGCGGTAGGAAGCTCAAAAACGGCTCCCGGAAAATCTTTTTTCTCAGAAAGAATACGATTTTGAATCGATATTTTACGATTCGAAAAGGTGACCTGACTCCATAATTTAGAATCTTTTGTCATCACCGCTTGCCTCCAGTTTTCATAAGTTTGATGGAGCTGGTTGGTGAGCGCTGTGTTAATAGGAGCCTCAGCAGCAAGCCTTGCGAGTAATATCGGAAAGATCAAAAACGAAACAATTAGGGTCTTCATAGCGCCTTTAATGGACTATTAAGACGAATCTCTGACAATCTTTTTCGTCGCCACCCTTTCTTTGCTCGTTATGATGCCGCCCACCACGATGCCTATGCGACCGAATCTTTCCTTCCAAGAGACTGAATCAAAACTCTTGGAAAATACGACTGCCATTCCATTTAACGCCAAAAACGAAGTTCTCCAGGGGTATTTATTAGAACCTAGCCCGGAGCATGGTGATGCTCGTAAACCTTTTGTCATCACTCTACATGGGTCTCTTTGGGAGAAGCGTCTCATCACTCAGCTCATTCCTTACGGGCATCATTTTAATCACCTTGGACTTGCCTCCGCATCGATCGAATACCCTCTTCCGGCTGAAAGCTCTCCTGATTGGCACCCGAACGATCTCCTCTTATCCATTTCTGCTTTCCTCGAAGCTCTACAGGGACACCCAGCTAGTCAAAGAATTGATTTCGAAAACATCATTCTTCTTGGCGTCGCGGCAGGAACCTACCCTCTCCTATCCCAGCAACTTCAAGAATCAAAGTGGCTGAAAAACGTCCGAGCGATCATTTGCATGAGTTCTCTCTGCGACACGACTCCAAAGACCGGCTGGGGAGCCTCATATTTCCCAAGCCTTAAGGAAGCCAAAAAAGTAAGCCCCCTTCATTCGATTAGTAAAGGACGCCCCCCTTTATTGATGCTTCACGCGACAGAAGACCGCCTTCTCTCATTTGAAACGGCCGAGAAGTTTGCCAAACTCTATCGACGCAAAAAAAACAAAGTGACCTTTGTCGACTTTCATGGTGTTGGGCACACCTTTTTTAATTATAATTCGAATCGAGAGCATTACGAAATGAGTCTTCGCTGCATTAATCAATTTTTATTCGAGCAAGGCTTTATTTCTAACGCTGTTCTCGATACCTACTGATTCCCCTTAGAAAAAGGGCTGACAAGAAATCTTCATGCACTGGAAACAGGCCTCCTTTCCGGAGGTCAGATTTTGGCACCAGTATTCCCTTCTTCCAAAGCGCTAAGAAAAGGTTTCAAGTCATCCTGATCGACTCCGTTAAACCGATCCGACTTCCTCCCAAAGTCTCTCAAGAGTGATCTTTTAGAAGAATGAACCATTTCAGGCTTGGCAATTTAAGGAAGATGCCTTTTATTTCCCTCCCATTTAGACTTAGCTCAAAGAAGTGCTAAGTCTTATTGTAAGAGAGATGGAATTGAATCCCAAAACCATTTCACAACGCACACTTTTCTATGAAATCTGTCTATCACCCACTGACTCCTGATTCAACCGGATCACTCCACAGTCTTCGTAACGAACGAGATAACTGCGGAATGGGCGCCATCGTTCAACTCGGAGGAGAGAAGTCATATAACGTTCTCGATTACGCTCTCTGTTCTGTTGGTAACATGACTCACCGTGGCGCGGTTGATGCTGACATGAAGACTGGTGACGGATCAGGGATTCTCAGCCAGATCCCTCGTAAAATTTACGTCAAAGCCGCTCAAGCGCTCGGACATGACCCCAAAAACGCTGATGATCTCGCCGTTGGTGTCTTTTTCTTTCCAGCTAAAGACACCGCCGCACAGCAACAAATTAAATCTTTCTCTGAATCCGTTCTCTCCAAACGTGGCATCACGTTCATTGGATGGCGCGAAACCCCAGTCAATATCGAAGAGCTCGGCAAACTTGCGCAACGGACTTGCCCCTCAATTTGGAATGCGGTCATGGAACGCCCTCTCAATCTTGACCCTGATCAGTTTGAGCGCCAACTCTATCTTTGCCGTCGTGAAATCGAAAAAGAATTCATCAACGTTGATGAGTTCTACATGCCGACATTCTCAAGTCGTTTGATTGGTTATAAAGCGCTCGCAATGCCGACCACGCTCCGCGCTTTCTACTCCGATCTCCAAGACTCGGACTTCACCACCAATATTTCTCTCTATCATCAACGTTTCTCCACGAACACCTTCCCTGCTTGGCCACTCGGCCAACCATTCCGGATGATGTGCCATAATGGTGAAATCAACACTGTGAAAGGAAACCGGAATTGGATCCGGTCCCGTGAAGAACTCTTCGAATCAGAACTCTGGGGAGATGATGTTCACCTTCTTCGTGACCTTCTCAGCAACTCTGAATCTGATTCTGCCTCTCTCGATCATGTTCTTGAACTCCTCGTTCTCTCTGGACGCTCTCTTGAGCATGCGATGTCGATGCTCGTGCCTCCTGCTTATCGTCACGACCAAGAACTCTCTGACGGGGTCCGCGCTTTCTACCAATACATCCGCTCTTTCGCAGAACCTTGGGATGGCCCTGCAGGACTCGTGTTCACAGACGGAACCAAAGTTTGCGCGTCTCTTGACCGTAATGGCCTCCGCCCCTCTCGCTTCACTTTAACGGAAAGTGGCCTCCTCTATATTGGCTCCGAATCAGGGGCTGTGAAACTCCCAGATAATCAAATCATTCGCCGCGGACGCTTAGGACCAGGGCAGATGCTTTCTGCAAACACTGTCACTGGTGAGCTCAAATATAACCAAGAAATCCGCGAAGAATTAGCCAGTCAAAAACCCTACCGAACTTGGGTTGACCAAAATCAGATCCCACTTCGAAAATACGTCTCTCCTGAGCCACACACCCCTTCTGAAGATTTCGAAACGGTCGAACTTTCTCGCCAACAAGTCACTCATGGCATCACTGCAGAGGAGCTTGACATGGTCTTCCCTCCAATGATCAAAGGAGCCCAGGAAGCGGTATTTTCAATGGGAGACGATATCCCGTTAGCCGTTCTTTCTAAATACCCTAGGCTTATTTATACCTACTTTAAGCAATTATTCGCACAGGTCACAAATCCGCCGATTGACCCGATTCGGGAGTGGGCTGTCATGAGTCTTTCAGCTGGTCTCGGAATGGAGCGTAACTTTCTCGACGAGACTCCAGAACACGCGAAAGTTCTCAATCTTGAATCCGCGATTCTTTTCGAACAGGAGCTCGAAAAAATCAAACAGATGGAAGATCACGGCTTCACCAGCCAAACTCTTGACGGCACTTGGGACGCAACACTAGGAGCCACCGGAATGAAGGCCGCCATTAAAGCACTCTGCGAAGAAGCAGAAGCCGCAGTCGACGCCGGTATCAAAATTTTAATCCTTTCCGACCGCGCCACCTCTCCCTCTCGTATCCCTATTCCTGCTCTTATCATCACAGGAGCGATTCACCACCACCTCGTGCGTGTCCGCAAAAGAATGCGCGCCTCTCTCGTGATTGAAACTGGCGAAGTTCGCGACACACACCAACTTGCGACTCTCTTTGGCTTCGGCGGCACCGCGGTCTGCCCTTACCTTGGCTATGCCACCGTGCGCCAAGTGGTCGCCTCCGATAACAAGAAGAAACTTGGTGACGACATGACCGCCGAGAAGGCCATGGCAAATTACCGGAAAGCGCTTGAGAAAGGACTCCTCAAGATCATGTCTAAAATGGGGATCAGTGTTCTCAATTCTTACCAAGGCGCCCAAATTTTTGAAGCAGTTGGTATTGGCCAAGAAGTGATGGACTTGTGCTTCACCGGCACCGCTTCCCGCATTGGAGGAGTAGGCTTTGAAGCGATTGCGGAAGAATCCGTCATCCGCCACCGCTCTGCATTCGAAACAAAGGTGGAAGCAGGGCAAACCCTCAATCTTGGAGACCCTGGCTACAATCGCTACCGAAAATCTGGCGAGCGACACGCCTTAACCACCGATGTCATCAAAAACTTCCACACTTACGTCAAAAACGGTAAGGCGGAGGATTACGACGACTACGTGCAAGCAGTCCTCGACAGCAACCCGATCAACATTCGAGATGTCCTCGATTTCAAACCTCTTTCATCAGGCCCAGTCCCCCTCGACGAAGTGGAGCCCATCGAAGACATTCGTCGCCGTTTCACCACAGCCGCGATGTCAATGGGGGCGCTTTCCCCTGAAGCTCACGAAACTCTCGCTATCGCAATGAATCGAATCGGAGCCAAATCAGATTCCGGTGAAGGCGGCGAAGATAAACGTCGCTTTCAACCTTACGCCAATGGCGACCTTGCCCGCTCCGCAATCAAGCAAGTCGCTTCTGGCCGCTTCGGTGTTTCTGCTCACTACCTCGTCAACTGCGATGAGATTGAGATCAAGATGGCTCAAGGAGCGAAGCCTGGTGAAGGCGGACAACTTCCCGGACACAAGGTCAATGGAATCATTGCTCGACTTCGAAATACCCAGCCTGGAGTTCAACTCATTTCCCCGCCACCTCATCATGATATTTACTCGATTGAGGATCTCGCCCAGCTCATCCACGACCTTAAAGAGATCAACCCTCGTGCTAGAGTCACTGTTAAACTCGTCTCCGAAGTTGGAGTCGGAACGATTGCAGCAGGAGTTGCAAAAGCTTCTGCTGACAACATTCTAGTCTCGGGACACGATGGCGGAACCGCAGCCTCCCCTCTCTCCTCTACCAAGCACGCCGGCCTCCCCTGGGAACTTGGAGTTGCCGAGACACAGCAAGCGCTTGTCCTCAATAATCTCCGAGAGCGAGTAACTCTCCGCACCGATGGCGGACTTAAAAATGGTCGCGATATTGTGATTGCCGCTATTCTTGGAGCGGAACAATTCAATTTCGGCACGATCGCAATGATCGCGATGGGTTGTGTTTACGTGCGTAAATGCCACTTAAATAACTGCCCGGTTGGAGTCGCGACGACAGATCCTAAATTCCGAGCAAAATTCAAAGGAACCCCTGAAATGGTGATTAACTTCTTCAATGCCGTCTCGGAAGAAGCACGTCAAATCATGGCCGATCTCGGGGTCCGCAAATTAGATGACCTCATCGGTCACCCCGAACTGCTCGTGCAGCGCGAAATTAAAGATCACGATAAAGCGAACTCGCTCGACTTAGCTCCCATTCTTAAGAGCACTGTTAAAGAAGCCGCGGCCTTTGCTGAAATCCCTGAGTCCGAAGTGCCACGCATCCGCCTCATGGAGCGAAACGAAGGGATTCATAAAAAATCCCTCGATCTCCAAATCCTCGCTGACATTGCGAAAGCTAATGGAACCGAAAGTGACGAAAACGCTTGTCGCAATCTCGCGGACCGAGCCCCCCTCACCTTCACATACGACGTGGTTAATACAGATCGTAATTTGGCGACCAGGCTCTCAGGCCGTATTGCCGAGATTCATGGAGACAACGGCTTAGCCGGTGAGACGGTTACCCTCACCTTCCACGGCACCTCAGGTCAATCCATGGGAACCTTCCTCGTTGATGGTATCCGAATCAATATGATTGGTGAAGGCAACGACTATGTCGGAAAAGGAATGGCAGGAGGATTAATCACGATCCGACCTCACGAAGGGTATCAATTCGATGCCTCACAAAACTCAATCGCTGGAAACACCCTTCTCTATGGAGCAACCGGCGGCGAACTCTATGCCAATGGCCGAGTCGGAGAACGCTTTGGGGTTCGAAATTCTGGTGCAACCGCAGTCGTCGAAGGAGTCGGCGACCACGGCTGTGAATACATGACAAACGGCCTCGTGGCGATCCTTGGACGCACCGGGCAAAACTTTGGAGCCGGAATGTCGGGAGGAACGGCCTATGTTTACAACGAAGACGGCCTCTTCCAAAGCCGCGTGAACCCCGAAATGGTGGTTCCGCTACCTGTCACACGCAAACAAGACGTTGCTGAAGCTAAGAAACTCATCGAAATACATCTCGAAAACACCGGATCAGCTCATGCCAAAGCCCTTCTTGAGGATTGGGAAACCACTGTTTCAAAGCTCATTCGAGTTATTCCAAAGCAAAAGCACGAGCTTGAACTGGCTGAAGAAGAACACGAAGCAGCTGCAGCGCCTATTAAATAAAACTGGCAAACACCCTGAAACAGGCGCTTTGCAAGCACCTCAGCACAGCAATCATGAAAAAAAGCCTTCTTTTTGAATTTATTTCTTGCCAAGGACTCATGATCAGATCAAATTCTCTATACCAAATCCTATATCCTGAAAGATGACTAAAAAATTATTACCCTTAGCTGCTGCCACAGCTTTCACCCTCCCTCAAGCACAAGGCGCTCTTGTTTTCACAGAAGACTTCGATGTCCCTAATGCAATTCCTACAAATACTAACCCACCAGTGACTGCTTTCTTAACAGGAACAACAACTCGACTTACTGACTTTCGTTTTGATGCTCGTGGAACGGCTAATTTTGTATGGAATGGCGGCAACGCTCAGACTCGTGCAGCAGCCTTTAATGATTTTGATGGGTCATCACTCATTGCTCCTACAGCCGGTTTATTATTTTCAGGATCACCAATTCCTAATGGTGCGGTATTCGGAATCAACTACATTTTGTTCGCAGATGCCGATGGCAATAACGCTACAGCAGGACAAACCATTTTAGCTTTTGAGCTTACTGATAACAATGCTGACGGAATTTGGCAAATTACTGATTCTGCTACCCTCCTCGGCGTTATTTATGATGATGGCCTCAGTGACACCTTCGAATTCACTGCTGCTGACGAAACTGCAGTAAGAGCTCTTGTTGAGTCTATCCCAGAACCATCAAGCGTTGCTCTTCTTGGACTCGCTGGACTTGGATTCCTTGGTCGCCGCAAGCGCGCCTAATTTGATCATCTGATCTTTCCTTTTTTATCAGCGCCGTTTCTCTTTTTTGAGAGCGGCGCTTTTTCTTTGCCTTCATTTCGAAAAGTTCTTTGCCGATCGGCCTAGGATCGCTAACTTCTCGCCAATGGCTGGCTTCTTCAAAAACCTCTTTAACAAAATAGCGCAAACCACTGAGGTCGACTGGGATGAGCTTGAAGCAGATTTAATTAAAGCTGATCTTGGAATGCCGGTGACAATGAAGATTGTCGATGAGCTCCAAGATTTAGGCCGGAAAGTCACCGCTGAAGAAATTGAATCAGTCGCTAAAAAGCATATCTCTGCTTTATTTCCCGAAGACCCCCCACTTCTCAAGCCTCGGGAGGATGGAAACCCTTTCATTATTTTAGTCGTGGGGGTGAATGGAACAGGGAAAACAACCTCGAGCGCTAAACTGGCCATGTATCTTCAAGATCAAGGCTTTTCAGTTCGGCTCGCCGCGGCGGATACCTTCCGAGCTGCCGCTGTAGAGCAACTCGAAGAATGGGCGACCCGTCTTGAAATTCCTTTCACAAAAGGGAAACCAAATGCTGACCCCTCTTCGGTCTGTTACACTGCGCACTTCGAATGTATCGGAGAAGGAACTCAATTCCTGATTTGTGATACCGCTGGGAGAATTCATACCAAGCATAACTTGATGGAGGAACTCGCCAAAATCAGAAGAACGCTCGGTAAACAAGACCCCGACGCCCCACACCTCACTTACCTTGTAGTGGATGCGACCACGGGCGGTAATGCTCTCATTCAGGCCAAGGAGTTTCATAAAGCGAGCCCTCTTAATGGGCTCATCATCACCAAATTAGATGGCTCAGGAAAAGGAGGCATTGCGGCAGCGATTCAAGAGCAGCTTCAGATTTCGCCTCATTTCATCGGACTCGGTGAAGAACCCTGGAAATTCAAACCCTTTCAGAAGCAAGAATTTGTGGAAGATATTTTATAATCAATTCCTCTCTATCAGATGACAACTCCGATCCCAGAAGAGCTCGAAGAATCCTTGGACTACCTACGCCAGGCCGTGCAAGGGAATGATGGGAGTGCTATTTTAAAGATCTGTGACTCTCTTCATTACGCCGATCTGGCTTCGGCCTTTGTGGAGTTTTCAGAGGAAGAACAAATCTTTTTTCAAAAGACTTATGGGTCTGAAAGGTTCGCTGACATTTTTGCGGAATTACCTGATACGATTTTATCAACAGTTCTCAATCGCTTTAACAAAAACGAGCGCAAGCAACTTCTCAAAGCACTCAACGATGATGACCGGGTTGATATCCTTCAAGACCTGAGTGATAAGGAACAAAGGGACCTTCTTTCTCTCCTTCCCGACGAAGATGAAGCCCTCACTAGAACTCTCCTCCGCTACGAGGAAGATACCGCCGGGGGCCGGATGACGACTCATTTTGGTAAAGTCAGATTTGATTTAAGAGTTAAAGAAGCGCTTGATATCCTACGAGAGCATCTCGAATCCACCGAAACTCTTGCTCGGATCTTCGTCCTTGATCATGATGGTGTTGTCCTTGGGAAGCTACGCATGCGAGATATCGCCTTTTCCACCTGGGACACTCCTGTCAGCGATATTATGGTGCCTGTAGAGCATCAAATTCTGGCCACCGCCGACCAAGAGGAAGCGGGTTCAATGTTCGCTCGTTATGACCTCATCGTGCTCCCAGTAGTGGATGAAGCCAATCGGATCTTAGGAGTCATTACTCACGATGATGCCATCGAAATTCTCGAAGAAGAATCTACGGAAGATTTCGAGAAAGTAGCCGGTATTGCTGGAGATAGCTCGGAAAACACTTACCTCAACACGAATATTCGCCAACATTTTTCACGTCGAGTGGGCTGGCTTGTCACTTTAGCAATTCTCGCAATTGCCTCAGGTTACGTCATGTTAGAATTTGAGCACACCTTGAGCACCATTCCGCTCTTGGCGCTCTTCCTCCCGATGGTCATTGCGGCTGGAGGAAATACGGGAGGGCAGGCTTCGACTATGATTATTCGTAGCATGACTCTCGGTGAGCTCGATGTTTCAGACCTTGCTCAGGTCGCTTTGAAGGAATTAAAAATAGGGGTGATTTTGGGGCTTATTCTTGGCACGACGATGGCTTTCATTGCGAGCTTCGGGATTCCCGCCTTCAAACCCACCGTTCCAGAAAATTTCAGCTACCCTCTTTTTGCTCTTGCGATTGGAATGGCGATGATGGCACAGGTGACCACCTCGGCTGTGATAGGAGGACTACTCCCCCTTTTGGCTAAATCAGTCAAATTAGATCCTGTCGTCGTCGCTTCCCCTGCGATCACGACGATTGTCGATGTGACCGGGATGGTTATTTATTTCACGATTGCTCGGGCGGTTTTAGGCGTTTGAGTAACACTTTTTCCAACATGAGAAAAAGACTCAATCCGATCAGAACCATATTTCCAATAAGATGTAAGGGGTAGTTACTCGTTTGCCCTGCTTGCGAGCTAAAACACCCGCAATGAATTTCTAAACCTCGAGCCCAGGCACTCGCGATTCCCGCAATAAACATCAATAGCATGACAAGAGTTAATGCTAAGCTAGCCTGGTATTTCCTCCCCCAAATCAGAGCCAACCCGCATACAAATTCGAGTGCAGGAACCCCATAGGCCACCATTAAAAGAGTCACCCCACTCACTAAGCGGTAATTCTCGACATCTTGAATAAAGCTTTCCATCCGGAAAAACTTCTCTCCGCCAACATAAAGCCAAAAGACACCCAATCCGATTCGTAAAACGAACCCTACCGGGTGGCAATGTTTTTCTGGACCTTGAGGCAGCAGTAAACTCACAAGAAAATTTATTGGTCCTTCTGGTCCTTCTGGTCCTTCTGGTCCTTCTGGTCCTTCTGGTCCTTCTGGTCCTTCTGGTCCTTCTGGTCCTTCTGGTCCTTCTTATACTTCCGATAGAGCTCGGCCACGTCTTTGGCAGTCAGTTCTTTATTCTGCAGACTGACTTCATCGACAATCCCTTTGACTCCTTCAAAAAGCTTGATTGAAGTCACGTGCGCCTTGCGCTCATTAACGGTCTTGAGTCCACGAGCAAGATGTTCCCCATTGGCATAAATATTCACATTTTTCCCAAAGGTCGCCGTTAAGTAAATCCATTCGTCTTTCTTGAAGCCGGAGCTCTTGGAGAGATCTGAAATCGCAATTTCGGAGCCACGGAAATAAGAGGCTTGTAGATTAGCGTAACGCAATCGAATCGAAGGATGAGAAGCCCATGAAGAACCAATGACGGTCACATCTGACAGCTTATCCGCTTTCAGCCAAAAGCTGAGAGAAAAGGCATTCTCACTTGTTTTCAGACCATCGATCAGAATCGATGATTTTTTACCTGAAAATTGGATCCCTGTCCCTTCTTTACCCTCAGCTTCTTCGAGTCCATAACCACTGACTTTCAAAGACGCAATCCCGGTGCTTTTTACAACGTTTCCTTCTCCTAACTCCCCATTAAGATGGGCAATCAACTGGTCATTGAAAAACTCTTCTTGAGAAGCATCTGCGGCTGTCATTCCGGCCGTAAGAGGAACAAATATTTTCGACCCAGGGAATTTCACCTGACAACTCGCATTGCTAAATGAAATCGCTAAGCGTAAATCATAGATTCCACTTTTGAGTTTCACTCTCCCGCTAAGCACTGGAGCATCGACCTGATTACGAGTGACGCTAACGCCTCCTAGCTTCAGATCGTTAGCACCAGCTCCGTCTAATTTGAATTCATAAACTCCTGGCAAATCGGCAAAAAACTGGCCTTCGTAAACAAGTAACTGATTCGTATTATCACTACTTTCTCGGCTTGCTTGCACGAATGACTGACGATAGGGCTTCTCCCCTTTTGTCTCAAAGAATGACTTAGGAAGGCCTTCAGCACTCAAGGCTGCAATCATTCCTTTCGTTCCTTCGATCGCACCACCACTTCCCTCACCTTCAAAGCGGTTATACGATGAGAGTAATAACCCTGGCTTCGATTCAGCAAAAGCTGCGCTGGTTTTAGGAGTTACTAGTTTTTCAGCCGAAGCTAATCTTGCCTTTGAAGAATCAAAAGCAAAACGTGACGCAGGGATTTCTAGATATTCAGTATCTGACTCACCCATAAGCTTTACTGATAAAGGGTAACGGCCAAGGGCTGATTTTTTCCAAAACATAGGATCACATGCAATGAGACTAAACTCATGCCATCCTTTCTCTAAAGTCAGCTGCCCATAGCGATTTTCAAGCGAAGTCCCATAGACTTGATGCACATTAATCAACTCCTGGTCTGCCACTACAAGGCGCACGGGAGCATTAGAATAAACCTCAAATGACTGCACGCCGCTTTTCTCAACATAAAAGCGACCTTGATAATGATAATACCCTTTGGCCTGCTCACTGGCCGGAAGAGTTGCGGTCACATCAGGAACCGTTAAATCCGACTGAGCGGCAGAATAAATAGGTTTGAGCTTACTCAAATCAGGCAGCAAAGATTTGCCGGCACGAAAGATACCATCTTTTTCATCGAAAATCGTCAGATGTTTCTCGTAAACCTTCAATTTCAAGCCGGGTTGATAACTTTGAGGTAATTTTTTGACGCCTTTCAAAGGATTCGTAATGAGAACCTTTAGAGCCGTAGAAGCGGAAGCAGCCTCCACTGCTGTTCCTTCTTGGTGAGGCCAATAACGAGCGAAATTTTTCACTTTGACCGTCCCTGTTTCTTCCACTGTGATCACATTTGAGGCGACAGGAGAAGATTGAGTCGGCTCTGAACCATCGGTTGTGTAGCGGGTCACTAAACCTGCTGGTGGAGCTTTTAATTTTAGTTGAGCCCCGGCACTCATCACGACTACTTGCTCTTCATCTAAACGATTACGGTCTGGAGTCCATCCCGCGGCAAGGTCAAAGACAGGAGCTTTGGGCGCCCCTAAACTCCCCCCGATCACTTTCCCGTCTTTCACCACACTCATCACGGTGCGGTCATTATCAGTTTTGTCGAAACGGTAAATCTTCCGCTCAGGACCCACGCTCACTTGAAGCTCTGTCCGCTCTTCGTTCCAGGTTGTCACTGGAATTTCATCCCCGTAACGATAAGGGAAGATCATGACTTTAAATTGGGCATCTACTCCAAAAGAAGGAATCCTAACCCGTGTAGGGCCGTCTGCTTGTTCAAAAACTGGTGAAGGGAAGGCGTGAGGAGCATTGCGCATGAGGGCTCGAACAAGCAGCATGGGATCTCCTTTCTTGGGTTGCCTTTCAACCTGATAGCCATAACGCTCAAAACGCTTATGCTTCGTATCTGCGAAGCATACATGAATATCAGTCATCGGAAGCTTATTGCCCACTTCGCTACTCAGGTAACGGAAACCTGCTTTGGATTCTACTTTGGCAAGAGCCGCATCACGAATCAAATTAAAGCACCAATCATACTGATTCTGGTTCTCATCTTTTTTCACGTCATCCACAATAATGAGGTAAGGAGCTTTTCCTCGTGAAAGATGCATCGTGCGGAACACATAATCGACTCGATTCTTCCGTTCATAAAGTTCAGGGCCTCGTGTTTCTCCATGCCAATTCCCCCAATCAAGTCCAGCCAACCCTTCTTGGTATTTTCTCATATGTGGCTGAAATGGAGGTTCTACATTCCGATTGAGATATTTATCACCTACGAAGTAAGAGTTCATATGAATTGAACTAGCATCCTTATCCGCAATACTTTGATGCCATTTATAAAAACCTTTTTCTAACTTCTTCCACTCATAGTAATCTGTTAAATCTGAAACAATGGTGCTTCCGTCTTTATTATCACTCATCTGAATCGTGCGCGCCGCAACTGGCCCGTAATAGCCCCCTTTACCATTAATCAGCACGGTGTTACGGAAAAAGGAATCCATATACCAGCGATCATAAACACTCCACATCGTGCCATGAGCACTCAGCTGAAAATCACCCGCTTCTGGAGATTCATGCCCGGCTGAATAAATATCTGCACGCGCTTCATAATGCACAAAGAGCGCATCCTTATCCCAAGAGCTACGAGCAGCGGCCACCCCACGCTCAGGATCTGCTCTAAATAGTGGTTTATTACGAATGGCCTCAGGCAGTTGCTCTTCTTCATCATAATCAACCGACACCCCACCCTCTCCGACTAAACCTTCCGTAGCTCCAAGTAAAAAAAGCTCTTTAAAATGATAACCTCCATATCGATGTCGTGAGGTGTTCTCGTTAACCCCTTCCTTCCCGAAACAATCAAAGCCGTGATCTTTCATCCGGCTTTTGTAAAAGAAATCTACCCCAACATCATTAGGGTAAACTAGTTTCATAACCGGGCTCCAGTTATGGAATTGATCCATCCATGGACCACTCCCTCTTCCTAAATACCAACGATACTCTTCTTTTTCTATTTCCCCAATATCAATAACACCTTCCTTCGTCTTATAATGGCGCATGCCAACATAACGAGCATCCTCAACCTTGCTATCAACCATCGCTTTCAAAAAACTATGGGCGATGAAATTTCTTTTCCGACGAGTTAAAGCGTAAGAAATCGTTTCTGGAATAAACCCCTTGAGCTTTTCATGTAAATATCCCTGAGGAGAACCATCATAAGTGTATTTATGAGTTAATGCTTTCGCATAGCCTTCAACGATCCGGGCATCGTAACCCTCTTCCCCTTCAATCGCGAGAGCTAGGAGAGGGAGATCCTCACCCATGCTCATATGATTATTAATGAACATATTACCAGGAAGCCCCATCCCTGCACTGAATCGCCCTGAAGTCAGTTCAGAAAGATACGTTCTCACTTCTTTCCGTTCCTCATCAGTGAGCCATTCGTAAAGGTAATCATATCCCCAAGGCACAATCGGAGCCCCAGGCTCTGACAGGTAACCATTTTTAAAGGTCACACTCTTCTTCGCCAACTCCTTCACTCGCTTCTCGCCACCTTGCTGATAAGCTTCTTTAAACGGAACGCCTCCAACCCGATCAACATTGGTCCGTGACATGTAATACCAATAATCACGAATCGTCTTCGTATCAGGATGCGCCATCATGACATCAAGCATCACTTGCTTGTAACGAACTTCTTCAAACAACTCCTTTTTACAGGCTTCGATCTTCTCTGGATCTCGGGTAATGAGCGCTTCTAATGCTCGTTCATTATAACGTTTAGGGTGCTTTGCATCTTTTACAACGTCTTTCCATACCGCTTGGAAAACTCGATTGGCATGCTCCCCTTTTTCAATTTGTTCCCTGAAACGGTCTACGTCTTCTGGGCTAATGAGGATCCGAGGGTGAACTCCTGGGGCTGGAACTTGCGAAATCAATTCATCCGTATACCCATCCGCTTCGCCTAAATAAGTAAAAGGGCGCTCTGGCAGCTGAAAACGCTTTGCAAATTCACCACTGAGAACCGATTCGGCATCAGGGGAAAAAGCACCACGGTATTCCTTTGTTTCAGCAAAGGCTGGAACACCTGCCAGCAGGGCCAAACAGGTAGTAAAAGTGATTCTAGAAATCATAGATATTAAGTATACGAACTGTTTGAAAAATTATTTCAATGAAAACAAAAAAGCTTAGGTTATTAATAAAAAATCTCCTGAAGAGCGTCGACACTTTTCTTTCTCTCAGCAAAAGAGATTTTGTTTTCCATTTTATCTCGTTGATACCGCTCCCTTTCGGCATCAGAATCCTGCCATGGATGTCATCCCTCTTCTACAGCAACTGGTGCAAATCCCTTCTGTTAATCCAGATGGGGATCCGGGCACCGACCTCACCGGTGAACACCGGATGGTCGCATGGTTGGAAGAATTCATGACCCCTCTCGGATTCGAATGCCTTACCGAAGAAGTTCTCCCCAACCGATCAAATTTCATCGCGCGCGCTCCGGGCTCCAAGCAACGCCCCCGAATTCTTCTCGGGCCACATACTGACACAGTAGGAGTAAAAGGGATGACAATCGCTCCTTTTGAAGGATTCATCAAAGAAGGAAAACTTTGGGGAAGAGGAGCTTCTGACACTAAAGGCTCCATGGCAGCCATGCTCTGGGCCTTACAAGAAAACGCTAAAAAATTAGCCAAACTTCCTATTGCGGTAGATTTTGTAGCTTTTATGGGAGAGGAATCTTCTCAACATGGCTCCATCCACTTTGCTGCCCAGCACGCTACTGATTATGAATTCGCGATCGTAGGCGAACCCACTAATATGAATATCGTCCACGCTCATAAAGGCACTTTCTGGGCGAAACTCACCACTACCGGTCAAAGCGCCCATGCCTCACAGCCTGAAACCGGAGAAAACGCGATTCTCAAATTAACCCGTTCATTAGATCTTCTGAACCGAAAACTCGTTGGAAGGCTTGCGAATGAAACACACCCTCTTCTTCACCATTCCACTCTCAATATAGGAATGATCCAGGGAGGCTCACGCCCGAATGTCGTCCCCGACGAGGCTCAAGCCACCATTGATATTCGCTACACACCCAGCCTGCAGGAACAAGGCGGCCCCCTGCCTTTGATCCAAGAAATCGTCTCTCAATACCAGCTTCCAATCGAAGTCTCGACCATTGGACACCAAGTGCCATCAATGATCAGTGCGAATCACCCTTGGATCCAAAAAATCCAATCGGCACTCCCAACCGCACAAACAGAGGGTGCCCCATGGTTTGCAGATTCAGCGCATCTTAACGCAGCAGGCCTTCCTTCGGTCTGCATGGGACCAGGCTCCATTCATCAGGCCCATACGGCAGACGAATTCATTTCCCTAAAAGATCTAGAAAATGGAGCCCAGCAATTTTTTAAACTGATTCAATCCTTCGCTCCGCTCGCTTAATGACTTTTAAAAAAGCCTGTTGGCAATCCACTTAGAACTCGCTTCAATACTTCTATTGTTATGACATTTTCATCATTTCCTCTCCTTTTGGCCTCTGGTCTTCTTGCGCTTACTTCTTGCTCTAGCCTTCAAGAGCGCCCTCCCGAAATTGGAACCGCCACTCAAACTCTTCCTGAAGCAGACCTTCTGCTGAATCAAGCTCGCCAAGCTCAAGCGCAAGGCGACCAATCCAAAGCTCTTAAACTTTTTAAGAAAACCGCTAAAAGCTACCCTCTAACCGAGTCCGGCTCTCTTGCTCAATACGAATACGCTTCCCTTCTTTATTCAGAAGGAAAAGTGACCGATGCGTTCGATGCTTATCAAAAATTCATTGAAAGTAATCAAACAAGCAACCTGTATTCAAAAGCCCTCAAACGGCAATCTGATGTCGCCTTTGCATCCTCTAAGGGAGAGGTTAAACACCGATTCCTAGGCCTCAGTTCAAAAGTCGCCACTGGTAAAGTCATCAGCATGCTCGAAACAGTCCGAGAAAATGCCCCGCAAGCCCTGAGTGCTGAAAAAGCTCAATTCGAAATTGGGAAGATTCACCGCAGCTCCGGGAAACACAGCGAATCTGTCAAAGCCTTCAACAAGCTGGTATCCGAACAGCCCAATAGCACTCTAGCTCCTCAAGCCCAATACCTGATCGGGCTCTCTCTTCTCGAACAAGCACAGAATGGAAACCAAAACCAAGCGAATCGTGATGCCGCAAGACGCGCTTTTGAAGACTTAATTCAGGTCTACCCTAACTCAAATTACGTAGGGAAGGCTCGCCAAAAAATCACTCAAATTGAATCTGGCGATATTCAATCTAATTACGATGTCGCTGAATTCTACCGTAAAAAGGGACAAGTCAATTCTGCACGTTATTATTACGGTGAAGTGATCCGTCTTGGTAAAGGTTCCCCGCTCTCAAAAAAAGCACAGGACAGCCTTAACTCCCTCCCCGCACAATAAACAATGCGCGCTTCTCTTCACGCTTTAATCACTATATGCGGAGTAAGCTTCTTACTCTTCTTTTTCTCGTCTTGTTCAGGGTATGTCTTAGGGGGAGGGAAACCTGTCCAGTTGAATAAGGTTACAAACCTCTACATTCCTCTTTTCGACAACAGCACCCAAATCCCACACGCTAATGTTCTAGCAACTAATTCGGTCGTCGATGCTATTACTCATGATGCGACTTATCGAATCACGTCTGAGCACAAAGCGGACGCGGTCCTCATCGGTAATTTCAAGCAGGTCAGGAATCAACAATCCCGCTCTCTTGAAGAAGATCGTCTTCGTTCCCAACGCTACAACCTCATTGTTTTACTTGAGTGGAAAGTGGTCGATATTAATGACCCTCAAAACGTCCTTTTCTCGGGATCTTCTAGTGGCCGCACTGACCTCTTTAACGAAAGAAACATTAGAGCCGCTCGAGCTAATGTGCTTTCGGATGCCACCCAAAGAGCTGCCGAACGTCTTGTTTTACAAATCGCCGATGGACTCTAAAAAAGAAAACAAAGAGCCCATTGAACTTGAAGCTCTCACTCTCGTGCCCACCCCGATTGGTAACCTTGCTGATATTACGCTGAGGGCACTTGAAGTTTTAAAAACGGTTGATCTCATTGCTTGTGAAGACACTCGTCATTCCAAGCGTCTTCTCAATCATTATGAAATCAATAAGCCTCTGATCTCCGTTCATGAGCACAATGAGGAAAAAAGAATCCCTGAACTCCTAGCCGAACTTAAAGCTGGCAAAAAAATAGCCCTTGTTAGTGATGCGGGAATGCCTGCCGTATCCGATCCTGGATACCGGCTTCTCCAAGCAACCATCCAAGCTGAACTCAGCCATACAGTGCTTCCCGGAGCTTCTTCTGTAATGACCGCGCTAGTGGGGTCAGGTTTAGCCCCTCTTCCATTTAGTTTTTACGGTTTTCTTCCCGTCAAAAAAGGAAAACGCCTCAAAGCCCTCGAAGCAGGTCTAAGCACTCAAGCTACCAGCATCTTTTTTGAATCTCCGCACCGACTGAAGTCTACGCTCGAAATTCTCAATGAACATCACCCCGAAGCCTCCATTTGCGTGGCTCGGGAATTGACTAAAAAATTCGAGACCTACCACCGCGGCAGTAGTCATGAAGTTTATGACTATTTCCAAGAGCGGTCTGTAAAAGGAGAAATTGTCCTTCTCTTATACCCTGCTGAAAAATGTTAAGCTTTTCAACCTGTTGGAATAACCATCGCCATAACGATGGAGAGGCCGTAATCGACGAAATTCTTGAACTCGGGTTTTCTAATATCGAATTAAGCCACGGGATGACGATCACAAAGCTCCCTGGCTTCCAAAAGGCTTTTGCTGACGGCCGGTTTACGTGCTCTGGAGTTCATAATTTTTTTCCTTCGCCTACGGAGGTTATGATTGATGCTCCAGACGCTTACGAGTTCAGTGCTCCTGTCGCTTATGATCGTGAACGAGCGATGGAAATGACAGAGCGCACTCTTGACTACGCAGCGGAGTTTAAGGCGAAATACGTCGTTTTACATATGGGATCTGTTCCTAAAATGCCCCATTCAAAATGGTCTGGCAAACTGATCCAAACTCTTAAAAAAGAAGGTATCGAGAGCCCTCAATTTAAAAAAATCAAAATCAAATGCGAGAAACGTCGTAAGAAAAAGGGAATCATTCCTTTCTCTCATTCTATGGTCGCTCTTGAAAAAATTGCCGCGTATGCCGAAAAAGTAGGCGTCCCGGTGGCCGTCGAATCACGGTCCAAATACGAAGACATTCCTTATCAACCCGAAATGCTTTTCATGATGGAGCATTTCAAAGATAATCCATGGGTCGGATATTGGCATGATTTCGGCCACGTGCAGCTGCAACATCAACTCACTTTCAATGACCATGAAGAATGGCTCAAGACCTTTCATTCTTACCTCATCGGAGGCCACCTCCACGACGTTGAAGAACCTATGAGGGATCACCGCGTTCCTTTCACCGGGATCATTGATTACGATCAGCTCGTCCCTTATTTCCCTTCGAATTGCCCGATTGTATGGGAGCTTTCCCCGACCCGAAAATCGGCACAAATCAGGGAAGCTCTCGAAATATGGAAGCAAAAATTCCCGGAGCGAACTTAGCTCAAAGGTCTTAGCCTTCTCTAAAGCCTTCTCCCTTTTCTTTCTCTTGTTTTGGCGGTTCTTCTCCGTTGACAAATGAATCCAAACCGGCAGGATTCACCTCTATTAACTGAAGGCGGCGTGGCGGAATTGGTAGACGCGGCGGATTCAAAATCCGCTTCTTTCGGGAGTGAGGGTTCGAGTCCCTCCGCCGCTACCATTCAGTGGGGTCAAATAGTTTAATTCGTAACAGCATCCCCCCTTTCTCTCTTACTTGCACCATGATGACAGAACTGCGAGAACAAGCCACTTCGATCGTATCTCGATTAAGGACAGAGGGTCATGAAACCTACTTTGCAGGAGGCTGTGTTCGGGACCGCCTCTTAAACCAAACTCCGAAAGATTACGATATCGCGACCTCTGCCACTCCCGAGGAAGTGATGAGGCTTTATCCTGATTCTGATTCGGTAGGAGCTCACTTCGGTGTCATTTTGGTGCGCCTTTCTGGAGCTCACTTCGAAGTCGCCACCTTTCGAGAAGATGGCGAATACTCCGATGGGCGCCGACCAGATCAAGTTGTGTTCAGTAATGCCCAACAAGATGCGCAGCGAAGAGATTTCACCATTAACGGGCTTTTTGAAGACCCGATCACCGGTGAGATCATTGACTTTGTAGGAGGACTTGATGACCTCAAATCTCATTGCTTGCGGGCTATTGGAAACCCTGCTCAGCGATTTCAAGAAGATGCCCTTCGGCTCATGCGAGCCATTCGCTTCTCCCTTAAAACAGGTTTTACTATTGAGAACTCCACCTGGAGTGCCATCACTCAACATTCCTCTCTCCTTTCCGATATCAGCATCGAAAGAATTACCCAAGAGTTCAGCGCGATCTTAATGCACCCTCAACGTCGCCAGGGGGTTGAAAAACTTGTGAAATCAGGCTTAATCCGCGAGTTTTTACCTGAAATTCTAGATCTGATCGGTTGTGAACAACCTCCTGAGCATCACCCTGAAGGAGATGTCTACACTCATACCTGTATCGCCCTAGAACACCTTCCTCCGGATCCCCCTCTCTCGCTTTGTTTCGCAATGCTTTTACATGATATCGCAAAACCAGCGACTTTTGCTTACGATGCTGAAAAGAAAAAAATCAGCTTTCACGGGCACGAACACCTCGGAGCTCAAATGGCAGAATCTATTCTGCGTAGGCTCAAGGTCTCGAATCAACTCCGAGAGACGGTAGTGACCATGGTGAGTCGGCATATGCAGTTCATGAATGTGACGAAAATGCGCACCGCCACTCTTAAAAGGTTTATGGCTTCAGAGCATTTCGAACAGGAAATAGCTCTCCACCAAGCGGATTGCCTCAGTAGTAATGGCCAGCTCGAAAACTTTGAATTCATCAGGGCACAATATGAAAGTTACGAAGATCAACCCGTCCTACCTCAACCGCTTCTTACTGGGGCCGACCTTATTCAGCATCACCTGTCTCCTGGCCCGCTCTTCAGGCAGATCTTGACTGAAGCGCAGACCGAGCAGCTCGAAAATAGACTTACAACAAGAGAAGAAGCTCTCGCCTGGTTGACTCAAAAACTCACTTCATAATTTATTTCCGCTTCGACAGATGCCTGATCCCGTGCATTGATAAGGGTATTCAAAACATGAGCATGACGAAGATTCCTACAGAACACGACGATCCTATTAATTCTCAAATTCTGAGTATTTCAGAAGACCTGATCGCGGGGTTTCAGCGCCACCCTTTCCAAGTCATTGCCGAGCAATCTGGGATCGAGCTCCCGATCGTGATTGAACGTATTCGCGCCATGCTCGAAGCCGGAATTATCCGACGAGTGCGTCAGACTTTATTATCGACTAAACTTGCTCACGGAGCCTTAGTTGCCTGGAAATTACCCGAGTCAAAGCTCAACGCCGCATTTGACTTCATGGCCAAAGAAGACCCTTTCTCAGGGCATGTTGTTATTCGCTCAACCGACACAAAAGTTTCAGGCTCTGGTTACCGGCTTTGGACCACTCTCAAGGTCCCTCAAGGAGAGAAGCTCGAAGACCACGCTGATGTCCTCAAACGTATCGTCGGGGCGGAAGAATACCTCCTCATGCCTGCGCATGGTGTTTTCACTTTAGGTGTAGGACATGTCCGGCGTAAGGGCCTCGAATATGGCGCTAAAGTAGATGAGCCAGCTTCCATGATGACGACCCAAACCGTCCAGTTAAGTGATGAAGAATGGAACATTCTCTTGCACCTGAAAGAAGAGCTCACCCCAGAAGAAATCAATGAAAACCCATGGGAAGCACGAGCCCAACGAGCTGGAGTTTCTCTAGAACGCTTTTTTGAGGTCGCAGAAGGACTTAACCAAAAAAAAGTCATCGGCCGGTTCTCTACCTTCTTGGAACATGTAAAACCTTCCGAGCAATCCGGTAAAAGAGTCACTCGATTTAATGGACTCTTCCATTGGGCCGTGCCAAAAGGGAAAGAAATCGAAGCGGGCGGCGAAGTCGGGCGACACCATTGTATGACTCATGCCTACTGGCGCGAGGGAGGCCCTCAATTTGGAAATGTCAATGTGATGGGCGTGGTTCATGGCACCGAAAAAGAGAAAGTTCTCAAACATAAAGAAGCGATTGATAAGCACCTCGCCTCTTGCGGAATCGAAGTCTCATATACCAATGTGTTTTGGGGTGGGCGCAGTGAAATTGTTCCTTCTGAAATCTCTCCCGTGATTTATCGAGAGTGGCACGAGAAACACAGTCACTAACCCCCCTTTTAGACCTCCGCATTATGGCAACTATTTTGATCATTGAAGACGAGAAAGACATCTCTGATCTTGTTGCCTATCATCTTAAAAAAGAGGGTTTTGAGACTATTCAAGCCTTCAACGGAAACACTGGATACCTTCAAGCAAAAGAATTTCTCCCTCACCTCATCATCCTCGATTTGATGCTCCCAGAAATTGACGGAATTACTCTTTATAAAGAGTTTAGCAACCATCCTAAACTTAAAGAAATCCCCGTCATTATGCTCACAGCCAAGAGCCAAACGGAAGACCGCATTAATGGTCTTTCTCTAGGGGCTGATGATTACATCACAAAACCCTTCAGCCCCAAAGAATTGGTATTAAGAGTGCAGTCATTACTCCGAAGGTCTTATCAATCTCAACCGGCTCTTCACAAGCAGTCGACCGAGGGTATTGGTGTGAACCCTTCTCAACTTACCACAGTCATTAAGGGAGAAGAAATCGAGCTCACCTCCATCGAATTCAAACTTTTCTCATACCTCTTAGAAAGAGCGAACCACACTCAAAGCCGCCATGACATTCTTAAGGCTATTTGGGGGTATAGTGACCAAGTGAATAGTCGAACCCTGGACTCTCACATGAAGCGCCTTCGCCAAAAATTAAATACTCATTCTGACATCATTGAAACGATCAGAGGAGTAGGATACCGACTCTCTCTTAAAAAATGATTTGGGTTCTTAGCGCTACTTGCCTCCTCCTTTCAGTCATTGCGATTTTTCAATACCGATGGAGAAAGCAGGAGTTAGAAAAATATGGTCATGAACTCAGCTCTCAATTTAGCGAAAAAAAAACAGAACTGACCGCTCAAATCACAGAACGGGACCTCCTCTTAAATACGATCCCAGAAGGGTTTTTTCTTTTTGATAATGAGGGAGAAATTCTCTACGCCAATCAACCTGCTCACTCTTTACTAGGCCACCGAGCAGTGATCGGATCTTCTGTCCACCAGGCACTCCTTCACCCAGATCTCATCACGCTATCGAGATCTTGTTTAGAGCATAAAAAAACTCAGCAAGAGCATTTTCTTTATCATTCCAATGCGTCCCCTCTTCAGTCGGCGCATCAAAGCCATTACTCTACCCTCGCTTTTCATTGTTCCAGTGGCCCGGTAGAAAACACTGATAAAAACTACTTCATTATTAAAGATCTCTCTTCTCAACATCATACCGACCAAATTAAAAAAGATTTTGTCGCGAATGCTTCCCACGAATTGAGAACTCCCCTTTCTATCATTCAAGGTTATCTCGAAACGATAGAAGATGACAATCTCGTTCAGACAGATGCCGCCATGTGTCAGAAATTCCTGGAAATCATAGGAAAACACACCAAGCGAATCACCATCATTATTGAAGAGATGCTCCTCCTCTCTCGCATCGAAGCCAGTGAGGAATCTCCTCATATGAATAAAGCCTCTTTTTCTCTCCAAAACTGTGTTCAAGAAGTTCTTGAAAGGCTCGATTCCATGATTACGGACGAAACCGACATTCAGATTAAACTTCACCACAGAGAGTTAAAAATACAAGGGGACGCTCTCTATTGGGATCAGATCTTTTTCAACCTCATCGAAAATGCTCTCAAACAGAATAAAAATGGCCCACTTCAAGTGACTATTTCTTCCAAGATCACTCCCGAAGGCCTCTTCCAAATCGAAGTCACTGACACTGGTGTCGGAATTCCTTCCAAAGACCTCACTTACCTGTTTAACCGTTTCTATCGCGTGGAAAAACACCATTCCCAGGAAGAGACCAAAGGAACAGGCTTAGGGCTCGCCATTGTCAAACATGCGGTCGAAGTTCATGGAGGAACCATCACCGCCAGTTCTTCGTTGGGAGAATACACCACATTCACGATCTCTTTACCCCGTGAGATTATTGATTAAATTCCTGAGCTTTCTTCCACTTTTTCTTTGCCAAATGAGGTGAATTCGCGACACTATCTTCCTCAATGCCTAGAATTATTGTCACCCAACCTGATCAGGACCCTCAGCCCTATAAAATCCCTAGTGACATGAAAACGATTGTCATAGGAAGAGACCCTAGCTGCCAGATTATTCTAGAAGACTTATCCTCCTCAGGCTTTCATGCTGAAATCCGAAAAGTGCAAGGCGGCTATATCGTCAAAGACACTGACTCGACCAACGGAATCAAAATTAACGGGAAGAAAAAGCCTGTCATTGACTTAGATCGTCCTCGTAAATTCCAGATTGGAGATGTCGCCTTTGAAGTCTCCTTTAGCGACGAAGAAAAGGAAGAAATCGCGCAGCACCCTTTTGAATCTCGTGAAGAAGACACCTCTTCTGAAACGGAAAAAAGCTTCGAGCCCACTCCGACCGGTGATATCAAAACCACCGCCTTAAGAGAAAGTGGCTCTAAAAAGCCTCAAGCCATTGTCAATGCTGGACCAGCCACCATGCCAGCACATCGCACTTCTCAGGCCGCTGCTCTTCCTCCTCAGAAAGAAAATGGATTCGTTGGTTTTCTTAGTATGGTCGTGATTCTCGTCATCGGAGCTCTTGCCTTTTTATTCGGAATGTCAAAGAAACACGAAGCGCTTGGCGGTTCTGATTTCTGGGGGCTCCTTTTTAACGGACAACAAACCACTCAAGTCGAAACACCTGAGAAATGATTCAGTGACCTCCTTGTGCATCTAAAAAACTTTTATTAGTTTTAGCAAATCTCATCATGAAAGCTCCTTCCTTATTAATCGTAGGCGCTGGTGGCGTGGGACATGTAGTGGCTCACAAATGTGCTCAACTCGCTTCACAGCTAGGGCGCATCTCACTGGCTTCGCGCACCCTTTCGAAATGTGAATCCATCGCGGAATCTGTCAAACAACGCACTGATATCGACATTGCAACTTTTGAATTAGATGCCGATCAAGTCGCCTCAACAGTGCGACTTCTAAAAGAACTCAAACCGACCTTACTGATTAACGTTGCTCTCCCCTATCAAGACCTTGTCTTGATGGATGCTTGTTTGGAAGCTGGAGTTCATTACCTCGATACCGCGAATTACGAGCCCAAAGAGAAAGCTTTGTTCGAATATCATTGGCAATGGGCCTATCAAGAAAAGTTCCAAAAAGCGGGGCTCTGCGCCCTTCTAGGATCTGGATTTGACCCTGGAGTCACTAATGTCTTTACCGCCTGGATGCTCAAACACCACTTCGATGAAATTCATGAAATTGATATCATCGACGTCAATGGAGGAGATCACGGCCAAGCATTTGCAACGAACTTTAATCCTGAAATCAACATTAGAGAAGTAACGGCTCCCTGCCGTCACTGGGAAAAAGACCGCTTTATGGAGACGCCCCCCATGTCTCTCAAAGAAACGTTCCAATGCCCGGAAGAAGTAGGAACTTACCAAATCTACCGAATGTATCATGAGGAGCTTGAATCACTCACCAAACATTTCCCTACGATCCGTAAAGCTCAGTTCTGGATGTCATTTTCAGAGAATTACCTCAAGCATCTCGAAGTTTTACAAAACGTAGGCATGACTCGTATCGACCCTGTCGAATACGAAGGAAACAGTATCATCCCTTTACAGTTCCTCAAAGCTGTTCTCCCAGACCCGGGCGACCTCGGCCAAACAACCAAGGGCCGCACTTGTATTGGAGTCATCGCACGAGGAATAAAAGACGGAAAAAGCAAAGCCTTTTATACTTATAATATATGTGACCATGAAGCCTGCTTCCAGGAAGTCGGGTCGCAGGCCATTTCTTACACCACTGGAGTGCCCGCGATGATTGGTGCTAAAATGATCCTTGAGGGAATATGGCAAAAACCAGGCGTTTGGAATATGGAGCAAATGGACCCTGATCCTTTCATGGCAGACCTGAATCAATACGGACTTCCTTGGACCTGTATCGAGATTGACCCCCATTCACCCTTCAAAGTCACCTCCTAACTACGACTTTATGCCAGCTCAGTTTTGTATCTCTCTTCCCAAAATCCGGCGGAATTGTGAAATCCTAGCTGATGTTGCTCAACAAAGCGGTGCTCAAATCGCGCTCGCATTAAAGGCCTTCTCTCTTCCGCAAGCACTTCCTGTCATTGCCCAATACCTCGATGGATGCTGTGCTTCTGGATCATGGGAAGCTCAACTAGCTCACGAATATTTTGGAAAGCAAATTCTAACCTGCTCCCCGGCCTATTCAGAAAAAGAACTTTCCGAGATCTTAGAGGTCACGACTCATCTCGATTTTAATTCACTTTCACAATGGGAAAAATTCCGAACTCAAGTTCAGTCCCACTCCCGCTTTAAAGACGGTTGCCTACAAATAGGCCTCCGGATCAATCCTGAGTTCTCTACTGGAGAAACGTCACTCTACGACCCTTGTGCCGAAGGTTCACGACTAGGAATCACCCATTCCGCCTTGCATAAGGCTGACCTTACCGGCATCACGAGCCTTCATTTTCATACTCTTTGCGAACAAGGTTTTACTGACCTCCTCTTGACGATGGATGCCGTCGAAGAAAAATTCGGTCACCTCCTTTCTCTCCCGCAAATCACTTCGCTCAACTTAGGAGGCGGACACTGGATCACCCAACCCGACTACGACCGAGAAGCCCTTATTCTCTTTCTACGGCGCCTTAAATCAACCTACGATCTCGAAGAAATCTGGTTAGAACCAGGAGAAGCCATTGCGATTCATTCTGGAGATTTGCACTGCGAAGTGCTCGACCTTTCTCCGAACGGATCAGTCGAAAACGCTCTTCTCAATATCTCGGCGACTTGTCACATGCCGGATGTTCTCGAAATGCCTTATCGCCCTCATGTCCGACTCGGCTCTGGCGAACAAGGCACCAAACAAGGTAACTACCTTTACCGTCTTGGCGGGAGTTCCTGTCTCGCAGGTGACGTGATTGGTGATTATGCTTTTACGCACCCTTTAAAAATAGGAGACCTTCTTATTTTCGAAGATATGGCTCACTACACCATGGTGAAAACATCCTTTTTCAACGGAGTTCACCATCCAGATATCTGCCTCATAAACGACCATGGCGAGAAAGAAATCTTACGCCAGTTCACTTACCAAGACTTCAAAAGTCACTTGGGCGTCGGCCCTCCTTCTTCTCCGTAATTAACTGAATCGGCCGGTGATATAGTCCATCGTTTTTTGTTCCGACGGGTTATTGTAGATCTTATCTGTATCATCGAATTCAATGATCTTACCTTCAAATAAGAAAGCGGTTTTATCCGAACAACGAGCTCCTTGTTGTAAGTTATGAGTCACGATGACAATCGTATACTCCTTCTTCAGGTCCTGCATCAACTCCTCGATTCGTAACGTGGCAATCGGATCAAGGGCCGCACAGGGTTCATCCATTAACAAAATTTGAGGCCGATTCGCAATCGCACGGGCAATACAAAGACGCTGCATCTGCCCACCCGAAAGACCAAAGGCTGAATCATGTAAGCGATCTTTAACCTCTTCCCACAGAGCCGCTCCTCGTAACGCTCTTTCAACGACTTCGTCTAACTCTTTCCGATTACGATTCCCCGCCACCCGAAGAGCAAACACCACGTTTTCGTAAATTGTTTTAGCAAAGGGGTTATATTTTTGGAAAACCATTCCAACTCGTTTCCGCAAAGATATCACCTCTACCGAAGGGTCATACAAAGAGGTGCCATCAAGGGTAATATCGCCCTCATGCTTCACTCCATCAATCAGATCATTCATCCGATTCATATTTCGGAGCAAAGTGGATTTTCCACAACCTGAAGGGCCGATCAGAGCCGTGATTTTCTGCTCAGGGATCATCATTTCGATATGATGAAGCGCTTGCTTCTCCCCATACCAAAAGGAAAAGTCATCCACATGGATCATTGATGGATTCAGATAGGACATGAGTGTTATTAAAAGGTTCCAGCAGCGTATTTTTTACGAAGGATATTACGAATCCGAATCGCTCCTAAATTGAGGAGCACCACCAAAAGAATCAGGAAAAAGGTCGTCGCAAAAACCATTGGTTTCGCGGCCTCGGCATCAGGTGACTGGAACCCAAGATCATAAATGTGGAAGCCCAAGTGCATAAATTTCTGATCCATTCCAAATGGCCAAGAACCCGCTACTGGTAACGAAGGAGCCACTTTCACCACTCCCACTAGCATCAAAGGAGCTACTTCCCCCGCGCCCCGAGCCATTGCGAGAATTAATCCGGTAAGGATACCTGGCGCAGCAGTTGGTAACACTACGCGCTGAATCATTTGCCATTTTGAAGCTCCGCACGCGAGAGCCGCTTCTCGCACACCTCGCGGAACAGCGGCAAGGGCTTCTTCTGTCGCGACGATCACCACCGGAAGAGTCATCAGGGCAAGGGTCAAAGACGCCCACAAAATGCCCCCTGTTCCCCAAGTCGGACGCCCCTCTCTCCACGGATAAAAGAAATCATCAATCCCATGGCCCACAACGTAAATGAAGAACCCTAAACCAAAGACCCCAAACACAATTGAAGGAACCCCTGCTAGATTATTTACACAGATTCGAACGATTCTTACTAGCGGTCCCTGCTTCGCATACTCACGTAAGTAAATCGCACCGATGACTCCGAAAGGCATCACCGCGATGCTCATCAAAACAGTCATCATGAATGTTCCAAAAATCGCAGGGAAAATCCCTCCTTCCGTATTCGCCTCACGAGGGTTTTGACTGAGGAAACCCCAGAACGAATGCGCAAATGATTTCACCTTTCCAGAGAAGTTAAGCTGATTTGGTAGTGCAAACTCCACGATCTCAGCCACCGGCATGCTCTTCTCCTGTCCCGAAGCTAAACGGTAAGACAAAATTGCTTTTTCTTGAAGCTCATGAAGATCTCTCGCTTCACCTGAAAACGTTGCAAATTCTGATTCCAATTTTTCAATCTTCTCATGGGCCTTTGCCACCTTCTCAGAAGGGTCAGTGCCTTTTTTCTTCGCATGATAATGGTAGCGCGCAATATCATCTTTAAGGTTCGCGATCTTATCACTGACTACCCCGATTTTGCCCTTCTCAATTTTTAAAATATCGAGTCGACGATCCGTCCCTATTTCGACGGCCTCATGTAGTTTTTCAATGAAATTCTTCGAGCCAGCTTTGATGCGAGTGCCATCTTCCAGCATGAGTTCTACTGGTTTTAAAATCGCATCGCCATACTCAAGCCGCTCGACGATCATGACGTCCTTCTCATACTCAATCCGGGCAATCTCTGCTTCGGGTAAGAACTTAAAAGGAAGGCCATAAACATCTTTATTCCCGATGAAAATTTGAAACTCCGCGGGCCCTTCTTCGGCACCTGCAAGTTTTTTCTGCACCTTCTTCACCTCAATCGCAGAGAGCACTGCATTAGGCCCCATCTTACTCTTTGCATCCTCCTTAAGGTGATAAGTCGCGATGTTTTTTGGCCAAAAAACATGTAACCCTCTCACCACAATAAGTGAAAACAACCCAATAATCATTACTAGGCCTACGGTGAGTCCCATTGACGTCAACCAGATGTTCATTTCTCCTTTAGGAGATTTAGATCGAAACTTTAACATACTTAGACGATTTTATATTTTTCGCGAAGATGCTGACGAAGCACTTCAGCGATCGTGTTCACAGTAAAGGTCAAAATAAAGAGAACGAAGGCCCCCAAAAATAAAGCGCGATAGTGAGTCGAAGCCTTCGGAGCCTCAGGAAGCTCCACCGCCAGATTGGCCGCAAGAGTCCTCATTCCATTAAAGATATTCCAATCCATCACAGGAGTGTTTCCTGTTGCCATCACCACGACCATCGTTTCTCCCACCGCGCGACCAAACCCGATCATAATTGCTGAAAAAATACCGGCCGAAGCAATCGGAAGAACCACTTCTTTTACCGTTTGCCAACGACTCGCACCTAAAGCCGAAGAAGCCGCTCGAAGCGAAGAAGGAACATTAGAAAGAGCGTCTTCCGCAATCGTGAAAATAATAGGAATCACCGCAAACCCCATCATGAAACCCACTACAAGTGAGTTTCTTTGATCATAGGCCCCTAAGCTTACCTGCTTGGACCACCAGAGTGTGAAGTCCGCAACCGCTCGCCCATCTTTGCCTTGGACATTCCCGAGAAGTTGATAAGTGGCTTGCACGCCCTCGTCAGCAAGAAGTGCTATCTTTTCTTTGGCAACTCCTGCTCCTTGCACTACTTCGAGTAAAGAGCCGTCAGCCGCTAGAATCTGATACTCTTTAATCTTAAAGAGAAGCTGCTCTGCGGCCGGACCTAAATTCCACAAAATGATAGAAGCGAGCGCTAAGACTGGGAAAACAACTAGCCATTCCCACCCTTCAAAAAAGTTCCTAATATTGGAAGGAAGTTGACTCCAAAGATACCCCACCATAATCGCCGAAAGTGGAATTCCAACCACGCATAGTAAAAAAGAAGGCACCCGGTATTCCATAATCGGAGCAAGCCATAAAGCAGCTAAGAACCCTAAAACAACTGAGGGAAGAGAAGCCATGATTTCCATCGTCGGTTTCACAATCCGCTTCGCCTTATAACTTAAAAACTGAGAAGTATAAATGGCTGCTAAAAGCGCAATCGGGATCGCAAACATCAGCGCATATAACGTGCCCTTGAGGGAGCCAATAAAAAGAGGCACCAGGGAAAGCTTCGGCTCAAACTCATCGGAACCACCTGTCGACTGCCAGTCATACTCAGGCTCTGATTTCCCTTCATACCAAATCTTGCCTACAAAAGCTTTCAGCCCCGCATCAGGGTGAGGGTCATCAATCTTAAACTGCTGAAGCTGATCCTCTGTATCTAAAAACCAAATCGTCTTATACTTCCCGTCAATCGCGGCCAAACGTGGCTCGAAATCAAGTTCCTTCTCCCAGCGAATTCTTTCTGTTGTATTATACCGTAGAGAAACCGTATTGCCGGCCCCTACTAAAAAAGCTTTATTTCTTGAGCTAGGAACAAAGAAACTAGGAGAGACTCCCACACTCGGGAAACTTTTTGTCTTTCCAAAGGTTCGATTCTTTTCCCCCTTCTTCAGATAAAGGCTATACGTTTCCTGCTCCCCTGTGGAAGTCGTGAACACAACACTCACATTCCCTAAAATATAGTCCATCCGCGCGAAACCTTCTTCAAAAGGTTGAAACACTTGGCGTTTGTTAAACTCTTCATCTTCGTAAAACAGATAGGTCACTTTCCCTGCTTTATTCGATACAATAACACTATCTGCAGAACTTGAAACAAGGATGTCATGAGCGCCACTTGGCACTTCTTGAGTTAAATCAAAGGAATCTTTCTCTTCCAGCTCTCCTGGTCCCATCAGGCCCGAAGTTTGCTCGAAGGTCTTCGCTACAACCTGCGTCTCTCCGGCTGCATTTCTCAAAACCGCACAAACAATTCGCTCTTCTTCCGTGGCGCCATACCCGATATCGATCACGGAATAACCTTCCATTTCAAAATCACCTTCTAGAATCGTCTCCACTTTTGGCTCGATGGTCCGAACTCCCTCTTTAAAAATAGGTTCATAAGAGACATTTACGATCGCAAACTCTCCTGACTCAAAGCCCAGTGCCAGCATTTCATTCTTAGGAGAATAACGAAAAGCGGTCATCTGCTGCTCCGGGATCTCAAGCTCTTCTTTGAACACGCCCCGATCTCCTTGCACATCGCGGTATTCTAATTGAGCGCCACCCCGATAAACAAAAGGTAATTCGGACCATTCATCAACTCCCAACACGAGAGCGGCTTGATCTCCTTGCAGCGTAAAATCAGCAGCTTTATCAACACTAGCACTCTTAAAAAGAGGCATCACTTGCGAGAGAATATAAGCAAAGATCGCGAAAACCGCGACAATAATAGCTAAACCCCCAAAAACAATCGACGAAGTCATGAACTGATCAAATCGCAAGGTCGATTTTGAAACCAGAAAGCGACTTGGCACAGGTCTAGGAGCTTGGTTTTCGCGAGATTGTTCAGTCATCGTAAGCAGCACATATTTGACTCAAGAAATATAACGAAGCCAGCATATTCTGATGAATATATGGAAGTAAACTCCCCTTTCTTCTTAATCATCTATTTCAGGCAAAAAAGGTGAGCCATAAAACACAGCTCACCATTTGAAACTTAGCAAATACGCTTCTTATTTAGAGCGTAGAAAATCAATCCCTTCTGCAGAAACAGCTGCTGGAAGTGGGTAGTAACCGTCTTTTACAACGATTTCTTGCCCCTCTTTAGAAAGAACAAAAGTTAAGAACTCTTTTGTTAATTGGTCTAATTCTTCACCAGGCTTCTTGTTCACATAAACGTAGAGGTAGCGTGCTAGTGGATATTTCCCATTCACACAGTTCTCCAAGTTTGATTCGTAGAACTTCCCTGCTTTTTTACCAATTGGAAGGGCGCGCACACCAGAGGTGCTGTATCCGATTCCTGAATAACCCAGAGCATAAAGGTCTTCCGCAATCCCTTGGACCACTGCTGATGAACCTGGCTGCTCTTTTACGGTTGTCTTAAAGTCCCCCTTCTTAAGGGCTTTTTTCTTAAAGAAACCGTAAGTTCCTGAGGCACTGTTACGCCCATAAAGCGAAATGGAACGAGCTCCCCACTCACCATCAAGTCCAACCTCTCCCCAAGTCGAAATATGGCTCCCGCCTCTTTTAAAAGTAGAAGAAAAAATCCCATCAACTTCCTTCAAAGTTAAACCTTTGATGGGATTATCTTTATGCGCGAAAACCGCAAGGGCATCGATCGAGACCTTGACCGCAGTGGGCTTGTAACCAAATTTTTTCTCGAAAGCGTCGATTTCTTTATCTTTCATTGCGCGGCTCATTGGCCCGAGTTGCGCCGTTCCCTCGATTAAAGAAGGCGGAGCTGTCGATGACCCTTTACCCTCGATTTGAATCTTCACATTCGGGTATTTTTGTTGAAAGGATTCGCTCCAAAGCGTCATCAAATTATTCAAAGTATCCGAACCAATCGAATTCAGGTTTCCTGAAACTCCGCTCACGCTCTCATAAGCTTTGATATCGGCATCAATCTTGATGGGCTCTGCGGCAAAAGAAGAAGCCACCGCCAAGCTTACAGCTCCTACAATCATTGATTTCATTTTCATCATAGTTAATTAGAGTTAATATATATAAGCGCTCAATGTTTTTTTAAGCACAAGGAAAACCTACCTTCAGTCTTCATGATTGATGCTATATTCTTGTGTGACATTTTTGTCACATAAGAGTATCTTCTCTTCACGAAAATTTTTGTATCTATTCCTAGCAAGAATTTCTCCTTCCATTTATACATAACACCGTGATTCATAAAGTAATTTCAGAAGAAAACGTCAAAACGGCACCCTCCGCGATTGTCGCACAAGATGTCGACTTTTCTTATGACGGAGGGAAAACTCTCTCTCTGAAAAACATTTCCCTCGAAGTCCCACCAAAGAAAGTGACCGCTTTCATCGGCCCCTCAGGATGTGGTAAATCTACTTTCCTAAGGTGTTTTAACCGAATGAATGACATGATTGACGGAGCTGGAGTGACACGAGGCAGCATTCATGTTTTAGACGAAGAAATTCACCACCCCTCGATCAACGTCATCGATTTACGAAAAAAGGTTGGAATGGTCTTCCAGAAATCAAACCCCTTCCCTCGTAGCATTAGTGACAATGTCGCCTATGGATTACGCCTTAACGGGATCACTCAGAAATCTGAGCTCCAAGACCGTGTCGAACACAGCCTCCGAGGGGCCGCTCTATGGGATGAAGTCAAAGATCGGCTTCATGAAAGCGCCTTCAGTCTCTCAGGCGGGCAACAACAACGACTCTGCATCGCGCGCACCATTGCGGTAGAGCCTCGCGTCATCCTTATGGATGAACCTTGCTCCGCCCTAGATCCGGTCGCCACCGCTAAAGTCGAAAACCTCATCTCAGAACTCGCTAAGGAATACACCATCGTCATCGTGACGCATAACATGCAGCAAGCCACTCGAGTCTCTGACTTTACCGCTTACTTCTACCTCGGTGAACTATTAGAACACGGATCTACCAAAAAAATATTCTCTAACCCCGACCTCAAACAAACTGAAGACTACATCAGTGGCCGTTTCGGTTAATTCCTTATCACTTTATATGCAAGAACAGACTCCTCACATTCTCAGTGAATTCGATGAAGCTCTCCAGCTCATTAAAACCCGTGTGATCAACATGGCATCAGACTGCCGTATGCACCTTTCCATGGCCCTCGAAGGCTTAGTCGAAAACCGGCTCGACCTCTGCAACGAAGTCATCGCTGAAGACGACAATGTAGACCAGCAAGAGCTCGATATCGATGCCATCACGATGGAAATCCTAACTCGATTCAATCCCGTCGCAAGTGACCTACGTTTCGTCATTTCCTCGATGAACATTTCACGCTCTTTGGAAAGAATCGGTGATCATGCTGTCAATATCGCCAAAAGAACGCGCAAAATGATCAAGAATGGAGCCACGCGTGACTCCTCTCATCTCAACGAACTTTTTGACCTCGCCGCGGAAGAAATCAATGAAGCCATGCTCGCCTACTCAGATCTTGATTCTGAGAGAGCCCGCCGAATCAAAGAGTCTGACCAAAAACTAGACGCTCTTTATAAAAAGAAATTCAAACAACTCAGCGCCTTTATCGAAGGTGATTCCGAGGAAAAGAATCAATACATTCAACTTCTCTTCATTGCTCGCTCACTCGAAAGAATCGGTGACCTTGCCGTGAACATTGGGGAAGACATTGTCTTCATTCAATCCGCAGAGGACATTCGTCACCAAGGATAATCATTCCACCATTTCAGCCTCTCAACAAAAACGTCCTTACTCACCGTAAGGGCGTTTTTTTAGAGCCTATAAACAACTATACCACACCCCTTTCTTCCTTATTCCCAATCAAAATGTGACTTTTAAATGAATTCGCCCCTCTTAAAAGACGTAATGAAATATCTATTCCTCATCCTTCCGTTTGTCTGCGCTTTGACAACTCAACCCCTATTAGGCGCAGAAAAAAACACCTCCAAAAAAGCTAAAACATCAAAAACTTCTACCACCAAAAAATCCGTAACAAAAAAGAAAACGGACACCAAGAAGTCTGCAAAATCAAAAACGTCTAAACCGACGAAAAAATCAACTAACAAGAAAGCTCCTTCAACTAAGAACAAAACGGCAGCGGCCCCAAGTCCTGCACTTGTAGCCAAAGCTCAAAAAATGGCGGCAAGCTTACCAAAATCAAAATCTTCAAAACTCTTGAAAACCCTCAATTCTGGTTCTGTAACAGACCTTCAAACACTTCCTGGGATTGGTGAAACAAGAGCTCATGCGATTAAAAAAGGACGCCCCTATAGAAAATTAGAAGAACTTGTTAACGTTAATGGCCTAGGAGAAAAAACGTTCTCAGGCCTTATTAAACACGCAAAAGCAAACTAAGACCTCATTCAGACTTTCTTCAAAAGCAGTTCGTTTTTGTAACGAGCTGCTTTTTTTATGTTCAAATCCATAGAGCCCTTTAGTAGAAAAAAAGACCAAAATATTTACTACTTACTGGCAGTAAATTACCGATCTACCCCTTCTCCTCTTTTATTTCTTCGCGCGCCGAAGATAAAGCCGACGCAAATAATCCTGTAGGAACAGCCACGAAACCAAGACCAACCATCAAAATGAAAAAAGTAAAAACCTTACCTCCCACAGTAACTGGATAAATGTCACCATAACCAACCGTGGTTAGAGTCGCAACTGCCCACCAAAAGCTATGAAAAACAGATGCAAATGTCTCAGGCTGTGCTTCATTCTCGAAGTAATAAATACCAACCGAGGACAAGTAGAACATAATCAAAGCAGTGAAGCCAAAAAGAATAAGCTCCTCTCGTGCGATCATAAATGCGCGGTGGTATCTCTGCATCGCCGAGCTATATCTAGCGAACTTGAGTAGACGAAAGAGACGTAAAAGACGAAATATTCTTATAGAACGCAAGTCGATGCCGCTCGAAATATAAAAAGGCAAAATCGCAACTAGGTCGACGATTCCAAAAAATGACACTACGTATGAGCCACGGGGTCGTGAAATCCAGATCCTAAGAAAATACTCGATCGTAAAAATAATGACCGTCCCAACCTCAAATACACGTAACCAATCTTTATATTGAGGAGACAAGTCAGGCAGAGTCTCAAGAGCAAAAGAAATCAGAGATAGGATTATAAGCGCCTGAATAATATAGTCGAACCAGCGGAAACTAACGCGGCCATTTTTATCACGGGTATTCACAGATTATTTTCAGGAAAACGTCAAAGGCCTGCCGCCCGCTACTGGGGGCGCACCTCCGATTCAGGTTTAGGTTTCTCACTACCCTCCGACTT
This sequence comes from uncultured Verrucomicrobiales bacterium, assembly GCA_937951675.1. GTDB lineage: Bacteria > Verrucomicrobiota > Verrucomicrobiia > Verrucomicrobiales > Akkermansiaceae > CALFBI01. The sequence continues at coordinate 136,005 of CALFBI010000009.1, forward strand.
CGACTCCGGAGCGGTAGCGGGTTGGTCAGCGCCGTCTTGTTCTGCCTTTCGATTTGTGTTGAGAGCGAGCAGTTTGTCGAGGCGCTCGATTTCGAACCCTTCAATCTCTTCAATCAGATCAAGCGGAAGATTCGGGTGGCGGAGTAAATTATCGTGATAAATCAGATCTCTGGGAGAATCTTTACCTTCCCTTCGTCTCGCTTGATCCAAAACTCGGTGGTAGTATTCTCTCAGGACGTCGGGAGGTGTATTTTTTGGCCTGATAAGACTGGTAAAATACATACCTGTCTCTGAATCCTTCATCTTGTTCCAAATGTCTCGGACCTGATCTTCGGACAACTGGTCGCAAACCATCTCTGAAAGCAGAGCTTGAGCCTTTTGTCGCGACAAGTATTCTGAGTTGGCAAACTCCTTTCGGAGGTTCGCATCGTGTAAGAGCTGTTCGATCAATTGCGTTTGGCGCTCCGATTCTTTCTTTTGTGCGTAGGCGGTCAGCAGCGAGCCACCAACAAATATTAGAAAAGCGATGGCGGGCAACCCTATCAAGAGTGTCGTGGCCGAACGAGGCTCTTTGCGGAGGAGTGAACTGACTGAGAATAATACCGCGACTACGGAGCAGATCGTAAGCCCGACGAACAATCGAAACCAGATGCTCATTCCGAGCCAATCGCTTTCAGGCACCGGAGTTCCAAAGGCCACCAGTGCTGAGATAATGATTCCAACTATAGGAAGAGCACAGCCAAGCGTTGTCAGAGGTGAGCTGCGTTTGGTATCAGGCTCCATTTATTGCAGAACAGTCTTATTATAGGAATGAAGGAGTGATATTCGTTTCGGATATCACTTGAGAAGGATTAGACCTTGGAATCTCTCTTTTCTTTAACATGCATCAAGTTATAAAAAATAAAACTGGGATATCACAAGGCTCTTTTTC
>CALFBI010000010.1 GCA_937951675.1 uncultured Verrucomicrobiales bacterium
CTTTAAACGAGCCATCGCAAAGGCCGCTAGTGATGCGGGGCAGGGAATTGTTTACGGGGAAGGTGCCTTAACGTTGACACAGTTAAGAACTAAAGCGGCTCGGTTATGGTTAGAGGTCGTGAGTAATGACCCCAAAGACCCTGAAAGCCGTCTGCAAATGGGGCTTTCTTACGCTGAAGTAGCGAACCTACTTCAAGAAACAGGCGAGATTCGTAAAGCGGAAAAAGTGGCCACCCAAGCCTTAAGTGTTTTGACCCCGTATCAAAAACGGTTTCCGAAAGAAGCACGGGCAAGCTTAGCAGTCGCAGCGCAAAAAGGTGTCATAGCTCTTTCGCAATGGGATCGAAGTGCGACCAAGAAATCAGAGGAAAGCCTCACCCAAGCCCTGGAAATGGTAGAGGGCGTTCTTAAAGAACAACCTGGTCTTGTCGAAGCGCAATACCGCCGCGCAATGTTACTATGGCAATTTTCGGAAGTGTTTGATGGTCTCGCGAACCCTGAGAAATCAGGTGAAGTTCTCGTGCAAGCTCAGCAGCAGTTATCCGCGATTTTGACGAATGCGAATTCGTCCCTGGAGACCGAAAAAATTTCCCGGTCCTTTGCTTACCTCTCTGCTGATGTGGGCGATTCATATGAGCTGAAGGGGAAGAAAGAAGCTTCCCAAAAAGCTTTTAAGAATTCCCTCATGCAATGGGAGAAATTGCTTGAATCAGATCCTAAGAGCCTCGAATACCAAGAAGGTTATGATTGGGTTTTAAGCCGAATCAAACAGTAGAATCTTTATGGACTTGTCACCTTTTTTCTTCGCGTTCGGCGGGTCCATCGGTCTACTTCCTTTCCAGAGTGAAAGAAAACATGAAGCTTGGGAGCCCGGCACCGCAAGGGTTTGATCGAGATGACCCAATCAATCAAGGAGTGCTCAGGGACGATTTTGTGACCAACAGCTGCGGCACCATGATCCGCCGAGTTCGGTTCCTCATTCCAGAAACCAACGAAGAGATCGAGTTTATTACAAACCTAGCAAAAGTCGTTCCTCCCGGGCTAGTGGCGCAACTTTATTTCATGCGATGGAGAATTGAAAAGAGCTTCGATGAATTAAAGAACAAGCTTTACGAAAGTAAAGCTTGGGCGATGAGCCCAAATGCCAAAAGAATGCAAGCCGCCTTCATCATCTTAGCTTATAACTTGGCTCAGCTACTGCATGAGAAAATAGAAGGGCCTGGAGATCAAGAAAAGCGACCGATGGACCCACCGAACGCGAAGAAAAAAGAAAAACGCTTGCAAGAGCTCAAAACCAAAGCTGAAGGTCACATCAAACAACTTCCGCTCTTGCGGGAAATCTACCAGAAACCAAGTCAGTTAAGCGCTAAGTTTTATCGGTGGCTCAGAGCCCACCTTCACAACGAGGCTCCTTGGGAAGTTGCTCAGCAGCGATTAATTACCATCTACGAAAGGTTTTGACGAGATACTTTGGACACCGTTGTTTTTGTGTCCCGTTTTGGCGTGGCCCAAACAACGAGAAGCGCCGAGTGCGACGTAATCGAGATCACTCAAGACAGAACATTGATAAGGCTGAACCGAATCAGGGTAAAGGCTCTCAAGAATCGAGAAAAAGTCTTGAGCGGTAGGCGTATTGAACTCATGTATTTTAGGCATTGAGTCAATTTTCCGGGGGAGCTCTCAGGTCAAGCCTATATTGCGATATTTTGCTGATAATAAGAGGCCTGAAACACTAAAATAAGTTCGGCTCACCCCTGAAAAAGAGAACTCTAAGAAGTCATTCTAAGAGCAACAAACGGCCAATAAGAAGGTGTTTTTAAGACAAGTTTTCTACACCGATCTTACCCCCCTTATTAACAAAACAACTCTTTTAAACGCTTCTCTGAAATTGTCATATTCTTCATCACACCCGCCAAAACTAATCATATCTTCGATAGAAGGCTTATTAATCCCAATCTCTCCATCAGATGCGATATATATTTCCAGCAATCCAGTTTTTAACTTAATACTATACCAGTGTCCTCCTTCATCCCCTTGGTGAACATTAAACATTAAGCCCTTCAACTTACACTCTTGCTCAATTTTACTTTTAAATTCCTCCAGAAACATAAGCAATCTATTAATACTCAAAAAAAGCTAACTCTACCCTTGGAAGATATATGTATATTACCTTTATTAATTTTAGCGATAATACTTCCATTCGCATTCCTTATCACACTATCGCTCCTAGGACCATACATTCTACCCTTATAGGCTTTACCTGGATTTGTAACTCTTTTGACGCCACTATAAGAATCTTCTACTTTATCAACAATCTTGTTTATTTTCTTCAAAGCATGATCTGCGTCTTTCGCTTTTATCTTGTTGATCTTACTCACAATTATTTTAACCCTCTCAGATTTAGATAAAGTTTGCGGCCTCCAAGTTTTTGCGGCAAGCCTCGAAAACCCCGCTTTAATTGAAGAACCAGCTTTACCAAAAGCAGATTTAGCTGCAGTTCCGGCCCTAGCTGCACCATTTGCTAATGCTGATGTAGCTTTACCTATCGGCAAAAGAGAGGCAATATCCAAATCAGCCTGCATAATACCGTGGTCAGGAGGAGGCAGTATAAACTCGATTATTTCACCTTTATCATTAACTCTCACCAATCCACCTAAAGGGCCTTCAACAATTCCGCCTTCACTATGGTTTCCCTCCGCATTATACAAGTGGTTCATTGCGGTCATGAAGAAGGTGTGACCCCATGATCCTCCGGATATTTTTTGAGTCACTGTAGCGGTAACGGCACCAACAACTGCAGAACGAACATATTTAAGAAATGGGTCACCATTTCCAATATTATGAAAAGGGGTCGGTCCTCACGCGGCAACATTTTCAGGTGCCAATGTGAAATTCTCCCTGGAAAGGGCTACTTGTCACCACGAGCTTGATGTGATAAAACAAGCACCTTAAGTAAACGTGCTACAAACCATTCATCATCGGATCAGCGCCGCTTTGACTCTTGTAGTCATGGTGATGAGTGTCTTTTTCCTGCCTCCGGTAGAAGCGCTTGGAAGCACCGGTTACAGTCAAGTGGGAGAGGAGGTGAACTCTTTTGGTGAAAGTGCTTACTCTAATGCTCTTCATACTCTTCTCAACGCTGACGAACGCGCCCTGAAAGGTGCTTGGCAGAACGCAGCCTTAAGCGGGGCCCAGGCTGCAGGAGCTAATTATATAGCGCATGGGCCTCTAGAAGGCTTATTTGAAAAAGGCATTGCTGAATACAGCTTGAAACCTGTATTGCATGGGGTGGTGCAAGGAGGAGTGGCCGAAGCCTTTGGTCATGATTTTGAGGCCTCATTTGGAGCCGCAGTAGCAGGTAGCCTTACTGGTTCTTTAACCCGGGATATTAGCTTGAAAAGAGGAGCAGCTAACTTGGGCGAGATCAAAAAACTTGCAAGTCAGCTTTCTGCTAATACAGGCCAAATTACCGCGGGTCTCTTAGGAGAAGATCCTAATCTAGGCCGACAAATCGGAGAAAACGTATGGGAATATAACCACACAAAGGAGCTTACTAATCAGGCAATTAAAAATGCTGAAAATAAGTTCTTAGAAATTTCAGATGCTTTGGTTGAGCTTGGTAAAGCAAAAGACGGGCCAGTTGATCAAGCGAAAGTTGACGCCTTAGTAGGTGAGGTTGTTACAGTATTCGAATCATATCTGGATACAGTTGATCATGCTGATGAGATGCTTACTTCTTGGTCGGATGACGCATTCCGGTTAGCCTTTACAAGTGCAGATGAAAAAGCGCTAGCCAAAATTAAGGGCTTACCAAATCTTCTTTTGAGAGGGACTCTCAGGATATCCGATGAAGCTATGGCCAGGAATTTTGAGCGGGGTGAAGATTTATCTGAGAAGCGCGATCGGCAGTATGTTTTTATAAATGGTATACATGATACCACGGTTGGGGTGGAATATACCGCGGATGGAGCTTCATTACTTCTTGGGGGAGGAGTTGCTACGCTGGGGGCGAAAAAACTAATCACGAAATATGGAGTGAAAGGGGCGACGAAGATCGCGACGCGTGTGGCGGCGCGTGAAGCAGCGAAAGCGACCTTGGCGAGTCAGGCGAGTGGTAAGTTGTTTCAAGCGGCAGAGGCGGCAGGAGCCGATAAAGAAAAGCTAAAATTTTTACTGAAAGGGCGGGACGTGTTTTTACAGGTCAAAGCCTTGCGAGCGAAAAAATTGCTACAGGAAGTGAAGAACTTGGGTAAGAGTCAACCAAGTAAAAAGAGTTCTCACGTATTAGGGGAAGATTTCGTTAAGAACGGGAAGCCCATTCAACGCCACTCGAGTATTGCCCCAAAGAAGGGACCGTTTGTTCCAGATGAGTATTGGAATAAGAATGCTCCATCAAATGTGACTCCAGGGACAAGTCGTTTGGACCATACGAAGGTCAACAAAGATACTGGAAAGCTAGAACAATCACGAGTGACGTATGATGAGTTTGGTCGACAAAACTATCGCGTTGATAAAACCGACCACGGTAAACCTAGAGGTAATGGGCACCCTAATGATACGGGGCACACAGACCCTCACCTTCATGAAAGCATCTATGCCCCTCGAGGAACTCAAGGTCACAATCAAGACACTGGGCGTCGAGAGGTTAAACATAATTTGAAATAGCTTATGAATAGTTCGGATATTAAGGGTGTTGAACAAGTTGAATCATTATTGGGGAAATGGTCTCCAAGTGATTTGGCCATGATTGAAGGAGTTTCGTTGAAATCAAATTTGGAGGGCGGGGTAACGACTTTGGTTCTGCAAGCGCTTTTTCAAGCTAAAGCCGATAGTTGGCCTGATTTTGATAAGGAAATGATTCCAGTTACAATTTGTTTTAATGATGTCGGAAACTTGCATTTGAAAGGGTTTGGAGGTGGAGCTGTTCAGATAATGGGATTTGATATTCGCTTCGTAGGTGACAGGGGATTGGAGGGCATTAACTACGAAATCGAAGATTATGAGGATGACCGAATTCGGTTCCAATGCCGTAGCGTAGAGGTTCAATCAGCAGGATAGTGATGAATGTTTTGTCCGCACCCAATGCTGGCGCGAAATAAAATAGGCACCCAAGCTGTCCTGCAAACACCGTTCCGTCACGCCTCGTGCTGGCTCCTTCGTCGCTGTGGCACGAGTCGCGCCGTCACTCGTGCGTTGGTTGTTCGGCGGCGGTCGCTGGGCCTCGATGCTCAACTCTGGCGGCTCGTTCTGCACCTGTAACCTTTTTTCGTAGTCGGGCCGCACGGCACTTATATGATCCATATAACTACTGAAAAAATGAACCGATATTACGATCCAGAATTCAAACAACAAGCTGTTGAACTTGTTCTGACCACAGGAAAATCAATTAAACAAACTGCCAAAGAACTTGGGTGCTCCGCCAGCTCTTTAGGTGAGTGGAAGCGAGAATACATCAATGCCGCAGACGTCGCCAAATCAGGTTTTTGCCACTTGATGAGGCACACCTGTGCACCCATATGCTAGAAAACGGTGCGGATATTAGGTTTATCGAGCAACAGCTAGGACATGCCAAGCTTGAGATCACTCAAATTTACACCGCAGTGAGCATTAGAAAGCTCAAAGAAGTGCATACCGAGAACCCATCCCGCAAAGCTTCGCTAGGCGTCTTAAATCGCGTGCGTGCTTTAATTATCGCCTTGCAATGTTGCAACATGTGTAATAACTTTAAAATATGACTACAGCAAGTAAAGTAAGGCAAATGGGAAATTCATCTGCGGTTATTTTGCCTAAAGAATACATGGCTCGATACCATTTAGATCAAGGTGATCAGGTGAATCTTGTAGAAACAGCAGAAGGAATTTTGATTACGCCTTATGATGACGGGGCGGCTCGTCAAATGGAGCTAGCTGCAAAAGTGATGCGTGAAAACCGTAATATGCTAAAAAAATTAGCGGAATAAATGTCGAAAGAAGAACCAGAATGGCTGCTAAAACAAGTAGTGCAGAGTTTTCATGACCAGCAGTTGAAAGAGCATGGTGGGGCACACGGAATAAGAGACGAGGGTATGCTTGAATCGGCTTTGAGTAAGCCTTTGCAGATGTGGAATTATGAAGATTCTAAGTCTGATATACCAAGCTTAGCCGCTGCATATGCATATGGCTTAGCTAAGAATCATCCATATGTTGATGGGAATAAACGAACAGCGGCTATCGCTTGCGAAGTGTTCTTGCTATTGAACGGATATGAATTTACCGTTGATGAGACAGTAAAATATCCTAACTATTTGGCTTTAGCTTCAGGCGATCATAGTCAAGAAAGCTTCGAAGAATGGCTTAGAGCAAATGTTATTTTAGTATAGATTGAGCTTCTTACGCGTGTTCTTTACTTCTTTTTGATTAGCTGCTTATCTTAGTAGCCAAGATGGTATTGGCCTCTAAAATAAAAAATGCGCTTACGGTCTGGCTTTACGCCATGATAGTAATGCTATCCTTGGGCGAAACACGCGCCGAGGATTTTTTTTGCAGCTAGCCATCTTGAGTCGGGGCAAATCGCAGTCGTAAACCAAGGAAGCATCAGCGATTTTTACGATGCTTTCCAGTATGATGCGTCAGGGTTCACTGTTGCCCCAAAGGGACCACTATATGGACGTCAACGGGTAAAAAGACCTCGGTTGAGAACGCCTTTGGGCACTGGAAAAAACACGGCAAGGAGTTCCCTGAGTTCCAGAACGCTAAACAATACGCTGATGGGACATACAGCTTCATGACCAAGCCTCCGAAGGGCACATTGACTAAGACTCGACCAAACGGAGATAAGCTATTCTACAATCCAAAATCGAACACGTTCGGTGTTCAAGATGTGAATGGTGCGCCACGAACGATGTTCCGTCCGAGTGGAGATGGAATGAAATATTGGAACAATCAATAACGGTGAGATCGAAAACAGAACTACTTCCTTGTCCTTGCTGTGGTCGAAAAGTTTTAGAGGAACTTGGGAACTACGAAATCTGCGATGTGTGCGGATGGGAAGATGACCCTGTGCAATCGTCTGACCCTGACTTTGAAGGCGGAGCAAATGAGCAAAGCCTGAATCAGGCGAAAGCTGAATGGGAAAGGAAGTCCACATGAAAAATGCACTACAATTCCTCCTAACCTTGTTTACGATTCTGTGTTGCGCTACGATAAGTAGTGCTAACATACAGGAATCACAAGCGGGAATAGCTTTTGAAAAAGCATGTGTTCTTGAGGGAGAAATAGGCTTTGGAGCTGATTTTAATGCCCCAAACAGTCCACCGAGAGTTCTAGTGGACAGTAATGCTACTACTGGTTTGAAGGCAGGCCCATCTTTACGAGGTGTCCCAGGTGCAGCATATGACCTCCCAACTCTGACAACGAAACCATCACTTAATACAAGAATCAATATTCGTGGAATGCTTCCGGCGCAGCCTGGACGATTTGGAGATGGAATTATTGGAGGTCAAGCTCTTGAGAATAATATACCACTCATAACAAACGATAAGGCGCTGAAAGCTGCGGTTGAATCGCTAGGAGGAGCAACTCGATGATTGCAGTTAGAGACAAAATCATAGGGACTAATGAAACCTCAATTTTTGAGGATTTATTGAAGGCATCAACAGAACGAAACAAAGGAGACCGACCTGCGAATTTAATTCTGAAATTTGAAGGAGGAGAGGTTATTGAGCCTGATTTTGCTGGTCTTAGATTCGATGGTGAATCCAAACAGCTAATACCTTCCATCGAATTGGGACTGTGGCAAAATTTTATTTTTGTGATGGGGTTAAGGAAGTGGCTCTTGTTTAAAAGTAGTCCACTTGAATTTTTGGGAAGAATTAATCTGAAACGAGAAAAGAACGATGATACAGGTTTTTATCGAACAGCCTTTTACAGTCATAATGCTGTATTGATTGGGGTCTACGAGGGTGGAATTGTCGCATTATCGTCAGAGGGTGAGGTTGAATGGCATCGGAAGAAAAATTGGGAGGACGAATTTTTGGGTATAGAAAATGGGTGTTTGTTTTTTCTTCCTGAAGCGGGAGATAGATTTGCTGTAGATGCTAGCAGTGGAGACGATGCTGCAACCGATTAATGTCTTAGCACTCAACTGCACCTGTAACCTTTTTTCGTAGTAGAGCCGCACGGCACTTATATGATCCATACAACTACTGAAAAAATGAACCGATATTACGATCCTGAATTCAAACAACAAGCTGTTGAACTTGTTCTGACGGCAGGGAAATCCATCAAACAAATCGCCAAAGAACTTGGTTGTTCCGCCAGCTCTTTAGGTGAGTGGAAGCGAGACTACATCAAAGCTCATGAACAAGACCCGAGCCTCGATGATCATGGGGCCTATCAGGCCATGGTCAAAAAAACAAAGAGCTGCTTAAAGAAAATCAAGACCTCAAGGAACAACGTGAAATATTCAAAAAAAGCCCGCCAGGAAAAGCTTCCGAGCGGGCTTGAAAATGAGCTCTGCGTGGGAGTTTATAATTCCAGATCGAAGCGGTCCAGGTTCATGACCTTTGTCCAGGAAGAGATGAAGTCTTGCACGAATTGTTTTTCAGCATGAGCACTTCCATAAACTTCCGCAATGGCTCGAAGCTGGGAGTTTGAGCCAAAGACGAGATCAACCGATGAAGCCGTCCATTTCGTAGCCCCTGTTTGAAGGTCTTTCCCCTCGAAGAAATGTTCACAGATATCAGAGACTTTCCATTCGAGTTCGTTATCGAGGAGGTTGACGAAAAAGTCGTTGGTCAGAACTCCTTTTCGTTGCGTGAAAACTCCTAGTTCGGGGAAGCCAACATTCGTATCGAGCACGCGAAGCCCACCAATGAGAACCGTCATTTCTGGAGCGGTTAAAGTGAGAAGTTGAGCTCGATCAATCAGGCTTTCCGGTGCAGGGCGGTCGAGATCTCTGCCAAGGAAATTACGAAATCCATCTGCTTTTGGTTCCAGATATGCGAATGACTCAACATCAGTTTGCTCTTGAGTTGCGTCCACTCTCCCTGGGGTGAATACGACTTGCGCGGAATGTCCGGCAGCTTGTGCCGCCGCTTCAACCGCCGCAGAACCTCCAAGAATAATCAGGTCAGCTAAAGAAACTTTTTTACCGTCCTTTTGAGCCTGGTTGAACTCCGTTTGTATTTCTTTGAGAACCTTGAGGACATTTTCAAGCTGTTCAGGCTGGTTGACTTTCCAATCTTTTTGAGGAGCTAGGCGGATCCGTGCTCCATTAGCTCCCCCTCGGCAGTCACTGCCGCGGAAGGTTGAGGCTGAGGCCCATGCAGTCGAGATGAGTTGGGAGTGGGTGAGACTAGAGTTTAGAATACTATATTTAAGGTTGATGATGTCTTGCTCGTTTATCTGAGGGTAATTAGCGGCAGGTAGAGGGTCTTGCCATAATTGAGCTTCTGGGGTCTCTGCTCCGAGGTAGCGAGAAAGGGGGCCCATATCGCGGTGTGTGAGTTTATACCATGCTTTGGCAAAAACCTCCGCAAATTGGTCGGGGTTTTCATAGAATCGCTTAGAAATAGGGCCGTAGATAGGATCTTCTTTTAAGGCAAGGTCTGAGGTGAGCATCATTGGGGCATGAGAGCTTTCTGGATCATGGGCATCAGGCACACTGCCAGCTCCGTCATTATTTTTCGGTCTCCATTGGTGCGCTCCCGCAGGGCTTTTAGTAAGTTCCCATTCGTATTGAAACATATGGGTGAAAAAGTCATGTGACCATTTCGCTGGTGAGCGAGTCCATGCTCCTTCTAGACCAGAAGTGATGGTGTCTCCTCCTTTACCTGATTCATAGTTGCTTTTCCATCCAAGCCCTTGTTGCTCTAATGGAGCTCCTTCAGGCTCGGCTCCTACAAATTGATCAGGGTCGGCAGCGCCATGTCCTTTCCCGAAGGTATGTCCACCAGCAATGAGGGCGACTGTTTCTTCGTCATTCATGGCCATGCGCTTAAATGTTTCTCGGATATCGAGCGCTGATTTTAAGGGGTCGGGGTTGCCATTAGGGCCTTCCGGATTTACGTAGATAAGTCCCATTTGCACCGCACCGAGAGGTTCTTCTAGTTCTTCGTTATCGCCGTAACGTCCATTCTCTAACCATTTTTCTTCTGGTCCCCAATAAACGTCTTCTTGTGGCTCCCAGACATCTTCGCGGCCTCCGGCAAAGCCAAATGTTTTGAACCCCATCGATTCGAGAGAGATATTGCCCACGAGGATCATGAGATCAGCCCAAGATATTTGCTGCCCATATTTTTGTTTGATGGGCCAGAGTAGGCGCCGAGCTTTGTCTAAATTGCCATTATCGGGCCAACTGTTAAGCGGCGCAAACCTTTGTGTGCCGTCTGAGGCTCCACCCCGACCGTCTGTGACTCGGTAAGTTCCTGCACTGTGCCAGGCGAGCCGAATGAAGAAAGGTCCATAGTGGCCATAGTCAGCAGGCCACCAATCTTGTGAATGAGTCATGAGCTCATGGAGCTCTTTCTTGAGAGCGTCTAGGTCTAGTTTGGCGAATTCTTCAGCGTAGTTAAACTGAGGGTTAAGAGGATTACTTTTGGTGGAGTTTTGATGCAGGATCGAGAGCTTAAGTTGCTCTGGCCACCAGTTACTATTAGAATGAGAACCTGTTGCAGAAGCTCGATTTGGGCCTGCTTTATTTCCCATGACAGGGCAGTCGTTGATGTTGGATGATTTCATGTGTTTAAATTTTCTTTTTGAGAGAGGCAGTTTGAACAGAGACCCCAGTAGATCACTTCAGCTTCGTCAATGGTAAAGCCCTGTTTGTCATGAGGGGTCAGACAGGGCTGTTCGCCAGTGGCGCAGTCCACATCGGCCGTGTGACCACAACTCCGGCAGACAAGGTGGTGATGGTTGTCATTAACTCGGTCTTCATAGAGTGCTGGAGAACGTGATGGTTGAATGCGGCGAACGAGCCCTTTTTCACTCAGGAGGGAGAGAGTATCATAGACGGATTGTTGGGAAATGGCTCCGATTTCGGTTTGGGCATATTCCCGGATGATGTCGGCAGTGCTATGTGGGTTCTCTGAGACAGACCTCATGACAGCCAAGCGCTGAGCAGTGACGGGAATCCCATGATGGCGCAGGAGCTGGGAAGGTGCTAAAAGGCGAGTCATTTCTTTTTAGTTAGCCTATATTTGGACTCATTCCAAACTATTTTCGCGGAAAGGATCATTTTTATGGGCTTAACTTTTAGACAAAAGCGTTTTGATGAGCCGGTCTTTACATATATAATGTCACTCTGATTACCCAAAATATGCTTCGCGAATTTCGTCATTTTACCATTGTTCTGTTTTTTTCTATTTCAAGTGTCTGGAGTGGTGCGCAAGAAGCGTCTTTAAATATTGGAGAAATGGAGCGGGTGGTGGAGCAAACAGCAGCCAAGGTTCTCCCTTCAGTTGTCTGTCTTTATTCAAGTCAAAGCGGTGCTTCTGGAAGTGGGACGATCGTCTCAAAAGATGGTTTGATCCTGACGGCCGCTCATGTGGTCATCAATGCGGAGGTGATGAAGGTGATTTTGCAAGATGGTTCCGAGAAAGAAGCTGTTTTGCTGGGCGCAAATCGTTCGCGCGATACGGCGCTGTTGAGACTCACTTCTGATAGAATGGATTGGCCACATGTGAAATTAGCGCCTTCTCAAGAATTGGTAGTGGGGCAGTGGCTTGTAGCGGTGGGGCATGCCGGTGGGTTTGACCCCGTGAGATCTGCTCCGGTCCGTTTTGGGCGTGTCGTATCAAATAATATAGGGCATTTTTTCACGACAGATTGCGCGCTCATTATGGGAGACTCAGGTGGCCCTATCTTTGATTTAGAAGGACGTCTTGTTGGCGTGAACTCTTCGATCGGAACGACGAGCCGAATGAAAAATGACCATGCTGGCATTTCAGGGATCCATGATGATTGGCAACGTCTTCTTGCAGGAGACAGGTGGGGGCAGATGAGCTTAAATCCTTTTGCGAGTATGGAGCGCCCAGTCTTAGGGGTGCGTCTGGAAGAAGATCGCCGAGGGGTGGTTTATGTGAAGGAAGTCGAGCCTGGAAGTCCTGCTTCTAAAGCTGGTTTACGCCCCTATGATATTCTGGTGCAAGTCGATGACATTCCGATCCGAAGAATCGTAGATCTTCAAAAATCTTTAATACTTAAAAAGTTGGGAGAAAGTGTGACGGTTTCTTATTTCCGAGGAGAGAGGGTAAAAAAAGTGATCGTAAAGCTGGAAGCTTTTCAAAACGTATTTCCAAAAATCAAAGAGAGATGAAAAAAACGATTATTTTATTATTCGTAGGGATGAGCTTTTCGATGGCGGATGAAAAAGTAAATCCCTTTTACACTCCTGATAATCAGAAAGTTCTCACGAAACAGGCGGACGACCTTTATCGTCAATTAGATCCTGTGGCAGAAAAAGTGAAGGAACAGGTGGTCCAAGTCTACGTGGGAAAACATGAGAGAAGCCTAGGGTTTGTGGTGGCGCCAGGTTTGGTGGTGACAAAATTAAGCCGTATTGATCAACGGTATGGGATCACGTGTCGATCTAATGACGGAAAATGGCATTTAGCCTCTTTTTCGCAAAGCTCGAAAGAAGATGATTTGTTGGTTCTGCACACCCCTACCCTAAAAGCAGCGCCTGTGGTTTCAGCAGAAGCAGGAGTCCTTCGAAGGGGGAGTTTTTTAGTCTTATCACATTATCAAGGAATCGCGGCCAAATTTGGAGTGTTGAGCGTGCCGGAGCGTAGCTTGAGGATCCATGATCAGGGTTTTTTAGGAGTGCTTGTGAGGGATGTTTCTCAAAAAGCGATCGTTGCTAAAATCGAGGCAGGATCTGCAGCAGATCAAGCAGGGCTAGTAGTGGGCGATCAGATTAAAAAAGTGGGGACTCACGCGATTCGGTTTGCTCAAGAAGTTAGCCATCAATTGAAGCAGTTTAAAAGAGGGGACGAGATTGAGATTGAGGTGCTTCGAGAGGATCAGAAAAAGGTGCTCATCGCGGTTTTGAATGGAAGACCCCAATCCCAAGCTTCGATTCCAGTTCATCATCTGGAGGAAATTGAAAAAATGAGTGGTGAGAGAAGCTTTCGCCGCAGTGGTTTCCCTTCCGTGATTCAGACCGATATGTATTTGGAACCTCAAGAGGTAGGGGCACCTGTATTGAACCTTCAAGGAGACGTTGTTGGGATGGCTCTGGCAAGAGCAGGAAGAATCAAAACATATGTTCTTCCTATGAGCAGGATTTCCAAATTGTTGAAAAAGTAGTTTATATCAAAAAAATTGAAAATGGGAGCTAGCTCTTCTGTAAATTGTGGTATGAGTAAGGACATGAAAGATTCCATCGACGAACAAGAGGCTAAAGATCTCGAAGAAACTCGTGACAAATTTATCGTGCAGTGGGGAGTGATTGGGACGAATTGGGGAATTAGTCGCACCATGGCTCAGATTCATGCTCTGTTGATGACGAGTCGAGGGTCAATGAGCACCGATCAGGTGATGGAATCTTTAGAGGTAAGCCGAGGGAATGCTCATACGAATTTAAAAGAACTTGTAGGATGGGGGCTCGTGAGCATTGTGACTAAAAAAGGAGACCGCAAAGAATATTTTGAAGCGGAGAAAGATGTGTGGGAAATCTGCCGCCGAGTCGTTATTGAGCGAAAGCGACGAGAAATTGACCCCGCTTTACAAACTTTACGAGAATGTTATTTGGAAACAGAAGATCTCGAAAGTGAAGACGCACAAGCCTTTAATAAGCAAATGCAGTCGCTTGCAGATTTCGCAGAGTTCGCCGGGAAAATGGGTGACCGGGTTTCTTGCCTGCCTCATGGTAAAGCCATGAAAATTGCGGCGAAATTATTTATTTAAAAAGAGATTCGATGAGAGAAGAACAAGCTCTCGTAGCCCTCTATGATGCTGAATGCGGCGTTTGTGCTCATTTTAAAGAGTGGTATCTTAGCCAGTCTTTCACGAGTAAAGTGCTTTTCGAAAACTACCGTAGTTCTTCCTTTCTAGAAGAAATCCCAGCCCTTTTAAAAGAGAGCGCGGACCGAGAAATCTTAGTCCGAGATCACGATGGAGAATGGAGGCAAGGCGGGGAAGCTTGGCTTGTTTTAATCAAAGAGCTTCCGAAGTATTCGAAATGGGTTCCGCTGCTCGCTCGCCCTCAGATGTTGCCTTTGGTAAAGCAAGTGTGTGTGCTTGTTTCACAGAACAGGCTCACTCTTTCTAAATTACTACGCTTGAAATCTGATCAAGAAAAAATAGATGAGTTAAAGCAGTATTCCATTGACTGCGATGATGATTGTTCCTTTTGAAAAAGAAGGGCTAGAGAGCGGCAAGATCCTTACTGATGGGGGATCAGCTGTTCGACATATTTAGCGAGGAGATCCGCCTCAAGATTGACGAGGTCATTTTCTTTACGGTCGCACAAATGTGTTTCAGCAATGGTGTGTGGAATGATCCAAAAAACAGCGGAGTGGTCCGTTAATTCCGCGATGGTGAGAGAGATGCCGTCGATTGCAAGTGAGCCCTTAGGGATGCAGTAACGCCGGATTTCGGAGGGAAGCTGGATTTCAAGGCGGTGATCTTGCCCTTTTGGAGAAAGGTCGAGAATGGACCCTACCGCATCGACATGTCCTTGCACAAAATGGCCACCTAGCCGGTCTTGCGCTCGGAGCGCTCTTTCCATGTTCACAAGTTTTCCTGAGTCAAGCTGGCCAAGGGAAGTGACCCGTAGCGTCTGCATGAGTAGGTCGAAAGTGAGTCGTTCCGAGGTGGCAGAAGTTACGGTTAGGCAGCAACCATTAATCGCAATGGATTCCCCAATGATTGCTTCCTGAGCTAGCTTTGGGCAATGAAGAGTGAGAGTGGCTTGCTCTCCCTTTTTCTCAAGTGAGACGACCTTGCCTGTGGTTTCGATGAGGCCGGTAAACATGATGGAAAAGTTGAAAAAAGGGGAGTTGTCGCCCCCCCCTTTCGATTCAGGAAAAGAGCTTAGTGAGCTTCTTCCGCTGCGTGCGAAGAAGGAGTCATCTGAGCTTCTTCATGATGTTCTATGGCGGAAGAGTGAGCTTGATGCTTTGGCGCTCTCAAATTCGGTAAAATCATGAGACAAGCCCCGGCAATGAGAGTTGGGATGAGTGCGCCAGCGAGGAGTTTCGCTGGAGAAACTCCTCCAGGGAAGTATTTCCTTAGAATAGATTGTCCCGCAGGGTTGGGGGCATTTGCAATGACAGTGAGTCCACCACCCGCTACGGCACCTACGACGACTGCGTATTTAGCGCCTTCCGTGAGACCAGGTGCCTGAGAGGCGAGGTAAGTGATGGCGGCATTATCGTTCAGCGCAGTGAGCACCGTGGCTCCGATCATGAGAGTAAGCTCATTAGTGATAGAAGTGAGGAGCACTTCAATCCACCAGCCTTGGCAACCTCCGTGGATGACGAGGGCAGCTAAGAAAAAGCCGACGAGCAGCGGCGTTTTCATTTTAACATCATTTTGGTGATGACCAGTTGCTTGGGTGAATCCGATCAGGAAGAGGAACCCCCCAATGAAGAGCGCCGGGTAGTGAGCGGTGAAGACTGTCCAGGCGAGGAAACTAAGATGCACGATCGTTACAAGAGCCGGGATTTTATCATTACGCTCATTCCAATGAAGAGGTAAGTGCATGTCCTGCTCTGATTTCGGTGCAGAAAGCTTTTTGAAATCTTTGCGAAAGAAGAAGAAGTAAAGAGCGTTAGAAATCACAATCGCGATCGCAGATTTCCACCCGAAATTGAGGAACATGTAAGGAAGGTCCCAGTGCCATTTTGAGGCAACCATGAGGACCGGAGGTGCTGCAAAGTGGGTCAGGGTTCCCCCAATCGAGATATTCACAAAAAGAAGGCCAAGAGTGGCATAAGCAAATTGAGGGGACGGTTTCATCTCATAAAACTTTTTGCCGAGAAGCATCGCCGCAATCGTCATCGCCGCAGGCTCGGTAATGAATGAGCCGAGTAAAGGAGTGATCGTTAAAGCTGAAAACCACCAAGCGGCAGGGCCTCCTCCAAAAATTTGGGCGACTTTATCGACACATTGTTCTGCGAAGCGAACGACAGGCCGAGTAGCCGCAATCGCCATAATGATAACGACAAAAAGAGGTTCCGTGTAGTTGACGTCTTTTCCGAGGTAGAGTTTCAGTTGTTTAGCTCCTTCCGCGATCCCGTCACCTTGGATTCCAAAAAAGTAAATAATGGCACCTGCTAGAGCGATCGTCCAGATCCCGAAGACAGCTTCTACCTCTCCTAAGAAGTGGAATAAGTGAGCTTTGAAGCTGACATCATCTTTGGCCCCAGTGTGAGGTTTTGCCTCACCCGTGCGCCCCTCGGCTTCAATTTGTTCATTGTGCTTCTCTTGATGGTGGTGAGAGAGCTTCATAAAGGTTCCCGCCAAGAAGGTGTGAATGATCGCTAAGATGAAGATGATTAAAGCAACTAGGTTGAACCCATTGAGTTTCCCGGCACGGTGTTTGAGTCGTTCACCCATGCTCATTCCCTTTTCGGCATCAGCGTAAGTTGCTAATGGGAGTGGGAATTTGGCGTATTGATCATGGTCGAGTCCGTTTTGCTCAGATTTCTCAAAAGCGGGTTCAATATTTGCGGCATGGAGCTCAACGAGGCTGAACCCGAGGAAACAAAGGAGTAATAAAAGAAGTGTTCTCATGTGTGAGGCGTTCGTGTTTCAGGAGGTTTAAATCGGAAGTGATAAAAATCAACGCAAAAGACAGTCATTTGGCGTTTTGAGATGAAGAGGCCCCTTTTCCTATAAAGAGCCCCAAAAGCAAGATGATTAAAGAGTTGCTCTTAAGTCCTGGATTTCCGTATAATGACCCTTAATGAGTTTTGCTGGTCCTCCTTATGCGAACCAAATCCGAACCTTCCACTGCCCTGCTTGTCAGGGGAAGATTTCGATTCCCGCTGATTACTCTTCAATGACCGCTCCGTGTCCTTCTTGTGGGGAGGTGATTACTTCGCCAGCTCCAGAAGGTGATTCTGTTGAGCCAGATGAGTTGGAGACGGTGCGTCTTCGGGAAAATGGTGAGGTTGTTATTTTATTAGAGGAAACTCAAGGTGAAGACGGAGAAGTTACTCTTGGGAACAGAGCTGATTCTTTTTTGAGAGAAGGGGGAGAGAAAGCTCCCATTTTGGCAAAGTCTCCGGACAGCTGGCAGTTGCAGGAGCCACTCGTGGAAAGTCCAGAATCTCGGTGGAAACAACTTTTTGGAAGCCCCATTGTTTTTGTCGCAATTCCTATTTTGTTTTTAAGTTTACTGTTTTTAGTAGCGACGATAGGAGTTTCCTTTTTTAAGGAGCGAGATCAGTCGAAAGATTCAGAAGTTGTCACAATTGAGCAGCGAGACCAAATTGCGTATGAAGAGGAAGGGTGGATAATAGAAGCTTCGGGACTGTTAACTCAGTTTGTGAAAGCTTCTTCTCCCGAAGCACAGCAAAAACTAGTCATCGGGGGAGCAAAAAAACGGAAGTTTTTACAAGACAGTTATTCGAGCGAGGAGCGGGTTCCTCTCGCGATTTCTTCATTTGCTCCTAAGAAGCTTGAGGTAAAAGATCATAAGCGAGGAATTTACCTCATGATATATCACCAGCCAAAGCAATATTCACTGAAGTCTTTTTTTAGGCCTGTGGCGACACTAGAGGTGCAATATCAGCTTGAAGCTCCAGATACGATGCTTGTCGTGAATGGGGGGTTGAGTCAATTCGCGGAGTCTTCTCAAACAGTGTTCGCTTTTTTCAAAAAAATAGAGGGTGAGCTGAAGCTCGATGCGGAGACTTTCATTCAAACTCGAGACCGAACTTTCTCGACTTTTATTGATGAGCCTCAACTCGGAGCAGAAGCGGTCTTCCGGGTTTTAATTGATGAGTCGGTGACTTCAAATTCGAAAATAAGTAATACCCAACGCTATTATAGGCTCTGTGATCCTGCTTACCAGGGAGATGCTATTTATTTAGCAATCCAGGAAAATTCTCAGTGGGGCCAGGTCTTGCAAAAGATTAATTGGACCAAAGAGGTCGACCGGAAAGCGAGTTCAGAAAGCGCGACGGTTAAACTAGCTTGGCGTAAAAACGGTTTAGGTCAGCCCGAAATTGTATTGGCCGAGTTTTTATCTTGGGAGTTTTTGGGATTAGGAGGCACTCCTTCAAATCTCAAAGAATGATGTTTTTTTGAACCGGAATGGTTTTGGGGTTGCGCATTGAAGGATCACTCGGAACGCTCCATGGTAATGAATGAGACCATTGTTGGGATTGCCACTCCTTTTGGGGTGGGCGCCATTTCTTTGATGCGTATTTCAGGAGCCCAAGCTCGTGAAATTGCAGAGCGAGTGATTGGGAAGCCTTGGTCGGAAGCGCCTCGTTACGCCTCATTGCAGTCTGTCCTTTCAGATGAAGGGGAGCTTCTCGACGAAGTCTTAATGACTTATTTTAAATCTCCCTCAAGTTTCACCGGAGAAGAGACGATTGAAATTGCGGGTCATGGGGGGGCTTTTGTCACTCAACGTGTCTATGAGCGAGTGATCGAGTGTGGCGCGCGGGCGGCAGCTCCGGGAGAGTTTAGTCAACGCGCTTTCATGAATGGGAAGCTCGATTTGACCCAAGCGGAGGGGATCATGGATGTGATTTCGGCGCAGACCGATCTCGCTTTAAAGGCCGCTCACCAGCAACGCGAAGGCCGGATTGGAAAAAGAACTGAAGGGCTTCGGCAACGGCTCATTGAAATCTTGGCTCATTTAGAAGCTTTTATTGATTTCCCAGAAGATGATATCGACCCTGAAACGGGAGCCGCCATGATTGCTAAGATCACGACAGCAGAAGAAGAAATGGAGTCGCTTCTTTCCACTGCGGCCCAGGGACGCATTTTAAGAGAAGGGGCGCGAGTTGTCATTTGCGGAGAACCCAATGTCGGGAAGTCGAGTTTACTCAATGCCTTTCTTGGATATGAGCGAGCGATTGTGAGTGATGTTGCAGGGACGACCCGCGATACAGTCGAAGAAGTTCTTAATGTTGGAGGGCTTCCAGTTCGTTTAGTGGATACGGCAGGAGTCCGTGAAACCGAAGATAATATCGAGCAGCAAGGAGTCGAACGGGCTCTAGCACAAGTGGGGCAAGCGGATTTGGCGATCGAAGTGGTTGATGTTTCTCAAATGCGCTCGGAAGGGGATTCACTCAGTCATGGCGCTAGCCATTCTCTCCGGCTTCTCAATAAGTCAGATTTAGGAATACACCCGAGTTGGGAGGGTGAGTCCGGGATTCTTTTTTCGTGCTTAGATGAAAAGGGTTTGAGCCATTTGAGCGATGCGATTTTGAATCTACTTATTAAAGAGCAAGGCAGCCGTGGCGCTGAGCTTGTCGCGATTAATGCGCGTCATCAGGATTGCTTGCGTCGTGCGAAGCAGTCTCTTGAGACGACACGTCTCCATTTCAAAGATGGCGTCGAGTTCGCAGCAGTAGATTTAAGACTCGCACTAGATGCGATCGGAGAGATCGCGGGCCGAGTCGACACCGAGGAGATTCTTGGTGAGATTTTCGGAACTTTCTGTATCGGAAAGTGAAAGGAATAGGTCCCGAGCTCTTTTGAGCTTGAGATATTTGCCCTGATTTCGGAGCTTACCAGTCGATTTATTAGTCTTATGTCATCGACCCACTCCTCACTGTCCTTCGTTTCCTCTAAAATGTCACAATGCTTTCGTCTTCTTTTGGGCATGGCGGCCCTGTTTCTTCTTAGCTCTTGCGGGGAGAAAAAAGAAGTTGCCGATAAGATCGATGCCGCTCTTGCTCCCGTGGCGAAATGGTATTCCGATATTGTTTTCTTTTCGATTCCCCTAGGCGATGGGCTGAAAATTCCAGTTGTTTTAGTCTTGTTAGCTTTTACCGCGATCTTCTTAACAGTCTTCTTTAAGTTTATTAACGTTCGTTGCTTGGGGCTCGCGCTTCGCACCGTGCGTGGGAAATATTCACAAAAAGACGATCCAGGACAGATTACTCATTTTCAGGCGCTTTCGACGGCTGTTTCAGCCACAGTGGGTCTTGGTAATATTGCTGGGGTGGCGATTGCGATCGGAGTAGGTGGCCCTGGAGCTGTGTTTTGGATGGTTTTAATGGGGCTGCTAGGAATGACTTCAAAATTTGCGGAGTGCACCCTTGGGGTGAAATACCGCCGAATCAACGCGAAGGGTATCGTGCAGGGAGGCGGGATGTTTTACTTGCAAGATGGTTTGAAAGAACGAGGTTTCGGAAAGCTTGGTAAGGTCCTCGCGATTATTTTTGCATTGGCTTGCATCGGAGGAGCGATCGGCGCAGGAAATATGTTCCAGGTGAATCAGGCTTACTCTCAGATTTCTTCAAGTTTCGGGATTTTAGGAGGGGATAATGGAGGCGTTATTTTTGGTGCACTTGTGGCCGTTTTAGTAGGGATCGTTATTTTAGGAGGTGTTGTTTCGATCGCTCGTGTCACTTCAGTGATGGTGCCTTTCATGTGTGTCACTTATGTGATCGCTTGTTTTGTGGTTCTCGTTCTTCATTTGGGAGAAGTTCCAGCGGCCTTTGCCACGATTGTGAAAGAAGCCTTTAGTCCGACTGCGGCGGTAGGAGGCTTTATTGGGGGATTGGTTCAAGGGATTAGACGTGGAGTGTTCTCTAACGAAGCAGGGGTAGGTTCAGCCGCGATTGCTCATGGAGCGGTGAAGACTCGTAAGCCTGCTTCGGAAGGTTTAGTTGCTTTATTAGAGCCTTTCATCGATACCGTAGTGGTCTGCACTTTGACCGCGTTAGTGATTATTGTGACAGGGATGTGGAAGGTAAATGCCGATTTACCCCAAGAAGCGATCCTACATCAGGCCCCAAGTGCTACGTCTTTGGAAGTCGCGGTTTTGGATGCGAGAAGCTCCCTGAAAGTGGAAAGCGAGTGGCATCAAATCAAGGCACAAGGGCGACTAGGTTGGATTGATGCCTCGAAGGTGACCTCTTCTGAAGAAATTGCTGATATTTACGTTTCGGAGAAGGCTGAAGTGACGGTTTTCACTGCTCCAGATAAAGAGTCTAAAGTCTTGAAACAAGTGCCGCCAGGAAGTGCCATTTCGGGAGTTTCATCTTGGGCCAAAGTGAATGTGCCGTGGTCAGAGCAAAAGGGTTGGATGAAGTTGGGGGAAGTTCGAAGCAGAGCCAACTTTAAGGGCGGGATTTGGATGACTTCCGAGGCCTTCTCAAGCGTGATTTCTTGGTTTCCATACTTGCTGTCAGTGGCGGTATTACTCTTCGCTTTCTCAACGATGATTTCTTGGTCTTACTATGGAGAGCAAGCCGTGATGTATTTGGCGAATGGAAGTTCGGCAGCGGTGATGATTTATAAAATCGTATTTTGCCTCTTTGTCGTTGTAGGAGCTTCAGCGTCACTTGATAATGTGATTGGTTTATCGGACGCCCTTTTCTTCACAATGGTCGTTCCGAACTTAATCGGGGTTTACTTATTACTTCCTGTAATTCGGAAAGAGCTCACCAAGTTTCAGGAGTTTACGAAAAAAGTCGATGCAGGAGCCTCGATTGAAGAGGCCGATCGCGCAGTTTCTGAGACTCACTAAATGGCCCGTCAATATCAGCTTAAGCAAGAACAGAAACCAGGGGGCTCTGGCATTGATTATTCCAAAGAGCTCAATGAGCAGCAGTTCGCCGCGGTAACATCGAAGCCTGGGCCTGCCTTGGTGATTGCTGGTGCAGGGTCAGGGAAGACAAGGACTCTTACTTATCGGGTTGCTTACTTGTTGGATCAAGGGGTAGATCCTCGTAATATCTTATTGCTGACATTCACGAATAAGGCGTCGAAAGAGATGTTGGAGAGAGTCAGGGAGCTCGTTCCTTACGATCTGAGTGCACTCTGGGGAGGCACCTTTCACTCGATTGGAAACCGAATGATGCGGAGGCATGCAGACGAGTTAGGCCTGACGAGATCATTTTCTATTCTTGATCGCGATGACCAAAAGTCACTACTCAATACCGTCATTAAAGACTGCAAGATCGACACCAAGCAGCGTCGTTTTCCTAAAGCAGATGTTCTCGCGACGATTTTTTCGCTCGTGGAGAATACAGGAGAAACTCTCGAAGAGATCATTGAATGTCGTTACGATTATTTTGAAGAATGGGCTCTCGAAATCGCGAAGGTGTATGAGGCGTATCGAGCCAAAAAGAAGGAGGTCAATTCGGTTGATTTTGATGATCTTCTTGTTCGGACCGTGGAGTTATTAGAAGGAAGTGAGGAGCTTTGTGGTCTTTACCAAAAGAAGTTTCAATACGTGCTCGTAGACGAGTTTCAAGATACAAATGAGGTGCAGAGCCGTTTCATTGATTTACTGGTGCGAGACCATCAAAGCCTTATGGTTGTGGGGGATGATGCCCAGTCCATCTATTCATGGCGAGGCGCAGACATGGATCACATTCTTAACTTTTCGACCCGGTATCCGACCAGCGAGACTTATAAGATCGAGACGAATTACCGGAGTGTCCCAGGGATTTTAGAGTTGTCGAATGAGGCCATTAAAGCGAACCAACGGCAAATCCCGAAAGAACTGCAAGCTTCGCGCGAGCCCCATTCGGAGCTCCCAGCCTTAGTCCCCGTCCCAGATCCTTCCACTCAAGCGACTTTCATCGCACAGCGTATTTTAGAGTTGCAGAACGAAGGGATCGAACTTGAGGAGATGGCCGTTCTATATCGGGCCCATCATCAAAGTTTAGAGATTCAGATGGAGCTCACGAACCGAGAGGTTCCATTCCAAATCACAAGTGGGCTTCGCTTTTTTGAGCAAGCTCATATCAAAGACATTGCCGCATTCTTGCGGTTTGTGAGTAATCGGCGCGATGAGGTGAGTTTCAAGAGAATGGTTTCATTACTCCCTGGAGTGGGCCCTGCCTCGGCAGATAAACTTTGGCAACAATGGGTGAAGACCGGATGGTGTGAAAAAGAGGCCCTGCCGGATCAGATTTCAAAGGTGCTCATCGGGTTCAGTCTCCCAAAGAAGGCCGTATCACATTGGGAGCAGTTGGTTTATACGCTAGACGAGTTGATTTCTCCAGAAGGGTCTCCACCCCCGAGTGAGATGATTTATAGCGTGTTGGAGGGGGTTTATGATGATTTTATGCGGGGTAGTTTTGATAACTATGAGCATCGTCGCCAGGATATTGAGCAACTTCGCGAATACGCCTTTCGTTTTACTGATATTCAAGAGCTTTTGTCACAGCTTTCGCTGATGTCTTCGGTGGATGGTGAGCCCAGTCGAGCTCAGCAGCAGGAAGAGGATTCTGAGAAATTAACACTTTCTTCGATTCATCAGGCCAAGGGATTGGAGTGGAAGGTCGTTTTTGTCGTTTGGTTAACAGAGGGGATGTTCCCGAATAAAAGGGTGCTAGATAGTGAAGATGAAGAGAGCTTGGAAGAGGAACGCCGTCTTTTTTACGTCGCGATCACTCGGGCGAAGGATGATCTTTATCTGATTTACCCTCAAATGAATCCGAAGAGCTACACTGGGGACGTGATTCAATACCCTTCACGGTTTATTGACGAATGCCCGGCAGAATTGATGGAGGAGTGGGAGGTGGCCCCTGCTTGGTGACGGTGGAGGATTTTCACTTGATAGTTCCCTGGAATCATCCAGCTTAAAAGTTATGCGAAAATTAGGATATCTTTGTTCGGCGATTTTAATCGCAATTGCTCTTATTGGGTATTTTGGGTGGGAAATGATTGGAGGAGACAAGCAATCGCCAACGGCTCTTATTCCGATTGGATTTGGTTTACCAATGTTAATCGGCTCACTGATTGCGCGAAAGAATACGAAAGTGGGGATTCATATTGCGGTTCTTTTTTCTCTGCTTGGTGCCGTTGCAGGTCTTGGCCGGTTGATCCCTACGCTTGCCAAAGGGGGTGAGGTGCAGGCTTCTACGATTATGATTGCGGTGATGGCGGTCGTCTGTCTCGTTTTTACCATTGCTGCAGTGCGCTCATTCATCGCAGCGCGTCGTGCGAGGTCGTAAATAGCGCGAACGATTTTCATAAAAAAAGCACCACGGAGTTTGATTCCCGCGGTGCTTTTTTGTGGAGAATACTTTTTTAGGATTCTTCCAAATACTTTTGAAGAATGGCTGGAGTGATGAGGTAGTTTGAGGCACACCGAGGGCATTGAACGGTCACTTGCTCTGCTCCTTGAAAGAGCTCGTCCGGTTTACTGGCCCAGACCCCGAGGGCTGGAAGGACCTTCTCCACACTACATCCGCAATGGAATCGAAGTTTGCGTGTTTCGAGTAGCTTGGTTTCTTCTGTTTTTAAAACATCCTTAGCGATTTTGGCATCAAGAGAGTCGAACCATTCTTGGTCGTAGCCAGGCTGGGCTGCGAAGAGAACATATTGATCTTCGCCTAGATCAAGGCACTTTCCGGGACGTTGTTCCGATTGCTCATAATAATGGTCAAGCCATTGAAGAGGGTTGTTGTCTTCTACTTCAATCGTGGAAACACGAGGCTTTTTCCCGGGAACAGTCGTTTGAGAGTAAAGAAGGTTGCGATCGGGCTCCCGGACATCCTCTGTGAAAAGCCTTCCTGTGATGAGTTCGTGAGTGCAAGATCCCGTGACAAAAAAGTTGACTCGGGGCGCTCTTAGGTTCGCGGTCCAAGCAGTCGTTTCAGCCCATGGACGTGCGACCAAGTGCAGAGATAAGGCGGCCAAGAAATCCTTCATTTGGCGATCAAGCTCAGGGCTATACTTGATCTTTTGCTCCATGAGGTGAACGTAGTAATCTGTGAAAATAGGAGAGAGGTCAGCCTGAACCATCAGGACGTTTCGGTGTCGGACAAAAATAGATTCAAACTTGGTGAATTCCTCTTGAAGAGATATTTCGGACATAGAAAAAGAGTTCGTTTTTAATTTTCTAAAACAGCGCCTTTTTATTGAGGGCGTTTTTCTTGAGTTTTTAAAACGTCATTCCAGATTTGGAGGTTTTTGGCCTGAGAGGCAAAGAGCGCTTTTACGTCATCAAGAATTTGAATCGATTGAATTTTGTCGCCTTTTTTGATCTTGTCTACGACCTCTTGTCCTTTGGTGACTTCTCCAAAGATGCTGTGACGTTGGTCCAGCCACTGAGTAGGGAGGTGAGTGATGAAGAACTGTGAGCCACCGGTGTTAGGGCCGCGATTTGCCATCGAGAAGATTCCGGCCTTGGAGTGGCTTAGGTTTGGGGCGAATTCGTCTTGAATCGTGTAGCCCGGGCCACCATTACCAGAGCCCGTGGGGTCACCACCTTGGATCATGAAATTTGCAATGACGCGGTGAAAAGCGAGCCCATCGTAATAACCTTGTTTGGCAAGATTAAGAAAGTTGGTAACGGTGACAGGAGTTTGCTCGTGGAAAAGGGTGCCGTGAATCTCACCAGCGGTGGTGTTAATGATGATCCGAATGCCCTTTGTTTCCGCAGGTTTCTCCGCTTGTGCATTGTTTGGAGCCAGGAAAAGAAAGAGGCTAAGAAGGCTTAAAAAGAGTTTCATGTATGAGGAGTATCAGAGAGCTTGCTGTGATCATGCAAAACAAAAAAAGGCTGCCTTTCAAGAAAGGCAGCCTTTTTTGATAAAAGTGTCTTTTTGTTAAGCGCGCTTGCGGCGAACAAGAAGAAGACCCGCTCCAAGGAGCCCAAGCATTGAAGAGCTAGGTTCAGGGACTGGGATAAAGTCGCCTCCATCGAGAGTAAACCAGAAAACAGTGCCAGCATCGAAATCAGTAGTCGGAATCTCCAGCATTATGATCAACAAATTCGATTAAGAAATCAACTTTCCCAACTTCGACGAAGTCAGATCCAGCAGGTCCCTTTGTGCCAGATTGCTTGTCGACAATAAATCCGACCCGTTCGTCTTGCACGCCGTCGCCTCCATAGTTTCCATCTGTTTCGTAGACCACGTTGGAGTTTCCGGCCCCATAAGAAATATTCCAATCATTGGTGGCACTTCCAAATTGGTTCCCTGCTAAGGTAAGGCCGGCAACATCGTGATCAATCGCGGTGACTTCATCTGCACCAAAGGCGGTAAGAGTTATTCGGAAGCCTTTGTCGCTATCCCAGAAAGTCGATTGGTCGGCATTACGAAGTCCCATATTGAATCTAATAGAGGAACCATTTCCTTGGACAGAACCGTCAAGATTGTGCCAGCTCCCATTATTATCAATCGCCCAACCGGTGTAATCGACTGAAACGATGAAGGAGGAAGTATTTTGCTCAATCGCGAAAGAGGACGCATTAAGAGGATTGAGAGGGTCGTCACCAAAGGTCATGCCAGTGGCGCCACCTGGAGCATCAGAAATAGAAAAGGTGACATTTCCGCCTGGTCCGTCAATGTTACGGTGACCTATATTAGCAGGAGTGCCAGGCCCTCCTTTTTGGTTTCCTTCGTAATAATTGGTAGACCCTGTAGGAGCAGCAGTGGTTCCTCCAAAGTTAAGTGCTCCATAAGTTGCCACCATTGAGGCAAGAAAAAGCGTTGTAGAGGTTAGATAGGTTTTTTTCATAAGGGGGTTTGGTTGTTGTTAGGTAAATATAGTTTAGATTTATATATGCATACATGCTTTACCAGTAACTTTTACATATGTCAATACACTGTGAAAATGAGAGCCAAAAAAAAGCGACCTGTTTAGAGGTCGCTTTAAATAAAGGGAAAAAGCGGAAAGCTTATTTTGCGTTTCGCACTTTCTTGATGATGCTGGCAACAGTCACAGAAGGTTGCGCTCCTTTAGAGATCCAAGCATCAGCTTTTTCAAGATCAAGGGTGTAATTTTCACCTTCTTGCATCGGGTTATAAGTGCCAAGCTGTTCAATGTAACGACCGTCACGGCGCTTACGATTATCGACAGCGACGATTTTGTAGTAAGGACGGTCTTTAGTGCCTTGGCGGTTGAGTCGGAGTGCTACCATGAGTTTTCTTGAAAAGGTTCGTTCCCTATGATCGGGGCGAGGAAACTTGCGAATATATCTCTGTTTGCCAAGAATATTTTTAATTAATCTGCAGAAGAAGGGAGGAAAGCTCAAAATCTTCACCACTGAAGCCTCATGAAAGAAGAGTAAAGATGTGGATTGAGAGCTTTAAGCTGCGAGAGTTATCTTCCTGGCAGCAGTTGAAAGGTGAACCCTTTGAGGTATTCGGTTTCAGGAATGGTGGGCAAGATCGGGTGATCGAGACCTTGTCGGTGAGTGTCTAGAAGACGTAATGTTTTATGAGCATCGACCGCTGCTGAACGAATATTATCAAGGAAGAGCTCGCGAGTGGCATGATGAGAACAGCAAAACGTTGAAAGAATCCCATTGTTATTGAGGAGTTTTAAGCCCCGAAGGTGAATTTCTTTATACCCGCGCATGGCGTCATTGAGCGTTTTTTTGTTCCGGGTGAAGGAAGGAGGGTCGAGAATAATGAAGTCGTAGGTTTCCTCGCAACGTCTTAAAAAGCTAAAAGCGTTGTCCGCAATGGCATTGATTTCAAGGTTGTTGATCTTAGCATTGCGTTTCACGGAGGCGATCGCGTCTTCGGAGATGTCAAGACTGGTGACTTCGGCAGCTCCTGCCTGAGCGCAGAAGAGTCCGAATCCACCCTGATTCGAAAAGCAATCGAGAACTTTTTTCCCCTTCGCGTATTTAGCCACTTCTCGATAAGCCTCGAGTTGATCAAGGTAGAGTCCCGTTTTTTGACCGTTGGAGAGGTCGACTTCAAAAGTGATCGTTCCTGCGGAAACCTCAAATGGGGCGGGAGAGTCGCCGTAACCCATTCGGATTTCTGGTTCGAGGCCTTCTGCTTTGCGCATCGGAGATTCGTTGCGGATCACGATGCTTTTCGGGCTCAAGATGTCGACGAGCGCGCGGATGATTTTGCCCTGTCTCTGCTCCATCGATAAAGTGAGTGTTTGTAAGACAAGGTGGTCTCCATATCGATCGATGATGACTCCAGGTAATCCATCAGATTCGCTCCAAACAAGACGCGCTAAAGAGGTGTCGAGGCCGGAGTCTTCTCTCATTTTAATAGCCTGATTGATGCGGCGAGTGAAGAAGTCCTGATCTAGCTCTTGGCGACGACGGGAAAAGCGCCGTGCGACAATTTGAGACTCAGGGTTGTAAATAGCCGTTCCAAGCGGTTTGTCTTTGAAGTCTTTAAGCGTGATAACATCACCTGCTTGAGGGCTCCCAAAACTTTTGAGTATTTCAGAAGAATACACCCATTCGTGTCCTTGGAAAATGCGTGAACGAGGTTTAATAACGAGGCCAGCCATAATGAATGCATGCACCGGAGCCTGATAAAAAGCAAGAAGTGAGGTGAAAATTGCTTTTTCATGACTCTTCTTCTTCAATTCTGCTTGATGCAATGAATTTAAAAAGATACTTCTTTGGCAACTTACATTATGGGTCAGATACATCGAGTTAACAAAAAACGCAGTCGTCGCGCCGAATACCTTAAAAGAAAGAAAGCTCAGGCGAAGCTTGCTATGAAAGATGCGCCAGCAAAAAAAGCTCCTGCCAAGAAAGCGGCAGCTAAGAAGGCTGTCGCCAAAAAAGCTCCTGCAAAAAAGGCAGCAGCCAAAAAAGTAGCGGCGAAGAAAGCCCCTGCGAAAAAAGCAGCAACTAAAAAGGTGGCAGCTAAAAAGGCTAAAGAAACGCCTAAAGCAGAAGATTGATTTCGCCAAAATAATGGCATTTTTTAATAGCCGGTTAGGATCGAAAAGATTCTGCCGGCTTTTTTGTGGGTAAAATGATGGAAAAACTTCTTTTAGTGGATGGGCACAGTTTTATTTTTTCATCTCCTACCTGGAGGAAAGAGTATCTGCAGAATGGAAGGAAAGTTCGACAGGAAGTCGTGCGGAGTCTTCAGTGCTATCATGATGCCGGGAATGAAAAAGTGGTGGTTGTTTTCGATGGGAAGGGTCATGTGCATCGTGCTGAACAGGCTGAAAAAAACGGTATTCTGATTATGTATAGTAAAGGCGGGGCAACGGCAGATAGTGTGCTAGAGCGTCTAGCTGGACGCTACGGCGCTCAAGACGAGGTGACGATCGCAAGCAATGACCGGCTCGTTCTCGATACCTGTGCGGCTCATGGTGCGATTGGGATTTCGATTAAAGGCCTTCAAGAGCGCATTGACCGAGCTACTCAGAATTTTCGTTCCGACTGGAAAATCCAATCTTCACCCGAGTAAAAATGAGACCAAAGCTTGATCAAAAAAAGTTTGAGGCTCCTCCTACTTGGGCGGAGCAGAAAGGAATTGCGCGAAGCGTTTTAAACGATCGCTTCATGCGTCGCAAGTTTGTTTCGGGCTTACTTGCTTTCACTTTGGTTCTCATTTTTTTAGGTCTATGGGGAGTGGAGAATTGGCTTGAGGTAAGTCCTTTAAGGTTTCTTTGCTGGTGGGCTGGAGTCGGCGCTCTTTCCTGTTTTGTGCTGCTCTTTGGTTTGTATGATGCTCTGCGCAGTGTGAAGGAGGAGCAAAAGAAATCTGAGGAAGTAGAGCCTCTTGATTTGGGGTCGAAATCTGAGAATTGATTTTCTGATCAGAATCCTCCATCCAGGCTTGTCGCTTTCGTGAATGCGAGGCATTTTCTTTCCCATGACTCCTGAGCTTGAAGACTTACTAAACTTCCTTCGCATCCCGAGTATTTCAACTGATTCTGCCCATGTAGAAGATGTGAAAGCTTGTGCCGATTTTTTGGAAGCAAAGTTGTCAGGGATGGGGTTACAAGTGGAGGTTCATAAGACTCCTGGGCATCCGATTGTCGTCGCGCGAAATGAGCACCAAGAAGGAAGGCAGACCGTTCTGCTCTATGGTCACTATGATGTGCAACCCGTGGATCCGATCGAACTTTGGGATTCCGCTCCTTTTGAGCCAGAGATTCGAGAGGGTAAGATCTGGGCTCGAGGCTCCACAGATAATAAAGGGCAACTTTTAGCACATGTGTTGGGTTTGGAGAAAACGCTCAAAGAGCGAGGCGAGCTTCCTGTGAATTTGATCTGTCTTTTTGAAGGGGAAGAAGAAATTGGTTCCGTTAATCTTGTTCCTTTCCTTG
Source organism: uncultured Verrucomicrobiales bacterium (assembly GCA_937951675.1). Classification (GTDB taxonomy): domain Bacteria; phylum Verrucomicrobiota; class Verrucomicrobiia; order Verrucomicrobiales; family Akkermansiaceae; genus CALFBI01. Next base: position 30,129 of record CALFBI010000010.1, read on the forward strand.
AAAGACACCGGGCGAGCTTGAAAGCAGATGTTATTTTAGTTTCCGATACCGGAATGGTGGCGCCAGGAGTGCCCACGATGGGGTATGGATTACGAGGAATCACTTGTGCCGAGGTTTATGTGAAAGGGCCGGGCATGGACCTTCATTCAGGGGTTTATGGGGGAGCTGTTGCGAATCCTGCCACCGCCATTGCTCGAATAGTGGCTAGTTTCCATGACGAGAGCGGAAAGGTTGCGATTGAAGGGTTCTATGATGAAGTAGAACCTCTCGCAGAATGGGAGCGAGAGATGTGGAAAGAGGTTCCCGGGATGAGCCCCGCAGATCTGAAAAAGGTCACCGGAGCTCGTGAGCTCTTTGGGGAGTCAGGCTACACGGGAGCCGAGCAAATTTGGGCGCGGCCTACTTGTGAAGTGAACGGGATCGGAGGAGGGTATCAAGGAGAAGGTTCTAAGACTGTGCTTCCTGCCGAAGCTATGGCGAAGATTTCTTGCCGTCTCGTTCCGAATCAGAAGCCTGCCGTTATTTTAGCAAAACTCGAAGCTCACGTCCGAAAACATTGCCCTCCAGGAGTGGAACTTCACTTTGAAGAAGGGCATTCAGGAGGCTCGTATGTCGCAGACCCACATGATGTCTTTGGCAAGGCGGCTCAGCGCGCTCTCAAGACTGTATTTGGTCGGGAGCCGGTTTTGATTCGAGAAGGGGGCAGTATTCCTATTATCCAGGATTTCAAAGAAATCTTAGGAATTGATACTCTGATGCTAGGTTTGGCACTTCCGGATTGTCAGATCCATGCCCCTAATGAAAATTTCACCATCGAAAATTTTGAAGCAGGGATTCGTTTGAACCAAGTCGTATTGGACGAGATCGCAAACATTTAATTATTTTTTACTATGTCAGACACTTCCTTAGATTTTATTAGGCAGATCATCGCAGATGATCTCCAGTCAGGAAAACATGAGTCGATCGTCACTCGTTTCCCCCCCGAACCGAATGGTTACCTTCATATTGGTCACGCCAAAGCGATTTGTTTAAGCTTTGGAGTCGCTCAAGAGAATGAAGGGGCTCGTTGCAACCTTCGTTTCGATGATACGAACCCGGCCAAGGAGGAGGCCGAATACGTAGAGAGCATTAAGTCTGATGTCTCTTGGTTAGGGTTTGATTGGGGAGAGAACCTTTATTTTGCGAGTAACTATTTTGATTTTTTTTATGACTGCGCTTGTCACTTGATTAAGGAAGGTTTGGCTTATATTGACGAGCAAACGGGGGACCAAATTAAAGAAAACCGGGGGAACGTTAAGATTCCAGGCACCGCCTCTCCTTATCGAGACCGTCCTGCTGAAGAAAGCTTAGATCTTTTTTCGCGAATGAAATCGGGTGAGTTTGAAGAAGGGAAAATGGTGCTGCGTGCCAAGATCGATATGGGGTCTTGGAATATGAACATGAGGGATCCGATCCTCTACCGGATTCTCCATGTCGAGCATCATCATACCGGAGATCTGTGGAAGATTTACCCCATGTATGATTTTGCGCACCCTTTGGAAGACGCGTTCGAGCATATCACGCATTCGCTTTGCACTTTAGAATTTGAAAATCACCGACCTCTTTATGAATGGGTCGTTGATCATTGTCCTGTTCCCGCGACTCCACGACAAATTGAATTTGCGCGCTTAAACTTAACCTACACGGTGATGAGTAAGCGTAAGTTACTGCAACTAGTCGAAGAAAAGGTTGTTGCGGGATGGGATGACCCCCGCCTTCCTACTATTTCCGGCTTACGTCGTCGTGGTTATCCAGCCGCTGCGATCCAGTCTTTCTGTAAAGTAGTCGGAATTACGAAGCAAAACTCCATGACGGATGTCGCCTTACTTGAATACGAGGTTCGCTCGAACCTTAATGCAAAGGCTTCTCGTAAAATGGGAGTCTTGAAGCCTCTCAAAATTGTTTTGACCAATTACCCAGAAGGGCAGGTGGAAATGATGACGGTGCCTAATCATCCTGAGCATGAAGAAGCAGGGGTGCGTGAAGTGCCCTTGGCGCGTGAGCTTTATATCGAGCGAGATGATTTCATGATCGATCCTCCCAAAAAGTATTTCCGCTTAGCACCAGGAAACGCGGTGCGTCTTCGAGGAGGATACATCATTCAATACACAGGTCACACTGTGGACGAAGCGACAGGTGAAGTCACAGAGGTGCAATGCGAATTTATTCCTGATACCGTAGGCCAAAGTGCTCCGGAGGGGGTGAAGTGTCGCACCGCGATTCACTGGGTCAGTGTGGCTCATGCCAAAGACGCTGAGATCCGCCTTTATGATCGGCTTTTTACCGACGAGAACCCTGATAAAAATGAAGCAGGCTTCCTTGCATGTCTTAATCCCAATTCTTTAGAGATCATAACGAACGCGAAAGTGGAGCCTTCCCTTGCTGAAGCGGCTCCAGAGTCTGTATTTCAATTTGAGCGCTTAGGTTATTTCTGTGCGGATTCAAAAGATCACTCTTCAGCGTCGCTCGTCTTTAACCGGACAGTGGGTTTAAGAGATTCATGGGGAAAGAAAAAATAAGATGAAAATTAAAACTGGAGACCAAGCGCCGTCCTTTGAGGTGCCTATCGTGGGTGACGAAGATAGAAAAACCCTTTCCGATCGGGATCTCGCGGGGAAAAGGTATGTTCTTTATTTTTACCCGAAGGACGATACCCCTGGCTGCACAACGCAAGCCTGTGGAATTCGTGACGCTTGGGGGGAACTTAAGGAACTCACAGAAGTGTTTGGAGTGAGTTGTGATTCTGAAAAAAGTCATCAGAAATTCATTGAGAAACAAGAACTTCCATTTGCGCTCCTAGCCGATCTCGAGAGGCAGATCGTCGAAGCTTACGGTGTGTATGGGGAGAAACAAATGTATGGAAAAACTTATATGGGCATTAGCCGTAGCACCGTCATTATTTCTCCAGAAGGGAAAGTAGAAGCTATTTTTGAAAAGGTGAAACCTAAGGATCACACCGAACAGCTCCTCCAGTTTTTGAAAGAGTCTGTATGATTAGTTCTGAAATTAAAGAAGTCTTAGAAAAGAAGGGGGTTACACCTTCTCGGAAGCTTGGTCAGAACTTTCTCATGGATGCGAATGTCGCGAAGTGGATTGTTGCGCAACTTGATCCCCAGTCTGAAGATACAGTGATTGAGGTAGGTCCAGGGACAGGGGCTTTGAGTGAGCATCTCGCTCCTATCGTGAAGCGCTTGATTCTTGTGGAATACGATTCTCGCTTGGCAGAGTATTTACGCGAAGAGAAATTTAAAGATTACCCGAATGTGGAGGTGATTAGCGCTGATGGCGCTCGGATTGATACACGTCGCTTTTATCAAGAACAACCAATCAAGTTTTTAGGAAATCTTCCGTATTCTTCGGGTGGGGCGATCATGAGGAATTTCCTCAAGCACCCTTCACCTATTACGAAGTCAGTGTTGATGCTGCAAAAGGAATTTATCGACCGAATTGTCGCTAAAGCGAAGACAAAGGAATATGGAGTTCTGTCTCTGCGCATGCAGGCCGAGTGGGATAGTCGCCCGATTAAGACAGTTCCTCCAGAAGCTTTCCATCCGCGTCCTCAAATTGACTCGACGGTGATGCTGGTGGAGCCCCGCAAAGAAGCTCTTCCTGTGTATGATCAACGTCTTTTCGATGAGTTAATTCGGCGCGGATTTGCGCAACGCCGAAAACAGGTTCGGAAGGCGATGCCCGAGTTTCCGGTCTGGGCTGAGGTTTGCGCTCAGTTTGGAATCGAGGAAACGGCCCGGGCGGAGGAGATTCCACTAGAAACATGGGTGGAAATGACACGACTTTATGATGACCATCCTCTCAAGGACATTCCGCAAAAGGCGGATGAGCTCTTTGATGTTGTCGATGAGAATGATGAAGTCGTCGGACAAGAGGTGAGATCGAAAGTTCATGAGCATGGGCTCCGTCACCGAGCGGTGCACATTTTATTGCGTAATCAGAAAAAGGAGTTCTTTATTCAAAAGCGCTCTCGCCTGAAAGATATGAACCCCGGCAAATGGGGGACAAGTGCGGCGGGGCATCTCGATGCAGGAGAGTCCTACGCGGAAGCTGCTCGGCGAGAGTTGGAGGAAGAATTAGGAGTTGAGGACGCTCCCATTCAGCTTGCGGGGAAGTTATCCCCGAGCGAGGGAAACGGGAATGAGTTCATTGAGGTCTATTTCGGTTTGCATCCCGGAGGATCCGTTCGGTTTCCTTGTAGTGAAGTCGAAGCCGGAATTTGGATTGGGGAAGAAGACCTCATCCCCTGGTTGCAAAAACGACCGCAAGATTTTTCAGGAAGTTTCCGGGAATGCTGGAATCTCTACGAGTCTCTTAAATAAAAATGAACCTTAGAGCCCCGCATCAACGGCAAGACCTGCTCATCGCAGGAGGTCTTGCTTTGCTGCTACAGGCTTGTTTTTGTGTGTTGATTGCCTGGTGGTGGCTCGCGGGTCTGGAAAAAGAGAAGACGCCTCCTCCTGTTCATGAAAAGGTTACGATTTTGCTTCACCCAGAGCAATTTCAACGTCCTAAACCGAAACCACTCCCGAAGAAAAAAATTCCCCCGAAGCCTCCCGAGACGAAAAGGTTTGCAAGAACTCAAGCTCAACAAGAGAGCGAGGAACCTATCAGCGAAACTCGTTATTTTGGCGAAAGAAATACAAAGGCTCGAAGTGAAACTTCTTCGCTGGAATCTCCTCTCGATGTGCCCAATATCAAAGGGAAAGAACCCCGTAAGGCTCTCGATACTTTTGAGGAATCTTACCAAGAGGGTGAAAGTTCAGGCCCTTCCGCTTCTGCTCGTAACGAAGACGCCTCTCAGCGTAAGAAGACTCAGGACTCTCAAAAAGAGCAGCGTGAGCAAAAAGAACTTAAGCAAGAAGCGAAATCGCCTCTTCAACAGGAGCTTTATCAAACGAATCAGCAAATAGAACAAGCTTCCGTCAAGAAGCGGGCTCAAGAAACTAAAGATCCGGGTCCAGATAAGAAAACCCAAAAGAAAAAAGAAAAACGGGAGAAATCAGAGTCACGTCCTCAAAAAGCTTCAAGCGCAGTCGCGAAACGAGAAGTTAAAAAAGCGAAGCTGACGGGGTCGATCCGTCGCCAAGGGCAAAGCTCTTTAGAGGTTAAAAGCTCCCTCGAAGGGAAATATCACGCCGCTTTAGGAAGAGCGGTAGAGAAAGAGTGGCAGAAGAATGTCATTAAGCATCGTGAGCATATGGGGGCAGGGTATCTGATGATTCGTTTTCTTGTTTCAGATTCGGGAACGATTAAAGGAATTCGTTTTGTCGAAGATCAGGCCAGTGCCATTCAAAAGGGAATCACTCTCCAGTCTGTTCAAGATGCCAAAGTGCCCTCTTTTTCTAAAAAACTTAAGCAAGAACTGAACGGAAAACCTCTCGAACTTTACTACACCTTTTATTTTTAATGATGAAAACAATACCTTTTTTAGCCAAAACAGATCAGGCCCTTATGGGTTCCATGGTTTCTTTTTTTTCCAATGGGGGGCCGTTTATTTGGCTACTCTTGATCTGTTCCTTGGTTGTGATTGCGGCGACGGTTTATAAATGGCTGACGTTACAGAGCTCTCGCATTATTCCGAAAGAGATGGAGCGAGCTCTTGCTAAGGAAGGGCTGGCTTCTTGTTTAAGTAGTGCGCAACGCAAGCGCAGCACCCTTGCTCGCCTGATTTGCACCGTAGTTGCACATCAAGACTCGTCGATAGTAGAGGCAGAGAAAGCGGTGGAAGCAGAAGCGAAAGAAGAGATGATTCAACTGAATGCGGGGATTTCTGTTTTAGAAGTCATCATCACCATTGCGCCTCTTTTAGGGCTCCTAGGAACAGCGACAGGTTTAGTTTCTGTCTTTAGTAATTTGGGAGAGAACGCTGACCCAGCGACCATCGCGAAAGGAATTGCGATGGCTCTTAATACGACGATAGCCGGTTTAGCAGTCGCGGTTCCTGCTGTGATAGCACACAGTTACTTTAGTCGTCGAATTGAGACGGTCGCCGCTCGCCTCGAAAGTATTTTAGGAATGGTTCTTCGCTCACAAAGATAATCAAAAACTTCTAGTAATCGATGGAGATCCAACGACCACGCCATAAGAAGCTTGATATACCAATCATTCCCTTGATTGATATTCTGGCTATTTTACTGATTTTTTTCATCGTTTCGACTCAGTTTAAAAAGCCGCGTCCTATTTTGGAAATTAACCTTCCGACCGTGAAGCAAGTGCCAAGCTCTGAGATTAAAGACAGTCGCTCCACCCTTGCAATTAGCGATACTGGAGTGATGAGTGTGGACGGAGTCCGTGTCACAGAGGGTGAGTTGGAGTCTTATTTAAAAGCGTTTTTGAACGTGAATCCAGGACGTAAACTTGAGCTGGAAGCCGATAAGGCCGTTTCACTCGAAAAACTATTCGGAATCTGGGATGCATTGACGGCAGTCGGAATAGAGATTAAAGACGTGCCAGCAAGAATCGCAATCGCACCATGATTTTACCCATTGTTCAATACGGCAATCCTATTCTCCGCGAGAAATGTGCGGAGGTGAAAGAGATCACTCCCGAGTTAGAAAAGCTAGTCTCTGACATGATCGAGACGATGGAAGACGCCCATGGAGTAGGTCTGGCCGCTCCTCAAATAGGAGAAGGGATTCAGTTAGCGATTGTTGATGTGTCTCACGACCCGGAGTGTTTTACTTTTTTGAAGGTGAATGGAGAAGAAGTCTTGCTTGAGAAAGTGATGCCTCTTGTTTTTATTAATCCTGTTTTGGAATTAGGATCAGAACGAGAAACAGACTTAGAAGGCTGCCTAAGCATTCAAGAAATCCAAGGAAAGGTGAGTCGGCCCGCAACAGTGAGGGCGACTTTACCTCAACTTGATGGTTCTGTGTTAGAAGTTGAGGCAGATGGTTTGATTGCGCGAGCGATTCAACATGAGACAGATCATTTGAATGGGGTTCTTTTTGTAGACCGAATGAGTCCAGCTTCGAAATTGAATATCAAGAAAAAGCTCAAGGCTTTACTTCCTCGTCGCCGCTGAAACAAAGACTCTTAGGTTGAATGTTACTCAAGAGTGTGGTAACCCTCAATGATCTATGAGTGAAGAGAATGGAGATCAAGCGGCAGACGGTTTAAGAGGAGTAAACCCTTTTGAATTGAACTGTGAGCTGGAAAAAGAAAGTGAAGTGATTTCTGCTGAAACATTTTCAGATGAATCAGAGCTTTCCCCATTTGAACTCGTCTCGGCTAACCAAGATTTCCAGCACGTCATCCCTGATGCAGGTCAGCCAGCAGAACTTCCTGACCGTAAAAATATAGCTGTGATTAAAAAAGGAGGGGAATCTTCGCCTTTTGTGGTATCGAATGAAAAGCCAAGCCCTTTCAGTGCTCATTCAACTTCTAGAAGGCTGATGTCGCCGCGGCGTTTAGGCGAGCTCGCGCTTCCTTTTGAGCCCCTTCCTTTGCCAAGTCCAGGAGATCAATTTAAATTTCCGGATCAAAGTCAAACTTTCCTCGGGAAGGCGCTGACTTTAGAGCAGAGCCAATTACTGGAAGAAAGATACAAGGAGGCTCAAGAGCCTTTAACTTGCTTCTGGAGCGAGGCGAACCAAATTCCGGGTGTTCTATTGTTGAGGGAGTCTGTAGAGGAGGATGAAATGATGTTACTGTATTTAGAACGTCTTTCTTTAGAGCTTGGGGTGGAAGATAATGATACTCCTTGGCGGATATTACGTGGATCTGTTACAACAGATTGGGTGGGGCATCGGAATGAGCTTTTACTAGTGCGTAGTTCAGAAAAGTGGTCAGAAGATTCAGAATTGTTTCTACGTGAATGGTTGCAGTTTTATGATCTTTTGGTTTTGAAAGCATGATGAATAAGAGTTTGAAAATTTTAATGATTCCATTTCCTGGAGTGGACTTGGAGAAGCTGAGTCATTCGGTGAAGGCTCAGGGCGAGTTCCAAGTGTTTGAAATCGGAGGAATCGATCTTTGGGTGTCAAAAATAGAAGAGCAATCTCTATCGATTCATTTAGCCCCTTATGAGCAGATGACTGGGGCTCAGCGCAATCTGTTACTTCGTGATTGTCACGGAGTGATTTTATGTATTCCAGATGAGGCTCAGAGGGCTCAAACTTCAGCCGATTTTTTTGCGAAAATCGTTGTGGAATGTCGGAATGTGCAAATCGATTTACGGAATCATCCGTTGCTTTTACATTACCTTTCTCCTGATGTCAGCCGGTTTGAAGAATCTGTTTTTTTAAGTGCTTTCGGAATATCAGAAGGGATGCTCAGTTCTGTGGTGTCCCCTTCTGAATCGAAGGGGATCGTGCGCGACTCTTTGCTAAAACTTCTTGAGCAAGATCTTTCGTTAAAGTCGAAAACCGATAGCCGAAAAAAGAAAGCGTAATTTACCTCAATTGCTCAAGGTGTGACTGAACTCGTAGTGAGAACTTATGAGATGAGTGTTTTTGTCCGCTTTCGTTTTCTAGAGTAGTGACCGAAACTCCCTCAATCCCACAAGGAGTAATGGGTTGGAACCCTTGTAGGGAGGTTGTTTCGATATTGATCGCAAAACCATGCATGCTGACCCATTTCCGGACACCCACTCCTAGGGATGCTATTTTCCGATTATCACACCAAACTCCGGTCAGGCCTTCTCGTCTTTCCGCTTTGACGTCATAGTCAGCAAGACTGAGGATGAGCGCTTCCTCTAAAATTCTAAGGTGGAGGTGGAGGTCGCGAGAACGCTTTTTAAGATCCCAGATCGCATACCCAACTAATTGTCCAGGGCCGTGGTAAGTCGCTTGCCCTCCTCTATTAATTTCACAAACAGGATGGGGGAGGAGTTCGCGGTGACGAAGAGAGCTTTGATCTTTAAGGCGCCCAATCGTGTAAATGGGCGCGTGTTCAAGGAAGAGGAATTGGTCTTCGATCTCTTCTGCTTGTCGTTGGAGCACAAGTTCTTCTTGTCGTTTCAACGTTTCTTTAAAAGGAAGCATTGTTCCTAACCAGTGATAGGAGCAAGGTGAAGCAAGCATTTTAAATTTGTTTCGCTTTTAAAAGAGCTCCCTTAATGGGGTCGTGAGAAAAAAGGTGTGCCAGTCCGATTGCTAAAGCATCAGCGGCATCATGCGTGGGCGTTTCTGAAAGCTTGAGTAGAGCTCTGACCATGAATGCTACCTGGTCTTTTTTCGCCGCCCCATTGCCGACAACAGCCTGTTTGACTTTGGTGGGAGCGTATTCGTAAACGGGTAGGCCTCGCTGCGCTGCTGCGATCATACTAGCCGCTCGAGCCGCGCCCATAGAGATTGCTGTGCGATGGGACTGCACATAAATAATGCCTTCGACCGCGACCACATCAGGTTCCCATTTATCAATCTGATTCAATAGGCCGGTGCAAACTGCGGCAAGGGCTTGTGATTGAGGAAGCTTTTGAGGAATGGAGATAACTCCGTAGTCCCGAGCGATTTGGCTTTTGTGGTCTCCTTCGATAACGGCATATCCAGTATTTCTGATAGCAGGATCAACCGAGAGAACTTTCATGTTCGAGGAGAGGTGGGGATCTTACTTGCGGCGGCGGCGAGGAGATGATCCTGGCCGTCTTTTCTTGCGAACTGGTGCTCCAGGATTTTCGTCAAGCAAGGCGGTGTAGATGTAATCAAACTGCTCTAGTTTACGGCGTTCGATTGTTTTGTTGACGAAGTTTTCGACAGATTTAGCGAAATCAAGTTCGTCTGCTGTTAAAAGAGTGAAAGCATCCCCTTCTTTTTCGGCGCGGCCTGTTCTTCCGATACGGTGAACGTAGTCTTCAGGGTTTTCTGGGACGCGGTAGTTGATGACATGAGTGACTCCAGAGATGTCGATGCCGCGAGCGGCGACGTCAGTAGCAACAAGAATTTCGAACTCACCGCTTTTGAAGCCCTGGAGTGCTTTTAATCGATCATTCTGGTTAATGTCGGAATGCATGGCCGTCACCTTGTGTATGCCTTCTCTTTTGAGCATTGCGGTGACCGAGTCAGCTTCTTTTTTAGTGCGGGTGAAGATCATCGCGCTTTTGTAATCGGTCTGATCAAGGAGTTTTAAGAGAAGCTCGTCTCTTTGGTCCATGGCGACTGGGTAGAAAGCGTGCTTAATAGTTGAGGCAACCTCTCTTCGTGCAATCGAAACTTCGGAAGGGTCGTTAAGGCACCATTCCGCAAAAGACTTAATCGAAGGGGGCATGGTTGCTGAGAAAAATAAGGTCTGACGTCCTTCCCATGGGCAAATGTTAACGATTTTTCGGACAGCAGGAAGGAATCCCATGTCGAGCATGCGGTCAACCTCATCAAGGATGAGAATTTTAATTGAACCGAAGCGCATCGTTGCACGGTAAAAATGGTCTAAGAGGCGGCCAGGGGTGGCAACAATGATGTCGACGCCACTTTTAAAGGCTTCGTCTTGTTTTCCGTAGCCAATTCCGCCGTGTAGTAAGGCTGTTTTGAGTCCGGTATGCTTTCCGTATTTTTCACACTGCTCAGCAACCTGGTGAGCCAGTTCACGAGTAGGCTCAAGAATGAGAATTTGAGGTTTCCCAAGAGGTTTTATCAGGGAGAGAGATGGGAGGGTGAAAGCAGCTGTTTTTCCCGTTCCGGTCTGAGAGGCTCCAATAAGGTCCTTACCTTCAAGAATGATAGGGATGGATTGGGCCTGAATAGGAGTTGGCTTTTCATAGCCTGAATCCTGAACGGCTTGTAAAACAGGAGCTGATAACCCAAGATCGGTAAAGAGCATGGGTCTGAATAATTCGCAATTGCAGTGAGGTCAATGACCTTCTTTCTTCGGGAGGAGTTCTTTTCAAGGTGTTTTTAAACGCAGGAGCTTGCCTCGCTAAGGATCTTGTGGTGAGTTATCATCATGTCACAAGAGTCACTTCAACCCGACAACCCTAAGATTGCGAAGCCCTTCGAAGCTACTCGGAAGAGCCTTATCGCAAGATTAGACAATTGGGAGGATCAAAGGACTTGGGATGAGTTTTATCAAACCTATTGGAAATTGATTTATTCAGTGGCACTTAAATCAGGCTTAAGATCTGAAGAGGCTTTTGACGTGGTGCAGGAAACCATTCTTTCGATCGCAAAACAGAGTAAGAAAAACCTCTATGATCCAGACCAGGGCTCTTTCAAATCGTGGCTTTTGAATATGACTCGTTGGCGTATTAATGATCAATTTCGCAAACGTAAGAAAGATACCGCGATGTCCTATAGTGACGAAGAAGGACGGGCTACCGCTGTGATTGATAGGCAAGCTGATCCACAAGCCGAAGTATTGGACCGAATGTGGGAGGTTGAATGGAAAAAGAATTTGGCAGATGCCGCCCTTTCACGAGTCAAAACCAAAGTCTCTCCCAAGCAGTATCAGATCTTTGATAGTTATGTTTTGAAGGAATGGGATGTTAAAAAGGTGCAAGATCAACTTGGGGTGAGTGTGGCACAGGTTTATCTCGCTAAACATCGGGTTGGGAGTGTTTTGAAAAAAGAGTTGGCAAGTTTAGAGGCAGATTTTGATGAATAAATTCCGTCCGACCCCTGAGATTCCTGATCATGAGGTTCTACGCAAGATTGGCGTTGGGGCTTATGGCGAGATTTGGATGGCTAGGGGTGTTACGGGTGCTTTAAGAGCGGTTAAAACCGTATGGCGCGAGGATTTTGAGGATGAGCGCGAATTCGAACGTGAATTTGAGGGAGTTCTTAAATATGAACCAGTATCACGCGATCATCCTAATCTCGTTCATATTCTTCATGTAGGACGAGGGAAGACCGAAGGAGATCGTTTCTACTATTATGTCATGGAGCTTGGCGATGATATCATTTCCGGGGGAGATATTAATCCAGCGGAATACGAATCACGGACCTTACGCTCAGATATGAAGACAGCCAAAGGTCGCCCTCTTCCTTTAGAATCTTGTATTGATTATGGAAGGCAGCTTTCCTTGGCTCTGAACCATTTACATGAGGCCGGCCTTACTCACCGAGATGTGAAGCCAGCTAATATCATTTTTATTGATGGGCGGCCGAAGCTTGCTGATGTCGGGTTGGTAGCTCATTCGGGTCAGCACACTTTTGTTGGAACAGAGGGGTTTGTTGCCCCGGAGGGACCAGGCTCAAAAGAAGCCGATGTCTACAGCTTAGGTAAAGTGCTCTATGAGATGGCGACGGGTAAAGACCGAATGGACTTCCCTGAGCTGCCTGAAATGACAATTGCAGTAAAAGATCGTAAAAAGTGGCGCCAACTTAACCAGGTCATTTGCGATATTTGCCATTCTTCGCTTTCAAAAAGAACAGTGAGAGATGCCAAAACTTTAGCGCAGTCTTTAGATCGTTTGTCTTTGGGGAAAAATGCATTACGGGTTAATCCGGCTAAGTTTATTCAGCCTCTTGTTTTGTTGGCGCTGGTATTCCTCATTTCATGGATGGCATTGTTGAGTTTTGATGAGGTTAAGAGGCGTGTTTTTGGTAAAAAAGAAATCAGGGCGATGAGTGTGAAGGTCCTTTCTCATCCTGATGGTGCAAGAGTAGTAGAGGTTGATGAAGATGGAAAAATTTTGCGGAATTTAGGTTCTACTCCGACAGAGCTTTTTGAATTTATGAGAAATCAGAAAGCTTACCTCAAGTTTTCACTTCCTGGCTACGAAACGATGATTCATCCAGTAAAAATTCCCATGAAAGGGGATTTGTTTCCGGTAGAAATCGAGATGAAGCGGTTTTCACCTCCTATTGAAGGGCTTAATTGGGAAGATGCGCTGGGGGCGGTTTATGCTCCTGTTGATCAAGATCAGGTTTCAGTTTCGTTAGTAACAAAAGAACATTGGGATGAATATCTCCGTGAAAATCCGGAGCAGGCTCCTCCTAAAGTGGGAGAAATTTCCGAATACGGAACGATTAAGCAGGTGGTAGTGGTAGATCCTAATGCGGCACGGCATTACCTTGATTGGCTCAAGTTGAAGTGTGTGGAAGAAGGTTTTTTGCTGTATCAATTTCGGCTAGACGCTCTTTTTGACCCTGTTATTCCGGTCAAATACTTAAATGAAAGTTCTCCTGGCCCTCATGATGCTCCCTTTTACGTAAAAGTGACCTCAGTGAAGCCATCTGATCTTCTCATTAAAGTCGCGCCGACGGAGGCTGTGATCTACATTGACGATATTAGCCAAGGTGAAAGCGTTGGGCAGGAATTGCTCAAGAAAGGAATCATGAAGGGAGACTATGTTGTGAGGGTCGAAGCAGAAGGCTTTTTACCTCAGATGCGAACTGTCACAGTGAAGGAGGGAGAGCTTTTTGTTGAGCTCTTTGAGCTAGAAGAGAATAAAGGGGTTATCTTTGGGCGTAGCTGGGAGAATAGCCTGGGTTCGCCTTTTGTTCCGGTGGAAGATTTCTTATTAGTCTCTCGTTGGGAAACAAAAGTGGGCGATTATAAGCAGTTTGTGAAGCAGTCGCAAAAAGCGGGGTTTGTTCGCCCCGCCTTTGACCAAGAAGAAAATCACCCTGTTGTAAATGTCACTCGTAATGATGCTACCGCTTATTGTGAGTGGTTGACGAAAAAAGAGCGCCAAGAAGGTAGAATAGGCGCCAATCACCGATACCGTTTACCTACCGATCAGGAGTGGAGCTTTTTTGCAGGATTAGAGCGAGAAGAGGGGAGCTCTCCTTATGAAAGAGAACTTAATAAGTCTGAGGTTAATCAATATTCTTGGGGGCTGAAGTGGCCGCCATTGGCACCAGTCGAGAATATTGCGGATCTTTCTGCAGCAAGGACATCTTCTTTACAGCGCTCGCAGGTATTAGGTCGTTATTTGGACCGCTATCCACAGACGGCTCCGGTAGGGAGTTATGTAGAGAACCAATTTGGGCTTTTTGACATAGGGGGGAATGTCAGTGAGTGGGTTTCTAGCAATTACAGCCCTGACCAGGAATACGGTGTGACTCGTGGAGGATCATGGCGTTCTTCTACTCAAACTCACCTCGACCTCTCATCCAGAAATGTTTTGAAACCGGGCCGATATGGTGAATCCTATGGTTTTAGAATTGTCTTAGAGAGGCTTGATAGGTTGCCCGAAAGCTCACCATAGAAAGAGGGAAATGAAAAGGGGGAGCTCAACCTGAAGTATGAAAACGAATAAAGAAGCGAGCCGGTTATTTTTAAGTGTGCACTTAATACCTTAAATAAAGTATTAAAATAATAAAAAGCGAACTTGGTCTTTTATTTAAAGGAGGTGCTTTTGGTGAGAAAGTAAGTTCAAAAAAAAGCTCTTTGACTGAAGTCAAAGAGCTTTTGGAATGATTAGCTCTCACTCATGGTGAGAGTCTTTCTTAGCAGATACTAAGTTTAGAGAGTTTGCCAAACTTCAACCACGCGGTTTTTTGAAAACTCGTCTTTGCTGAATCGGTCAGTTTCTCCCATGGAGAATGACTCAAGGTTTTTGTCAGCTCCAAGAGTGGACTTGATCCAGGCTCCTACTTCTTTAGCTCTGCCATAAGAGAGTTTTTTGTTGAGAGCGTCATCTCCACGAGTGTCAGCATAACCAATCGTTACAAGAGTTGCTTCTGGGTGAGCTTCTTTGAGTTTTGCAATTAAAGCGGCTTGGTGATCAGAAGGAACTCCGGTTTGTCCTGTTGCAAAAGGGATACGGTAGAGGAATTTTGAATCTGTTTTTTCACCAAGTTGGGAATAAACAAGATCAATGTTCGCAACATCATCAACTTGAATATTGGAAAGGCCTCGTGCAAGATTAACGGTTTTTTCGCTCAATGCTGCTTGAGTAGAGCCTTCTTCAGGGGAAGGTAAAAAAGAATCAACGGTCTCAGGAGCAGGTTCTGAAGCTGTCTCGATTACGGTTTCTTCGACATCAGCCGCGTTATCTATAATAGATTCTATGGTATCGGTAGCGCTTTGAGCTCCGTCACCAAGAGTTTCTGTGACGGCTTCAGCAGCATTTCCAATTCCTTCTCCAGCTTCTTTGACAACGTCGATCGCCTGATCACCAAGATTAACGGCACCATCAGCAACGTTTTCGAGAGTGTCTCCAGCAGCACTCGTTACATCTTGAACCCCTTCAATAACAGCTGAAGTCGCTGAACTAGCGGTATCGATTGCTTGATTCCCAAGGTCAACTGCGCCGTCTTTAATGTCCCCAAGGGTAGATCCAGTAGCAGAACCTACTTGTTTAGCTCCTTCGAGAGTCGCACTTCCCGCATCAGATACGGCTTTAGTGCTTTTTTCGATAGCGCCAGTGAGGCCCTTAGCAACCCCTTCTTTTTTACACATTTTAAACCCTAATAAAGCGAGTAGCCCGAGTAAGAGAACGGGAATGATTTTCATGAGTCCTCCGCCTGCTTTTTGAGCCGTCTGAGTGGTGGCGGCCGCTGCGTGAGAGGCTCCACTTCCTACGGCACATGCTGCGCCGCCGATGGCTCCAGAAGTCGCTTTTCCGGCAGAACTGATCGCGCCAGAAGTCGTTTTTCCTACAGAGGTGACAGCGTTTCCTGCCGAACTCAGGGTGTTAGTAGCGGCTTTTCCGACGCTACCTGCCAGTGAGGAAAATCCAATTTTGCTCAGAAAATCTCCTCCGAGAGAAGAGGAGATATGACCTTTTTGGTCATTTAAGAGTGAGGTTAAACCTCCTGCTGTTAAGCCAGATTTTACGACCTGCTTTTTAAGGACACCAGTAAGGAAAGGGGTGAGTAATCCGAGAAGACTCCCAGCCTTACTATTCGAGAGGCCAGGAACTGCACCGAGCACTTCAGAAAGTGAATCTAAACGACCGCCTAAAAGAGAGGAAAGGACTTTAGAACCTTGGTTGATGAGCTGGGAGTTGTCTCCAGAGAAGTTCTCGAGGAGGTTATCTAGAATTCCAGAGTCAGAGTCATTGACGGTGTTAAATAATTCAGAAGCACCAGCACCTGTTTGGGCTTTGTCTACAAAAGATCCCAGTAGAGATGGGAAGACTTTACCGATAATACCTTGAGCCGTATTAGGGTCGAGGCCGATGGAGGAAGAGATTTTTCCAACGACAGCATCGCTGAGATAATCTTGGGCAATTTCAATAAGGTTTATAGACATAATAGGAGCCTATGATATGACTTATTTGAGAGATGATTGTCAAGTTAGATCTCTTGTTATGAAAATGTTATTGGATGTGTTTTGTTGTTTTTGCGAGAAGCTTTTCAATGACGACTAAAGAAAGGAGAAGTTTATTCCCTAAAAAGAGAGGCGATTTTAGAGTTTTCAGATCCCTCCAGAGCATTCACTCTAAATTTATGTCAGCATACGCCGCCACTTTTTTTGTGCAAAGTGAAGGGAAGGGGACCTATGAAATTACTCGTGAAATAGAGAGATTGGTCATGGAATCTCAAATTAAAACCGGGACCGTGACGGTATTTGTTGCTCATACAAGCGCGAGCCTCGTGATCATGGAGAACGCCGACCCAAGTGCTCGTCGCGATTTAGAGGCTTTTTTCGATCATTTGGTTCCTGAGGAGACACCGTATTTTGAGCACACTCATGAAGGGCCAGATGATATGCCTTCTCATATCAGGATGGCTCTTACTCGAACTTCAGAGGTGATCCCTGTGGTTAAGGGGCGAATGACATTAGGAACTTGGCAGGGGGTTTTCCTCTTCGAGCATCGAAGCGCTCCTCATACCCGCCGGGTAGTTGTTTCAGTTATTGGAGAATCTGTTTAATTATTATGTTAGATCAATCTATAGAAAAACTTATCGACCTGACCTTAGCCGAGGATATTGGCTCTGGTGATGTGACCTCAAATTATTTCGTGCCGGAAGGTCGCGTTGTAAAAGCAAAAATGAAAGTGAAGGCGGAAGGCGTCGTTGCTGGTCTGAGTGTTGCGGAACGTGTTTTCAAACGTATCGATGCAAGGATCGATGTGAAAATGTTGGCGGAAGAGGGGACTGAGGTTTCTTACGGTGACTATGTTATGGAAATCACCGGCCCGGCTCGCTCCGTATTAACGGCTGAAAGACCGGCTTTAAATTTTATGCAAAGACTCTCGGGGGTTGCTACCAAAACGCGTTCTTTTGTCAAAGAGGTCGAGGGCACCCAGGCTCAAGTTTTAGACACTCGTAAAACGACACCCGGATGGAGATTACTAGAGAAGAGGGCTGTTTTAGCAGGTGGTGGCACCAATCACCGAATGGGCTTATATGACCGTGCGATGGTGAAAGATAACCATCTTGTTGCTGAAGATGCGGTGGCCGCCCTTCAAGAAGCCATTGAAAGGCTGAATCAAGAGAGGCCGGAAGTGGAAATCGAGCTCGAAGCAGATCGCCTTGATCAAGTAGAAGCTTTTTTAAAGCTTCCAGGGGTTGATTACATTTTACTAGATAATATGAGTAATGAGCAACTGCGAGAAGCTTTGAAGTTGCGCGGAGCGCGTTCACAGCCAGCCTTTGAGGCGAGTGGCGGTGTGAATCTTAATACCATTCGAGAGATCGCAGAGACAGGAGTAGAGTTTATTTCAGTTGGTGCGTTGACTCACTCCGCGGTGGCTCTTGATATCTCTTTGGATTTTGAGGAATAAATTGGATCAAAGTGCCCCAAGGATTACATCTATTTCAGTTACAGAAGCTTTTACCTGATTTAGGGGAGGGCTTGGTGTTGCGAGAGCGCTGTGGTTCTACGAATGACGAAGCCAAAGATTGGTTGAGAGCTAAAGAGAGGTTGCCGGCATTAATTCTTACCAACCATCAAGAAGCGGGCCGGGGCCGGCGAGGTCATCAATGGCTTTCCGACCCAGAGCTGTCGTTGACGATGAGCTTGGTCGAAAAGAATGAGTGGAAGAGCTCGTGGCTGGCGATCGCGGCAGGTTATGCCGTGATGAAAGTAATGCATACCTACGGAGTTAAAGCGCAAGTCAAGTGGCCTAACGACGTGTGGGTTGGCTCTGCGAAGCTTGCCGGGGTTTTGGTCGAAGATGTGAATGGAGCTTCCATCATAGGAATCGGGTTAAACCTTGGGAAATTACCGGTAAATCAGCCTTTCGAAGCAACGAGTATGGAAGAACATGGGGCGCGAATTGATTCTCGTGAACACCTGATTACAGATATTTACCTCGAGTGGAAAAGAGTGACGAGTCGAGCACATCCTCATCAAATAGTAGAGGATCTTTGGGCTCATTTGCTCTGGGCAGATCAAGAAGTGCTGGTGACGAGAGATGGCGATACCAGGGTGGAAGGTTTTTTTAAGGGGTTGTCGGCAGAAGGAGCTGCCGTTGTGCAAACAAAGACTGAATTAGTTCAAGTGACGGATGTCTCGCGAATGAGGTTAAAATCTTAAAAAGCGCTTGCTCTCGAATGATTGGCAGAGGAGGGTTTTGCTCGCATGAGCCTTGAGCAAATTTCTTATCCAGAGCTTCCCGTAAGTCTACGGAGAATAGAAATCATGGAGGTGATGCGCGCGCACCAGGTCATGGTCGTGGTGGGTGAAACGGGGAGTGGGAAAACGACCCAGCTTCCTAAAATGGCCTATGAGTGTTTTCTGGAGAAAGGAGCTAAAGAATCTCAGAACCGTCGCAGAGTAGGTTGCACTCAGCCTCGGCGTCTTGCTGCGGCATCAGTGGCTAAAAGGGTCGCGGAGGAAATGCAGTCGGAGACGGGGGCCTTAGTGGGTTACCAAGTTCGGTTTGATGATAAGACGAGTGCTCAAACGGCGATCAAGTTCATGACGGACGGAATTCTGCTGGCTGAAACGCAGGCCGACCCCTTGTTGAGAGGCTATCATACCATCATTATTGATGAGGCTCATGAGAGGAGCTTGAATATTGATTTCTTACTCGGTTATCTCAAAGAGCTTCTTCCACGGCGAAAAGATCTGAAAATAGTGATTAGTTCAGCGACATTAGACGCTGGCCGTTTTAGTGATTATTTTGATGGAGCTCCGATCGTGACTGTTGAAGGTCGGACTTTTCCAGTGGAAGATCATTTTTTACCTCCGGAGAAAGAGGAAGATATCGTTCGACATGTGTCTCGAGCGGTAGATTGGGTTACAAGATTTGATTCACGGGGAGATGTTCTTATTTTCCTTCCTGGAGAACGAGAGATTCGAGATTGCGCCCAAACATTAGAGGGCCGCGAATATGGAGGGACCAAAATCTTACCTCTGTTTGCTCGATTAAGTCTAGATCAGCAGCAAGCGGTATTTCGAACTGGAGGGCAGGAACGAAGAGTTGTCTTAGCGACCAATGTGGCGGAGACTTCAGTGACGATTCCAGGGATTGTCTATGTCATTGATAGTGGCCTGGCCCGAGTCAGTCGTTATCATCCACAGAGACAAATCCAAAGGCTTCAGATTGAGATGATTTCTCAAGCGAGTGCACGGCAGCGCCGTGGGCGTTGTGGGCGCGTGAAAGATGGCGTATGCATCAAGCTCTACTCAGAAGAAGTTCTAGAAAGTGCCGCAGAGTTTACCGATCCAGAAATCCGAAGAAGTTCTCTTGCAGGGGTCATTCTGCGGATGAAAGATTTGGGCCTTGCCGAGATTTCGGAGTTTCCTTTTTTGAATCCACCTTCCCGAAAGGCGATTACCGAAGGGCATCAGACTTTAGAAGAAGTCGGAGCGATTGAGTCGAAAGAGGGGGCTTTGACTCCGCTAGGGTCTCGCTTAGCACGGTTACCCCTGGATCCTCGATTAGGCAGAATTTTATTAGAAGGAGGAGAGCGTAAGGTGCTGGAAGAGATCCTTGTGATTATCTCCGGGGTGAGTGTGATGGATGTCCGCGAGCGGCCTGCGGAGAAAGAGCAGGAAGCGAAGCAGGCTCAGGAAATGTTCATCGATCGTAAATCTGATTTTATTAGTATTTTAAAATTATGGGCAGGGCTTCTCACTTGCCAAGAAAACGGGAGGTGGAAGCGGAATCATCTTCGCAAATACTGTAAAAGTCGTTTTCTTAGTTATCGTCGAGTTCTGGAATGGGAGCAGGTCTACCGAGAACTGCGACGGTTAGTGAAAGATCAATGCCAGTGGAAGACGAAGGGGCTGTCATTACAGGAGCAAGACTGGAATCATCCTGACCTTATTCATAAAGCTCTACTCGTGGGGATTCCTAAGCAGTTCGGGTATTGGGACCCTAAAAATAAAGTTTATAAAGGAACAAGTGGTCGTCAGTTCGCTATTTTTCCCGGTTCGGGTCTTTTTGGGAATAAAAAGCCCGAGTGGGTATTGGCTTTTGATTTGGTCGAAACATCTCGTCTTTGGGCACGTAAGGTAGCGGTGATGAATCCACAATGGTTGGAAGAAGTGGCTCCGCATTTATGCCGATCTCGCTATCATTCTCCCTATTGGGAGCAGCAGCAAGGAGCGGTTTACGGTCTAGAGACGGTGACTTGTGGAGGGCTCCCGATTGTTCCAAAGCGCCCTGTCTTTTACGGGAAAGTGAACCCGAAAGAAGCACATGAAGTGTTCATTAGGGAAGCCATTTTGAATGGTCGGTTTAACGGTCGATCTCCTGCTTTAGATAAGCTTAAAATAGTGCGAGAGGAAATCCACCTCATAGAATGTAAGCTGCGACGGCCTGAAGGTATTTGGTCAGATGACGCCGCGTATGATTTTTATCACTCTCGTCTGCCTGAGGAGGTGAATAGCGCCAAGGTTTTTCATCGTTGGTGTGAGCAAGAGGGCCATGAGAGTGATATCACGATCAGTGCTCAAGATATCATTTGGGAAGATGTTGATACGTCGTTGTTTCCTGACACCCTCGATTTTCAGGGGAGTGCTTACGAGTTAGAATACCGGTGTGAAAATGAGGCCAAAGATGACGGGGTGACAGTCAGGGTTTCGATTGATGATTTGGAAGATTTTCCTGAATGGTTAACGACGTGGACAATCGCAGGTTGCCTGGAAGAGCGAGTCTACTTGATGATACGTAGCTTAAATAAGGCGGTTCGTTCGCTTTGTTCTCCAGCCCGTGATTTCGCAGAGGATTTTTATGATGAATGGGACGGTTGGGAGAGAGATGGCTGGCTCTCGGTAGAGTTAGCTCGGTTTTTGAGCGAGAAGACCGGGCATACGGTGACGGCGTCTGACTTTGATGTGAGCCGAATTCCCGATGAACTTACTATGAAAATCCGAGTGATCGGAGATGAAGGGGAAGAACTGGGCTTTGGGCAGCACGCTGAGACCTTGAAAGACCAATTGGCGGACCTTATTAAAGAAAGAAAAGAGACCCGGGCCAATGCGCAATGGGCTCGTTCCGGGCTGACAAGTTGGGAGTTTGGAGAGGTTCCTCAACAAGTTCAGGTTGGGAGCGCTACTGTTTTTCCTGCTCTGGTAAATGAGGGCGATTCTATCGGGATGCAGGCCTTTTTGACTTCTCTCGAGGCTGAGGAATCTCACCGGCATGCTTGCCGAAAGCTATTTCAAATACAGGAAAGCGCTCATTTTAATTATGTCATGAAGAACTTTCCATTAGATCCCTTTACGGCGCTTAGTTTTTCACAGCGCTGTCAAGGAGGACGTGATTTGATGGGGCAACTAGGAGATTTAATCAGTGAAGCTGCGATCGGGCAGCCTAGGTCTTTAGAAGACTTTGAAAAAGCTCAGAAAAGAGGCAAAGGGGAATTATATGACGAGGCGAAACGCCTGAGCGATCTTATTGCACGGATGAGTCCTTTAGATCAAAAAATCAGCGAAACAATTTCTACTTGGAGCACACAAGAGAGCATGAAAGAAATTGTTCAGGATCTCAAAGAAGAACTATCTTGGCTCTTTCAAGAAGACTTTGTTTATCGAGCCGGATGGGAGCGTTTCCAAGGTTATGATTTTTACCTTCAGGGGATTTGTGAACGAATTCAAAAGATTCAATCTCAGCCTCTTGTTCGTGAAGAAGAGCGAATCGATCAAGTTCGTTATTATTGGGAAGGCTGGTATCAAGCATGGAAAGCGAACCCTTCCGATCTGAACCTTAGAAAGGCGGGCTGGATGTTGTCTGACTGGCGTTTATTAATTTATGCCCCGAAACTCCCTCGCCAGGAAAAAGTCAGTGGGAAAATCTTGGAAGCGAAGTGGGAAGAGCTTGGAATTTAAATCTTTGAGAAAGCTTGTCGAGATGGCATCGACAAAGAGAGGTGAATCCCTTAGAAAGAAATCAGTTAAATCTATGTCAGATCTGAGACTACCTATTCCAGAATACGCGATGATGTTGGCTCAAGTAGCCAGCATGCGTTCAGAAGATCCTTATCGTAAAGTGGGAGCTGCGGCCCTCGACTTTGATAACAGGGTGATTGGGACCGCCTATAATGGGCTTGCTCCAGGATTCAAAGCCCCGGAAGGATTCTGGGACCAACGAGATGGTCGTCAGAAATTCATGCTCCACGCGGAGGTTAACCTTTGTAGTTTGTTTAAACGGGGCGAGGCCAAGCTTATTGCGACTACGACGATGCCGTGCACGGCTTGTATGCAGACTCTGTGTGCCTATGGGGTGAAGGAAATTTATTACATGGAGGAGTATCATCAGTCAGATGCACCAGAAATTGCTCAGACTTATGGAATCATCTTAAAACAAATTAAGGCATCGGATCTCCCGATGCCTTAATTGGAAAGGAAAAGAAAAGGGCTCTTTTATTATAAATCCATGAGGTTGTTATTATCCTCATTATTGTCTCCATAGAAGCTTACGAGATACCCCGCTTCAACGAGAGAGTCTTGCCAAGAATGGATCAGGGTTTCGTCTTTAAAGATACGTTTAGCTTGCCCGAGTGATTCACTAGCGACCTGATTTTCATTATTTTCAAAGGCTTTAACTGCTTTTGCATAATAAAAGAACGGGCTGTCATCGAGTTCTGTATAGAGAGATGAAATTTCTTCAGCGCTGTTAATGTTTCCTAACTTTCGATAGCTAACAAACATTTTGAAGCGAGAAACATGGATCATTTGAGCAATGGTTTTTTGGCGTTTTTCAATGGCAAGAAGCTTGCGAGAACGCGCCGTAATAGAGTCAATAAATTCCGTTTCCATGGCTGATGCCTCAGAATGTTCTTTTTCCATTTTTTCGAGCAATTGCTCAAAGTTCTTAGTGAGTTTAGTGAATAGCTCTAAGCACTTTTCCCATTGCGCTGTGACGTAATAGATTTCTCCCAAGTTGAAGTTTGAAGCATTAGAATTAGGATTGAGTTGAAGTGTGTTTTTAAAGCATTGAGCGGCTTGAACAAAATCACGAAACTCCATGTAACAAGACCCCTTGAGGTTCCACATATTGGGGTCGTCTAGATAGATGGCCTGAGCTTGACCGACGCTTTCGAGGCTTTCGAAAATTCGTTTTTGTTCGAAAAAGCGACGCGCTTTCTTCGAGTGCTGAATGTAGTCATTTTTTTCCTCTGGCGTGAGGTTATCAAAACGCCGAGCCCATTCAGACATGGCGAGTGAGTTCTTTTCTTCAGCATATGAGGGAAGCGGAAGCAGTAAAAAGAGGGTGAGGAATAAAAGGGATCGTTTCATAGGAATGATGATTTTCTTTGTCTACTTTGCATAAAGCGGCGAGAGACTTCAATAGTATAGGTTCTCTTTCTTAATAAAACTTAGGCACTCAGGATGAAGCCATTCTTCATGTTTCGCTAAATGAGCGCGAATGGCACTGGAAGAGGCCGGGTGCTCTCCTTGTAGAATGATTGGGGTGCGAGCTGGATGCGAAGAAGGGAGCGATTTCCGGGTATAAACGACGAATTGTAGAAGGCGATCAAGAGTGGTAATGTTTTTCCATTGATCTAAGGTTTCCCACTGATCTGTTCCAATCAGCCAGTAAAGATCATGATTGGGGAATTTTTGGCGATAATGAGTCGCTGTGACCCAAGAGTAAGAGGGAGAAGGTGAGGAGATTTCAAAATCAGAAACTTCTGCCCAAGGGTCATCTTGCAGAGTAAGTTTCAGCATTTCTAAACGCTGTTGGGCAGTTGATAAACAAGCCTTTTTTTTATGAGGTGATTGTTTGCAAGGGATGACAATGGCACGATCAAGCCCTAGGAGCTCTTTCGTTTCCCTCAGGATTTGTAAATGGCCCAAATGAATGGGGTCGAAGCTCCCTCCAAAGAGTAAAAGTTTTAGACGAGGGCTTTCTTCATTCATTAGGGAAGGTTTCTGTAGACCCTTATTTTTCCTAAAATATCGCCTTGGACCGCTTTAAGCTGATTGAGCTTCATGAGTTCAAGCATGGCGAGGAAGGTGACAATTACTTCGGGTTTGGAATGAGCTTGGGCAAAAAGCTCTTCGAGCTGGATTCCCTTTTCCTTTGGAATAATATGGATGAGGTATTCCATTTTATCCGAAACGGTATAACGGTCATCAACAATATCACCAAAATCATGCTCTTCTTCGAAGCGTTTGAGCACGTTCTGAAAAGATCGAATGAGGTCAAAGATGGTAGCCTCTGCGAGAGGGGAAGGGGTCTCTATTACCGGTTTTTCAACTTCAGGGTGGTAAGCAAAGTAATCTTCTTGTTCGGCTTCTTTTTGTGAAAGAAACCCCGCGGCGTCTTTGAATTTTTTATATTCAATGAGTTGGCGGATGAGTTCCCATCGAGGGTCGTCTTCTTCTGCGTCATCTTCAGGTGGCTGTTCAGACTTCGGGAGCAAGGTCCGGCTTTTGATATACATCAGATTAGCAGCCATCACGATGAATTCAGAAGCGAGGTCAATATTAAGCATCTTAAACGTGTTAATATATGCAAGATATTGGGTGGTGATGCCTTCTATCGAAACATCATAGATATCGACTTCTTCTTTTTTGATCAGATAAAGAAGAAGATCGAGAGGCCCCTCGAAGATTTCGAGTTTCACTTTGTAATGATGCGGTTCCACAATAGGTAAATAAATAAATGCCTTTAAGGATAGAAGTTGGCAAGACTGTAAGCGCCCGCTATTGGTTTTAAAGTTATACAATCTCTAATGGATCCTCAAAAACAACAAGATTTTGAATCGCGTCTTAGCCAGTGGGCTTCTCAGCAAGGCATGATCTACCAATTAATTAATCCTGTGTATCTCGGGAAACCTCATTTCTTGCAAAAATTTTGGAGTGTTTTTTCACGTCTTTTACTGGTGTCTCTCATGATAGGGGGTATTGCAGGATGGGGGTATTATCGATCACATCTTAAATCAGAATCCTTAACTAAAGTGGTTCAAGAGAGTTTCCAAAAGGTTTTCAAAGCTCAAACAGTGGAGGTTCAAAGTGTTCGCTTTCGTAAAGGAACCTTGTCTATTCCGAGCTTGCAGGCAGAAGGGCTGGATCATACTTTTTTTGATCAAATCTCATTTAAAGTGGGAAGCACTTCTTATTCTCTATGGAAGTTATTAGGGTTTAGTAAGTCTAGCCCAGCATCTTTAAAGCTAAATACAAATGAGGCTGAAATTGAGTTGCAACGCCATTTCGAAAGTGAGGCTCAGGCGCAGCAAGCTTATGAAACCTTGTTTCAAAAAGCGTCGAGTGCTGTAGGAGTTAAAATAAGTAGATTAGAATTGATTTGGGGAGGGAGCATTACCAATACTCGGCTGACAGCGAATCGATCTCAAGAAAGGTGGGATGTGGTTTGTGAAGGAGGCGCATTTACCCAAGGTTTTTTGAAGAATATTCCTTTAGAGCGTTTAACTCTTTCTTTGGAACCCGAAGGCATCATTAAGGTGAAGGAATTGATTCTTTCTCCTTCGGCAGGTGGCAAAATTGTTCTTAAGGCGGAGATCAAGCCAGATCCTTCTTGGCTCCAGCCGACCATTAAGGGAGAGGGTGACTTTGAGGGCGTTGATATCGCTCGTTTTATTTCCAATGACGAAAGTCACTACATTAAAGGGAAGATGAATGCGGCATTTACTTTTACGGGGCCTATTAATCGTATTTCAGACCTTGTATATTCATTCAAAGCCCAAGTTTCGGAAGAGTTTCCTCTGACTTTCAGCGAAAAAAACGAACTATTAACCCGTTTAACAATTGTGGATCAAACCGTTTTTCAACCTCGACTTATTGCAGTGAAGGGAAGCTACCAACTTGAAATATCAAATAAAGGGGTGCGTTTTCATGACGTGGATCTTGAGTGCGATTGTGGACGCATTTTACGGGGGGACTTTTTAGCTCGGAAACTTACGAAGGATGAAATGAAAGATGTTTTAGGGATCGAAGATCCGGGTCCCGACAAAGCTAAAAAGACGAGCAGCCTCTATGATGACCTTGAAGGGAATACGGACTTAAGCATTGCTGCTGGCGGGCGCCACATATTAGGAGCCGTTCGTGATTCGGCCTTAAGCGGTTTAGCAAATCGTTATGTCTATTATGGCGACCTTTCTTTGGGGATGAAGAAGGAAGCCTTCGAAGGCGTTATCCCATTACAAGAAATGTTTCCAGTTGATGAACAAGGTGAGCGCCGTTGGCTTTTTCTTCCTTTGACAGGTCAATATATCGAAGAAATAGGAGGCGCTGAAGAGAAGAGAATTTCACAAACGATTCAGCAATATAAAGCCTCGAAATAACAGAGTAGAGATAACTCTTTTATCAAAGGCGTAGTTGCTTAAATATTTCGGTCGTTGCTTGGCTTTTGTTAAGCGTGAAGAAATGTAGTCCTGATACTTGTGCGTCAATAAGCTCTTGGCATTGTGAGGTAGCATAGTCGATCCCTGCTTGGATCACTTCGGCAGGATTGTCAGGATCAGCAAGATTCATCGCCTTAATCAGCTTAGCGGGGTAACGAGCCCCAGCGGCAAGTTCGGCCATTCGTTTCATCCCTGTAATGGAAGTGATCGGCATGATGCCGGCAAGAATGGGAACATTGATACCAGCAAGCTCACAACGTTCTCTGAAGTCGAAAAAGTCATGGTTATCGAAAAAAAGCTGCGTGCAGATGTAGTCGGCTCCGGCATCGATTTTTGCTTTTAGGAAGTCCATTTCTTTCATCCGGTTCGGAGTCTCAGGATGGCCTTCAGGGAACCCCGCTACTCCCGTCTCAAAGGTCTGGCTGTCTCTGCGAGAGTGTTGATTGATGAATTGCACCAGGTCATTAGAGTATTGGAAATCATCTTGAGAGCGGTCATGATGCGCTTGATTTTGGGGAGGATCTCCACGTAAAGCTAGAATCGTATTGACTCCCACCTCTTCATATTTTGTTAGGATGTCACTGATTTCTTGTCGGCTATGACCTACACATGTTAGGTGAGGAATCGCAGGAATAGAGGTTTCTTTAATGATTCTTTTAACCAGATCATGAGTCAGAGAGCGAGTAGAGCCACCAGCTCCATAAGTGACGCTTACAAAGGAAGGAGAGCAGGTTTCAAGTTCCTGAATGGTTGAAAAAAGAGCCTCGGCAGCCTGCTCTGTTTTAGGAGGGAAAAACTCAAAAGAAATCGACGGTGTTTCGCTCTTTAGTAAATTAGCAATCTTCATATCAATAAATCTTGATGTGATGATGCGTTATTTAATGAGCTCTCCAAGAAAAAAAATCGTTTCTTCGCAACTATTTTTAGAAGGTTTAGTTCTTATCGTGAAATTAATAATTATTTTATGAAATCGACAGCGTTATTTTTCTGGTTTTTTTCGATGTTCTTTTTAAGGGCTGAAGAAACCGAACAGAGGGCCGGGCTCCAATTAGGCCCCAAGAAGCTCTTTAAAAGTCTCGATGGAGACCAAAGTGGAGCACTTTCTTTTGAGGAATTTAAAAAAGGAGGCCGAATCAAAAATCTTTCTGAAGAAAAGCAACGTCGCTTTTTCATAAGGTTAGATCGTGATCAAAATGAAGAATTGAGCTTCAAAGAGTTTCCTAAGCCGTCTCGTAAAAAAAGAATGAAATCCTTCAAAAAGGCAGATGAGAACCAGGATCAACAACTCGATTTTGAAGAATTTGTGAAGATGCCTAGAATCAAAAAGGCGCAAATATCTCGAGACAAAGCGCAAAAGCTTTTTGATAAACTTGATCGTAACCAAAACGGCTTTCTTACTCCTGCGGAATTACGTCGAAAGAATTCAAAGAAGAGAAAAGAGAAAAAAATTCCGTTTAGCCGTCTTGATAAGAACCAAGATCAGCTTCTTTCTTTTGATGAATTTCGAGAGGCTCCTCATCTCAAAAAACTTGATGAAGATCAGCAGGAACGACGTTTTAAGGAACGAGATAAAGATCAGAATCAAATGCTCAGTCCTGATGAGATGCGTTTAAAAAAGAAACGCAAACCAAAACCCCGCGTAAACTGAAGTGCTCTCTTCTTTCTCAAAAGGAATAGAGATGGCAAGATAAGGACTAGCAGAGACTTGCTCATTAATATTAAAAGTGAGCCCAGCTTTACCAAAAACGTCCTGAAGACCGCTCCGGTCAAGATAGCTATCAACCCAGCTCATCCCTCCTTCGAGATACGAGTAAGTGGAGTCATTGAGAGGAAGCGACCACCGTGTGTCTACAGAAGCATAGCTCGCTTCATTACCGAAGTCATAGTGGAGTGAAATCTTGCTATCTAAGTGGTCACTCCATTGGTAGATCCCAAAGAGGCCCAGATCAAAACCGCTTTCTAGATCTGTTCCGGTGAAATCACGGTAAGAACTAATCGCGCCTAAAGTCCACTCATTGATCTCGTATCGAGCATCAAAGTAGAAATCAAATTGGGAAAAATCTCCCCCAGACTCGGAGGCAAGAGAGGTTCCAAAACTAATGATCGTTTCTTTATTGGCGGCCACTTCCGCTTCGAGCTGGAACTCTAAGAGTCCGTCGGCAATGTCGAATCCGCGATAGAGGTAGGCACTACGATATCCACTCAGGGCTTCTACTCCGTAAAATAAATCTGCGGCAGAGAGAAGAGGAGAGGCGGTCGTGCTTACCGCTATTAGAGCGATCAAATATCTCATGCCATTATCAAAGAGTGATCCTTTGACAATGGCAAGGAGACATCCTGTTTAACTATTCTGTCAGATGATCAGTAAAAAGTTTCTCCAATACGCCAGGAGTTAAAGTGGCCGGTGTTAAATGCTCTTCTCCTTCCGGTGTCACGAGCACATTCAAGGGGATTCCAACTCGCCCGTATCTTTTGATTTCAGCATCAATGGTAGGGTTAGGTTTCGTTTTATCTGCTTTTAGAAGCACAATATCCTTCTGTTTGATGAGCTGAAGCACTTTGTCACTATACGCTACTCGCTTGTTAGTCAGGCACGTGGCACACCATTTAGCGGTGAAGTCGATAAATACAGGCTTGCCTTCCGAGGTAGCTTGTTCGACGGCTTCACGAGACCAAGTTTCCCAAATCGATTTTTTCTCTTTCCCTGGTAAGACGGCCAAAAGCCCTGAAATAAGAGCGATGAGAGCAATGCCTCCCCCAATCATTTTAGTTTGTTTCTTGGCGTAAGGAGTGCACCAGCGTCCATAAATCCAGGCTGCGAGTGCAATAAGTGAGAGCCCAATAACAATCACTAGGCCTTTCTGGTCTTCGAGTTGATGCCCGATTAAGGCGTTTTGAACCCAATAGAGATACCCTGCGGTGGCAAAGAGGAGGAAGGACATTCCTTGCTTAAAGGCTTCCATCCAGGCCCCAGGTTTAGGGAGAGAGCTGATCGCTTGAGGAAAAGCGGAGAGCGTTAAATAAGGCATCGACATACCCAGAGCCATGACACCCATCGCTACAAAAATTTGGTAAACAGGGAGGGCGAATGTGGCGGCAAGAGCTCCTCCTAAAAAGGGCCCCATGCAAGGAGTCGCGAGCACTGAAGCCAATAACCCAGAAAAGAAAGTTCCGGTGTAACCTTCTTTACTAAGAAGGGAGCCTCCAACACTTGTTGCTTTCATGCCGAGCTCAAAGACTCCAAACATATTCATCCCAAGAAGCAACATGATGATTAAGAGAGCTCCTACCATGAGGGGGTTTTGAAGTTGGTTTCCCCATCCAATATCGGTGCCAGCTTGTTTTGCCAAAGCGACTAAGGTCGCCATTCCCATGAAGTAGAGAAAGACACCTGCTGAAAAGATCAGGCCATGAAGAATGACTTTTTTACGGTCGTGCCCCGCCTGTTCTACGAATCCTGAAATCTTAAGCCCAATAACAGGAAAGACACAGGGCATTACATTTAAGATCAGACCTCCCAGAAACATGAGGCCTAAAATATTCAATAGACCTTTCTTTTCAGCGGTGCCTTGTCCGAGAGCCGTGGAGGGAGAGAAAGGAGCTTCAATATAGTAGTTCCCTTGATTACTAACTAAAATACCTCGAAAGCTATCGAGGACAGGCCCTGGTTCGTCAGTGAGAGGGTTAGCAAGATTACGACCAATCGTAAGGGTTGTTTTTTCTGTGCCGTGAACGAGAGTAGCGACCTGTTGAGAATCAGCTTGTTGATCAGCCTCATAAAGGGCTACGAGTTCAAGCTCTGGGATCAGGTCAAATGCAATCGTGATTTGACGCCCATCGTCCGTAACAGAGAGGTTATTGAGTTTACCATGCTCAGGATAAGTGGCGCGAGCGGTCGCGAGGTCACCCTGGTTTTTGACGGCGAGAGCTTCTTGAGATCCTGAGCGGAGCTTGATTTCTTTTTGCAAAAGAGCTCCGAGTCCAGGTTCATCCACGCAGTTGTATTCGCTACAGATTTGCCAATTTGTTTCGAGAGAAAGAGGGATTTCTTGGTTTACGGCAAGATTGGCTGGAGGTGTGACTTGAAAGAGGTGCGTCACGGTATCGCCGTAGGCAAAACTTTTTAAATCACCTTGCAGGTAAGTCTGAGGAACAGGCCATCCTTGACGCTCGATCCTAAAGCCCTCTGGGAGCTTCCAATTCGTTTGGATAATATTACCAAGAGTTCCTGGATTCACGTAATAAGAATGCCAGTGCGCAGGGTGCTGAAGTTCAAGGGCAATCGTGAAAGGCTGGCCAGGTGCGATGACTTCATGGCTACTATAGAGACGAACCTCCGTTTTAGGAGCTTTTAAGTCGTCGGACCCGATTCCCCAGCCTGCGCTGATGATTAAGGACGTTATTAGGAGAAATGATAAAACAGCTTTCATATGCTAGTGAGAGAAAGGAGAGAGAAATCTCTTCCCCGAAAAAGAGAATAAGTTGTTAAAATAAAAAAAGCACTGAAGCTTATTGCTTCAGTGCCTCATTTCTTTTGTAAAAAAAGGATTTAAATTATCGTTGGGTGCCAACTGCATAGCCTGCAGCACCACCTACAGCACCACCGAGAAGAGCTCCTTCAAGAGATTTGCCAGAATCTTTACCGATAATAGCACCACCAACCGCTCCAATTGCAGCACCGGTTGCCGCTGATTTCTGAGTATGTGTCATATTAGAAGGAGCAACACAATTTGTGAAGAGGAATGAAGAAGCGACAAGAGAAAGTGTCATAAGTTTAGTTTTCATAAAATAAGTAATGTTGGTTAATTGTTAAGTATCATGAACTAATTCGAAGTCAAATGACAAGAATAAAAACCCTAGGGGCTTTTGGGGGAGCTACTAAGAGCTTTGAAAACTTCATCTTTGAGATCGACACTGGTCAGATTACGGGTAATCAAATCATGAGCAAAAATGAGTAAAACGACTTATACAAATCCTATTTTACCTGGTTTTTACCCTGATCCTAGCATCTGTCGAGTAGGGGAAGACTATTATATGGTGACGAGCACTTTTGAATATTTTCCAGGAGTGCCTATTTTCCATAGCCGGGACATGATCAATTGGAAGCAAATCGGCCATTGTTTGACAAGACAGAGCCAGCTCGATCTGATCGGCTCTAAGTCTTCGGGCGGTATTTACGCTCCCACCCTACGCTATCATGAAGGCCGTTTCTATATGGTTACCACTGATACGACAGGGATTGGTAATTTTTATGTTTGGGCAGAAGACCCAGCGGGAGAATGGTCTGAGCCGATTCAAGTGAAACAGGGCGGAATTGACCCTTCTCTGTTCTTTGAAGAAGGGAAGGTCTATTTTCAAAGTAATGCTCTTCATTGGAATTCTAAAGACGGACTCTATCAAAGTGAAATTGATCTCGAAACAGGAGAGATTTTGAGCGGGGAGCCTCGCTTTCTTTGGGACGGCACGGGCGGCAAATATCCAGAAGCCCCCCATATTTTTAAGCGTGATGGTTGGTATTACCTTCTCGTGGCCGAAGGAGGAACGGAATTTACGCATTCGGTAACGATTGCTCGGTCTCGCGATATCTACGGTCCCTATGAGGCCTGTGAACGCAATCCCATTTTATCCCACAAAGGAAGCCGTTCTCGTATTCAGTCGACAGGACATGCTGATTTTATTGAGGATCATCGTGGGCAATGGTGGGTCGTTTTCTTAGGAGTTCGTCATTCTCATTACCCACTCGTTCACCATCTGGGACGCGAAACTTATCTCGCCCCAATGGAATGGGGGGAAGATGGCTGGCCTGTTGTTAATGGGGGAGAATTAGTGAAGCTGAATATGGAAGTCGACCGCGAACCACTGGCTTCCGCTCCTGAAGGGAGCGCGACTGCATTATGGCGAGATGATTTTGATACTGAAACTTTAGGATTGGAGTGGAATTTCCGCCGGAACCCGCTCGAAGGGTCTTGGAGTTTAACCCAGCATCCAGGGGCGCTCACTTTAAGTTGTCTTTCAGCGAACCTCGATGGAATTGATCAGATGAGTTTTGTCGGTCGTCGGCATCAGCATCTTGAGTCGCGCACTTCGACAGCAATTGCCTTTCAGCCAGAATCCGATAATGAGGAGGCTGGTCTTACGATTCAGCAAAATGCGACCAATCATTGTGAAATTGCAGTCACGGCGAGAGAAGGGGAGAAAGTCTTACTTGTGAGAAGACGCTGTGGAACTCTTGTCGTTGAAAAAGTGGTTAAAGATCTCACCGGAGAGGAACCCATTACGCTCGTGGTGACTTCTGATGATGAGTGGTATCATATTGGTTACCAGCTTGATGGGGGAGAAACTACTTTTGTGGAATCGGTGGAGACTCGACACCTCAGCACCGAAATGTCAGGAGGATTTACCGGAGTTTACCTAGGTCTTTATGCCACCGCCAACGGTGCTGGTAGTCATAATCAAGCTCTGTTTGATTGGTTTGAATACGAAGATACAACCTCCCAGCCTTTGGAAGAACAGGGAGCTAAGTCTCAAGTCGATAAGAAAGTTTCTGAATAAAGAAGAGAGTTTTTTTTCTTCGAATTATTTAAAGCACAAAAAAAAGCCTGAGGATTGAACATCCTCAGGCTTTTTTAGTGTGAAAAATTTATTCCGCAGGAGCTTGTTCCTGTGCTTGTCTAATCGCTTCTTGTTGAGCTTCCTGTATTGCTTTGTTGAGGCCTCCTTCTGCGTTAAGGGCTACAGAAGCTGCTCCTGCCATAGCTATGAAGTTTCCGATCATCGCAACGACAATCGCGACGCTCCAAATGAGCATGATCTTTTTAATATCCTGAGACTTGGCATTCATCCATCCCCAGATAAAAGTCCAAATGCCGCAAATGATACCGAGGATTCCGAGGCCTACCCCTTCTTTTTTGAAAAGCTTAATAACAACGATAATAAAGCAAACTAAAGCAGCAATACCAGCGAGTGAAGAGAGCGCGTATCCAATAATAGTAGAAATCATATAATGTATGTGTGAGTTGTGGATTGTTCATAAAGGAATGAGCCAGCGTGTCAAGTTGTAGATAATGAGGACTATTAAAAACCAAAGACTCCACCGTGTTCTATTTTCCCAATAAGAAAGTTTTTTTTCGATGGGGCTTCTCAGATGATAAGGCAATAGTAAACAAAGAAAAACGATTATAAAAAGAAGGATATAAACACCTGTAAACCAATGGCTTTGTAGCGACTCGGTGAATTGGCCTTGTGATAAGGACTGAACGCTAGAAGTGAGGCCACATCCAGGGCAGGGTAGAGTTGTAACGCTTTTGAAAGGGCAATGATAAAGAGAGACGCCGAAGAGTGACAGGAGGGCTAATAAAAAGCTTACGCCAATACAAGCCCATCCAAATGCTTTATTGCGGATCAGATAAGCGATGACATCATATTTCATTATGAAATAGAAAAAAGCCTGGGCCTTTGCAGGTCCAGGCTTTTTGAAAAGAAGTGAATAAAAGCTTACGCCGTTGGAACTTCCGCGATCGTTTGAGAAACGCGAGCAACGATTTTGTAAGGGTCACCTTGTGAGTTAGGACGACGATCTTCGAGGTATCCTTTGTATCCATTATTTGCAAATGAGTGAGGAACACGAATAGACGCACCGCGATCAGCAATCCCGTAGGAGAAGGTGTCGATAGATTGAGTTTCATGAAGACCGGTGAGACGGAGGTGGTTATCCGGACCGTAAGCCGCAATATGCTCTTCACGGTTTTTCTCAAAGGCTGCCATGAGCTTCTCAAAGTATTCTTTACCACCTGTTTCACGGAGGTAATCGGTAGAGAAGTTACAGTGCATTCCTGAACCATTCCAATCACCGTCGAAAGGCTTACAGTGGTATTCGACATCAACTCCGTATTTTTCGCAAACACGTTGGAGAATGTAACGAGCCACCCAAATCTGGTCACAAGCAGTCGCTGAACCTTTACCGAAGACCTGGAATTCCCATTGGCCTTTTGCTACTTCAGCATTGATGCCTTCGTGGTTGATTCCCGCGTCGAGGCAGAGGTCAAGGTGTTCTTCAACGATGGTGCGAGCGATGTCGCCAACGTTACTGAAGCCCGCGCCACAGTAATACTCTCCTTGAGGAGCTGGGTATCCGTCTTCAGGCCAGCCTACAGGGCGACCGTCTTGCATGAGGAAGTATTCTTGCTCAAGTCCAACCCAGAGACCGTTGTCTTCGGGGATGGTCGCACGGCTGTTGGAAGGATGAGGTGTCCCGTCAGGATTCATGACTTCACACATTACGAGGAAGCCGTTTTCACGAGAAGTGTCAGGGTAAAGACCGATTGGTTTCAGTAAGCAATCAGAGCTGCTTCCTTCCGCTTGGAGAGTTGAGCTTCCATCGAACCCCCACTCAGGGCAGTCTGCGAGAGCGAAGGTTTCGATGTCTCCATCGACAATCTTCGTTTTTCCGCGAAGGTTTGCAACTGGCTCATATCCATCGAGCCACAGGTATTCTAATTTTAGTTTAGCCATGGTATTAGTTAGTGAATTTTTTTGAGTGAGGTGAGATGCCAAAAGGGTTGGTATTGGGCATCAAATGCTTTTTTCGCATTCTCGCTTATCTCAAAAAGAAGCAAGAAGCGTGCCAAGGTAAAAGGGCTCATGATAAGAGCAAATTTCTTTGACTGGAATTAATTAGCGGTTTTCAAGACAACTTGAAAAGAGCAAAAAGGAAAAGGGGCGTTTTTTATTGTGAGCCCCTTTAGAATCAGCTTTCGTAGGGGCTATGAAAATCGCTAAAGATGGGGTTCGTTCTATCGTTCGCATTGGTTATGATGGGCGAGTCATTAAGACCTTTCGCGGCACGAACGCTCGAGAGCGTTTTACCAATGAGATTGCGGTTTTAGAAGTCCTTGAGGCCCGGGACTGTTCTTATGTTCCCCAATTATTGGACCATGACGATGAGACTATGACATTGATCACGACGAATTGTGGTCAGCCAGTGCAGAAGTTATCAGAGAGTAAGACGAAAGAGCTATTTCAAGAACTCGAAGATGAGTTTGGAGTGGTTCATGATGACCCGTATGATCGTAATATTACCTATGATGCGAAGCGGGGTAGGTTCTGTGTGATTGATTTTGAGCTGGCCCATATTTTGGGAGAAACAGGGGGAGAGGATGAAAGGATTCACCGGGACCTCAAATGGGCGGGGGTAAGCCAAATGGGTCGGGGTAAGAAGCAGAATGAAGATCATTTTGCTATTTTTGCTTCCAGTGGTGGTTGGGCCGCAGAGCTTCCCCGAATCGGAGGAAGAGACTTCGAAGAAGAAGGGATGGTCGTGGCTCTCAGTGACGGAATGGGGGGGCAAAGGGGAGGTTTTCTCGCGAGTTCTAGTGCGGTTCGGAATATACGTAAGTATTTGCCTGCAAGGATGGGAGATTTCCGGAAAATAGCGGACCCTCTAGGAGTCATGATGGACGCCGTTAAGAGTTTACATTGGCAAATAAAACAGGCTGGGAAAAAGAACCCGAACCTAGGGAAGATGGGTGCGACTTTGATTTGTGGTTTGTTTTACCGGGCTCAGTTGCATTTTGCGCATGTAGGGGACAGTCGAATTTACCGTTTTAGGAAAGGTCAGCTGCTCCAATTAACAGAGGATCATAGTATGGTAGGTTACTATTTGAGAAATGGAAAATTGACGGAGCGTGAAGCTCGTTCACATCCTCGTCGTAATATTGTAAATCAGGTGATTGCTGCTCATCTCGATAAAATTACTCCGCAAGTGAACTCGCATCGTGTGATGCAAGGTGATTGGTATCTTTTTTGCTCTGATGGTGTTGTCGACGGTCTGTGGGACCATATGATCGAAGGCGCTTTTGAGGAAGCCTCTGAAGCAGACCTTTCACCAGAAGAAGTTCTCGAAGGTCTCATGAAGAGGGCTTGTCAGAATGCGGGGAAAGATGACACGACGGCAGTGGTTCTTAAGGTTTTATAAGAGAGTAAAAAGGTTCTCAACTTTTTCGGAAGGAGCGAAGGCTCATTCACAAAAAAACCCGTGATTCCAAATCAGGAATCACGGGTGGAAATGTTTTTCTCTCAGCTAGAAAGGGGGGGGCTCTTTACTGCTTTTGGCGTGCATTTGCTTTGAGGCGGAGGCCGTTCAAGGCAATAAAACCTGTGGCATCATCTTGATTATAAGCCTCTTCTGCTCCGCCTTCCATTGTAGCGACGTCTTCGTCGTAGAGAGAATAAGGAGAACGACGACCTGCGCAGATCACGTTTCCTTTATAGAGCTTCAGTCTGACTTCACCGGTAACAGTGTCTTGGGTGTGGTCGACGAGAGCTTGGATCGCTTCTCTTTCCGGTGCGAACCAAAAACCATTGTAGACCAGTTGAGCGTATTTTGGAATCAAGCTATCGCGCACGTGTTGAGCTTCTCTGTCAATGGTAAGGGTTTCAAGGTCACGGTGAGCTTCAAGAAGGATAGTTCCACCTGGAGTTTCATAAATGCCACGTGATTTCATTCCGACGAAGCGGTTTTCGACAAGGTCGACTCGCCCGATTCCGTGTTTTCCGCCGAGGAAGTTAAGGACACGCATCACTCCGTATGGGTTGAGGAGAGTATAGCCGTCTTTTTCACCGTCTATTTTCACATCGCCAAGCTCTTTGATCACATCGGAGAGGGAGTTGGTCTGGAGCCCGATGATGTTTCCTTTTTCGAAAAGAACTTGGAGGTATTCCGGGGTGTCTGGAGCATCCTCTGGAGAGACGGAGAGGACATACATGTCACGGTCAGCATCGGTGGTTCCGTCATACCATGTGTCTTCGAGGGCTCCTGCTTCAAAGGAGATGTGGAGAAGGTTTCGATCCATGGAATAAGGCTTCTTCATAGAAGCTTTAATTGGGATATGATTGGCTTCTGAATATTCGATCATTTCTTTCCGGCCCGGGAAGGTGTCGCGGAATTCTTGATCACGCCATGGAGCGATCATTTTAATGTCGGGGGCCAGTGCATTAAGAGCAAGTTCGAAGCGGACTTGGTCGTTTCCTTTTCCTGTGGCTCCGTGTGCGATTGCATCGGCGCCTTCCGCGATGGCGACATCGATCATTCCTTTGATGATACAAGGACGAGCAATCGAAGTTCCTAAGAGGTAGCGGCCTTCATAGACGGCGTTTGCGCGGAACATGGGGAAAATGTAGTTGGAGGCAAAGTCATCTTTGAGGTCTCCAATATAGCATTTAGAAGCCCCTGTTTTAAGCGCTTTTTCTTCAAGGCCGTCAAGTTCTTCTCCCTGCCCAACATCAGCACAATAGGCAATGATTTCGGCATTATATTTGTCTTTTAGCCACTTGAGGAGAACGGAGGTATCGAGACCACCAGAGTATGCGACAACGATTTTCATGAATTAAAAAGTAAGGTTAATGGTGTGGATTTAAAAGAAGCAATGAAAGCGGGAATATGGAGCGTTCTGAAGAGGGGAGCAAGCCTCTCTTTCACCTCTTTCTTGGGGAGGGCTTTCAAAGTAGTGATGATGAGCGCTTGCTGATTTGAGGAGGCTTTAGCAGAGTATTGAGTATGGAACTTGGAGCAGAGCAATGGGCCGCGCTGGTAGCGGCGGCTTTGTTCACTGGGTTGTCAAAGGCCGGGTTAAGTGGCTTGAGTTTGATTGGGGTTCTTTTTTTGGCAGAGGCCTTCGGGATGGCTTCGGTCGGTCTTTTACTTCCGATGCTTATTATAGCGGACTTGGCCGTTTACCCCGCTTACCGAAAGGACGGAACTTGGGGGGACGCTCTACGACTTCTTCCTCCTGCTTTATTAGGGGTTTTAATAGGATGGTGGTTACTAGGGGTGATTTCAGAAGAAATCGGTCGACCTGTGATCGGGGGAGTTATTCTGTGCATGCTAGGCTTGCAAGTGATGAAAAAATGGAGCCCAGTTTGTTTTAAGCAGATGAGCGCGCGAGTTTCTTATACTTGGGTCATTGCAAGCCTAGGAGGAGTGGCTTCGACTCTTGCCAATGCGGCCGGACCATTGATGCAATTATATTTGTTGTCAAAAAATTATGAGAAATTAAGATTAATTGGGACGGCAGCGCGCTTTTTCCTGGTTCTTAATTTAGTAAAGCTGCCTCTTCTCGGGCAGCTTGATCTCGTGCACCGAGAAACGCTAAAGCTTAATGCCTTTATGATTCCAGTCATTTTACTGGGAGTTTGGAGCGGAAGGGGAATCATTAAGAGCCTTTCTCCCAAGGTGTTTGAAATGATCGTGCTCGTTTTCGCTTCTTTGGCTGCGGCCCGGCTGCTTTTTTTCTAAAAAGGGGACAAAAAAGGGCTCGCGGGGCGCTTGAGTTCATATTACCTCTTTTAGATATGCAGAAACAAGTTACGCACCATATATTACGCCGAGGATTCACCTTGATTGAGATGATGATGGTCCTTGGGATCATTGCTTTAATAATGACTTTGGCCTTAAGAGCAATTGGAGGAGCGAAAGGCACTGCTAATCTTACCCAGGCTGATATCCAGATGAAGCAGATTTCGGGAGCCATGAATGGCTACAAAATGCACAGCGGCACTGGCTATCCAACCACAGCTCAGGGTTTAGAAGCCCTTGTGACGCGGCCGAGTTCAAGTCCTTCTCCGAAGCGCTGGACGAAGCAGCTAGAGGAGGTCCCAAAAGACCCTTGGGATAATGAATTACGCTATAAGCGAGAAGGTTCTGGGTTTTTCCTGCAAAGTGCAGGTGAAGACGAGATTTTTGATACCGAAGATGATTTAAAAGAAATGTATAAATAAATGTTTTGACCTCTAGAACAGCCATCATGGTGAGAGGTTCTTCTCGCGGATACACTCTCATTGAAATTATGATTGTGCTGGGGTTAATTCTACTTGTTTTTACAGCTTCTCTAGTCAGTTTAAATACGGTAGATGCTGAAAAACGTATGCGAGAGGTGATCAGTCCCTTTGATCGTTTATCGCAGTCAGCTCGAGCTCTCGCTAAACAGAATCAAAAGGTCTATCAATTGGTCATCACTCAGGAGTCACTCCAGTTACAGGCTCTTGATTTTGAGAAAGAGTCAGAAAAGCGAGTGCTGTTGACAGAAGCGGCTCTTTCAGAGTTGGGTGAGCTCGTAGATGAGAAGCACCTATTCCCCTCTAAAGAAGAATTTCAGTTTGAGATTTTGCGCTGGGGAGAAACGATTTGGGAACCCTTAGGGAAGGAATCCAAGCATGTGTTGAGGTTTGACCCTACAGGTTTGTGCGAACCTATTGGGGTAAAGGTCGTTTCGGGTAAGAGCTGGATACAGCAACAGGTGCACCCTCTGACGGCGCGTTTCGACCCGAATGAAGAACGTTTTTCAATTGAAGCTGAATGAGACAGAATAGTTACCAAAAAGCAAAGCGTGGATTTCTCTTAATGGAGATCATGATTGCGATTGGTGCCTTTGCGATTGTGGCGGTCGCTTTAGTGAGCTTGCTCAATCAAGTCGTCAATTTATCGATCGAGAGTCGCGAGACAGCTGCCATTCAACGAGTGGTTCAGAGTGAACTTATCAGTGCGATGACGATGCCCAATCTTGAAGAAGGGGAAACTTCTCGTCAAATTGAAGAAAGGGAAATCGAGCTCACCACTCTCATTGCTCCTTTGGAGTTAGAAAATGAAGAAGGGGAAGCCATTCTAAGTCTTTTTGAAGTGACGGTGACAGCGCGGTGGTTGCAGGATGGAGAGAGGCAAGAAGTGGAGGCTTCTTCTTGGCGTAACTTGAGGATGTATCAAGAATGAGGAAGAGAGTTGATAACGTTTTTATCTGCCGAGGCTTCTCTTTGTTAGAAGTGATGGTCTCGATGCTTCTTCTTGCGATGTTGATGACCATGATTTTTTCTATTTCGAAGAGCTGTCTTGGCGTTTCGCGAGATGTAAGAGAGGTTCAAAATGAGAGCGCAAAACAAGAAGCCTTGATCCATTTTTTCCGCGATCATTTTCTAAATCTTCCAGGGAATGCTCGATTAGATTTACAAGTTGAAGATACTGCGACTCATTACCTTTCGAATTTGGTGGTCGAAGGCGTCCCGACCGCATTCTCCTTTGGAAGTCGTCCGATGACGGCAGAAGCGGTCGAATTTGTAACGGTTTTACGGCGCGATAAGTTTCTCGATATTGTGATGCGTTACTATGATGAGCCTTTGCTTGACCCAACCGGGAAACGGAAAGAGGGGTTAAAGCCGAGCCGAGAGCTGACTTTGTATGAAAAAGTTTTGACCTTTGAATGGGAGGCTCTTGATGGCCGTGTATTAGAATGGCAGTATGATTGGACGGTGCCGACGCGGCAGCCTTTTCAGCTGAAGCTAAAAATGAAGTTTACTCCCCAAGATGTGTTGCAAGAACAGGTCTTTTTTATTCCTCCTAAGGAGAATCCAGAAACTTTTGTTAACCGTTCGATTTCAGCTTCAGGTAGCCCTTAAAATAATTCTAGCACGGCTCCTACCGGAGGTTCTGAATTTGATGAGGTTCCCGATGCTCAGGCTCCATAAAACTTCCATTTACCATGCAATATCCATCACAGAATAGACTGCCTTTAAAAGGAAGCGCTCTTGTTGCGGTGTTTTGGTTTCTTGCAGTTTTAAGTCTCGCGATTATCGCGGCGATGAAGCTAGTTCAGCATGACGTTGGAGTGACGACGATCGAATCGCAAGCGATGGCCGCTCTTCTAGAGGCCGAAAAAGGGGTTGCGATAGCAGCCAGTCAAGAAGTCGAGTCTGGCGACCCTATTTTATCTTCAAAAAAGAGTGAAGAAAGTGGCTTTACCGAGGGTGATGATTCTCAGGGGTATGAAGCTGTCGTGACTTCCGAAAGTAAGAAATTCAACATCAATACCATTTTAACAAATGGGGATATGAGGCTTCTTTGGTCCATTTTCATTGAGATGGGGCTTGAACTGCAGGATGCGGAAGAGCTGTCTGATTGTTTGATTGATTGGATAGACGCTAATGATTTAACGCAAAATAAGGGAGCCGAGCTCGCTTATTATGAGGGTAAAGGTCGGTTAAACCAGCCCTTTAACCGACCTTTCTACCATCTTGATGAAATGGCTTTAGTGAAAAAAATGGATCTTTTAGAGAAATCGGAACCTGCTTGGAGAGAGTGGTTTACGGTTTGGACTGATGGTAGGGTTAATGTCAATGAGGCGGAGCCAGAAATTTTAGCTCAGGCGGCGGAAATAAGTATTGAGGAGGCTCGCACCGTGGTGGAGCAGATTAAGGGACCAGACGAGGAACGTTATACAGAAGATGATGTTGAGTTCCAATCAGCTACCGAGTTTGCGGATGAAGTCGGATTAAGTGACCTTGAACGCGAGATTGTGCTTCCAAGACTGGGCACGAATGATCAAATTAATAGGGTTGAAAGCACAGGTTGGTCGTATGGAGCAAAACGTAAAATCGTTTTAGTCATTTCTGGTTTAAAGAGTCAGCGGCCTAAAATCCTAGAGCGATCAATCGAACCAGTTCATGAGTAAAAAGATACAACATTCTCTAATGTTCCCAGGCCCCCATCAGTGGGAGCTCTGGTCTTTGGAGAACGGGGAGTTTTCTTTGCTCCGTGAAGATTTGGGGAAGAAAGCCGGAGCGGAAAAGTGGACGACTTCGGGGCCGCTTTATATGGCTTTGCCCCTAGCGTTGTTGACGACGATGCCTTTTATCACGCCGACAAAAGATGAATCGGTGCTTGAGGATATTGCTCAACTTCATGTTGAAAAATTAGGGATGAAGCCGGATTCTCAATATGGAAGCCTTTTTGATTGGAGGTGGATGGATTCGAGCGCGCAAGGCTCTCTTCTTTTTACTTCGGTCCTCCACCCCTTGGAGGCAGAAGATCTTCCTCAAAAGAGCCCGAAGCAATTTGATTCGGCAGCGAGATGCCTCCCTCTCCCAGTCAATGCGGTGACGATTTGGAAAGAGCTTGGGAAATATGTTTTTGCGGTCACGAGGGGAGAGGAGCTTCTATTCACTCAATGTTTGACCTCTCAGGAAGTGGGGGCGGTGATGGCGCAAGAAATTCAACTGAGCTTGATGCATTTAGAGCATCAAGGACTTCTTGGGGATTCTTCCCTAAAATGGATTTATTGGGAATCAGAAAATGGTGAGTTGAGTGCTTCTCAGATTCAAACTCTGCAGGAAGCCTCAAGATTGTTTTCAACTCAAACGAAGCCGCAGCCATTATTGCCAGAGACTTGGAGCATGTTTTTACCAGCTGATGTCGAAGCAGAGCGAACGCAGCGCCAGAAAAAAAAGCAGACAGTCCGCATGTTTAGCTTATTGGCTCTTCTTTACTTCGCTACGGTAGCTTATTTTGGCTATGAATTATGGAGTGCTCGTGCCGCTGCTCAGGAAGCAACGAAGGAGTATGAATCTTTAGAACCAGAAGCGGTGGCACTTCAAATCCATAATCAAGAATGGTCTGAGCTTTTGCCTCTCGTCGAAAAAGAACATAACCCCTTAGAGCTTCTTTACCGTTGTTCCCGTGCTTTACCGCAGCGGGGAATTCGCCTCAAGGATGCTCATACCATTAACCAACTCCAAGTCGGTGAAGACGGGAGCCAGAGAGTGATCCGGACGATCACCCTGAAGGGCGAAGCGGAAGACTTCGGGACCGTAACAGCATTTAATAAAAAGTTAGAAAATAACCCGTTATTGTCAGTTTATCAGTGGGAAAAAACAAATCCTATCGAAGGAAAAGACGGGCGGTGGGGGTTTCTCATGAATGCGGTTTTCAAAGAAGGGAAAGGAGCCAATGAGTAATCGCGAAAAAAAAATGTTAGGAGTTCTTCTCCTGATGGCTTTCATTTTGGGGAATTACTTTCTATACGAGAGTGTTTACCAGAAATGGTTGAAGAAGTATCAAGCTCAGACGGAGTTCGCGTCGAAAAACACGGAGCTCGCTTCACAGGCCCCTAAAAATCAAAATGAGATCGACTGGCTTCAAGGGAATCAAAAGCCTAGCGAAGATGTTTATTCAAAACGAATTAGTTTGAATAAGTATGTGGAAAGTAGTTTGAGTCGATTTGGGCTACAGAGGGTCGGTAAGCTGACTTTGCTCAATGACGTCACTCATGTCGCTCTAGCGTATCATCGAGTGCGAGTTCAGCTTAAAGTCGTAGGAGGTGAAAAAGCTGTCTATGGATGGGTTAATGATATCCATAATCCTAAAGAGTTTCGTGGAGTGACCTCTTTGAAGGTGATCCCAGATGGCAAGGACGAAACAAAAGTCAATGCGATCATCGTCGTGGAAGAGTGGTTTAAGCCACTTTCTCCGGAAGAGCTTGAATCTCAAACAGAAGATCTTAATTCGAAATGAAAATAAAACGAGTTATAGGGGGTGTTTTAGCCGCCAGTTTTTTCCCTCTCTTTGCTCAAGAAGAGGGGGTGAAAGTTGATTATGAAACGGCTCGTTACCGCTCTCTTTGGACGAGTTCACCTTTCACTTTGAAGCCTAAGA
The DNA here is from genome assembly GCA_937951675.1 of uncultured Verrucomicrobiales bacterium. Taxonomy (GTDB): domain Bacteria; phylum Verrucomicrobiota; class Verrucomicrobiia; order Verrucomicrobiales; family Akkermansiaceae; genus CALFBI01. The sequence goes on from CALFBI010000010.1 coordinate 74,187, forward strand.
GGCCTCAGGAGGTGGCAGAGAAAAGCCCGCTCGAAGATTGGTCGCTTGCAGGAGTAAGCCGTTTTCCAGATGGGTATTTCGTGACGCTCATTAATAAAAAGAAGAGAGAAGAGCGCATTCGAATTCTGCCTGGGATTAAAAACATGGAAGGTTTTAAAGTAGTGGAAGTGCAACAGAATGCTTCCGACTTCATGAAGACTCGAGTAAGAATTGATGCTAAAGGGACGATAGGCTGGGTGACATACGATCCAGAAATAATCAAACTGCAATCAAAGTCGGTTGTAACTAGGCCATCTCATCGCAGCCCTAAAACCACAGCGCCTCGTTCCAATAATCAGAGGAAGGTAACACCTCCCGCAGAAAAGGTTAATACAAACAATAAGCCTCGGAGGCCTCGACGACGTGTGCTTCCTAAACCCGCTCAATAAATTTTCATTATGACATTCATCCGATTCTTTTTTCTTTCACTTTGCTTAGTGTTTCCGACACCTCTGTTGGCTCAAAAAGCAGAGGCTGCTGAGCTCGATCAGATTAATACTGGTTTAGAATTAGACCAATTTGTGGAACTACCCAATCCAGAGGCAATCTACCTTAAGCGAGAAGAGATGACCGAGATGCTTAATGCGGATGGCTTCGATATTGCGAACCTTTATTACAAATTGACGGGGAAAAGGGTTCTTGTCGCCACGGCGGCGTCTGAAATGGAAATGCGTTTTGTGCAGAGAGGTCCTTTGACGAACTCAGAGGCAGCGACTTTACTAGAAAAACGCGTTGTCATGGAAGGGTTGGCGTTCGTTCCAAGTGGCGTTAATGAGGTCAAACTCGTTTTACAGACAGGGCAAGGACCTACTGCAAATAATCAAGGTGTTCCAGTTATTACAGACCCAATGCTCGTGCCTCAAAATGACGATATTATTCAGTATGTGATGACCTTGAGCTACATTAAGCCAGAAGAAGCTCAGCGAACTTTTTCACAAGTGATGCAACAAGGGGCAGCAGGGAAGATGGCGGCCGTCCCCAATGCTTCTTCTCTTATTATCACAGACTCGGCGGCCTTGATCCGTAAGATGATTGATCTTAAAGATAAAATCGATGTGCCTTCTGCTCAAATTGGCACGAAATTCGTGAAGCTTCTTTACGCTGACGCCGAAGTGGTCGCTGAGCGAATTAACGAAATCACTCAGCAGCAGTCTCAGCAACAAACAGCAGCAGGAGTTGTTAATGTGCCTTCAGGTAATACGACAGCTCCGCCATCCACTGGCTCGGCCGGAAGATCTCAAGGAGGAGGCAGTGAAGCCACTCCGATTCAAATTACCGCTCTTTCCCGAACAAATCGTATTTTTATGATGGGGCGTCCTCAGGAAATCAATTTTTATGAAGGTTTAATTCGTGAATTTGATGTGCCCGGTGACCAGAAAAACTTCTTACGCCGGAAGCTGAAGTTCCTCTCAGTATCTGATTTTATTCCGGTGGCTCAAGATGCTTTGCAACGAATTTCAGATCAACCCACTGGGGGCGCTGGCGGCAATCGTTCTGCAGGAGCTTCTGCGAATCGAGGGAACTCTAATAATAGCGGAAACTCAGGAGGAGGTGCAGGGTCAGGAGGAGGCGCAGGAGGAATATTGAGTGACCCTAATACGACGACGGCTCCAGAATCAGCCGTGGTGGGGAAAACACTTCTCGTGGCAGATAATATTACTAATAGCATTGTTGTCCAAGGCCCGCCTCAAAGTATCAGCCTGATTGAGCAATTAATTAAAGAGCTCGATGTGAAAGCGGATCAGGTTCTGATTTCAGCTTTGTTTGGGCAAATGAGTTATTCTGATTCAACCTCATTTTCGGCAGGGATTACGAAAGCTTTAGATGGTGGAGATAATACGACTTTAGGTGGTTCTGGTGGTTTATTCTCAAACAGTGGTGGCGCTGCTCCTGGATTTAGTGATATCGCAGATTTCACAGCGGCGACCGGTCTGCCGGTGAGTCCTTTCGGTATCTATGGAAGATTTGGAAACAGCTGGAACGCGTCTTTGCAGGCCATTCAGACCAATTCTAATTTCAAGGTGATTTCTCGACCAACTGTTTACACTGCAAATAATCGATTGGCGTCCCTTTCATCAGGGGAAAGAATTGCCGTGCCATCCAACACCTTTACTTCGGGAGGAACAGGGGCCGCTAGTCAAAGCACGAATATTGAATACCAAGATGTTGAGCTAGTATTAGAAGTCGTTCCGCTTATTAATTCAGATGATGAAATCACACTCGATATTGCACTTTCAAGCGCTGAGGTGGGGGAGAACCGATCCATCGGAGCTCTAGAAGTTCCAGACATTTTGACTCGTGAATTGATTAATCATGTGACAGTGCCTAACCGAAATGTGGTGATTTTAGGTGGCTTAATTCGCGACCGTATCCAGAAAACAGAAAGCAATATTCCCATTCTCGGAAGCATTCCATTGATTGGAAAACTTTTAGGAAGTAGTGACGACCAGTCTGAAAAATCAGAACTTCTCGTCTTTATTCAACCTACAATTATCCGTAATGATTTAGATTTTGAGGGCAGTCAATCTGATGAACGTCGCCGTTATGAGCTAGCTCCCCGGAGTTTAGAGACGGCGCGTGGTCCTGAGAATGGTGCTAACATTTGGGATGAAGCTCCGGTGAAACCGAAAGCTAAAAGTAAGAATAGAAAGAGAAAGGCTTTTAAAAAGCAATACCGCCGTTAAGTGCTTATTGAGCCTCTTGGCAAAGAAGGGCAAAGGTATTTACTTCTGATTTGCTGAGAATAAGGCTTCTAAGGACTCTTTTTTCTCTTTTCGTTCATTTTAGAGCAAGGAGTGCTTGTCAGCACTTGGTATCACGATGTTAAAGTGGGTCTGATTAAGGAATGATAAATAACATGGACGCTGTATCTACTGAAATTGACGAAACGCAACTCGAAGGGGAATATAAAAGTCTTTGGGTGAAAGCAAAGTCAGCAATTGAAGTTCAAAATGCTGCTTATGCGATCAGTATTATCCAAGCGATTTTAAAGAAGTATCCCGGCTTCGTCGATGGGCGCCGATTACTTCGTCAAAGCGAGGTAGGAATTACGGGTGCGAAGAAAAAGAAACAAGGTCTTTTCAGTGGAGGCGGACTTTCAAATATGAAGCTGCAGGGGCAGGCAAAAAAAGACCCGTTAGCTTCTTTAGAATTGATCGAGAAAGAACTCGTTGACGAACCTCTCGACCCTCATCTTAACGAAATTCTTCATGACACGGCAATGCGTCTCAATCTTTTAGAGACGGCTGCTTTTGCTTTAGAAACGATCCGACAAGGAGCTCCTGAGCATACCAAACTTTTGCACCGACTTGCAGAGCATTACATGGCTCGTGACCTTCCCGATAAAGCCTCGGAGGTGTATCGTGATATTGTCAAGCAGGACCCTTCCGATATGCATGCGGTGAAGGGTGATAAAGACGCTTCCGCTCGTGCTTCGATGCAGAGCCAAAACTGGTCGGAGGAAGCCGATATCAAGACTCTTTTGAAATCTCAGTCCGAATCCGAAGAGCTCGAAAATCAGAACCGAGCGGCCATGACGAAAGACCAACTAAGAGAGAAAATAGCGACTCTCTTAGTAAAGTATAATGAGGACCAATACCATTTGGAGACGGTAAAAGAGCTCGGAAAAAGTTATGAGCAACTTGAGGAATGGGGGAATTGTTATACCTTTTATTCGTGGGGAGCTCAGATTTCCGAAGGGGATGTGGCATTAAAAAATAAGTCTTTGTTGATGAAAGATAAGGCTACCAATGAATATCTTTCTAATCTCGAAGCACAGGTGGAAGCGGACCCTGATAACGAGGAATTGAGTAATCAATTACTGGAAGCTCGCCGTGAACATTCGGCAGAGCGTTTAAAAGAGTGCCAAGAACGAGTCGAACAAAATCCAACCGACCCACAAGTGCGCTATGATTTAGGCAAAGCTTATTATGATTCGGCGATGTATAGCGAAGCGATTCCTCACTTACAGCAAGCCACTCGGAATCCTCACATCCGGACCAAGGTGCTCCTTCTTCTAGGAAAAACTTTCGATGCCAAAGGGATGACCGACCTCGCGATTAAACAATTCGAAGAAGCCATTCATGAATTAACGGCGATGGATAAAGTGAAAAAAGAATTACTCTATGAGCTAGGTCTTATTTTCGGCAAACAAGGGCATCCAGAAAAATCGATTGGAGCCTTCAAGCAAATTTATGAGGTCGACTACGGATATCGTGATGTTGCGGCACGAGTGGAAGGCTCCTATTAATCGGGAACAGATTAGCTTTCAAAACACAAAAAACCGCTTCTGGAAGGAAGCGGTTTTTTATTTAAGGGGTTTTGTAAGATTTTAATAATCTCCCAAGGACTCTCTTTATCGGTAGGAGATAGGGAGAGTCTTTTGCAAATGCTCTAAAATTTTAGCATGAACCTCGTCGACTTCTTTTCCTTTCAAGGTTCGGTCTGGTGATCGGTAAGTTAACGAGTAAGCGATTGATTTTCGGTCTACCGCTAATTTTTCACCACTAGGGTCTGTAAAGAGGTCGAAGCAGTAGTAACTTTCGAGAATCGCTTGGTTTGCCTTGAGAATGGCTTTTTCAATTTGAGCATTTTCAAGATCAGCGGGAGCTTCCATCGCAATATCCCGGCTTGATCCAGGGAACTGGGGCAGCTCTTCAACTTGATCAATTCCAGTTCTAAGTTGCTGGAGTTTTTTGAGATCGAGTTCCGCAAGACAAACCGGCGTCTCAAAACTGAGCTCTCGGCATCTTGATGGAGAGAGGCGCGCAAAGATTCCGATTGGTTTTCCGTTTGCTAAGATATCAGCGGAGAGGACAAAGCCCTCGCGTTGACGCGGAGCGAGCTGAATAGAACTTTGAGGGAGAATAGATGCAATCACACCCTTAAGGTCATAGAGATCAATGGGAGTGGTTTTTTTGCCATGCCAATCAGAGGGGCGTCGATCGCCAGCCATGAGGATGGCGAGAGTATCAGTCTCAAGATCTTTGGCTTTTCCTCCACCCGCATTGCGGAAGGTTCGACCCATTTCAAAAAACCGAAGGGAAGAGGCGCCCTGGCACGCATTTCGTTCCGCCACTGTAATGAGTCCAGGCGTGAGACTAGGGCGCATCACCGCATGATCTTCGCTCAGAGGGAGAGAGACTCGGATCACATCGCCCTCTTGGAGTGGGCGAAGCGGGAGGCAGTCGTGAAGCTGGGTATCAGAAATCAGTTTGATCGTTTGGGCTTCATAGAACCCAAGGGAGGCGAGTTGTCGACGCATCGACATTTGGGCATCGTAAGCGCGATCAATATCATTTTCTTCGGAATAAGAGCCAAGGAGACGAGAAGGCACATTATTAAGTCCATGGACGCGTGCGATTTCTTCAACCAAGTCGACATGACGCTGGAGGTCTCCTCGATAACTCGGGATATCCCAAGTCGTGGGATTGATTTTAGAGAGACCTAAGCTCGTGAGAATCGCTTCAGCCTCTTCGAGAGAGATCGAGTGGTCCATGAGTTGCGCAAGGCGCGCATGATCGAGTTCAACGGGCTGGGTCACGGTTGGGACTTCTCCTGAAATGAGCGTTGTTGGCTCGACCTTTCCTCCAGTGAGTTCACAGATGAGTTTTACTGCGAGGGCAGATCCTGCGAGGACGCCTTTGGGATCGACTCCACGTTCGAACCGGTAAGAGGAATCTGAACTTAAGATCAAGCGCCGAGAAGTTCGTCGGATTTCGGATGGCGCAAAATAGGCCGACTCCAGAATGAGGTCAGTCGTTTCATTCGTCACACCAGAATCAAACCCTCCCATGACTCCCGCAATGGCGTGGGCCTTACCAGCCTGGTCTGCGATGATGAGGTCGTCGCTTTGCAGAAGGTATTCGTTTTCATCTAAGGCTTTGATTTTTTCACCTTCAGAGGCAAGGCGGATCTGGATTCCTTGATTGATTTTCGCAGCATCAAAGGCATGAAGCGGTTGTCCCATTTCGTGGAGAACGTAATTCGTGATATCGACGACACTATTGATAGGGCGAAGTCCAATACTCTCGAGTTTGGTTCGAAGCCATTCAGGGCTTTCATTCACTTTCGCTCCTGAGATACGAATGGCACTGTAAAAAGGGCAGCGTTCAGGAGAGTCATTCTGAATGAAGGAGCTCGTTTCCTGAGGAGCAGGAGAGGGAATAGTCGGAAGACTGAGCTGAAGTTTCGCTAAAGCTCCGAGCTCTCGTGCCATTCCAGAGTGACTGAGGAGGTCGGGGCGGTTTGGGGTGACTTCGATCTCGATGATCGTATCATTTGCGTAGAGCTCTTTGAGCGGTGTTCCAACCACGCTATCTGGAGGAAGGATCATGAGGCCGTCGTTGTCTTTCGGTAGTCCGATTTCATCAGCTCCACAAAGCATCCCGCCGGATTCAACTCCACGAAGTTTCCCTTTTTTAATTTCCCAATTACCAGGGAGGACCGCGCCCGGAAGCGCGCAAGGAACCTTATCCCCAATCTGGTAGTTCTGGGCACCACAGACGATTTGGTGAAGAGATTCTGTGCCCGCATCGACTTGGCAAATTTTAAGCCGGTCAGCGTCAGGGTGCTGAGTGGCTTCTTTAATTTGCGCTACCACGACAAGGTTCGTAGAAAGTCCTTTTTCTTGGATGCCTTCGACTTCGATTCCGGCAAAGGTCAAGAGGTCTGAAAGTTCATCGAGAGAATGCTGCGAGAGGTCGAGCCGTTCCGCGAGCCAATTAAATGAGGTTAACATGAGTCAAAAAAAGAAAGAGTTAAGCAAATTGAGAAAGGAAACGGGTATCGTTTTCAATAAGGCGCCGGATATCACGAATGCCCCATTCGATCATAGCCAAGCGGTCAAGACCCATGCCAAAAGCAAACCCTGTCACCTTCTCTGGAAGAAGTGTTTCATCCCCGCGCCGTAAACTCATCGAAGAGAAGACAGCCGGGTCAACCATGCCGCAACCAGCGACTTCGATCCACTTAGGCTCGTGCCCTTTGACGTGGAGTTTGATGTCGATTTCGAAGCTAGGTTCGGTGAAAGGGAAAAAATGAGGGCGGAAGCGAATTTCCGTTTTCTCTCCGAAAAGAGATTGGAAAAAGTATTCTAACGTGCCTTTGAGATCCGAGAGTCTCACATCTTTGTCTACATAAAGACCTTCCAGTTGGTTGAAGACGGAAAGGTGCGTTGCATCGATCTCGTCCCGGCGATAAGCCGATCCAGGGGCGATAATACGGATCGGCATTTGCTTGGCTTTCTCCATAGTGCGGATTTGGACACTAGAGGTATGGGTGCGGAGTAACTTGCCGCTGTCGAAATAAAAGGTGTCTTTTTCGTTGCGAGCGGGATGATCTGCGGGGGTATTCAGAGCGTCGAAGCAATGAAATTCGGTTTCAATTTCAGGGCCTTCCGCGAGACTAAATCCGAGACGGCGGAGAATTTGAATGGCACGGTCTCTAATGAGGGTGAGGGGATGAAGTCCTCCAGCAGGGAGACAATACCCAGGCATGGTGAGGTCGATTCCAGCTAAGAGTTTGGCGTCAGCTTGTGACTGAAGTTCCTCTGTTTTATTCTCCAGCGCGGCCGTGATTGTTTGCCGCGTTTCGTTAAGAGCCTGTCCCATTGCAGGTTTCTCCTCTTTCGGGAGATCTTTCATACAGGACGAGGCTACCGTTAAGCGGCCCTTTTTACCTAAGAAAGTGACCCGAGCCTCATCAAGGGTTCGGTCATCATGGGCTGCCGCAATCGCGGTGAGGGCCTCGGTTTGAATGGCAGCGAGTTCTTCTGTCATAAGCACAGAAGCGAAATATAAGGAACGGAGCGGAAGATAAAGGAAAAGTAATCGATTTTATGTGAAATCGTTCCGCAAGCTCGTCTTAAGCCTTAAAATAAGGAAGAAAAAGTTCACAGAAGGTGTGCTGACCAGCGTCTTAAGATTTGAAAAAGTTTTTGAGGGAACCAATGAGGTTTCTTTTTCTATTTTTCGAAGCTTGAGGAATATTTGTTTCCCTTCCGACATCCGCTTTCGAAGCTCTGGGAAGTTTAAATGATTGATCACAATGGGGACACTTTGCCTCTTTTTCATTGTAGGCAGAAGGGATGACCACATTTCCAGGGCAATGAGGGCAAGAAACAGCAATACTCATGCTATAGAAATACGTTTATTCAGACAAGAAGTCGAGAAGAGAATTGAAAATGAAAGGGGGGGGCTGTTTTTCGGTGATTAGATAGACGGAGAGGCCCTCAAGGTTACTTTCTAGCAAAGCTCAGCAGAGAGAATAAAAAAACCGAGCTTCAAAAAGAAGCTCGGTTTGAATTTTTTCAAAGAGAGAACTAAATCCTCTCTCGTTGACTTTAAGCAGCCGCTTGAGCGCGTTTTGCTTCGAGTGCTGTTTTCGCTTGATTAACAACGGCCTCAAATGCAGGGAAGTCGTGCACTACGAGGTCAGCAAGAATCTTACGATCAACTTCGATTTCGGCGGCTTTGCAACCTTCGATGAAGCGACTGTAGGTGATGTCTTGTGTTGAGAGTCCAGCACTGATGCGCTGAATCCAGAGGCGACGGAATTGTCCTTTACGCTTCTTACGGTCACGATACTCGTATTGACGAGCTTTGTAGACGGCGTCCTTAGCGTAACGAAACAACTTCGAACGGAAGCCGCGAAAACCTTTGGCACGCTTAAGAATGCGCTTCCGGCGTTTGCGACTTGCTGGGCTGTTAGTTGCTCTTGGCATGTTCTTTTTTTTCGGTGAACAAACTGTTGTTATTTTTTCCTCCCATCGTCTCGTTTGTTCTTATCCAAGCTCATTTAAGCTGGCAGGCGATGTAGAGGCTATTCGTGATGCGAATAGGGTCGTGAGCGAGTCACAACACTTCTTGTCTTAGGTTCAACGCTTAATAAATTAAGCGAATGGAAGGTTCTCTTTAACCGCCTTGATGTTGGCGCTTGAAACGAGGGTTGCCTTGCCGAGATTACGTTTCCGTTTTCGGCCCTTCTTTTGGAGAAGGTGACGTTTCCCTTGCTTACGGCGGAGAACTTTACCTGAACCAGTAACTTTGAAGCGTTTTGCAACTGCTTTTCGTGTTTTGGCTTTTCCTGATACTCTTGCCATGGGGGCGAGAAGGTATCTGCATCTTTAGGAATGACAAGGTCCAAATGCCTCTTTATTACAAAAAATAAATCTTGTTTAAAGAGTTCTTATGATTACTATTCTTTAGAACACCTTAAAAGTTCTTATGATTTCCTCTCAGCTTACGACTCGCCAACAAGAAATTCTTGATTATCTCAAAGAAGCTTATCAGCAAACAGGGGTGATGCCTTCTACGCGAGAAGTGCAGGCTCATTTCGGGTTTGCCAGTCAAACGGCCGTGATGGGGCATTTTAAAGCGCTTGAGAAAAAAGGGGTGATTCAGCGCCTTGCAGGAAAAGCGAGAGCCGTTGTTTTCCCGGAAATTCTAGAGCGAGAAGAAATTGTAGACATTCCGATTTATGGGTCGATTGCTGCCGGGTATGGGGAAGATCAAGAGCAGCATCAAGAAGGATGCCTTTCGATTGATGTTACTTCGCTAGGTTTATCCCGTAATGCCAAAAGTTTTGCTTTAAAGGTGAGGGGCGAATCAATGATTGATGCTCATATTTGCGATGGGGACACCGTTGTGATGGAGTTTCGAGAGCCTCGGGCTGGAGACGTTGTTGCGGCACTTATAGATGGTGAGACCACTCTAAAGAGATATGTGGTGAAAGATAAAAAACCTTATTTACAGGCAGAAAACGATATTTTCCCTGATTTGATTCCGGCTCGAGAACTTGTTATTCAAGGAGTCATGGTCGCTTTGTTACGTGGGGCGGCTTAAAGAAAAGGTGGCTCGGCAGGCTTTTTTTTATAGAGAGAATTGAGAATGTGTTTTTTTGGGCATTCAGAGCTCAATAGAGCTTGGCAATTATAGAATCCTCTGCCATTTCCTTTTCAACATGTCAGAGCTGCCTAAAGCATACGAACCTGTTTCGGTTGAGGAAAAGTGGTATCAACGCTGGATTGATCACAAATGTTTTCATGCAGACGAAACTTCGGATCGTCCGGCTTATTCGATGGTTATTCCCCCTCCTAATGTAACAGGGATTTTACACCTCGGTCATGTCCTTAATAATACGATTCAGGACATTTTAGCCCGCCGTGCTCGACAAAAAGGGCATGAAGTTTTGTGGCTTCCTGGAACTGATCATGCCGGTATTGCTACTCAGGCCAAGGTTGAAAGGCATCTACGCCAGACAGAAGAGGTGACCCGTCGCGATCTAGGGCGTGATGAATTTTTGAAGCGCATCTGGGATTGGAAAGATGAGCATGGGGGGATTATTATTAAGCAGCTGAAACGGTTAGGTTGTTCATGTGATTGGGAACGAGAGCGTTTTACGATGGACCCAGAATATTCGAAATGGGTGTCACAAGTTTTTGTGGATCTCTTCAAAGAGGGGCATATTTATCGAGGAAAAAGAATGGTCAACTGGTGCCCTTCTTCATTGACCGCACTCTCTGATGAAGAGGTGATTTCGAAGCCTCAGAATTCGAAGCTCTATTTCATGAAATATGAGCTGGCTGACTCGCCTGGAGAGTTTTTAGAAATCTCGACGACTCGCCCAGAGACTTTAATGGGGGACACTGCAGTAGCGGTGAACCCTAAAGACGAGCGTTTTTCAAAATATGTAGGACGGACCGTAAAACGCCCGTTTCCTGAGGGTGAAATTCCGGTGATTGCGGATGATCATGTCGATATTGAGTTTGGCACCGGGGCTTTGAAAATTACCCCTGCACATGATAAGGCTGATTTTGAGATTGGTCAGCGACATCACCTTCCTCTGATTGAGGTCATTACAGCGGATGGGAAAATTGATTGCCCTGAAGTAGAGGCATTACATGGTTTGGATCGCTTTGCAGCGCGTAAGAAGGCCGCTGAAATACTCGAAGAAAAAGGATTGCTCCTTAAGATTGAAGATTATGAAAATAATGTCGGTTATTCCGAGCGTGCAGATGTCGTAGTAGAGCCTCGAATTTCAATGCAATGGTTTCTTAAATACCCTTCAGTGGAAGAAGCTACGGCAGCCGTTGAAAATTCAGAAATCACTTTTCGCCCTCAAAAATGGAGTAAAACCTACTCGCATTGGATGGAGAATTTACAAGATTGGTGTATCAGTCGCCAACTGTGGTGGGGACATCAAATCCCAGTTTGGTATCGCCAATCAAAGGCTCAGGATCTGCAAGCGGCAGAGTCACTTGATGCGCAAGATTTAGAGAGAGGTGACATTTATGTCGGAGTAACTCCTCCAGAGGATGAGTCAGAGTGGGTGCGTGATGATGATGTGATGGATACCTGGTTTAGCTCATGGTTATGGCCTTTTGCAACAATGGCAAACGTAGGAGAAGAAAGTGAGACTTTGAAAAAGTTTTACCCGACTTCAGATCTTGTGACGGGCCCAGATATCATCTTTTTCTGGGTCGCTCGAATGATTATGGCAGGCTACCGTTTTAAAGGAGAGTTGCCTTTTAAAAACGTTTTTTTCACCTCTATTATTCGCGATGGTAAAGGTCGTAAAATGAGTAAATCCTTAGGAAACTCTCCTGATCCACTCGACCTTATGGAAAAGTATGGTGCGGATGGGCTTCGGTTTGGGTTGATGCGCATTGCTCCGATTGGATCGGATGTGAAGTTTGATGAAACTCAGATTGAAGAGGGTCGTAATTTTGCAAATAAGCTCTATAATGCATGCCGTTTTAGGCAGATGCAAGAGGAGCCGCCGAATCATAAAATTTTCACAGCAGTAGAAATTTCAGCTCTTCCCCCATACCATATTGATATTTTATCGAAGTTGGATGAACTAGATGTGAAGTTGGAAAAGTCGTATAAAGACTATCGATTTAATGAAGTTGTTGCGCATTTATATGATTTTTTCTGGGGTGATTATTGCGATCATTTCTTAGAAGCTGTCAAAGGAGATTTAAAAGAAGGAGCCTCCCCTCAGCGGCGACGTGACACTTTGCATACGATTGATATTGTTCTGAAACGGTATTTGGCGCAGTTGCACCCTTTGATGCCTCATATTACGGAAGAGTTATCTGAGAAAATGGGTTATCTTCCAGAAGGGGCTTTCTTAATGACCCGTGAATTTAGGAAAGATAGCATTCTTGGGAATGCGGAGGCGTTCAGAGCAGAGCACGCGGAAGCAGTTTATGCCGCGGCGAGTAATTTACGTAACTTGAAGGCGGAGTATCAGCTGGCTGCCAATAAAAATGTCAGGTTTGTGATTCGTCCCGTCGCAGGTTGGGTCATGAATGAATTACCCACTTTGGCCCTTCTCGTCGGAGCAAAAGAGGTCGTCGTAGATAGTTCTTATGAAGCGGAGCAAGGAACTCCAGCCAGCTTGACTTCATTAGGAGAGGTATTGATGCCCTTAGACGGATTGATTGATATTGAAGCTGAATCTAAGCGCTTGGGGAAAGAGATTGAGAAGATCGAAAAAGAGTTAGCGAAATCAGAGCAAAAGCTTTCTAACCCTCATTTTGTGGATCGCGCGAAACCTGAGATTGTGGCAGTAGAGAAAGAGAGACTTGCTCAATGGCAGGAAAAGCTGTCGCAGCTTCAAAATATGAAGAACGCTCTTCAGGTGTAGTAAATACAGAGCTCTCTTGTTTTATCTAATGCGCGTTGCGCGATGAATGCGTTGGTTGCTAGCAAGTGAGACTGCTGGCTAAAGGGTGTCATTCTTGAGGTCAAGAACGGCGCTTTCTAAGCGAGTAAAACAGCGAGGCGATAAGCTTCGTATAAGCTTTGAGGAGAAGCAATCCCTTGCCAAGCAATGTCAAAGGCAGTGCCGTGGTCAACAGATGTTCTAGTAATAGGTAGGCCAAGTGTCACGTTAACCCCTGTATCAAAGCTTAAAGTTTTCAGGGGGATTAATCCTTGGTCATGATACATGCATACATAGGCATCATATCGCTCTCTTTTGGGTTTGATAAATGCGGTGTCAGGACAGAGAGGCCCTTCGGCATCGATCCCAGCTTCGCGACACCTTGCAATGGCGGGGGCGATGATTTCGGCTTCTTCATTTCCGAAGAGGCCATTTTCTCCAGCATGAGGGTTAAGGCCTAGCACCCCGATTTTGGCTTTCTTTTGATTAATTTGCTCGATGACTAAGCGGGTGTTCTGGACGGTGCGAACGATGTTTTCTGAAGTTAAGAGAGAAGGAACTTGTTGGCAGGGAACGTGAATAGTAACTAAGCTGCAGCTTAGCTCACTCGAGGTTAACATCATGGTGTGATGCTTTGCTTGGGTTCGTTCGGCTAAGATTTCGGTATGACCAGGATGGGGGATCCCAGCGGCATGTAATGATTCTTTGTTGAGAGGGCAGGTGACAATGGCATCGATTCGCTGGTCGAGAGCGTCTGAAATAGCTTCGTTGAGATAAGTGGCGGCAGCGCGACCTGCAGAGGACGAAATTTCTCCAGGAGAGAGGTTTTCTAAGTCAGGAACCTCACAGTCAACCAAGGTCGGGTGAGTGGGTCGAGTCGTTTGCCTTCTCCATTCAGAAAGCGAGAGCACGGAGTAGTTGTCGGTGATCTTGAGCTTTTCGTTCACCCGCTGGAGAAGACCATGGCTCCCAAACAAGAGCGGCACACTTTTCTGGTGAAGCGGTGAATGAGCTAAAAGTTGGAGTGCTAATTCAGGGCCAATCCCGGCAGGGTCTCCCATTGTGATACCTATTACTTTCAAGATTTTGTAAGGATTTCGTTCACTTTTTCAGCGACTTTTTTGCCGAGTAAAAGGTGATCGTTTTTCTCGTAATGGATTCCATCAACTTTGGAGGTCGTAATGATTTTTCCAGCGTCTAGGAAGAAGGTGTCTTTTTCACGGCAAAGAGTTTGATAAGCTTTGGCTAGTTGCTGAGAGGTCGCCAAATGATGGTCGTGAGTTATTGGAGCATCGGGGGTGACCACAGGAGGAGGGCAGATGATTAGAATAAGGGGCGCTTTTTCGCCACCGTGAAACGCGTCATTTTTGACCATGTCGATCATTTTGCCTAATTGATCGGTGATGAGTTCAACGGTAGGAGAATACATCTGATTTACGTCATTAGTGCCAAGCATGATGATGACAAGATCCAGTGGGCGATGCGAAAGAAGAAAACTAGGGAGAACTTTTAGGCCATTTAAAACCTCTCCAGCATCAGGGTGGTCGAAGCCAATAGTTCTTCCTGGGATTGCTCCTTCTTGCACTTCGGCATGGGGAGCTAGTTCTTCTCTTAATACCCCGGGCCATCGCGTGGACCATTCAAATCGTGGTCCACCAAGTGCATCAGAACCCCAGGTATTGGAGTCTCCGTAGCATAAGATTTTTTTCATGATCGTGAAAAATGAGTGAGGAGAGTGCGGGTCGGCTCGATGAGCTCACGGGAGGGGATAGGAAACTCTTTTTGATCGAGAAGGAAGTCAACAATGAGATCAAATTCTTCATAGCTACTTGGAAAGAGCTGAGGGATTTCTGTATCGCTGCCATCTTCGAGGACTAGGCGAGTGCGTGCACCTGAGTCAGTAGACTCCATGAATCCATGCGTTCCAAAGAGGCGAATATGGTCATTACCCCATGTTGTGAAAGAGGAAGGATTACAATAGTTGCTAATGCCGCAAAAGAGCCCTCCATTACTGAAACGTCCTTGTAGATTCGAAGCACGCTTGAGGTCTCCTTGCTCTTGAATTCCTACCGTTGTTTCTGAGACGCTCAGTTCGGTTAAGCGGAGTCCTGTGATTTGTTCTGCGAACCGAATGGCATGGATTCCGACCTGACGGGTGAGTCCGCCATCAATAGACTCAGAATGAGGCCGCCAGTCCGTGAGAGGGTATGATTTCTGGCAGAAGACCTGGACGATTTCCCCAATGGCGCCATTTAAGACGTGATGACGCATACTCCAGTAAGGGTCCGAAAAGATCGAGCCCGCCATTTCGAAGTAAGACTGCCCGGTTTCATCTGATACTGCTAGAACTTGCTCAAGTTCGGTTAGGGTGAGAGCCGTAGGCTTTTCGGCGTAGCAATGAATGCCGGCTTTAAGGCATTGAATGATTTCTTGTGGTTGAGTGGCTCGAGAAGGCCCACAAAGAGAAAGAAGGTCTAGTTGTGGGTGCTTGATGAGTTCTTCGAGGCTGGAGTAAACAATGAGGTCGTCTGATTGAAGTGAGTCAGGAAGAGAGTCCTTTGTGATTCCTGCGATCGCGACAAGTTGAGCTCGGGGGTTAACAAGGATCTGTTGCTGAATTTGATGACCGTTATTACCGTAAAGAGCAATTTGAAGCATATGAAATAAGTTTAGATTTTAAAGGCCTCTTTGAGGGCCTTGTTTTCTTCTCTGACGACCGAATAAGTTTGTTTCGGTTGGTAATTTTGATCCATGAGGCCGTAGCGGAAAACGCCTTCTCCTGCATTATACCAGCGCCAGTGCATCGGGACTCTCATGTCGAGCAAACACCAAGGCATGTATCCTGTGATTTCGGGAAGTTCTTTGAAAGATTGGTAGGCTTCCCGTAGGATAAGAGCGTGTCGATCTTCATCACCTAGTCGAGTTGCATCTCCAGTAGCACCTCTTAATGACATGGACCCAAATTCGCTAATCATGAGTGGTTTGTTGAACTCTTTCAACATGTCACGGTATTTATGGTAGGCGACGAGGCCGTCTCCTGGATTGTTGACGTAGACATTGCCTGAGAGGATGTCAAAGAGCCCGTAGAATTCGTCAGGGTGTCCTTTGGTCCAAATTTCGTTTGAGAAATCGTCGTCAAAATGGTCTCCGTCTTCAGGGCGTCTTTCTGGGAGGCTGGTTTTGCGATGCCCGCATTCAGCTGAACTAATTAAGCGGCTAGGGTCGAGTTTTCGAATGAGGTCATGGGCTTTGAACCAATAGGGATAGTTGGGTTCAGTAGCTTCGCCGTCACCTTCGCCCGCACATTCATTCGAGATGGACCAGATCGCTAAAGAGGCTCGATTCCAATCTCTAATGATCATTTCCTCGAGCATCCCGAGAGCAAGAGAAAGTTGGGGGTCTTTGTGAATATTGGAAAGCCAGTAGACAGGAACTTCTTCCCACCAGAGTAATCCGGCTTTATCTAAAGCACGTCCCCAGTCTTCTCCATAAGGGTAATGAGCACACCGGATAAAATTACAGCCAAGTTCTTTCACGGCATTGATCATTTTTTGAATCCCGGCAGGGTTTGTCGCTCGGCCAGTTCCTTCGAATTCGGAGTGGGTGCAAACACCGTAAAGGCGAATAGGCTTACCATTTAAGAGGACGTCAAAACCTTCAGTGCGAAGCTCGCGGAAGCCTATTTCATCTGAGATCGTCTCATGAGAGGTTGAAAGCTCTACGCGGTAGAGTTTTGGGTTTTCGGTATCCCATAGTTCGATTTGAGCACGATCGAGTGTCAGTGAGAAAGTAGACTCTTCTCCAGAGGTCGCAGATAAAGTTTGTTCGATTCCTAATTCCGAGATTTTTAAGGTGATATCTTCGGTGACCGTTTGAGTAAGGTTTTCTAACCAAATATCAACTTTGATTTCGACCTGGTCAGACTTCAAGGTTGTTGAAGTGCGGAAGTTTTTGAGGTGGGTTTTTGGGACGATAACAACACGAACATTTCCAATGATTCCTCCGTCGTTATTCCAGTCAAAGCGAATCCCGGGAACGCGATCAGGGCTTAATTTGTTTTCGACGAGGACAAAGAGCTGGTTGCTGCCTTTTTTGACATGTTCCGTCGCGCGCATTGCGAAAGGGGAGTAACCATGCGCATGTTGGCCAAGATTCTCTCCGTTTAAGTAAACATCGGCGAGGTAGACGACACTATCGAAGTAGAGAAAGACTTCGGAACCCTCAGGGATGTCATCGAGGTCGAATTCTTTCATGTAATTCACATCACCATCATACCATTTGAGCTCTTCTCGTTGGGTTTTCCAAGTGCTCGGAACTTCGATATCCCACAAACCTTCTGGATCCCAGCAAGGAAAAAAATTGTCATCCTTTCCCGGGTTTTTCCACCATTCTTGTTGGCGGCAACGTTGATAGGGATCAGGGTTGAATTTCCAGGTTCCATTAAGGTTAAGTCCTGGTCGATTGTGGGTGAACATACTCATGTCGAAAATTGTTTCGATATTTTGTTTCGAATTGAGTGAGAATCAATGATTTTTTCTAGAAGGGTTCTTGTTTTTAAGAAGCTAAAATTCGTAAAAAAACGATTGTGCGCTGCGGATACTCTGAAATAGTTCCCGGCATGGAAAAAATTAAGTTTGGGCTTTTAGGTCTTAATTTCGGAAAGCAGCTCATGAAGATTCAGGTCATTAATGAGGGGCCAGGATTTCCTTATTTTGAGATTGGGGCGGTGTGTGCTCTGGATCAGTCAGATGCAGACGAGGCAGCCGAAGAATTCGGCGTTCCAGGTTACACCGACTACGATCAGATGCTTGCGAACGATGAGCTCGAGGCAATCTTTATTTATTCAGGACCAAATGGTCGAGCTGACTTGATTAAGAAAGCGATCAGGGCAGGGAAACATGTCGTGACGACGAAGCCCTTCGAGCTCGATGCGAAAGCAGCGAAGGAGGTTTTAGAAGAAGCTGAAGAGTTGGGTAAAGTGGTTCACCTTAATTCTCCAGGTCCGGTATTTACTGATGATATGGTGTTGATGAACCAGTGGAAGGAAGAGTTCAATTTAGGGCGTCCTATCGCGGCTCGGCATGAGTGTTGGTATAAGAGTTTAGAAAAAGCAGATGGTTCATGGTATGATGATCCTGTGAAATGTCCTGTGGCTCCTATTTTCCGTTTAGGGATCTATGGGATTAACGATTTGGTTTCTCTTTTTGGAGAGCCTGAAGAAGTTCAAGTGGTTGAATCACGTATTTTTACTGGGCGGCCAACCCCCGATTTAGCTCAATTAACAATCAAGTTTCAAAGCGGCAGCATCGCTCATACGCAGACTTCATGGGCCCTTCAGCCTCAGAGAGGGGCAGAGTCGATGATGATTTATTTTGAGAATGGGATGATTGTGCGTAATCCTCTTCAAACTGATAATGGGTTTGAGCAAGAGCTTGTTGATCTCCATGTCATCGGAGCAGATAGCACCGAGCCTTTAGCAACGGCCCAAGTTCGACAAGACCGGATCGCAGGTTCTTATCAGTGGGAAAACAGTTATAAGGCAATGAAGGGAGAGAAGCTGGATAATTTGATTCCCCGTCATGTGGTTCTTGATGGAATTAGGGTCATTAACGCCATGTCAAAAGCAAGTGAGTCAAAGAAAACAGAACGCTTAGAGTCTCTGACGGATTAAGCGAAAGCGAAAAAATTATATTTTTGATGTGACTTCGTAATAAGCGGGCATCAGCATCCGTAATCAAAATGATGAATTTACAATATCCGTATCGTTTGGCCGTGACCTTTTTTATAGGAGGCTTGATAGGGCTTTTTTCGTTCGGGTCTCTTTATGCCGAAGAGCCTCAGTCGACTAAGCCATTCATTAATTTAGATGAAAAATTATTGGTTGATTCTAATAAAACCCTTCCTTCAGATATTCTCTTAGAAGCGAACTGGTTCGACGGGAATGGGGTTTTACGAATTAGAGCAGGCCGGCAAGTTGACTACCTCAAGGGAACTACCGCAAAATGGGAATCACTAGGAGCGCTACCAAAGCAACTCACGGCTCCGAAATTCACTCCTTCTAGAAATGGTTTTTTTGTGCTTGATGGATCAGTTTCAGAAGGGAAACAAGCTGTCTATTATCTTACAAAAGATGAGAATAACAAGAAAGCCCTTACTCTATTAGAACTCCCGCCTCTTCCTGAAGTTCGTCTGGGGGCAGGGATCGGGGTCATGGATTATAAGCATAAGCCACGTTCTTATTCTTTTTACCGAGAAAAGAAAAAAAAGAAGAAAAAAGGGGAGGCGTTTCCTCTCGATGTGATGGAAGCGAAGGAAGAGTTCTTTGTGATAGGGGGACAATCCTCGATAGGGGGAAGCGATCCATCGAACTCGGTATATCGTCTCTCGCTTGATGACCCTAAGAAAGGGGTGAAACGCGAATGGCGTTGGACGAAGGAAGAAGATTTTCCAGGAGAGGCCGTTTCAAATCCACTTGTAGTAGCTCAAAGCGAAGAGCTCTTTTTGTTTGGTGGGGCGAAACAAGATCAAACGGCCTCACATCAGGTTTGGAGGTATCGTTATCACCCTGGGGATGGGATTCGGAATCTTGGGTGGGAGAGCTGCCCAGACTCACCTCAAGGCTTGATCGGCGCGGCTACTGCAGCAACGGGCCAAACTCATATTTTATTAATGGGAGGAGCGGATCAAATCGGAGGAACCCCTTCGACTAAGGTGAATTCCTTTCATTGTTTAACGCGCACCTGGGTTGCGGTGGGTGAGCGGTTTGCTGGGGCGCCAGAGAACTTGGCTTATTTTTTCACCGGAAAGGAATTTAAAGTTTCGGTTAAAGATACCAATGTTTACCGGATTTTGGCCTATGAAAAACAAGGCCAAATTCAATTTTCGCGTTGGATGATGCAAAAGTCCGTCAAGAGCCTGAGTGTCCTCGATTATGGGGTGATTCTTTTATATTTCTTAGCAATGGCGGGGATTGGGGTGTATTTCGCTAGAAAGCAAAATAGTGCTGAAGAATTCGCGGTCGGAAGCCGGAAAGTCAAATGGTGGGCGGCTTCACTGAGTTTCTTTGCAACCGCAGCAAGCTCGATTAGCTTCATGGCAGTTCCTGCTCAGGCTTATGGCTCGAGCATGATCTGGACCGCATCAGCCGTGTTTTTAATTGGGGGGTTCTTACTCCAGGCTTATTTGATGTTCCCTCTGCTTCGTCGTTTGAAGCTGACTTCAACTTACGCTTATTTAGAGAGCCGTTTCCATCCTGCAGTGCGTTATGTGGCGAGTGTGCAGTTTATCTTATTTCAACTTTTAGGGCGAATGAGTGTGGTGCTTCTTCTTCCTAGTATTGCGATTCATGCCGTAACGGGGCTCGATATTTTCACGGCGGTTGCGATTATGGGGATTTTGACCACCATTTATACTGCTTTTGGTGGATTCGAGGCCGTTATCTGGACCGATGTTGTGCAGGGTGTGATGATGCTAGGAGGTTTGATCTTAATGATTGTTGTAGCTCTTGGTGCAATGGATGGAGGTTTCTCAGAATATCTTGAGGTTGGTGGCGAATACGACCGCACTCGCCTTTTCTATTTTGATGGGGATTGGACTCAGCCTATTATTTGGGTATTTTTAGTGCAGACCATTGTCAACCAAGCGGCGTTTGCTTCAGACCAAACTCAGGCTCAGCGAGTGTTTGCCACGCCAATGAAAGAAGTGCGTAAATTAGCCTTTGGTTTCATGGTTTGTAGTGTAGTGATCTCTTTGACCGTAGGTTTCTTAGGGACCTTACTCTTTACTTTCTTCCATGCGAACCCGACTGATTTGAGCCCTGACATGAAGACTGATGCCGTGGTGCCTCTCTTCATGATTCAGCGTTTGCCAGTAGGAATTGCCGGTCTTATTATTGCCTGCCTCTTTGCGGCATCGATGTCGACTGTCTCAAGTGGGATGAATTCAGTAGCAGTTGTTATTTCGGAGGATTTCTTTAAGCGCTTTCGGCCTAAGGCGAGTGATCGTGAGCTTCTTTTCTGTATGAAGTTCACTTCTATTATCGCAGGTGTTATAGGGACTGGGACCGCGCTTTACATGGCGAGTATGAACCTTACTTCCATGTTCGAAACTTTTAGCCGGGTCGTTTCATTACTTGGTGGAGGGTTCATTGGGATCTATATTCTAGGGATGTTTACGACGCGAGCGAATACAGCTGGTGTGGTTTGCGGAGCGGTGGCAGCGGTGCTTGCCTCACTTTATATGCAATTTTTCTCTAATATTACCTTTCTCATGCATCTCCCGATTTCGGTCGCTTCGTGTGTAACGGTTGGGTATTTATCGAGTTGGATTTTACCATTTGGGAAAGCGAAAGATCTTGCCGGGTTGACTCTCTTTACGATGTTACCTGAATCGGGAGAAAAGTGAGAATTGAAAACTTCACGAGCCTCTTTGTAGGATAACGGCAAAGAGGCAAAGTGTTGATTTTGTAACGCTCAAGAATACCCTTTACAGAATAAAGGTCCCAGATCACTTTTGCGGGAGTGAATATCTTCGCTGAAAATAGCCGACATTATATTGGTGATATCAATTATGCGAAAGGTGGGGTTTACGGACCACGTGTGTCGCAGGCGGCATTGCTTGTAGGTATTTTTGAAGGGAGTGTGAAAATTAGTGTTGATGGGATTGAAAAAGTTACCTTGCACGCAGGGGAAGTGACTTTGATGCCGCCAGGCTCTGAAGAGTTGTATGAGTTTTCACAAGAAAGCACGACGAGCCAATGGTGGTGTGACTGGAAGCATCCTGATATGGACAAGGAAATGCGTGCCCAATTAGATTCATTATCACAGATTGTGCCAATGAATGCTCGCATGAACCAAATTTTACAATTGGGTCTCGATACGCAAAAAAATGGAAGTGCTCTTGTTGCGGATGCTCTTGCCCGTGCGCTTTATTATGAGTTTTTAAAAGAAGCCGGTTTTAAAATGAAGGGCTTGATCGATGTCGAACAGCGAGTGCCGCCTCTCATTCGGGAAGCCCGTCGCTGGATTGATGCTCAGTTCGAATACCCGATGGAAGTAGCTGATATCGCAAAGGTAGTGGGGATTAGTTCAGGGCATTTGAGCCGTCTTTTTAAGCAGCATTATGGTAAATCAGCGCGAGATTATCTTTGGGATAAGAGGATTTTAGAAGCTTCTCGCTATCTTTCAGAAACAGGTTGGCCCATTTCTGAGATTAGTAAAAAAGTAGGATTTCAAACGCCTTATCATTTCTCTCGTATGTTTAAGCAAAAGAAAGGGATGACTCCTAAAGATTATCGCAAGCAAAAATGGTTTGATCACCGGGCTTCTTAAGTAGGTTTTAAAGTGAGACGTTCATTATGGATGTAAGAGAAACAAAACTTTTCTTGCAAAATTTGTTGCATGCAATAAATTTCAAGAGATGAGTTACCAAGAATTAGCCATCCACACTTATACGACGAAGCCGTGGTCCATTACAGAGTGCATTGAAAATTATGCTAAAAAGGGAGTTGGTGGGATTTCAATCTGGAGAGAAACAGTGGCAGGGCACGATCTTTCCCAAGTGAGCCAGCACTTGAAAGATGCTGGAGTGAAGCCTGTAGCTCACGTTCGGGGTGGTTTTTTTACAGGACTTACTCAGGCTGACCGTGATTTAGCGCATCAAAAAAACTTAGAAACAATCAAGGAGGCAGAAGCGCTGGGTTGCCCTCAGATCGTATTAGTCTGCGGAGCGACAGTGGGCCAAACGCCTCAAACGAATTTCGAACAAATTGTAGAAGGTCTCGCGAAAATGGCAGATGTCGCTAAGGAAGCTGGTATTTTGTTATCTGTCGAACCATTGCATCCTATGTATGCAGGGGATCGCTCAGCTATTTGTAATATGAAAACCGCTAATGATCTTTGCGAAAGAGTGGCGCGCCCTAATGTAGGAGTAGCACTCGACGTTTTTCATGTTTGGTGGGATGTTGATCTTGAAGCCGAAACTCGTAGGTGTGCCGAAAATGGTTGGTTAATCGGGTATCATATTTGTGACTTCAAACCTGAAATGGATCACCTTTTGTTGGACCGAGGCTTAATGGGGGAAGGTTGTATCCCTCTCAAAGAAATTGATAACCTGATGACCGATGTCGGATTTAAAGGACATAAAGAAGTCGAAGTGTTCTCTCGGAAATGGTGGTCTGAAAACCAACACGATTACCTCAATACTATTTTAGAAACTTATGATCGTATTTACCGGTCTTAAGGATAAAGAGATTAATTTATAAACAAATAACGAACGAAGAAATATGGCTGAAAAGAAAATAGGAATTATTATGAACGGCGTCACAGGACGCATGGGGACTAACCAGCACCTTGTCCGCTCCATCCTCGCGATTATAGAGCAAGGCGGAGTAAGTTATAAAGGTGACCGTCTTGTTCCGGACCCTATTTTAACAGGGCGTAACGAAGATAAGCTTCGTCAGCTTGCTGAAGAATATGGAGTGGAGAAGTATTCAACTGACCTTGATTCCGTCATTGCAGATGATTATTATCAGGTGTTTTTCGATGCTTCCGGAACGCCTTACCGCGCCGCATTCTTGGAGAAAGCGATTGCAGCAGGAAAACATATCTATTGTGAAAAACCAATTGCAGAGTCCTACGAGGAATCACTTCGTGTGGCAAAACTTGCGGAAGAAGCTGGAGTCAAAAATGGTGCCGTGCAAGATAAGCTTTGGCTTCCAGGGATTCGTAAATTCTTAGCTCTTAAAGAGCAAGGGTTCTTCGGGAAAATTCTCTCGGTGCGTGGCGAATTTGGTTACTGGGTTTTCACAGGTCACATTGATGATCAACCTGCTCAACGTCCAAGTTGGAATTACCGTTCGGAAGACGGTGGAGGTATGATTGTTGATATGCACTGCCACTGGCGTTACGTGATTGATAATCTTTTCGGTAATGTGAATTCGGTATTCTGCCATAAAGCGACTCACATTCCTGAGCGTGTTGATGAAAATGGTAAACCTTACCCATGCACGGCGGATGATTCCGCTTACGCGATGTTTAAGACAGACGAAGATATTATTTGTCAGTTTAACTCATCATGGAATGTGCGTGTTCGCCGCGATGATCTTTTGACGATGCAGGTCGATGGAACTCATGGTTCTGCGATTGTAGGCTTGCGTAAATGCTGGACACAAGGAGCGGCATCTACACCTAAGCCAGTTTGGAATCCTGATATTGATTCCCCAATTGATTATTATGATGGATGGTCAGAGTGCCCAGATACAACGACTTATGATAATGCCTTTAAAGTGCAGTGGGAAGAATTCTTAAAGCACTTAGTTGATGATGACCACGCGTTCCCTTGGACTCTTCGTGATGCGGCAAAAGGAGTTCAGCTTGCTGAACTATCACTTGTTTCTCATGATAAAGGAGCTTGGGTCGACGTTCCTAAGGACTAACTCGATCGAGTTTACCTAAACTTTCAGCTCTGACACTGAGGTGTCAGAGCTTTTTTATGGTGCCGAACTTACGTTTTTAGACATAAGGTGTCGTTCGATCATCATGACCTTAGAGCAAAAAAAAATTAAATGGTGGGAGTGGATTACTCTTCTCAGTTTAGATGCTCCCATCGTTGCGGTGACCTGGTATGCTTTTGTGGTAAAGACCTTAAAGCTGACTCACCTTTCGATGGTTTTTCCAGTGCTGCTTTTTTTAGCAGTATGGTGGATTTATAGCTTAGACCGATTAATTGATGTTAAAAAGCGTCCTAAAAAAAGGCATCAAAGAAGGCATCTATTTTATGCGCAAAAAAGCACGTCATTTTCTATCATTTTGGGCGTTGTGTCCGTTTTTTTAGGAGTGGGAGTATTTGCTTTACCTCGTGCCATGGTAAGTTCTTCGGTCCCTCTTGTGGTGATGGTTGTGGGGTATGGGTTGTTGGCCTTACTTCAGAAAAAAATGAAGTATCGAAGCTCGGTGCTCAAAAATGTGATCGCTTCTCTGGCCTTTGGAGGAGGGGTTTTTTTGGTGCCCACATTTTACTCCTTAGATAGTATTTATATAGCTTTGGTTCTGATGTTGGCGGGGCTCTGTTTCATTAATATGCAGCTTATAGATGTTTGGGAAACAGAAGAACAAGGGAGGGGTGTTTATGTTTCTTTGTTTGGAATAGCACTGGCAGTGAGTTGGTTGTTTTCCTACCTTTGGCTAGAGTGGCAGGCAGAAACATTGCTTTTTGCTTCTTATTTCTGGGTTGTTGCCAGCTCTTTGTTTTTGATGCTAGGGCTTCATTTTTCTCGCAGATTATTTTCATTGGAGATTCTAAGGTTTATGATTGATGTTTCTCTATGGTTGCCTGTCATGATTTTTTTATGGATTTAGGTTTATTGAGAGAAACGCCCATCAAAGCTTGATTTCAGCTCAAGAGGCTGGTTGCTTATGAGGAGTCAGTTTCTTTTACTTTTTTCTTATGTCAGCCGGTTCAACCATCATTTGTCGCCCCAGTAAGTGGTTTATTTGGAGAGCTCTCGCTATTTTTACGATGCTGAGCTTATTTTCTCTTTATTTTCTCTATGATTGGAAAGTAGGATACCCGAAAAGTAATTTTGCGTATTACGTTCATCAAGCTTTTGAGAAAGACCTTAAAGAGTCTTTTGCTAAACATCGTGAAGAGGGGCGTTCTGACGAAGAATGGATCACTTACGCTCGAGCACAAAAAGTGTCTTTTCCTGAAGAAATGGAAGCTCTGCCAAAGGGGGTAGACTCTGATATGTCATGGCCAGAAATCACTCAAGATATCGAACTTCTTCGTCGAGATGGTTGGCATAAGCTCTGGCTCGATTATTCAAAGAAAGCCAAGCTTAAATCGGAACCAGGGCCTAAACCCAAAAGCGTCGCGGCAATTAAAGAGCAACTTTATTGGGCGATTGGAGTAGCTGTTTTAGCGCTCGGGGCACTGTTATTATTGTTCCGAAATTTAAGTCGAAGGATGAAGGCGGACCTGGAAGCGTATTACGCACCCGGAGGTCAAAAGATTTTATTTACACAGATCAAGAGAATCGATGCGCGTAAATGGAAAAGCAAAGGGCTAGCGACTATATTTTATCAAACAGAGGGCGGGAAAGATAAGAAAGCTCGGATCGATGGAATGATTTATGGGCAATTTGATGCTGAAAAAGGGCAACCTGCGGAGCAGCTCTATCAACGAGTCGTTGAGAATTTTAAAGGAGAGTTAATCGAATTGGTCGAAGTTGACGAAGACGAAGAGTCAGAAACCGAATCAAACTCTTAAAATGGAGTTTGGAGAGGGGCTCGAGTTAAAAAATTATTAAAGAGTGTTAACTTTTTCTTGTTGTTAACCCTGATCAAGGGTTCATAATCAAAAAATCTTAAAACAAACACCAGCAAACTAAATGTCAGAGCAAAATATTGAAGAAAAGGTTAGCGAAATCATCGTTGAACAACTTGGCGTAAACGCTGATCAAATTAAGCCTGAGGCAAAATTGATCGAAGATCTGGGAGCTGATTCCCTTGATGCTGTTGAACTCGTCATGGCGGTTGAAGAAGAGTTCGAAATTGAAGTTCCAGATGAAGAAGCTGAAAAGCTTGCGGCAGTAGGTGATATTATTGCTTACGTCGAAAAGGTTCTTTCCTAAACGACCTTACTTAAATTTTTTTAAGGATAGGCTCTTCTTTGAGTCTATCCTTTTTGTTGCATTCCCCTTCTATTAAGGGATGATAGTGACTTAAAAGTGAAGCCAGATAATATTCAATACGCGCTCGAAGAGACAAAAGTCATTTATGAGCCCGATCGGCGTATCGAAACCTTTGGGTCGACTCGGTTCGAGTTCTTAATGATGAGTGAACTGATGGATCAAGTCGGGCAAGTGCGGATCAGAACTGGTGAAGTTGAGGCTCAGAAACCACAAATTATTAAACCTGATGGTTACGAAGAGATTGAATTCGAAGGCTTTAATGAAGAAGCGCGTGAGTTTTTTAACTATCTTAAAAACAAAGGGCATAATTTAGCTTTTCTAAAATATGGATTTGTCTTCAAAAGAACAGAAGTCAAAGAGAGTGTTGTTAATGAAAATTTTGATCACCTCAAAGAGAAGTTGCTGTCAGAAGCTCGTCGAGAAGGGAACCCTGCTAAGGCTCTGATTCAGGGAGTTGATGATGCGTGGGAATATTCGCTATTGAAGTTCACTATCGAGATGATTCAGAAATCATCGGATATCAACGCCTTCGATTTTCATCGGAAGGGACTTTTGTAGGAAGTTTTTTTTGGAATCATGAAGCTCTCTCTTGCCTTTAAGTTTTTGGCTCTCCTTGTCGTGATAGGTGCTGTGGGAGGCACTTTTTGGGGAGTAACATTCATGATGGAGAAATTTGGGAATCCACAAAATCAAGTGAATGTGGTGGATCAGGTGCTTCAAGAAAACCAAGGGGATGCTGAATTCCAGAATCCAAGTGAGCAGGCTTATCGGCGTATTTCAGATCTTTTTAACGCGGGGAAATGGGAGGAAGCGCAAGAAAAACTTCATTTCGTTACGCTGTTTTATCCTGAGCATGCTTTGAGGGCTAAAAAAGCTTTGGGGCAAATACGGTTAGATCAACTTTTGTCCTCTAAAGTTCAGGGTTCGAAAAAACAATACACCGTTCAGCGAGGAGACTCCTATCGAAAAATAGCAGCGCAGCATCAAATGAATTTGAGTCATTTGTATTATATTAACGGCATTTTAAATGAAAAGCGGCTGCGCCCCGGTGATCTTCTCTGGGTAGAATCATTGGATTTAAAATTGATGATACGATTTAAAGAGAAAACCTGTGAACTTTGGCAAAATGAAGGGAAAGATTTTTTAGCGATTTACCCTTTGGAGTCGGTATCAAAAATAAAAAGTAAAAAAGCCTTTTTGAGTAGTCGGGTAAAATCCCTTTTAGCCTATCGGAAGACGGCTCCAATATTGCCAACTCACCCACAGTTTAGATTTTTACCAAAATCTATTTTTTTTACTCATGGAGAATTGGAGTTACGAGCTTCTGAGAGGCCTTCGCCTGCCGAATTTTATGGAGCGACTCTTTCGAGAACTCATTTAGATGAGTTATCGATGTTACTTAGGGCTGGCACACCCGTTGAAATTTTCTTTTAATCCCGCTTAACCACTATGGAAGTTCAGCCTTTAGATTTTGAAAAACCTATTCTCGAACTCGAGAAAGAAATCCAATCTCTTCTCCAAAAATCAGAGAGAAATAATATCGATGTTTCGGCAGAAATTGCTGGGATGGAAAAGAAGCTCGAAGAGACAAAAGCTGGGATTTATGATCGGCTTTCTCCTTGGCAACGAGTTCAAATTGCACGGCATACGAATCGTCCGTTTACTCTCGATTATGTGAATCTCGTGTTTGATCAATTTTGTGAAATTCATGGAGACCGTCATATTGGTGATGATGACGCAATGCCGGGCGGTTTTGCGGAAATTGGAGGCATCAAATGTGTCGTCATTGGTCACCAAAAGGGGCGTGATACCAAAGAAAATCTGAAGCGTAATTTCGGTTGTGCACATCCGGAAGGGTATCGTAAAGCTTTACGTCTCATGAAACTTGCAGAGAAATTTAATCTGCCGGTTATTTGCATGATCGATACTCCAGGAGCTTATCCTGGGATTGGTGCTGAGGAGCGCAATATTGCGGAGGCAATTGCTTTCAATCTTCGTGAGATGATGACTCTAGAGACCCCTATTATTTCGATAGTCATTGGCGAGGGTGGTTCTGGAGGAGCACTCGGGATCGGAGTCGCAGATAAAGTTCTCATGATGGAGAACGCTTATTATTCTGTGATTAGCCCCGAAGGTTGTGCTGCGATTCTTTGGAAGCATCGTAAACATGCCCCAGATGCAGCTGAAGCGATGAAAATTGCAGCTCCTGATTTACTCGAGTTGAAGCTAATTGATGATGTGATTACCGAACCTCGAGGTGGAGCTCATCGAGATCATACCGCTGCTGCTCAGGAGCTTAAAGCCGTTGTTTTAAAACATTTGGAGGAATTGCAAAAGAACCCCATGCCTACGCTCTTAGAGCAACGTTACGCTAAGTTTCGGCAATACGGCGAGTGGAACGAGGCTTAAAGAAAAAAGCCGGCTAGGTCGCCAATATTTTAGAAATTTTAAAATTTCTAGCGTCAAAAATCCTTTTGGAGACAAGAGGATTTTTTATTTTTTTGGAAAAAGATTTGATGTGGCTCAAGAGCGGAGAAAAAACATTTTTTTTTGCCCCAAAAGGACCCCAAGCGTAGCTTCAATGAAAGCGATAAAAAACCTTGGTATTACATAGGTTTAGGAGTTTTCAGTTTGAAACGAAATTGTCGGGTCAGCCCCCTAAACCACCACATGTTGTATTGTTAATAATTTGTGGATACAATATGGCCAAAAACGAGATTGACGTTTTTTAACAAAACAGTCTATTTTTACATCCGCTTTTGAGTGGTTTTCACTTTTTTATTTAACTTTAATTACGATTTTCCTTACCCATCTATGTCTACGACTACTGTCACTCTCGGAGAACGCACTTTTATTCTTGATCAGCGGAAAGCAGAAGAGGCTTTCGACGCGAAAAAGGTGATTAATGGGCGCGATACGATGTTCTTTAACATTCTCCCTCTGAAGTATCAGTGGGCTTACGATCTTTACAAAACCATGAAGAATAACCACTGGGAGCCAGAGGATATTCAGATGCAGAAAGATTTGGAGCAGTGGAGAGGTTCAGAGATCACAGATGCAGAACGCTGGATCATTAAAATGGGGATCGGCTATTTTTCCGCAGCGGAAGGAATTGTCGGAGATAATATCATTCATGTCGTTCGTGAACTCGTCACGGCTCCCGAATTGAAGCTGGTATTAGGCCGTCACGCTCACGAAGAAAATATCCATGCAGACTCCTTAGTTTACATGATTTCGTCTCTAGGGCTTAACCCTCATGAGTGTGAAGCCATGTTTGAAGACATTGAGACACTGAAGGCTAAAAACCATTTCGTCGTCTCCAATAGCCGGAGTTTGAGAAGAGACATTGACCTAACGATCACGGAGAATAAGCAAGCTCTAGCCAAAAACATTTTCCTCTTTGGGCAAGTGATGGAAGGGACTCAATTCTATGGCTTGTTCGGAATGATTCTTTCTCTTTACCGCCAGAATAAATTTATGGGAATTGGACAAATGTTCCAATACACCCTGCGAGACGAATCAAATCATATTGAAGTCTTTCGAAACTTACTCATGGACCTTGTTAACGAGAATCCTGACATTTGGACCGAAGACTTTAAGCAAGATTTACGCGCAACGATGGCTGAAGGAATCCGTCTCGAGAAGCAATTCATCCGTGACTGCTTACCGATTGGTGCGATTGGTTTGAATGCAGATGAGTTTGAGCAATACATTGATTTTATTGCAGATCGCCGTCTCGATTCATGTGGTCTTCAACCACTAGGCGAAAATTCTCATAACCCTTTCCCTTGGTTAGCCGAGATGATGGATATCAAGCGTGAACAAAATTTCTTTGAAGGTCGCGTTACGGAGTATCAGAAAGCTTCGGCCTTAGATTCAGCCGGTTACGACGACGACGATCTTTAATTTTTTTTCTTACTACTTTCCTTTTTTACTTTTCCTCCCCTTATAAAATGTATCACCACAACACACAAATCGAAGAAGACCAACAACTGAGGGCATTAGCCTCGGTTCCTCGTTCACAGCGTTATCAATATGAATGGCGCTCTTCTCTTGGCCAAAATATGGGGACGCCAGATATTGTGGTGACTTCAGCCGCAGGGGAAAAAAACCTCTCTTTGGAAGATGTGGCAGATATGATTGGGAGTGCTCTCACGGACCTATTAGTAGCAAGGGGTGAGGAGCGCGAAGATGAGATTTTCAATGTAGAAAACCGTGAGTTTGTAGCGAACGCTGCACAGGCAGTAGCCGTATCTCTTATGAATGAGGTTGATAGTAGTGAAGGGCGGGTGCGCCTTTCTCCCGATCAGCTTTATAAGCTGATCGAGGTGGCCTTGATTGAGCAAAAACGATTTGATGTTGCTAAATCTCTCACCTTTAGTCGCTCTCGTGATGAAGACGGAGATCTTGTTATTAATGATGAAAAGGAACCAATGAAGGTTCGGTTGATTCGCCGTAATGGGAATGTTGTTCCCTGGAATGACCGCAAAATCGCAAGTGCGGTCGAGCGAGCTTTCCTCACGATGAAGGAGGACCCGGCATCAGCCGAGAAAATTTCTCAAGCCGTGACCCGAGTCGTGCGTGAGCAATCGGATGCCTTTATTCATATTGAAGATGTTCAAGATATCGTGCAGCGCGAGTTGATGCGCCAAGGGTATTTTGATATTGCAGAGCATTTCATTCTCTATCGGGCAGAACGGGCTCGTCTACGTTTGGAAGAAGTGGAGCGCGAGCCTAATGAAGCAGCTCCGACTCAAGACTCCATGGTCGTCGTTACAGATGAGCAAGGAGGCAGTCTGTTTTGGGACGGTTTAGAGCTGAAAAAGCGGATTCAGTTCGCTTCGATTGGGCTCGATTTAACTTATAGTGAGCAAGAACTCGAACAGGAGCTTCGTCGTTCTCTCCCTTCAGAAATTAGTAAGAGTGATCTTCAAACCTTAATCACTTTGAACTCGAAGTCATTGATGGAAAAAGATGGCGATATGGCAAAATTCGCGGCCAGAATTATACTTTCTTATATCTATGAAGAAGTGCTTGATTGGCAAATTCTTCGCGATGGTCCAGAGAAGCTGAAGCAGGCTCACAAAGAAGCTTTTTTAGATTATATCAAATACGGCATCGAAATTGAACGCCTTTCACCAGACCTTACATCGTATGATCTTGAGAATATGGCGGATGCGCTGGACCCTTCAGCGGATCTTGATTTTGAATTCTTAGGAGTGCAGACCCTTTACGATCGTTACCTCATTGTAGACAAGACTGGAGGACGACCAGTGCGAATGGAAACCCCTCAATTTTTCTGGATGCGAGTGGCAATGGGTCTTTTCAAAGCGGATGGAGAAGAGAAAGAGGAGCGTGCTTTGGGACTTTACAATCTTTATAAGAGTCGTCGTTTTTGTTCTTCAACACCGACTCTGTTTAATTCAGGCACCCTTCATAGCCAACTTTCAAGCTGCTACCTTTATAAGGTCGATGACTCGATCGAATCGATCATGATTCGTGGGATTTCTGAAAATGCCTTTCTCTCAAAGTGGGCAGGCGGACTTGGGGGGTCGTGGACAGCCGTGCGGGGCGTGGGTTCCTATATCAAAGGGACCAATGGCGAATCACAAGGTGTCATTCCATTCTTGAAACTGCACAATGACCAGCTTGTGGCAGTGAACCAGGGCGGTAAGCGCCGCGGTTCAGGGTGCGCGTATCTTGAGACTTGGCATAATGATATCGAAGACTTCCTCGACTTACGGAAAAATACAGGAGATGAGCGTCGTCGAACTCATGACATGAATACTGCAAACTGGATTCCAGATCTTTTCATGAAGCGGGTTGAATTACGTCAACAGTGGTCTCTGTTCCGGGCCAATGAAGTGCCTGATCTTCACGACCTTTACGGGAAAGCTTTTGAACGACGTTACGAAGAGTATGAAGCGATGGGGGCTGAAGGAAAGATTTGGACGCGTCAGCTTTCTGCGATTGATCTTTGGAAAAGGATGCTTTCGATGATTTTTGAAAGCGGGCACCCATGGATCACTTTCAAGGATCCTTGTAATCTTCGCTCTCCTCAGGATCACGTGGGGGTTGTTCACTCTTCGAACCTGTGCACCGAAATTACTCTGAATACTTCCGACGAAGAGACGGCCGTATGTAATTTAGGTTCGGTGGTCTTGGATAACCACCTCACAGAGGATGGTGCTATTGATCACGAAAAACTCAAAGAGACAATTAACTTTGCGATTCGAGCTTTGGATAATGTGGTTGATATTAATTTCTACCCAACTGAAGCCGCTAAGACCGCCAATAAACGTCACCGCCCAATCGGGTTAGGGGTGATGGGACTTCAAAATGCACTTCATAAAAGAAATGTTTCTTTTGCCTCAAAAGAGGCGGTGGAATTCAATGATGAATTCATGGAGGCAATTGCTTATTATGCTTATAGTGCCTCAGCTGATATTGCCGCGGAGAAAGGGGTTTACTCGAGCTATAAAGGTTCCAAATGGGATCGCGGCCTGATGCCTCAGGATACGGTTGATCTTCTCGAAGACGAACGTGGTATGGATATCGAAGTGGCGCGTGGAGGAAAAATGGATTGGACTTTTGTTCGTGAAAAAATTGCGAAACACGGAATGAGAAATTCGAATGTTTTAGCGATTGCGCCCACCGCAACGATTTCCAATATCATGGGGACGACGCCATGTATCGAGCCGAATTACAAAAACCTTTACGTCAAAGAAAACCTCAGTGGGAAATTCACTGTCTTGAATCAAAACCTCGTTAAGGATTTGAAAAAAGAAGGTCTTTGGGATGACCAAATGATTGAAGATTTAAAATATTTCGATGGAGAACTCGATAATATTGAGCGGATCCCGGACCATATTAAGAAGCAACATTTGACGGTCTTTGGGATCGATTTCGAATACGTCATTGATAGTGCCGCTCGTCGTCAGAAATGGATTGATCAATCACAGAGTGTGAATCTCTTTTTGGCTGATCCTGATATGAAGAAGTTGAGCCATATGTATCGTCGAGCTTGGCATACTGGGATGAAGACGACTTATTACCTACGCACCCTTGGGGCAAGTAGCACCGAAAAATCAACAGTAGGCGCCCGGAAAGAAACTCGGGGGGTGATGTTAAGCTCCCAAGAGCAAGAAACGAAGGAGTATACTGCCGAGCAGAAAGCGGCTTGCTCAATTGATGCGATGTTGAATGGTGGGGAGTGCGAAGCTTGCCAGTAAGTTCACATTAAGCGCTTAAAAACCTTTTAAAGGCCCTGGGAACAGGGCCTTTTTTTATGAGGAAAAGCGAAGTCTAAGAACGAAAGTGCTATCGAGCCTTTAAAGTGGCGCATTTTCCGAAAGATAGCGCTTTGCAAGAAGCCAACTCCACAGCATCTTTAGTTGAATCACATGACCGCAAACAAAATCTGGCTTGATGGCAATTTAGTCGACGAAAACGAGGCGAAAGTCTCCGTTTTCGATCATGGTTTACTTTATGGAGATGGAGTATTCGAAGGAATTCGCTTTTATAATAACCGTGTCTTTCGTCTCGAGGAGCATATTCATCGTCTATTCTTATCAGCTCGGGCCATTTTGTTGAAAATGCCATGGACCGAGGCTGAAGTCTGCGAAGCGACTTGCGAAACCATCCGAGCAAATAAGCTTTCAGACGGCTATGTTCGTTTGGTTGTTACGCGTGGGGTAGGAGGCTTAGGGCTCAATCCTTATCTTTGCGAAAAGCCTTCGATGTTTATCATTGCATCGAGTATCCAACTGTATCCAGAAACGTATTATACAGAAGGGCTAGAAGTCGTTACGACTTCTACTCGTCGCCCGGCACCAGCTGCCTTGAGCCCCCAGGTGAAATCGTTGAATTACCTTAATAACGTGATGGCGAAAGTCGAGGCCCTTAAAGCAGGTGCGATGGAGGGCTTGATGCTTAATGAACAAGGTTTTGTAGCAGAATGCACAGGTGATAATATTTTCGTAGTAAAGGAAGGGAAGGTTTATACCCCTCCGATTTCAGACGGTTCTTTAGACGGGATTACGCGCCAAGTGCTCATCGAACTTATCGAGCAGGCGGGGTTGACTCTCATCGAGAGGTCTCTCACCCGTTATGATATTTATACATGTGATGAATCTTTCTTGACTGGAACTGCGGCTGAAGTCATTCCAATGGTAAAACTTGATGACCGTTTGATCGGAGGAGAGGGGTTACCTGGGCCAATCACTAAGAAATTGATTGAGGATTTCAGGGAGCTAACACGTAGCACAGGAACAAGTTACTAACTTAGGTAAGATTGATTTATGCAGTGTGATCTCTGTCAAAATAAAGCGACTGTTT
Source organism: uncultured Verrucomicrobiales bacterium (assembly GCA_937951675.1). Classification (GTDB taxonomy): domain Bacteria; phylum Verrucomicrobiota; class Verrucomicrobiia; order Verrucomicrobiales; family Akkermansiaceae; genus CALFBI01. The sequence goes on from CALFBI010000010.1 coordinate 108,922, forward strand.
TTTTCACTCAGATGCAATCTGAAGGGGGAATAAAAAAAACGGCTTATTGTGAGAGTTGCGCAGAAGAGCAGGGGGTGACAGACCCCTTTGGTCTTCCTGGTGAAACAGCGATTGAAGATTCTAAAATGCAGGACACAAAATCTCAAAAGGCTTTATCTAATGAATGCCCAGAATGTCAGTTTACGTTAGATGATTTACGTAAAGTGGGGCGTCTTGGTTGCAGCCATTGTTTCCAATACTTTAGGGAGGAAATAGGGCAGCGTTTACTTTCCCTTCATAAAGGAGATCAACATAGTGGCAGATTTCCGCAGATTTTACTCGATATTCAAGATCGAGCCACACGCTTAGCAGAGCTTCACCAGCAACTCCAAGAGGCTGTTGCGCAAGAGGATTATGAAAAAGCAGCGTCAGTGCGAGATGAAGTCCGTCAGATAGAGGAAGAAAAAGAAGGAGGCCAGGCATGATGCGGTTCAAGACTTTGATTAATCACCCTGCGGATTGGATTATAGGGGCAGGGGCGCAACATCCTGTTGTCATCACAAGTCGAATTCGTCTGGCTCGTAATTTGAGACAATTTTCTTTTCCTGGGTGGGCGACAAAGCAAGAACGAATCGAGTTACTTGATTTGGTGCAGCCCTCTTTAGAAAACCTTTCGGTGATGAAGGAGGCTTTTTCACAAAGTATGAACCAGCTTTCAGCTCTCCAAAAACAAGTTCTTGTGGAGCGGCATTTGATTAGCCGAGAGCAAGCCGCAAGAGGTGAAGGAAGTGCGGCGGTGATTAGCCGAGATCAGTCAGTGAGTATTATGGTCAATGAAGAAGACCATTTGCGTATTCAGTCGATTGTCTCAGGCTTTCATCTTCATGAAGCTCATCAAAAAATTGCGGACTTAGATCAAGAACTAGAAGAGATTCTACCTTTTGCGTTTGACCGGGAATGGGGTTATTTAACGGCCTGCCCTACGAATTTAGGAACTGGGATGCGAGCTTCGGTGATGTTGCATCTTCCAGGCTTAGTTTTGAGTCAACAAATTGGACAAGCCTTGAATGCCGCAAGCCATCTTCGTTTGGCGGTGAGGGGGCTTTATGGAGAGGGGACAGAATCCCTTGCAAACCTTTTCCAGATTTCGAACCAATCTACTTTAGGAGAAAGCGAAGAAACTATTATCGAGTCTCTAGAACGCTTTATTAAACAGGTGGTGGATGCCGAGATGTCAGCACGAGAACGACTTTTGAAAGAAGAACTTCCTCTCGTCCTAGATCATGTTGGGCGAGCCTATGGTATTTTAACACACGCTCATGTGTTGAGTTCAAAAGAAGCTTTGAGCCACCTTTCAATGCTTCGTTTCGCCGCAGATTTAGATTTTTTACCAGAGACTGCAAAGTCGATTTGCGACGCTCTTTTAATGAAGATTCAGCCCGCCCATCTTCAGATGCAGACAGATGACGAACTTGACCCATCGCAGCGAGACCATATCCGAGCAGAAATTGTTCGCGCTCAGTTGCAATCTCTCGGATCTCCTGTTAAAGATAATGGTGACCGATCTTCCAATGATCCTTTCCTCATCTAGGAATTATAAAATGAACCGATGAATAACTTTACTCCAAGAGCTCAACAAGTCCTTGCCTTAGCGAGGAAAGAGGCAGACCGCTTTAATCATAATTATGTGGGCACCGAACACCTTCTACTTGGGTTGATCAAACTCGGGCAAGGAGTAGCGGTGAATGTTCTTGAGAGAATGGGACTTGAACTCGAAGCCGTTCGAATGGAAGTCGAAAAACATGTAGGGAATGGTCCTGAGCAAAAAATATCAGGCAATATTCCATACACCCCACGTGTTAAAAAAGTCCTTGCTCTTGCAAATAAAGAAGCAAAATCTCTCAATCATTCGTATGTAGGCACCGAGCATATTTTATTAGGCCTTTTGCGTGAAGGTGAAGGGGTCGCGGCACAGGTTTTATCATCACTCAATATTGATATTCAAAGAACGAGACATGAAGTTCTTGCTGAAATCGACCCTAATTTCTCAGAAGACGATATGTCTGATGATGATGATTTTGAAATTATCGAAGGAGAAGATGAGCTCGAAGTGCAAGGAGGGTCGGCTCAAAGTAAAACGCCAGCTCTGAAAGCTTTCGGCCGTGATCTTACTAAATTAGCTCAAGAGGGAGGACTAGACCCTGTGATTGGAAGAGCTGACGAAATCGAACGAGTGATTCAAATTCTTTGCCGCCGAACTAAAAATAATCCCGTTCTTATCGGAGAGGCGGGGGTCGGTAAAACGGCGATCGTCGAAGGATTGGCTCAAGAGATTGCGATTGGGAATGTGCCTGAAATCATCCGTGATAAGAAGGTCATCACTCTAGATCTTGCTCTCATGGTGGCAGGAACGAAGTATCGAGGGCAATTCGAGGAACGTATCAAGGCTGTGATGGACGAGATCAAAAAGGTCAAAGACGTGATTCTCTTTATTGATGAACTTCATACGATCGTCGGAGCAGGTTCTGCAGAAGGAGCCATGGATGCTTCAAATATTATTAAGCCAGCCTTAAGCCGAGGAGAACTTCAGGTGGTCGGAGCGACGACGATTAATGAATACCGGAAGTTTATTGAAAAAGATTCGGCTCTAGAACGACGTTTTCAACAAGTTCAGGTTGAAGAACCTTCTGAGGAAGACGCCATTAAAATCCTCCAAGGTCTCAAAGAAAAATATGAAACTCATCATAAAGTGACTTATGATGATCAGTCTCTTGAGGAGGCGGTCAAATTAACCTCGCGTTACTTAACCTCACGTTATCTTCCTGATAAAGCAATTGATGTGATTGATGAAGCTGGGTCACGGGCTCGGATTGGCACCATGACACGCCCTCCTGAAATCAAAGAGATCGAGACCAAAATTGAGAAGATTAATGCAGATAAAGTCGCGGCTATTAATGAACAAGATTTTGAAAAAGCGGCCACTCTTCGCGACTTAGAAAAGCAGACCAAGCAAGAGCTTGAAGAGCTCATTAACAGCTGGAAAGCAGAAAGCGAAGAGCGTATTGTTGGAATCGGAGAAGAAGAGATCATGGCGGTCGTTTCCAAATGGACGGGCGTGCCTTTGAACCGAATGGAGCAGAAAGAAGCAGCCAAACTTCTGAAAATGGAAGCCGAACTTCAAGAGTCTGTGATTGGTCAAAATGAAGCCGTCACTGCTATCTCTAAAGCGCTTCGACGCTCTCGAGCCAACTTGAAGGACCCGCGTCGTCCGATTGGGTCATTTCTCTTTTTAGGGCCCACCGGAGTCGGTAAGACCTATCTTGCTCGTCATTTAGCCGAGTTCATGTTCGGAGATTCGGACGCTCTTATTCAGATCGATATGTCTGAGTATATGGAAAAATTCACGACGAGCCGTCTGATTGGCTCTCCTCCAGGATATGTGGGTTATGATGAAGGAGGGCAACTTACAGAAGCGGTTCGCCGCCGTCCTTATTCGGTAGTTTTATTCGATGAAGTCGAAAAGGCTCACCCTGACGTGATGAATCTTCTACTTCAGGTTTTAGAAGAAGGGGTTGTGACTGATAGTTTTGGGCGCAAAATTGATTTCCGGAATACGATTATTATTCTCACGTCCAATGTGGGGGCTTCGACCATTAAGCGCCAAACTTCGTTGGGCTTTAATGCGATGAAGGATGATGAGTCGGATTTCGAAGGAATGAAGGGCAAAATTTTAGCGGAGTCTAAAAACCATTTCCGTCCTGAGTTTTTGAACCGTCTAGACGAGTTAGTGGTTTTCCATATGCTTGAGAAAAAGGATCTAGTGAAGATTGTGAATCTCGAAGTTTCAAAATTAACTGATCGGCTTAAAGAAAAAGATATTCAGCTTCATCTTGACCAAGATGCTACTCATTTCTTGATCGAAAAAGGGTATGATCCTAATTACGGGGCTCGACCAATGCGTCGAGCAGTAGAGCGTCACCTAGAAGATCAGCTTGCAGAATCACTTTTGAGCGGGAAAATCAAAGAGGGAGATTCTCTTTTAGTCAGTCATTCGAAGAAATCTAAGAAGCTGACCTTTATCGTTGAAGATTCGACCTCCGAAGCGGCCGGACAATCTAAAAAATCATAAGGATGAGGCGAGCTTTGTTCGCCTTCTCGTTTCCTCATGAAGCTTGTTTTAGCGTCACAATCCCCACGGAGGCGAGAATTGCTCGCTCTGGCGGGGTATGATTTTCAGGTAGCAAGCGCTTCTGTAGAAGAGCTCGCTCCGGGGAGTCTGCCAATGCCGGAGCTCTGTATGACCAACGCCTTGCTCAAGGCGGAAGAGGTGGCGCTTCGTTTTCCTTTAGCGTGTGTGATTGGAGCGGATACTTTAGTAAAGGGAGGTGACAAAACTCTTGGGAAACCAAGAGATCTTGATGATGCTAGAGACATGTTACATTTCCTGAGTGGGCAAGTGCAGACAGTTTGCACAGGAGTGGCTGTTTTATCGGGAGGTGCAGAAACGGTTTTTCATGAATTAACCCGAGTTCAGTTTAAGAAACTTACGAGTGAAATGATCGAAAGCTATATGCGTCTGGTCAATGTTTTGGATAAGGCTGGAGCCTATGCTATTCAAGAACATGGCGAGATGTTGGTCGAAAGTGTGGAAGGCGATCGAGACAATGTGATCGGCTTACCAGTCAAACGTTTAGCCCAAGTCTTGGCTTCTTCGATGAAATAAATAAGTTTGGGCAGGGAAACATGTTTGTTTTCTGACAGAGAATAGTGTCATAATGATGCTATCGATGACTGAAAAAAATAAAGCTATTCAGGCTCTTAAAGAGCGAGATTTCACGGCAGGAATGCTTCACTATTCGGCTAAATCTTATATAGGAACAACCGGCGAGAAGGATCTCGATGAAGAAATCGTTACTCTGGCGAAAAAAATTAGTGGAGAGGAAGACCCTAATCTTTTAGCGGAGATGATGATTGCCGCCGCTCGTATTCAACGAGGAGCGGTGACGCCAGGGAACTTTAAATTATTCAATCGCGCTTTGAAGGAGATGACTCACGCGGAAGAAGTTTTCCACCCTTACTGTAAATCACGTAAAGTTGCGATTTATGGTTCGGCGCGAACGAAGCCTGAGGAGAAAGAATATCAGACGGCGGCTCTATTTGCTAAAAAAATGGTTGAGAAAGGGTTCATGTCAATCACAGGGGCAGGGCCTGGAATTATGCAAGCAGGGAATGAAGGAGCTGGTGCTGAGAATAGCTTCGGACTCAATATTTCTTTACCCTTTGAAGCCGCTGCTAATGAGTTTATTGCGGGAGATGAAAAGTTGGTTGATTTCAACTTCTTCTTCACTCGTAAGGTCTCTTTCATTAAAGAAGCAGATGCGTGCGTGGCTTGTCCTGGTGGATTTGGCACGATGGACGAGATTTTCGAAGCTCTCACGCTGATTCAGACCGGGAAGGCGTCAGTCTATCCGGTGATTCTTTTAGATGCTAAAGGAGGGACTTATTGGAAATTTTGGAATCAATTTATCGAAGAGCACCTTGACCGGTTAGGTTTGATTTCGAAGACAGATTTTTCACTCTTTAAGGTGACTGATGACGTTGATGAAGCGGTGGATGAGATCCTTAATTTTTATAGTAACTTTCACTCTTACCGTTATGTTGGAGATCAGTTAGTGATTCGACTTCAGCGTGCCCCGGATGAGAAGTCATTGCAGAAGATTCAAGAAGATTTCGCAGAAGTGATCAAATCTGGAGAGATGAGAATCTCAGAGGCTTTACCTGAGGAAGCAGATGAACCTGAGCTTGCAGGATTTAAGCGTTGTGTCTTCCGGCACCGTCGTCGTGATTACGGGAAGCTACGTGAATTGATTGATCGTTTGAATCAATTTTAATGAAAGCGATTTAAGTTTAAAAAGCTGCCTTTTATAGGCAGCTTTTTACTTGGTCAATATCACCTTGTTTATGTGCTCCAAATCTGTTATTAGAGAGAGTGATGAAAAAGGCATTCATTATTTTTATTCTGATCAGTATTACGGGAGGAGGCTTTTATTTTCGGGAGCGACCGGAAGTTCAATCGGTGATTAATTTTTTCGACCCAGAAGCACGAAGAATCAAAGCGGGTCGTGCCCCGGCCAAAGACGATCAAACCGAGACAGTGAAGAAAAAAGGGATCTTAGCAGCTGTGGATAAACTGAGAAAACACAAAGACTCTCAAGAGAAAGAGGCTCTCGAGGCGACGACCTTCACTCGAACTAACGGGGAAGCAGTTCCTTTTCTTAAGATTAAAACGAAGCCTCTTACCCAAGAATAAAATAAGACCCGTTAGCGAACTTATTTTTGTAAATAAGGATTTGTATTTTGTTCTGCCTCGATGGTCGAGCTGCCTCCGTGCCCTGGGAAAACGAGGGTCGAAGAGGGTTTTGAGAAAAGCTTTTTTCGAATACCATCGAGCAGTAGTTGGTGATTTCCTCCTGGAAGGTCGGTGCGCCCAATACTTTGCTCAAAAAGAGTGTCGCCAGCAAAGAGAGCTTTGAGTTTTGCGCAGTAAAAGGTGATAGAATCTTCAGAGTGTCCAGGAACATGGTCGATTTCGAAATCGAGATCTCCAATAGTGATTTTTTCTCCTTCTTTTACGAGTTGGTCAAATTGATACTGGGCAATAGAAACGGGAATCCCCCAGCGAGCGGCACTAGCGGCCATTTCATCGGTATTTCTGGCCTCAGCGAATGAATAGACTTTTGCTCCCATTTCAGAGATTCGTTTGACGTCTTCGACATGGTCGAAGTGTTGGTGTGTGATCAGGAGGTGAGTCGGTTTCATCCCATGGCCAGTAAGATAATCGGCTGTTTGAGGGGGGGCATCAATGACGATGAGATTCTCTTCATCTTGGATGAGGTAGGCATTGGTTCCCAGCAGGCCGCCAGTAAAACATTCGATTGGATTGGTCATGAGCTTTTTAAATAGAAGTTCTGAGGTGTTCGATGGCTTCGGAAAGATCAGCCTCCGTTATTTCCTGTGAGACAAACGCCTTGCCAAGCTCAGCTAGTAGGACGAATCGAATTTGCCCTTGAGAGAATTTTTTGTCTGTTTTGAGTTTGGAGAGAATCGTGGAAGTTTTGATCTCACTGGGAAGTTCGAGTGGAAGGTCGAAATGAGTCAATGCTTTGAGGACGAGGGCGTGATCTTGTGAAGAGAGCCCGGCTTTTTTTTCAGAAAGGTAAAGAGCCGCTCGGATTCCTAAAGAAATCGCTTCTCCGTGTAAAAGAGACCCGTAAGGGACCGAAGCCTCAATCCCATGGCCAATCGTATGGCCAAAGTTGAGGAGGGCTCGGGTGCCAGAAGTTTCTTTTTCGTCTTCTTCGACAATACGGGCTTTAATGGCAACGTTACGAGCAATGAGTTCTTCAGGAGGGCTTTGGTCAGAGGGGTCCAGGGCGAGGATATCGTCGAACATGGCAGCATCCCGGATCGCAGCATGTTTGATGACCTCAGCATAACCTTCCTTATATTCACGAGGTTCGAGGCTACGAAGTGTCTCTGGATCTGCGAGAACAAGACGGGGCTGGAGAAAGGCGCCAAGGAGGTTTTTCCCTTCGGGGGTGTTCACTCCTGTTTTTCCTCCAACCGAACTGTCGACGAGAGAAACAATCGTAGTGGGAATTTGGACGAAGGGGATTCCCCTATAAAAGATAGAAGCTACAAAACCTGCAAAATCACCAACGACTCCGCCGCCAAGGGCAATGACAAAAGAGGAGCGGTCGTGCCCTGCTTGGATCATTTCACTGCAAATAGAGCTGACTTGGGTCATGGATTTTGATTTTTCACCGGCAGGAATCGAATGAAAAGAGGTTGAGATATTTGATTTCGCTAAAGAATCTAAAACGACCTGTAAGTAAAGCGGGGCCACATTGCTGTCAGAAATGACGGCAGCATGAGATTTTAGCCCAGAATTTTGCAGGTGCTTCCCCAGTTCGGGAAGCGCTCCTTGCTGAATAAAAACCTGATATTCTCTCCCGGGGAGATTGACGTCAACCTGTGCCATGTAGGAAGAAAAACGAATTGCTAGCCCTTTGCCAAGCTTCGATCAGTCTTGCCTCCTTCTTCAGGAGAGGGCAGGGTCATTTCGTGAATATGTGGATCTCACTTGGTTGGCTAGGTTTGGGGTTAGTATTACTCTATTTTGGTGCAGAGTGGCTAGTGAAAGGCAGCTCAAGAATTGCTTTAAAAATGGGTATTTCTCCCTTGGTAGTGGGTTTAACAGTGGTGGCCTTTGGGACATCAGCTCCAGAGCTTTTTGCGAGTGTGCAGGCCACTTTGAATGGAAAGGGTGATCTGGCCATCGGGAATGTGGTTGGCTCTAATATTTGTAATATCGCTCTCATTCTGGGAGTCGGGGCCTTGATTCGAGCGATTCATATTCATTCCCAAGTCATTCGCAGAGAGATGCCGATCTTGGTTGTGGCCTCACTTGTTTTTGTAGGAATGCTTTGGGATCTTAAAATTGCGCTTTGGGAGGGCATTATTTTAACGGTCGGCATTGTCATTTATGTCACTTCAAGCCTCCGCCAAGCTAAGAAAGAGGAGCATACAGAAGAGTTCGATGAGCTTTCAAAAGAGGATTTAAACCAAGTGCATGATAAAAGTGTCAAAAGTTGGTTCTCGAATCTTGGTCTAGTGCTTCTTGGTCTAGTGGCTTTGGCTTATGGGGCGAACCGACTCGTTTTCGGAGGGGAAAACATTGCGCGTGCCTTTGGCGTTTCCGAAGCGATTATTGGCCTCACTTTGGTGGCTTTTGGAACTTCGTTACCAGAGCTGGTAACCTCTGTAGTGGCTTCGATTCGGAACCAGGGAGATATTATTACCGGAAATGCGATCGGTTCCTGTATCTTTAATATTCTCGCGGTCGTAGGGATCACCGCCTGCATTGCTCCTATTTCGGCCTTAGCTATTTCGCCGGTTGATTTAGGGATCATGGTGGCTCTTACCATTCTGATTATACCCTTCATGTGGAGTCGCCGCCGGCTTTGTCGCGCAGAGGGAGGGGTGCTACTTTGTATCTATCTAGCTTATATAACGTATCTGGCGGTGTAGTCTTTTTTTCGGAAAAAAAAGAAAGGGATCAACCCCATTTTGAATGGAAGCGATGCATTGAGGGCAGTCCTCACATGCAAACATTTTGATAAGATTTGATGAAACCAAAGAGTAAGCTTCATCTGTGGCTCTGACTGAATTCGCTAAATAAAAATCTTATGAGGAGTTGGTTATTATTTGATCTTAATCTGAGAGAAACGCCCAGTGTCGCGAATCAAAGGGTTGCAGGGAAACTGTAAATGGGGCATGATCATGCGATAAGCCATTACATTAAACTAGGGCAAAAAGACTTTGAAATAAGATTCAAGGTTTGAATGAGCTGTTTCAGTGTGAGAGCTGACCCTAAAATTTTCTCCAAACATTGATGAATTTCCTGAAATTGTTTCATAAGTAGCCATGAAGTCAGCATTACGACACCTAGTAATCTTATTTACGATCCTGTGTGGCACTACGATCAGTGGTGCAAGCATACAGGAAGCACAAGCGGAAGTCATTTTTGGAAAAGCATGTTTTCATGAGGGTGAACTAGGTTTTTCGGCTAATTTTAATGCCCCAAAGACGACACCGGTAGGATCAACTCGCCATGTCGAGATTCCTCCAGCGGAGAATGGCGCCTACTTTGGAATGCTTGAGAATGGTAAAGCTTACGTTGGGAAGGGGCCGCCCTCTAGGGCTCGGAAGTCTCTTCGGAAGAAATCAAGAGAGCAGAATTCCCCCGTTGATGATATTGCTCACTATCCCGAGGCTGCTTCGTTCGCCAAGGAAGCAGAGCTTATCGAGGATCTGGGAGGCCTAGATGCTCCTGATTTGCTGAACAAAATAAATTCACCAGGTAAGAAGTAATATGGATGGCGAGTTTCCCGATGATAGCGATGGCCGCGTCCTGAAAATGATGGCGGAAAGGGGCTTGGATATGAGTCGCCCTGTTAAGTTTGAGTTCTCTATCCATGTAGAAGATGAAGAGAACGCGAAAATTGTCCTAGAGGGTCTCAAGGCGGCCGGAGTGGGAGACGCCAAAGAAATCATTTTCGACGAAGGTGAACTAGAGGACGGAGAAGAGATGACTAAAGAAAACGAAGAGTTTTGGCCATCTTGGACAGTCTACGTATATCAATCCATGGTTCCAGGCTACGAGCGTGTTATTGAATTTCAGAGGACACTAGCCGAGATTTGCAAAGAGCATGGCAAGCCTGATGGCTGGACTGTTGAGCTCAATTAGAATTGGACGGTTGATCGAGATGCCACGCATAACGGCTGTCGCCAAAAACGAAGGCCACCAAGCCGTCCTGCAAACGACCGCTGCGGCACGCCCCGTGCTGATGAGGTGCCGTGTGCGGCTTCGCCGGATCAAATGAATGGGCACCTCGCACGGGTCGCGCCTCCGCTCGCGCGCTGGTGGTTCGGTGGGCGGTCGCTAGGCCTCGATGGTCGGCTCTGGCGGCTCGTTCCTCCCTCGTATCGCTGCGGCGTGTGTAAATAGGGGTCGTGTAAATAGGGGTCGGTCCTCACACGGCAACATTTTTGGAATACTCACCACCAAATCAAATGAGGTTGCAAGTGGAGCGGGTTCCAGTTATACCTACGCGGTGAATCAATTAGAACAGCGCACTCAGGTCAGCCAAGCCGGCTCGGCCTTTGCCACCGCGCAGTCGATTGAATGGGGGTATGATCCTCTCGGGCAAGTCGCCGAAGCGGATCACAGCGCCGACACTTGGGGTGGTGACCGATGCGAGCAAGCGAGCATTGGAGACAGGAGTGAAGCGACGTGCCCGCAGGGGCAAAAAAGAAGGAACGCCTTTTTTGATCAAAATAGACTTTTGAGCACCACTGAAGCCTCAAACAGTGCGACCGCTCAATATGAATACGACTACCTCAGCCGCAGGGTGAAGAAAGCCGAAGGAGCGGATACAACGACTTATCTCTACGAAGGGTGGAATCCAGTGCTTCAAACCAAGAATGGCACCGAGCAAACTCGCTATAGCTGGGGAATGGACCTCAGCGGAAGCATGCAAGGAGCTGGTGGCGTAGGAGGATTGCTCTCGGTTCATCAATCAAATGGCCTCAGTGGTTACCCGACTTACGATGGAAATGGAAGCGTGAGCGAATACCTCGACACTGCTGGAGCCACGACCGCGCATTACGAATACGACGCCTTTGGAAAAACAACCGTCAAAACCGGAACCCAAGCGGATAACTTTGAACACCGCTTCTCAACCAAGTCAATCGAGAGTGAAAGTGGGCTCTACTACTACGGATACAGATATTATGATCCACAAACTGGTCGCTGGCCATCCAGAGACTCTATTGAGGAAGAAGGGGGGATTAATCTTTATGGGTTTGTATTCAATAGTCCAATTAGCTGGATTGATGTTCTAGGAAATGCTCCTAAGTCTGTATCTGGAGGAGGAGGCTTTACTGGATGGGAGGATGATAAAGGTAATTCTGAAACAGGTGTCTTTAAAGACAGAGCTGGAGGAAGAAATAATTCCAATGTGACAGACATAAACGTAGGTCAGGATATTATTAACCATTTAAAGAAATTGAGTAAACAAAAGCCAAACTGTTGCGTTAAAAGTTATACTTTATCAGGACATGGCTGGGCTGAAGGAAGAGGTCCAGGAGTTCCTAGTTCAGGTTCGCCAGAAGAGGGTTTTGTTGAAGACAAAAAAGGTTTCCCTGGCGCTGGAAAAGGAATAGCAGATTTGAGTGATTTAACTGCGGCAATAAGCTCTGGTGATATTAAATTCTGCAAACCTTGCACTATTAATGTTTATGCGTGTCGAATAGCAGATTCATTTATTCAAAAACTTGCATCCGCTACAGGTTGTAAAGTCACAGCTTCTGCAGGTGCTTGTAGAGTGAAGCCTGGGACTAACAATACATGGCAAACAAACGCAGACAAACCTGGCGATTCAAATCAATTTAGGGAGAGTGATGGAGGCAAGCCTGTTCAAGATGTAGGGCAAACATTTAATCCATAGGCAAGATGAAGTTACTGAGAGTCGTAGTGCTGCTTGTGCTTGGATTAGTTAATGTTCAAGCTGAAGAAGTTGACTGGAAAAAAGAAGCATTCACTTTGCTTGATAAAGCCAATATACGAGGAGCAACATTTGATAATGAATTGATAGGAGCTAGGCATTTGGTTAAATCAAATACAAATGATTCAGTAGTAGCGGCATTAGCTCTTTGGCAAAAAGGGGATAGGTCTACTGTGGAGTTGGCTTGGTTTAAGCAAAATAAAAGATCTGTTAGGGTTGCTATTTTGGCTCTGTTTTATGCGGAGCTAAAAATGAATACCTCAAATGCTCCAGATTTTGATTTATCTATAAGTAAATTTAGAGAAAAGGATTCTAAGCAAAGAAAAGAAGAGCTTGAATTTGTAAAAGAAAATATGCGTATTTTCCGACCTTTGGTGAGAAAGGCTCTTGCTAAAAAATAGGGGTTTTACAAGTAAGCTGGACCGTAACAAAAGAAACAACGGTGTCCAAAGTAGACCCTTGTTTTGACTCTTTTTAATCGGCTGTTTTGCTCTCATTCAGCCTGTGGGACGCCCTTTTTTGAAGGGTTACTAAAAGTCGATTTTTCTTTTAAACGAGAGCTAAAAACCTTTGAAATAGCTTGACGAGGAAGCCTAGAAATTTTTTCGAAAATTCATGAGCCCTTCACCCGACCAGTCCTCCGTTTTCCAAAGGTTTCTTGCTCCTTTGGTTCCTTTCTTAGCTTCAGCGAATCATCAACGACGCTGCCACAAAGTTTCCGATCAGGAATGGGTGAAGCTTGGCCTTGAGCGTGTCGTCGGCGATCACCGGTCTGGATGTGCTTTTGTGCAGGATCGAGTTCTTCGAAGCTTGTTTGAGGTCAAAAAAAGCCATTACTT
>CALFBI010000011.1 GCA_937951675.1 uncultured Verrucomicrobiales bacterium
AGTGAATCATGGCTAGACTGGTAGATGAGATCAGTTTTGGAGTCTTGATTCACATCTTTGGCCTGGAGCCCGTAGCTGTTTTTCTGAGCTGGATAATATTGAGGAGCTTGTAATAAGCCTTTATGATTAGAAAAAATCCCAATTGATTTTTGAGTTAAAAGAGCGATATCGAGTCCTTTTTTTTGATCAAATTCACCGACTTCTAGGATACTCCAATTATTATCAACGTCTTCAGTATCGTATTCTTGTGGTTCACCCCATTCCCGTTTCGCGGTTTGGGGGACGACAATGATTTGGTTTCTTTCCGAAACATAAATCATATCATTTAAACCGTTTCCATTAAGGTCAGCAAAGGTGAGGTCATAGGCGGAAACAGCTGTCGTAAACCATGTTTTGGTGAAAGAGGAGTTTTCTAAAATAGGTTCCCATCGATCTTGTTGGAGAGACTTTTGCTCTTCTTTACTGGCCTTGCCACCATAGTAGAAGGTAATTCTTGCCTTATCATTATCAATAATAGCAAAATCACTTTTACCATCACGGTCAATATCACCGGCATAGAGAGCTTGTGTATACCAACCTACTTTCAAGATGTGAGGCTCTGAAAAAGAAAAAGACTCTCCCCCGAGCAGAAGGCTCGAAGAGAGAGTAAAGAAGAGAGTAGTCAGTCGATGCATGAGCTTCGAAGGCTTTCATCATTAAGATGAAAACCGAAGGGTTATTTATTTATTTTTCTTTAGGAAGAAAAGCTCCTTGAGAAGTAACAAACCCGTTTTTGTAGTAAGAAGCTCCGATCGTATCGTTGAAAGGTAATTCGAGGTTAGAATAGTCGAAATCTTCTGCGTCGGCTCCGATCGCTTTCATTTGTTTGAAAGCACTATCGATTGTCTTTTGCAGACTTGCATATTCTAGCCCAATATAACCATTAGGAAGTGTGGACACATAGTTTTTAACAGACTCTTTCTCCCAGATAGTTGCTTGAGGGTTCTTGAGCTGTTTGATCACTTCTTTCACCGCTCCATCAGTAATTCCTCCGATGATGAGTTGCTGATTAACAATCGCATAACCAATGCTTTGTTGGGCCCCCATTTGAGCTCCTAAGCCAAGTTCTGTGATGTCAACCTCGAGAAACTTTTCAACTTTAGCTTCCTGGCCGCTTATTCCATTAATCGTTGCGAGTGCTGCGGAGACTTTATTAGCATCTTTGACCTTCACCACATAGGCGGCTTTTTCTGGAATATCATCACCTTCAGGTTTATAGTTAATCACCTGGATTTCACCATCAAAGTGCTGAATGAGGTCTTCTTTAAGCTTTAAGCCAAGTCCTTTTTCCATTTGTTGAAGTTGACCAAGAACCATCATGGATGCCATCGGACTCACGGTCTGGACGGTTTCAATAAGACGGTCATAAATACTGGTGAAATCATAAGAGAGCATCGAGGAAGAAAGCGCGTCTTTTCCGGCAAGGCTTGTCATTTCTTCAACAGATTTATTTGGGATAAGCGATCCCACTAAGCCTTCTTTACTAAAAGCGATTTTAGAAAAAATTTCATGAGTCGGCTGGCTCATATCTAAAATGTAAGAATACCCTCCGAGACCATCGAATCCAATTTTCTCCCAAGCGCCGTCGACATTGATCGCCATTTGTTGAAGGGATTCTTCCTCTGCAACCATCTCAGTGAGCATCTTTTTGAGCTCTCTAAGAGGCAAGGTCGTGTTTCCTAAGATTTCAATATCACAGACTCGGTTGACTCTAAAATCGGCATCTTGAATAGAATCCACTGCTCCATTTTTAATTCTTTTGGTAAGGATCGCTAAATCACCTCCGATAGAAATGATTCCCATTTGATCATGAACTCCGATACTGATTTTTGGACCTGTTGAGGCCTCTTCGTCCTTTTCTTTAGTAAGGGAAACTTCGATGAATTGGAAATCAATACCACTAAGGGTTACACTTTGGATTTTTTTTCCTTCGCTTAAACCTTGATTGAGAAGAGACGTAGAAAGTTTGAGGAATTCTTCACGTTTCTCTCCAAGTTCAACAAAAGCGTGAACTCCGAATTCATTGAAGAGGTCTGCTGATTCGGCATCGATCTTTTCAAACAGATGCTGGTCAATTTTAGGGAGTGAGACTTCGATCAGAGCCTCTTCTTCCAAAAGGTCGATTAATGCTTCTAAAGTCTTTAAGAATTGAGCGTTTTTGGCCGAATCATCAGACTCATTTAAAGCCTTTGTTTTTGCTTTTTTGACAATTTTTTGAATTTCCTCGCTTTCCCAAAAAGCTTTGAGGGGAGACTTTTCCCAATTTTGTTCAAAAGTTTTAAGATTATTAAAGTGGATCGCGATTGGAGAACTTTCTTCGACGAGTTTAAGCAGTTCTTGGTCTTTCGCTGCGATCACAGGCGCTTTGGCGAAAACAGGCAGAGTCAGCAAAAGAGCTGAAGCCATGGTAAGTGTGGTTGTTGTCATTGTTTTTTAGATTTTTGAGGTTGTTTTGAAATCCATTGTTCTCCAGGAGGAGTGAGATAGCGGTAACCCGCATTAGGGTTGCGAGGGTCAAAAGCGTAGGAATCCCGACTGTCAATAAAGTGAAGGAGGTGAGAGGTAGGAATGGCAAAGCCAATTCCTTCAATAGAGCTACTTGCAATCTTAAGGTTATTAACACCAACCACTTCACCTTTGAGGTTAAAAAGGGGTCCTCCTGAGTTTCCGGGGTTAATCTGAGAGGTGTGTTGGATTAACGTAATCCCATTATTCATGACTCGTCCTTTCACACTTACAATTCCCTTAGAAATGGAACGTTCTAATCCCAGAGGACTCCCTACTGCGAAAACAGTCTCTCCCTGTTCTAAAGAAAGGTTCTTTGCAATGGGAACAAAAGGGAATTCTCGGTCATCAATTACTTTGAGTAGAGCCAAATCATAAAGTGGGCTTTGCGCAATGATTTCGACTTTTTTAAAATTGGTTTTGCGCAATTCATTCTTTCCCTGTTCGTAAAGAATTACGGTGAGCTCATTTTCTCCTGAAATCACGTGATTATTAGTGATCACATACCCTTCCGGCGAAATAATAAAGCCGGAGCCAAGAGAGGTCGGAGCTTGAATCTGCACTGTTGCTTTTCCAACAGTGCTTACTAAAGCCTCTATGGTGTTGGTTTGAGCGTTTTCTTTTTGAGAATAAAGACTTCCGCTTTCTTTTTGGTAAGTTAGTTGCTCTTTATTAGCGGTAGTGACTACTCTCTTAATGACATGAGAAGTTGGCACCTTGATGAGGTCAAAACCGAGGTCTACAAAGAGATGCTGCTCTGTTTCTTTAATAACATCACCAGTGAGCGCTTTTTGCTCAGTTAAATGGATTTCTTCTGCCGATAAGAATCCAACAGTAAGATAAAAGAGATAGAAGAATTGTTTCAAAACCGTCAAATCATTATCTGTTTCTTGAAAGCATGGCAAGCATCAGCGATGAGAAAAACGAAGGTTTTTTCTTTTCGTGATAAAGATTTTTTTTCCTGATTCATTGAGAGGCTCGTTTTATCAGAAAAAAGGCTCTTACGGGAGATCGTAAGAGCCTTTTTAAAGTGAAGTTTCACAAGGGGGTTCAGATCGTCATGGACTGGAATCCACCATCCACAATGACTTCGGTGCCTGTAACAAAGCTCGAGGCTTTATTTGAAGCAAGGAAGACCGTTGATCCCACGAGCTCTTGTGATTCTCCAAACCGGTTGGCAGGAGTATGGCCCAGAATTTGAGCAACACGAGACTCGTTAAGAACTTTCCGGTTTTGTTCCGCAGGGAAAAATCCTGGAACAAGTGTATTAACGCGAATGTTTTGCTCTGCCCATTCACGAGCAAGGTTACGACTGAGGTTATGGACCGCCGCTTTACTCGCTGAGTAAGAAAAAACGCGAGAGAGGGGATTTAAGCCAGAAATCGACCCAAGGTTAATGATAGAACCTTCGATGTTGTTTTTTAGGAAATAATCTCCGAAAACTTGGCAAGCCCGCATTACGCCAGCGAGATTCACATTGAGGATGTTCATGAGCTCATCATCAGAGATTTCCAAGAATGGCGTAGGGGAATTCACTCCTGCTCCATTGACGAGAATATCAATTTTTCCAGATTGAGCGACTGCCGCAGCTAAGAGGTTTTCTAAAGACTCCCGCTTGGTTGCTTCCGCGGTAACGAAGTAAGCTTTGCCTCCAAGAGATTCGATGAGCGCAATTTTTTCTTTCGCTTTCTCTTCACTTCGGCCTACGAGCACGACTTCGGCTCCCGCCTGAGCGAGGCCTATGGCCATTGCTCCGCAGAGTTCACCGGTGCCTCCGATCACGACCGCCGTTTTCCCTTCGAGGCTGTAGAGTTGGTTTAAAAAATCAGACATATGATAGATTAGAGTAAAAGGGTGTTTAAGCTTTTTTCAAATCGGCGAGGTTCCAATGAGTTTCGCCAATTTCGTCAGCAAGTTCATTAAATTCTCCAATTTCAGCAGCGGTGAAGAGAAGTCCATTTGCGGTATCAGACTTCTTACGCCCTTCTGCTTCGAGTTGTCCTGGAAGCATGCAGTTCTCATTCCCGTGTCCGAGAATGTCTTTAATCACTGCACCTAAGTTTTCCTGTTGGGTGCGACCTTTGGTGAAAGAGCCCGCCATCGCATCAGGGTGAATCACTTGGAAGTAGAAGGTTGGCGTTGTTTTCTCACCTTCAGGTGCTTGTTCAGCACGTCCACGAATAGTTGGAAGAGAGCCTCCGATTAACCCACCGACAAGTTCGTTCACGAGAGACATCCCGTAGCCTTTGTGGGCGCCGAATGGTAAAAGTGCCGCCACTTCTTTCGGGTCTTGAGTAGGGTTCCCATTTTTATCAACCGCCGCATTTGGAGGGAGTGTTTTTCCTTCGCGGAGGAATTGTTGAACACGGCCCATTGCAACAGTGGAGGTAGCCCAATCAATGACGAGAGGGAAGCCAATGATATCTTGAGTGGGGAAGCCCCAAGAATGAGGATTTGTTCCAAGAGTCGGGTATTTCCCCATGAAAGGAACCACTTCAGCGAGAGCAGAAGTGCAATTAGTATAACCAATATAGCCTTTTTCAGCTGCTTGGATCATGTAGCCACCACCCCAGAGGTAATGGAAAGCATTATCAACACAGACTTGTCCCACTCCATATTGGTCAGCAAGTTCCATGCAGCGATCAATGGCGCGCTTCGCAACAGATTGCCCCAGCTTTTTGTTGGCGTTCCAAACTTCACATGCCGCAAAGCGGTTTTCAACGACTTCAATTTCAGCGCCAGGCACACAACCTCCTGCTCCTGAACCGAAAAGATGGTCAAGGTGGAGAGCTTTTAAAGCTTGGTGAGTGCGAATTCCATGACGAGCAGCTTCTGCGCAGACGGCGGTCGCTTCTGCAGATTCATCAGGAAGGAAGCCACGAGCTTCGTAGGCTTTTTGAACAAGTCGGTCATGCGACTCCCGGGATACAACGTAATATTCGTCACTCATGATGATTTAGATAAAGTTAAAGTGTTTGATGATAATAGAAAGAATTTCATCGACAGGTAGCGTCGAATCGACCTCTAAAACGTGGCCGGGAGCTTCTAAGGTTTCGAGCTGAGAGTCCAGCAAGTTTGCGGACATGAAGTGGCTATTTTCACTCAAACGGGTTTCAATTCGCTGTTTGAGGACTGATTTCTCGGCAAAAAGATGCCCAATCTCGATTTTGTAATCGGTTGGAGAAAGAAGCTGTGTGCGGTAAGACTCTTTTAAAGCGGAACAAGCGAGAACGGTCAAAGGTGACCGCGAGGCGAGGAGAGCCGCTTTAATATCTTTAAGCCAGGGCATTCGATCAAAATCTGTCAGGGGAATCCCTTTGCTCATTTTTGTTTGATTCTCAGCAGAATGGAAATCATCTCCTTCAAGGAATTGGGCTTGTAGTTTTTGCGCAAGCATTCTCCCGATAGTGGTCTTGCCACTTCCTGAAACTCCCATGATGAGAATAACACGTTTCATGAATGATTTGAGTGTAAGGGGAGTTTGAGGTCTTTCTTCTTAAAGGAAGCGATTCTGAAGGTGTTCGAGATGAGCTTTAGCCTGCATCGTTTCTCCTGTGGCTCGCTGCATCAGATCCTGCGGGAGATAACGGCTGCCAGCTTGATGGACTTCTTGGCGGAGCCATTGAAGGAGGGGGTGGTATTCGGCTTGATCGAAAGCCGCTGAGATTTCGCTTTTTTTCATAGCCGCGTTGAAGAGCTGTGCCGCGCAGAGATTTCCAAGCGAATAAGTTGGAAAGTATCCTAATCCTCCCATTGACCAGTGAATATCTTGTAAGCAACCTTCGGCATCGTTTTGAGGAGTCATCCCAAAAAGGTTTTCAAAGGTTTCATTCCAGCGTTGTGGAATGTCTTTCACTTCGAGTTCCCCATTTAAGAGCTCTCGCTCGAGTTTGAATCTGAGTAAAATATGAAGATCATAGGTGGCTTCATCGGCCTCAACTCGGATCAAAGAGTATTGCGCTCGATTGATACTCTGCATGAAAGCTTCGAAGTGGAGTTTTTTCAGATGAGGAAAAAGGTCACAAGCGCGCGGAAACCAGCGGCGCCAGAAGGCTTCCGAGCGACCAACATGATTTTCCCAAAGTCTTGATTGAGACTCGTGAATCCCTAGAGAAACAGCTGTTCCTGCAGGATGGCCGAATTCTTCAACCGGGAGGCCTTGTTCATAAAGCCCGTGCCCTACTTCATGAAGCACTCCAAAGAGGGAAGATGAAAAGTCCTGCTCATCGTATCGGGTAGTGAGTCGGATATCACGTGGCCCTAAGGTCGTGCAGAAGGGGTGTGCGGTGGTGTCGATGCGACCTGCAGAGAAATCGAAACCTAGGGATTCAGCAATTTCACGATTGAGTTGTTTTTGTTTTTCGAGAGGAGCTGGACCTTGTAAAGAAGGGGCATTGATCTCCGTGGAGCGTTTCGCGGCTTCTGCTGCTAGGTCGCGAAGCGCTGGCTGGAGCGTCTCAAAAAGTAGAGATACCTCTTTTGTAGTGGCCGCGCGTTCATAGCTTTCTAGTAAAGCGTCATAAGGCTCGTCTTGATAACCGAATAAGTCGGCCTTCTTTTTTGCTAAATCGACGAGAGTCTGAAGGTGAGGAGCAAAGAGAGAAAAGTCAGATTCGCTTCGAGCTTCTTCCCATGCGGCTTGGGAAAGAGCGCATGCTTTTGATTCTTTTTGAATAAAATCTACTGAAAGCTTGGTGTTTCTAGAGTGTTCAAAGCGCCACTCTCGAAGGTTTGCTTCTTGAGTGGGTGAGAGCGCGTTTTCGTGCCCTGCTTGCTCAAGAGTCTCTGCGTATTCAGAAGAAGTGAGGATTCCATGAGCTTTACCAGAAAGCATCGAAAGTTGTTGTGCTCGGTAAGGAACCGCGCTTTTAGGCAGGTAAGTTTCTTGATCCCAACTTAAAGTCGAGGCGGTGCTGGAGAGTAATGCAGCCTCCGAAATCAGGGTGGTGAGTTTTTGGTAATGAGACATCTTATCTCATTACTAACCTTTCGAGGAAAACCCTCAATTCAATAATTCGGAATAGGCATTCCATGCCATTTCACGGCTCAGTAAATAAATCTCGCGACTATTTGGGCAAGCGAGAGCTTCCCGAGCAAGTTCCCGGCATTCTTTTGCGTCGAGCGAACGGATCGCTTGTTTCACAATGGGGACCGTCATTGACCCCACGGAAAGTTCATCAACTCCAATGCCTACCAAAAGAGGGAGTAAATTAAGGTCACCGGCCATTTCTCCACAAACGCCGGTCCAGATTTGGTTCTGCCGAGCGCCATCTACCGTTAGCTTCATCAGGCGGAGAACGGCAGGGTGAGTCGAGCGATAAAGATCTGCGACACGGTGGTTTACTCGATCGACTGCAATCGTGTATTGAATGAGGTCATTGGTGCCAATCGAAAGGAAGTCCACTTCAGCCGCGATATCATTTGCCATAATAGCTGCGGACGGAACTTCGATCATCGCTCCAATTTCAATCCCTAAATCAAAATCAACCCCGGCAATATGGAGCTCATTCATGCAAGCATTTACAATCGCTTTAGCCTCATGAATTTCATGTAATCCTGAAATAAGGGGGAACATGATACCTGCTTTGCCATGGGCACTTGCTCTTAGAATCGCACGGATCTGTGCTTTAAAAAGAGCGGGGCGAGCAAGGGAAAAACGAATACCACGCCACCCAAGGAAAGGATTAGGTTCTGGTTCGGGAAGAGGTTCGCCAGGAAGTTTGTCTCCTCCAGCATCCAGAGTTCGGAAGATGACTTGTTCGCCATTTGCGGCTTCGATAATCTTAGTGTAGAGAGCCGTTTGCTCTTCCTCACTCGGGTATTCTTCGTTCTCAAGCAGAAAAAATTCAGTTCGGAAAAGACCTACTCCTTTGGCTCCTGAATCTTGGAAGCTTGGGATTTCATGATCAAACTCCATATTGGCAGAGAGCGTGATCTTGTGACCATCGAGCGTGATGGCTTCTTGCTCTTTGAGAAGTTTGAGCTTTTCTCCAATTTCTTCGCGGTGTTTGAGGTGCCTTTGGTATTCTTTAAGGGTGTTCTCAGATGGGTTAAGGATGAGCTTCCCACTGTAACCATCAAGAATACTCATCGTGAGGGCCTGCACATCCATCACGACATTATCGATTCCCATAATGGCGGGAATCCCCATGGATCTCGCTAAAATAGCGGTGTGTGAGTTAGGGCTTCCAATTTCGGTGACGATTCCGAGCACTTGTTCGCGGTCAATACTGGCCGTGTCAGAAGGAGAAAAATCGTAAGCAATGAGAAGGTGTTGCTGATCAGGCCGTTCATCGTCTTGGTGGTCGCCAAGATTAAAATTTCTTAACAAACGTTTCGAGACATCTTCGATATCGGCAGCTCTCTCTCTTAAATACGGGTCTTGAATCCGACGCATCGCTTCGAGATAGGTCTGCATGACGGCATAAAAACAATATTCAGCGTTTTGATTTCGCTCGTCGATGGCATCAGAAACTCGTTTGAGGAGTTTGTGATCTTCAAGGATCATGAGGTGAGCTTCGAAGATTTTACCTTCTTCTTCGCCACTGATTTGCTCGATTTGAGTTTGGAGAGAATCGAGTTGCTTGCGGGTTCGCTCGAGAGCGGTTTCGAATCGCCCCTTTTCCTTGGCGATGTAAGCGTTGGGAATGTGGTAAACTTCAGGAGCTGAGAACCCACGAGCCGAAACATGTGCCGGAGCAATCACAATTCCACGAGACACGGGAGTGCCTTGAAGAATGATTTCTTGATTGCTAGGAAGTGAATGCATGTTTGAAAAATAGAAAAAGGCTGCGATTGAGGTTCTTCAATGGCAGCCTAAGAAAGTAGAGGGTTGCTGCAGTTCTTTCAGTCTTCGAAATCTCGTTTGACTAAAGAGGAAAGCTCTTTGAGTGCGTCATCAGCATCTGCGCCCTCTGCTTCAATGATTAATTCAGAGCCATGGCCTGCAGCAAGCATCATTAACCCCATGATACTTTTACCATCAACTTCTTCATCGTCTTTATGAACTTTGATTTCAGATTCAAAGCGATTTGCAAGTTTCACAAATTGCGCGGCAGGTCGGGCGTGAATTCCGAGCTTGTTGGTAACAGTGACTTCGCAGGTAGACATATAAAATAACGTTAAAGGGAATTTAGAGGTCGAAAAAGACCGGGGGAAGAGAAAAATGATCGGGAAATAAGATTATTCCGTAAGAGGCACAGATCTTCAATAACTTAGAGCTTTTTATTATTCGTAAGAGTCTGCTTCAGAAGAGCCCAAAGCCATTTTTTGTAAGAGTCTTTGATTGAATTCATCCGCCATATCATAGCCCAGCTTACGAAGTTGAAGGTCTAAAGCCGCAATGGTGACAAGTCTGGCGGTATCACGACCGGCCGCTACGGGGATCTCAACCATAGGAACATCGATGCCTAGCACTTCATAAGCTTTCCGCTGCATTCCGAGACGATCCACCTTATTGAGGTCACTTTCTGGTTTAAGAAAAACTACGAGATCGAGTTTTTTCTCAGGTCGAATCGCAGAGAGCCCATAGATATTAGCGACATTAATGATCCCGATGCCTCGCATTTCCATATACCCTTGAGAGAGTTCAGGAGCACTCGTGATGAGCGAAAGTCCAATTTTACGAACATGAACAAGATCATCGGCAACGAGAGAAGCACCTCGATCGAGAAGACCAATGGCGGTTTCACTTTTCCCTGCTCCACTTTTCCCCATCACCAATACCCCAATGCCCCGGATATCCACCATGCATCCGTGTAATGAAACGGAAGAAGCAAAGGAGCCCTGGAGAAGAATGGTTGCTGAATTCAGGAGATTGAGTGTTTTCTGAGGGGTTGAAAAAATGACGATATTTTCTTCTTCCGCAATTTTTAATAATTCGGGAGGAATCTCGAGGTCACGAGTCCAAATAAAACAAGGCACATCTTGTTGGCAAACTTGAGTAAAGATACTTTGTAATTTCTCAGTAGATAACTCAGCGAGGTAAGAAGCTTCCGCATTCCCGATTACCTGAATCCTTTTATGCGCAAAAGAATCGAAATATCCGGTCAGCGCGAGTCCTGGACGATAAAGAGCCGGCTCACTAATAGGGCGATCTAACCCTGCCTCAGAAGTCATCAATGAGAGCATTAATTTACTCCCGTGAGATTCAAAAAAATGGCGAACCGTAATGGATGAGATGGTGCGTATTTTAGCCATAGCTAGAAAAGTTAAAGTGACGAGTGTTGGTGACAGCTCGCTTGAGCGCAAGTTTCTAAAATATCGCTAACGAGGGCAGGGCCTTTATAAATAAACCCTGAATAGACCTGAACGAGCGAGGCTCCTGCTTGGAGTTTATCCAAAGCATCTTGTCCGCTCATGATGCCACCTACTCCGATAATAGGAACCTTGCTCCCGAGATGAGAATGAAATGCGGCAATGATTTCGGTAGATTTTTGAGTCAGTGGGGCTCCTGATAGGCCTCCTGCTTCTTCGCCGTATTTTTCGCCTTTGACGGCATCACGGGAAATAGTGGTATTGGTGGCGATGAGTCCCTCTAGGCCTGCGCGTAAAAAACCTTTACTCAAGTCTTCAACTTCTTGCTCTGTCAGATCAGGAGCCACTTTAAGTGCGATCGGGACTTTCTTTCCATATTCTTTCTCAAGTTTCACTTGCTCTTCACGAAGTCGTGTCACGAGCTTTTCAGCGAGATCTGCAGACTGAAGATCTCGCAAGCCTGGAGTATTGGGAGAAGAAAGATTAACAGTGATATAATCGGCAACTGGAAAGGCGGCCTGGAGACACTTAAGGTAATCCTCCGTCGCCTCTGAATTAGGTGTGATCTTATTTTTGCCGATATTGAACCCGATGAGGCCTTCGAAATGCTTTGATTCTGAGACATTTTGAACGCCTCGTTCAATGCCTGGGTTATTGAAACCAAATCGATTAATGAGCGCTTCTTTCGGAGGGATTCGAAAAAGACGAGGTTTTGGATTACCAGGTTGAGCAATAGGAGTAATCGTTCCAATTTCGATGAATCCAAATCCCATTCTTCCTAAGGCATCAATGCACGAGCCTTCTTTATCTAAACCTGCCGCTAATCCAACTGGGTTAGGGAATTTCAGACCCATGCATTCAACCGGTTGCTCCCAGTGTGGAGGAAGAGAGAGTCCTGAAAAAAGCCCTGCTTTTTCTGAAACGGATAATCCATTCATCGTTAAATGATGGGCAACTTCAGGATCGAGCTTGAAGAGAATATTTTTGGCAAGAGGGTAAAGTGGCGACAAAAGGCTCATAATGCTTCTTAGGTCGCGACGCTAATAGGTCACAGGAATCGAGGCGAGATAAAATATTTGAATGAGTGATATCGTTTTCTCATGAATTCGTCTCTATAGAGGCAAATATTTCAAACTAAGAGCAAAGAGATAAAGATCGTCTTTTGATAAGATTGAAGGAAAGAAGCGATTAGTTTTTGACCAGATCCTTTTGGTCCCTAAAGTCTCAATGTGACTGTTGGAATTTTCGCTAATCCTTTTAAAGAAAAATCACCTGAGGTGATTTTGAAACTCTTATCTCTTTTTAAAGAACGAGGGGTAAAAGTAAAACTTCATTCTCAAGGAGCGGCCTTAGTGGGGCTAGCTGGGGAAGAAGACTTTGCTGAAGGTGTCGACCTGGTAATCGCACTAGGTGGTGACGGGACGATGCTTGAGGCCATTCACCGAGTGAATGGAGTTCTTCCTCCTATTGCAGGGATCAATATTGGAACTTTGGGTTTTTTGACGACGTGCCAAGATGATTCGATTGAAGCTTTCATTGATTGTTGGGCGAAGGGCGAACATCAAGTGGTGGAGCGGTCGATGCTCCAGGTCGAAATGACGAGTGAAGATGGAAAAGAGCATACTTTTAATGCCTTGAATGAGGTCGTTTTGGTCCGGGGGGAGACCGGCCGCTTGGTTTCTCTAGAGGCTCGAGTTGATGGCGAATTATTGAATCATTATCGTGCGGACGGTCTTATTTTATCTACGCCGACTGGTTCTACTGCTTATTCTCTTTCTGCAGGGGGACCACTCATTGGACCTCGGGCGAAGGTCTTTGCTATTACTCCTATTTGTCCTCATAGTTTGAATAATCGTTCTCTCGTAGTAGATGATGATTCGATTGTTGAATTTCTCCCAAGTGCGGGGAAAGATGAGCCTCTTTTATTTAATGCGGATGGTAGAGAAATGCTTCGCTTAGATCAGCGCAGTATGATTCGTGTTCAGAAAGCAAAAAACTCTCTGCTTCTAGTTCGGATGCCCGAGCACTCTTTTTACGAAACTTTACGTAAAAAGCTTCATTGGCATCCAGGTTAAACGATTCTTATTCTATACTCAAGCTACTGATGAAATACGACCCGATCGATCCTGACCTTTTTTGTGTCAATCGTGCTGCTCTTGCGGAACGAATGGCTCCCCGTAGTCTAGCAGTGGTTCATTCGAACGATGTGATGCCGACAAATGCAGACGGGGTGATGCCTTTTAAGCAGAATAGCGACTTCTTTTATCTGACCGGAATCGGTCAGGAAGAGAGCATCTTACTTTTTTTTCCAGAAGCTCTGCATCCCGATGATCAGGCCATTCTTTTTTTGAAAGAGACGAATGCTCATATTGCCGTATGGGAAGGTCATAAATTAACAAAACCAGAAGGGCGCGGGATTTCAGGAATCATTTCTGTGAAGTGGCTTTCTGAATTTGATACGATTTTGAGCCGAGTCATGATGCATGCCGAGTCTGTTTACCTTTTGACTAATGAGCATCCTCGTGCGCAGCCGGGAGTAGCGACGCGTAATGATCGATTTATTGAAGAGTGCCGAAGCCGTTATCCTCTGCATCGCTATGAGAGACTAGCCCCTCTCCTAACAGAACTAAGAAGCCGTAAGCATCCCGAAGAAATCTCACAAATTCAGCAGGCAATTGATATTACGGAACAAGGATTTCGGCGAGTGTTGGAATTCATGGAGCCCGGAGTAGGGGAGTGGGAAGTCGAAGCGGAGTTTTTACATGAATTTATTTCTCGTCGTTCGCGCGGCTTTGCATATCAACCCATTATTGCTTCTGGGGAGAATTCCTGTGTCTTACATTACGTTGAAAATAGTGCTACGTGTGAAAGTGGTGAGCTTGTATTGATGGATGTTGCGGCAGAGTGGGCGAATTGGAATGCTGATATGACCCGAACGATTCCGGTTAATGGCCGATTTACAGAGAGGCAGGCTGCGGTCTATCAGTCTGTTTTAAAGGTGCTCAAAGAAGCTCGTGAAATTCTTCGCCCCGGCGTCTTTCTAAAAGATTATCAGAGTGAAGTATTAAGAATGATGGAGGCTGAGCTCTTGAGGTTAGGACTTTTCTCAAAGCGCGACCTTCAGCATCAACAACAGCCTTACGAGTTAACTCGACGTTATTTCATGCATGGAACTTCTCACCACCTCGGGCTTGATGTGCATGATGTCACTCCTCCCGATGGTCTTGTGAAAGAGGGAATGGTCTTCACGATTGAGCCTGGTATTTATATTCCGGAAGAAGAGTTAGGAATTCGGCTTGAGAATAATGTCTTTATTGGCTCAGATTCGAACCAAGATCTCTTCGAAAATATACCAATCGAGATCGAAGAAATTGAGAGCTTGATGAATCCTCCGAGTTCATAAGATTTAACTCTATTGGGTAAAGCAAATCTAACTACTTTCAAATAATGTCTTTTTTATTAGCCGCTTCAAACCTCTCTTGGTCTTGGTTTCTAATTGTTGGAGGAGGCGGTCTACTCATTGGGTATCTTCTTTTCCGATTATTAGGGAGAGGCACTTCGGCGCTTAGAAAAGAATCCTTGTTAGAAATAGAGAGCTTTCGGGAGAAGCTGAAAGCATCCGAAGGAGCTCTCAAAAGAAAGCAACAAGAGCTAGAAATACTAAAGGCCGATCTTCCTTCTAAAATTTCTCGTCTTCGAGCGGAGAAAGAAGAAGGGGAAGGAAAATTAGGTAAAGTCAAAGCGGAGCTCACACAAGCCCGCGAAAAGGCGCTCGAACTGGAAGGTATAGTGGCTCAGTTGAAATCACAGCCTGCTAAAACGGTCGTTAAAGATACTGGCGTTTCAGTTCAGCTTGCAGAGGTGAAAGTGGAATTGGCGGGTATTTCTTCTCAACTCACACAGACTAGAGTTCAACTGAAAGAGCTTGAAAAGAACTTATCTCTAGTCAAAGGAGAGCGAGATACGCTTCAAGTGGACTTATTGAAGCTACGTCAAAATAAAGCGGCTTCTGAGGAGGCTCAACAGCGAGTTGAAGAGCACTTAGCTACTTTACGGGGCCAACTAAGCGTTCTGCAAAGGGATAAAAAAGAGGCTCAGCATCAAATGAAACGCCTTCAAGAAGAACTCGGAAAAGGTCCTGTGAGTTGAAGCTTTCAGATAGAGGTTCTTTCAAAAGAGAGGGTTCTTTCAAAAGAGAGGGTTGATTTTTTAGAGGGTAGAAATAAAAAAAGGCGACCCTTAGAAGGAGTCGCCTTTTAAAAAAATCAAGATTTCAGGTGGTTTTTTCAGCCAATGATTTGGTTAAAAAGAGCGCTAGGGCGCATCGCCTTCGAAGCGAGATCATCACAAGGTTGGTAATAACCTTTAAGATCAACTTTAGCGCCTTGGGCTTCATTAAGTTCGGCAATGATGGCTGCTTCCTGCTCTTTCAACTTAGCCGCGAGAGGAGCGAACTCTGCTTGTAGCTCAGTATTACCGCTCTGTGTGGTAAGTTCCTCGGCCCAATAGAGAGCAAGGTAGAAATGGCTTCCTCGGTTATCGATCTCCCCACAACGACGGGAAGGCGATTTGTTTTCGAGTAAGAACTTCGTAGTCGCATTATCGAGTGTTTCAGCAAGAACCTGCGCCTTTTCATGGCTGAATCGTGTCGCAAGATGTTCGAGAGAAACGGCAAGGGCAAGGAATTCACCGAGAGAATCCCAGCGGAGGTGGTTTTCTTCTTCAAACTGCTGAACGTGCTTTGGGGCAGAACCTCCTGCTCCAGTTTCGAAAAGCCCACCACCATTCATGAGGGGAACGATCGAGAGCATTTTGGCACTTGTTCCAACTTCGAGAATGGGGAAGAGGTCAGTGAGGTAGTCGCGAAGAACATTTCCTGTGACAGAGATCGTATCTTCTCCTGCTTTGAGACGCGCGAGAGTGAACTCGGTGGCCTTCACAGGGGAAAGGATATGGATTTCAAGACCAGAGGTGTCATGCTCAGGAAGGTAAGCATTCACCTTCTTAATCAATTGGGCGTCATGAGCGCGATCTTCATCAAGCCAGAAAACGGCTGGAGTGTTAGAGGCACGAGCACGAGTGACGGCAAGCTTCACCCAGTCACGAATGGGAGCGTCTTTGGCTTGGCACATTCTCCAGATATCACCTTCTTCAACTTCGTGCGAGAGGAGGGTTTCTCCATTACCATTGATAACGAGAATGCTTCCTGCTGATGCGACTTCAAAAGTTTTGTCATGGGAGCCATATTCTTCAGCTTTTTGCGCCATGAGTCCGACGTTAGGAACGGTGCCCATGGTGGTAGGATCAAAAGCACCATTCTTTTTACAGAATTCGATCGTGGCATCGTAAACGCCCGCATAAGAACTGTCTGGGATGACAGCTTTAGCATCTTGTGATTGGCCTTCCGCATTCCACATTTGCCCTGAATTACGGATCATCGCTGGCATCGACGCATCGATAATGATGTCACTAGGAACATGGAGACCGGTGATCCCTTTGTCAGAATTGACCATGGCGAGATCGGGGCCATTTTCATATGCCGCTGCGAGATCAGCATTAACTTCAGCCTGCTTTTCGGCAGAGAGATTGCTCATTTTAGAGATTAAGTCACCGATACCATTATTGAAATCAACGCCAAGTTCCTCAATGAGGGCATGGTGCTTTTGAATAAGGTCTTTGAAGTAAACTCGCACGCCGTGCCCGAAGATAATCGGATCCGAGACTTTCATCATGGTCGCTTTCATGTGAAGGGAGAAAAGAACCTTATTCTCTTTCGCACATTTAATTTGTTCTTCAAGGAACGTGAGAAGTGCTTTTTTTCTCATCACAGAAGCATCAATCACCTCGCCGGCAAGAAGAGGGCTTGAGGACTTGAGTATTGTTTCAGTGCCATCCTTCGTTCGGTGAACAATAGAGAAGGATTGATCTGTAGAGAGAGTGACTGACTTTTCGTTACTGCGAAAATCATTCTCGCTCATTTGTGAGACGTGAGATTTAGAATCGGCAGACCAAGCCCCCATGGAGTGAGGGTTGCTTTTAGCATACTGCTTAACAGCCTTGGGAGCTCTACGATCTGAATTACCTTCTCTTAGAACAGGATTGACCGCGCTTCCTTTGATCTTGTCATAACGAGACTTATGCTCTGTTTCTTCTTCGTTAGTAGGAGCCTCAGGATAATCGGGAAGGTGATAACCTTTCTCTTGAAGCTCTGAAATAGTGGCTTGTAATTGAGGGATTGAAGCTGAAATGTTAGGCAGCTTAATAATGTTTGCTTCAGGAGTCTTGGCTAGAGCTCCAAGTTCAGCAAGAGCGTCATTGATCCGTTGTGCTTCAGTTAATCGTTCTGGAAACGCAGAAATAATACGACCTGCAAGAGAGATGTCCTGGAGCTCAATTTTGATACCTGAAGATCGGGTGAAAGACCGGATAATTGGAAGGAAAGAGTGCGTTGCCAAAGCCGGAGCTTCGTCAGTCTTGGTGTAGATAATGGTAGGTGTCTCAGACATAATGTAACAAACTTGAGAATGATGTAGGGGAAAGGAGGAAAGAGGTCAAAGCGGAATCGTGTCTCACGGCGTTGCTTTATTTTCTTAACATCTTAATACGCTCGAGCATGGGAGGGTGAGAGTATTCTAAGAAGACCTTGAACGGATGGGGTGTGAGGTTGACAAGGTTATCGCTAGAGAGCTTCTTGAGAGCAGAAATGAGGTGCTCGGGGGTGCCTTGCACTTCCGCGGCGTAGGCATCAGCTTCGAACTCATGCTTCCGAGAAAGAATATTCATCGCGATCCCGGTAATGAAACTTATTGGCTTAAAGAGAATGACGAAAAAGACGAGTCCTGCAGCTACACTCATGGAGGTGGCGGGAAGGCCAAACGCAGCAAAGACTTGTTGCGAAATTTCTCTATTAGGATCGATTAAGAGACCTAAGAGGTAGAAGACGATTCCGGTTTGCAAGATTGAGAGAACAAAGCGCTGAATAATATGTTTTTTCTTAAAGTGGCCAATTTCATGAGCCAAAATTCCGACGAGTTCTTCATGACTCTGTCCTTCCAGTAAAGTGTCGTAGAGAGCGATTTTTTTCCGCTTTCCAAACCCTGTAAAAAAGGCGTTCGACTTAGTGGATCGCTTAGATCCATCCATGACCGCAATTTCGGTGAGGGGGAATTCACATTTTTGTGCCATCACCTCGATTGATTTCTTCAAATCATCATCTTCCATAGGTGTGAATTTATTGAAAAGGGGGAGGATCAAAGAAGGCGCAAAGTAAGTGAGTAAGAGCGAAACCAAAGTAAAAGCACCCCAGGCCCATAACCAAACAAATGGAATTTGGAGTTCGAAAATCCAGATGATTAAAAGTAAAATGGGTCCGCCTAATACAATGCTAAGTAGGAGGTTTTTGATTTGGTCCGTCCAGAAGGTTTTAGCGTCAGAACGATTGAATCCGAATTTTTCTTCAAGTTTAAAAGTGCTATAGAGTTCGAATGGAAGGCTGATAAGCAAACCTCCGATTGCGAGCATTCCAATGTAACTGATGCCACGTAAAAGGGAGGAATCACTCCATTCTCG
The DNA here is from genome assembly GCA_937951675.1 of uncultured Verrucomicrobiales bacterium. Taxonomy (GTDB): domain Bacteria; phylum Verrucomicrobiota; class Verrucomicrobiia; order Verrucomicrobiales; family Akkermansiaceae; genus CALFBI01. The sequence goes on from CALFBI010000011.1 coordinate 18,370, forward strand.
TGTCCATTCATCTAAAAGCTGAAACCCTCCAAAAAGCCAAAACGCAAAAAAGAGAACGAGAGAAAAGCTCGCCTCACATAAATGAAAACGACTTGAGGCTCGCGTGTATTCTTGCGATTTGCTATATTTATCAGAGTCGAAGACCGTTTCGAGTTCTTTAGGGGGTGCACTCTTGAGTGCTCCTAAATTCAAAATGGTGGAGATGAAGTCTATTTTCCATAGCGCTAACGAGGCTAAGAGAATGACAAATGAAATGAGATTCAGTTCAATTATGTTCATTGATGTTTAAATTCAGAAAGTAGAAAGAGCCTTGAGTCAATGCTAGGTGACTTTTTTTCTGAAATCAGTGTCTAAAAAAATGTTATGCGCACAATCATGAAAAAACTTACAACCGTTATTCTAGCCTCAATGCTTTCCAGTTGTGGTCATTTTTACACTAAAAGTGATACGTATAAAATTGATAATACACAGGTGAAAGTGAATGGAGCCAACTTAAGCACTTCTCTCAAACCAATGGGTGGTAATGTAGGAATGCAATTTTCAGCGATGATCTATATGGCAGGTGGAGCGAGTCTCAAAGGCCCCTTTCTCTGGCGAATCGAAGCCGAAGGAATAGAGGGAGTTCACCAAAGCCTTATTGTTCACCGTCTCAAGGTTGAAACAACGAAAACAAAGCGCTCCGAATGGTATCCGACCAAATATCTGGGAGTGGCAGCACCGTTTAAAAAGGTCCCAAAAGAAGAAGGCAAATCATTTGCTCAGTATCAAATTCCAGGGAAACTCGAAGTGTATCCTAAAAAAGACGGTCAAATCACAGTGCTTGTGGATGTTTCTGTCAAAGCTGAGGCAAAAACAGAACGTAAAATGATTCGTTTTAAAATGGTTCCCTCCACTGAAAAAGACGTGGATTTCGTATTTGTTCCCGCAGAGATTGTTACGAGTCTACGTGGTAATCCAAAAGAGTGGAAATATTAAGCAGGTTTTTTGATAGAGGGTATAAATACCACCTGCTTTAAAAAAAACTCTTAATGGGCTTTCTAGATTTAGAGAAGCCCGCCGGTGGCGTTAGAGATAGCGACCTTAGATCCGATTCCTGCGGCGGTCTTCGCGGCCTCGGTTGCGGCGCCTATCGCTTTAAAGGGAAGGCTTAATAATGAACAGGAGCTTAAAAAAGGAATCATGGCCAAGAGGAGGAAGGTTTTTTTGAGCATGTATGGAAGTGTTGTTATCATATCAAGAAGCAACAAGATGCGGATAAAATATTCATAAATTCAAAAAAGGCGAACAAGAGAAATCTTGTTCGCCTTTTGAATAAATGAATTACCCTAGAAGTTTAAAGCTGAAAGGTGTCTTCAGCAGGGGAAGCTTCTTCATTCTGAGTGGCTGACCCATTATGAGCCAAGTGAACGAGGCAATGGTAAACTGCTTCAGTTTCGGCACCGATTTCTTCAGCAATCGCCTCAGCTGTTTTAGCATAAGCAGTTAAATGACCACGAACTTGGTTTAGAAGCTCGAGGAAAATACCAGCGGCTTTCTTCCCGGCCTCAACCCCTGGTTGATGATAAGCATTTACATTCACAAGAGAGGCATAGAAGGAAACGGACCGTTCAAAGAGCGCGATGAGAGCGCCAAGCGTGAAAGGGTTTACCTCAGGAATGGAGATTGTGATTGATTTACGAGCCGATTCGAAAAGAGCATTGCGAGTTCCACGGAGGAATCCTTGCAAATAGTCAGCGGAAGTTGTTTCAGGATCTACTTCGATCGATTCTCCATCACGCCCTTTACGCACTTCAATGAAGGTGGCAAAGAAGTTAGGCACTCCGTCACGGAGTTGTTGAACATAAGCATGTTGATCCGTAGATCCTTTGTTTCCATAAACAGCGATTCCTTGGAAGACCTCTTTGCCATCCAAATCATGACGCTTCCCGATCGATTCCATGACGAGCTGTTGGAGGTATTTGGAGAAGAGGACAAGAGAGTCTTTATAAGGAAGAACAACCATGTCTTTTTCACCTTTTCCGTTACCAGCATGATACCAGGCAAGAGCGAGTTGGAGCCCTGCATTCGTTGCAAGTGACTCAGAACGAGTGAACTTATCCATTTCAGCGGCACCAGCGAGGAAGGCGTCGATGTCGATGCCCTGAAGGGCGGCCGGGACAAGTCCAACTGTAGACATAATTGAAGTCCGGCCCCCGACCCAGTCTTCCATCGGGAATCGTGTGATCCAATTGTGTTCTACTGCAAAGTTGTCGAGTTTTGAGCCAGTTCCAGTAATGGCAACCGCATGCTTCGCAAAGTGAAGTCCCGCTGTTTCGAAAGCGGCTTTGGCTTCGAGCATGCCATTACGCGTTTCTGGAGTCCCTCCAGACTTAGAAACTACCAGGACAAGAGTTTCGGAGAGGCCTTCTCCAATACTGGCCAAAGTAGTATCAATTCCCGTGGGATCAGTGTTATCGAAAAAGTAAGTATTGAGAGGAGAGCTTGCACCTAACGCTTGATAGGTGAGCTGAGGACCAAGCGCCGAACCGCCAATGCCCACAATGAGAAGGTTTCTGAAAACCTTGCCGTTCTCAGCCAGGATTTCACCTTGATGAACCTTTTTGGAGAATTTTTTAAGCTCTGCTAGAGGCTCGGTGATTTGAGCACGTAATTCATCATTGGGAGCTAATGCCGGATTGCGTAGCCAATAGTGCCCGACCATGCGGCCTTCGTCAGGGTTGGCGATTTCGCCCGCTTCGAGCGCTTTCATATCGCTGAGAGCCTTCGCCGTTTTACTCTTCATTTCGTCATAGAATGACGAGGGGATGTCCATCAAAGAGAGATCAAGAGAGAAACCTAAATCTGAATATCGAATAAGGTTGTTGGAGTAGTTTTTCCAGGATGACATAATAATATAGTTTTTTGGATTAATTTTAGAATTTTAGTAAAGATTGCACCGGGTAAGGAGCGAGGCGCTCACGACCATGGAGGAAAGAAAGCTCAATAAAGAAAGAGGCCCCTATGATCTCGGCCCCAAGTTGATTAAGTAAGTGCAGAGAAGCAGTAGCAGTGCCACCCGTTCCAAGAAGGTCATCGATCAAGAGGATTTTCGTTCCAGGCGCGACAGCATCTTGGTGGATCTCGCAGGCGTCACTTCCGTATTCAAGTTCGTAAGACTTTTCGAAAGTTTTCCATGGGAGTTTTCCCTTTTTGCGAATGGGGACGAAACCGCAGCCTAGTTGGAGAGCGACCGCTGCCCCAAAAATGAAACCTCGTGCGTCGATTCCGACCACTTTGTCAGGAGTGGCGCCCTCGAAAGATTGGCAAAGATGATCAATGGTGGCTTTGAAAAGGATGGGGTCACTCAAGACAGGGGTGATGTCCTTAAAGACGATCCCTGGCTTTGGGAAATCGGGCACATTACGAATGGCCGCAGTCAGGGTTTCAAGAGGAATCATAAGGTGGTTTTGGCAAAAACCAGACAGATTTCATAGCAGGAAGTCACATTTATGTCAGAAAAAACTGTTTTGTAGCCAGTATCAGAGAAGTTTGTCTTGAATGATACGGGTTCCAAATAGATTTTTTGTCTATGGAAATAGAGATCATTATCATCGCGACTCTGCTCTCGTTATCGGGAGCGATATTTTCATTCTGGCAAATCAAAAAAGATCGACCTCATCAACGTGTGTTTTGGTTAATGCTGGCAGTCTTTGTTTTTCAAATTTGGTTTCTTTCGATTCGAGGGCAATCACGAGAAGCTTGTCCTCTTGCAGATTGGGGAGAGCGATTAATGTTTCTGTCTTGGTCACTCACCTTTTTCTACTTAGCGGTGGGTTCGACGTATCGGGTTTCTCTACTTGGCCTATTTACAGCTCCAGTGATCACGGTGATGCAGGGCGGGGCGCTTTTACCCAATGTTTTAAATCGAAATCCGAAGGTGATCGGAGTGACCGATTATTGGCGTGAGGCGCATGCCGCACTCTCTGTATTAAGTTACGGAGCTTTGACTTTGGCTGCCGTCGCTGGAGTGATGTTTTTAGTGCTTAATTCTTTATTGAAAAAACAAAGCTTCACCACGGGGTTGTTTGGAAAGTTCCCGCCCTTAACAACCATTACGACTTCGATGGTTCGTTTGACCTGGGTAGGGGTGACTATATTGACCTTTGGGGTGGGAGCTAGTTTTAAGATGGAAGGGATCGAAAGTAGTGTGCACCTCTGGGTCGCTCTCATGAGTTGGCTGAGTTATCTGGTCTTACTCATAGCGAAAGCAACCCGTGGGATGACGAATCTTCGTTTCAGTTGGAGCGTGATTTTATTGCTCGGGCTATCAATTGCTGCTTTTGTCTCGGTCTGAGAAAGAGTTAAAAGAAATTTTATGCCGATTTATTGCTTGGGATTGAACTACCGTAGCGCCCCCGTCGAAGTGCGGGAGCGGTTTGCGATTCTAGATAGTAGGCAAGGAGAAGAAGCTAAGCAGATGGTTCTTCAAGCAGGAGTTTCTGAGGCTGTGGTCCTCTCGACTTGTAATCGGACCGAATACTACCTGGTGGGAAGTGAATCTGACTGGGCAGGGTTCAAGCATTTTATTATTAGGCACTTGAGCCTAGACTCTATCGCGCAAGAATGCTTTTACGATTATAAAGGGAGAGAAGCTGCAAAACATCTATGTCGAGTAATGAGTGGCATGGACTCCATGGTTTTAGGGGAAACAGAGATTTTTGGTCAGGTCAAAAAGGCTTACCAACTCGCTTTAGAAGTTCAGGCAACAAGGGGAAACTTGAATCAACTTTTTCAAAAAGCGATTAGTGTCGCGAAAAAAGTGCGAAATTCGACTCAAATCCAAATGGGGCAGACTTCTATCGGAAATGTCGCAGTAGATTTGGCTGAAAAGATTTTTGGAGATTTAGGGAAAAGTCCAGTGATGATTATCGGGGCTGGTGAAATGAGCCGGGTTACGGGTCAGAGCCTTCTCTCGCGAGGAGCAAAAAGTATTTTTGTGGCGAACCGTTCCTTTGATAAAGCCGAATCATTGGCACAAGAGATGTCAGGGAAGGCTGTTCGATTCGATGATTGGGCAGACACTCTTTCACAGGTAGATGTCGTTATTTCATCAACAAGTGCCCCACATTATTTGATCGGACCTGATGATATCGAAGCCGTGCGCCGCAAGCGAAAATTCCGCCCTTTATTTCTAATTGATATTGCGGTTCCTCGCGATATTAATCCTGAGGTTACTTCGATTGAAGAGGTTTATCTTTATGATATTGATGCGCTTGAACAAATCGCTGATAAAGCGCGTGACAAGCGGCAGGCACAACTCAAACTTTGCGAAGAAATCGTGAAAGAAGCTGTCGAAGGAATGAGTATATTTGGGGTCGTAGAATCATCATGAAAAAAATTCGATTAGGAACGAGAGGAAGCGCTTTAGCATTATGCCAATGTGAAATGGTGGAATCTCTTTTAATGGCTGCGCACCCGGATCTTAAGATCGAACGTTGTGTGATTAAGACCACTGGAGATCGTCGCACAGATATTCCTTTGATTGAAGTCGCGGCAAGTGAAGGGGTTCTCGATAAAGGCGTTTTCGTCAAAGAGCTTGAAGTGGCTCTTGAAAATCATGAAATTGATGCGGCGGTTCACAGTTTGAAAGATGTTCCCACCGTGCTTCCTACAGGATTTAAAATTGAGGCAGTGCTCGAAAGAGCTCCTAGTGGAGATGTTCTGATTTCAAAAGTGCAAGGAGGTCTCGATTCTCTGGCCCAGGGCGCTGTTGTTGCGACAAGCTCGGTGCGAAGGCAGGCGCAATTGCTCCAGCTAAGGCCTGATTTAAAGCTTGTTGATATTAGAGGTAATGTGCCGACCCGGTTAGAGAAACTAGCTGAAAATAATGAGATCGATGCGATTGTGTTAGCGGAAGCTGGTCTCGTTCGTCTTGGTTACCCGGTGAAAGGTGAATATTTGTTAGGTGAAATCTCTCTTCAAATGGCAGTGCTTGATCCCTCCGCTTATTATCCTGCTGCAGGACAGGGGATTGTAGGGATTGAGGTCCGTGAACAAGACGAGGAAGTTTCTAATTTGCTCGCGGCTATTAACCATGAGTCCAGCTTCTATCAAGCTGAAGCTGAACGGGAGTTTTTAAGGTTGTTAGAAGGAAGTTGTGATACTCCAGTTGGAGTTTGGAGCCGTAGTGATGCTCATGGTTTTAAAATGAGTGCGACCGTATTTCCTGAAGAGAAAAATGTAGCGATACAGCATGCTGAAGCAGAAGGACTTCTAGAGCAGCCGCTGCAGATTGCGCATGAGCTTTATCAAAATTTAAAATGAGTGGAATTTGTTATTTAGTGGGCGCAGGTCCTGGTGATTTGGGTTTGGTGACGTTGAAGGCCAAAGAATGTATTGAGAAGGCAGAGGTTTTAGTTTACGATGCACTCAGTAGTCCTGAATTGTTGGCTTGGGCTCCTGAGGGCTGCGAGAAGATTTACGCTGGGAAACGGGCTGCTGCACATGCCATTGCACAAGACCAAATTAATGACCTTATTGTTGAGAAAACTCAGGCCGGGAAAGTAGTAGTCCGCCTGAAGGGAGGCGATCCAATGATTTTTGGGAGGGGAGGCGAAGAAGCCGCTGAATTAGCACAGGAAGGGGTTCCTTTTGAAATTGTGCCAGGAATCTCTTCTACGATCGGTGGTCCTTGTTATGCCGGTATCCCAGTCACTCATCGCGATCATTGTTCTCAATTAACCATTTTCACAGGGCATGAAGACCCGACCAAACCAGGGAGCAGTATCGATTATGAGCAGATCGCTAAAGCACCAGGCACGAAGGTTTTTGTGATGGGGGTGGCTCGGATGCGAGAAATCACATCCGAACTTATAACTGCTGGAGCATTGCCTGATACTCCGATAGCTCTGACGCGCTGGGCCACGACGTCTCGCCAGAAAACATTAGTGGGCACTTTGAAGACGATTGCAGATTTGGTGGAGGAGACCGGCTTTAAGTCTCCTGCCGTGGCAGTGATAGGAGATGTAGTTAAGGAGCGAGAAGTGATTTCATGGTTTGAGAAACGTCCTCTGTTTGGGAAAAGAGTGGTGGTCACTCGAACGCGTGAACAAGCTGGGGTTTTGAGCCAAAAATTGATGGCGCTTGGGGCTGATGTGATTGAAATTCCGACTATTAAAATTGACCCTCCAAAAGATGTTTCTGAGTTCTGTGAATCAGTTCGTGCCGTGCATACTTATGATTGGTTAGTTTTCACGAGTCCTAATGGAGTCGAGAAATTCTTTGAGCAATTTTATAAAGAATATCGAGATGCCCGTAGTATTGGTGGAGTGAAGATCGCTGCAATTGGGCCGAGCACTGCCAAGAAAATTGCAGAGTATCGTTTTACGATTGATCTTCTACCTGAAAAATATGTCGCTGAAGGTTTGGTCTCCGCTTTTGAGAAATTACAAATTGAAAATCAAACGGTGCTTTGGGTAAAGGCGGAGGAAAGTCGCTCGGTTGTCAGTGCTGGCTTAACTAAACTTGGTGCGATCGTAGATGAATGTGTCTCGTATCAAACGGTTCCCGCTACAGATGATCCTACCGGAGCTCAAGAGCGTTTGAAAGAGGAAGGGGCTGATTATATTACCTTCACAAGTGGCTCGACCGTAGAGAATTTCTTTGCGTTAGGTTTAGACTGGCCAGAGGGTTGCCAAGCAGTAAGTATTGGCCCGATCACCTCCAAGGAGCTTATGAAAAATCTAAAGCAACCTTACCTTGAAGCAAAGCAGAGTGATATTGCTGGTCTTGTTGATGTGATACTTAACAACCAATAAATTTAGTTATGATTTCAAATCCTATTCTTTCAGGCTTTAATCCAGACCCCTCGATCGTGCGAGTTGGTGACGATTACTATATTGCAACTTCAACTTTTGAATGGTTTCCGGGAGTGCAAATCCATCACTCCAAAGATCTGAAGAACTGGAAAGTTCTTCCTCAACCACTAGATCGAGTAAGTCAGCTCGATATGAAAGGGGCTCAACATTCAGGTGGGGTTTGGGCACCATGTCTTACACATGCAGATGGCTTGTTTTGGTTGATCTACACCAATGTCAGATCTCATGGAGGCCCCGTGACGGACTCACCTAACTATTTGGTAACAGCAGAATCGGTAGAGGGTCCGTGGTCAGAACCGGTTTATCTCAATGCTTCAGGTTTTGATCCTTCTCTTTACCATCATTCTGACGGAAAAAAATACCTCTTGAACATGGTGATGGGAGGGCCTGGTCCAGAACAGTCCCGGTTCAACGGCATTGTTTTACAAGAATATGATCACGATCAGAAAAAGCTAGTGGGCCCGATTCATGATATTTGGAAAGGAACCGAAAAAGGGATCACGGAAGGTCCTCATATTTATGAGCGTGATGACGCTTTTTATCTGCTTACGGCAGAAGGAGGCACCGCTCTTCGGCATGCCGTTTCTTTAGCACGTTCAGAAAGTCTTTTTGGTCCTTATGAAGGAATGGAAGCGAATCCGATGCTGACAGCGGAGGGTCACTCGGAGTTAGTCATTCAGTCGTCAGGACACGGTGACCTTGTTCAGACTCAGGACGGGGAATGGTATCTGGTGCATCTTTGCCACCGCCCTATTTTACAGGACTCAGCGGAACAGAAAGAATTTGGTTATGACGGGTATTACGCTCCTCTTGGGCGAGAAACCGCGATTCAAAAAGTGATTTGGAATGAAGGAGAATGGCCTCGTCTTGCAAATGGATCGAGCCAGCCCGAGGAGTCCATTGAAGGACCTAAACTTCCAGAATATCCTTGGCCAGTAGAGCCGACTTGTGATCATTTCGACGGAGACCGGCTCAGTCCTCATTTTCAATTTTTGCGTGAGCCTGCTCGTGAAGATTGGCTTTCACTCTCTCGGCGTTCGGGTTATTTAAGTTTGAAAGGGAGAGATTCTCTTATGAGTCGTTTTGACCAGAGTCTAGTGGCTCGTCGTCGACAGCATTTTGTGGCGGAGGTAGAGACTTGTCTGAGCTTTGACCCTCAGAGTGATAAACAGATCGCTGGAATCATCGCTTACTATGATCGCGAACATTACGTTTATTTCTACCTAACTCGAGCTGATGAAGGGCATGTGAAGCTCTGTCGCCTGAGGCAGAATTTAGGGGGGGGAGAGACTCTAGACTATTCTGACGAATTGATCCTTGATCAAAAAGTCGCCGAAAACTGTCACCTCAAGCTGAGTCTTGATTATGAGAAAATCGATTTAGCGTGGTCTGAAGACGGAGAAGTCTGGCATGAATTCGAAAATGATCTTAATGCGGGGTTCCTTGGTGACTGGTGCTCTCCGTTAAGTAATTTCACAGGAAGCTTTGTCGGGATCTGCGCTCAGGATATGACTGGAGAGTTTATCTGGGCTGACTTCGATTACTTTAACTACCGTCCTTTGGACTGAAAAGGAATCAGTCTTTAGAAGACTTGGGATCTAATGCATCGCGTAATCCGTCCCCAAGGAAGTTAAAGGCAAAAAGAGTGACCGAGAAAAATGCGGCAGGGAAGAGGAGTAAACTTGGGCGAGTTTCCAAATAGTTTGCCCCTTCCTTAATTAGGGTTCCCCATGAAGCATTGGGCGGCTCAATGCCTAGCCCGATGAATGAGAGAGTCGCTTCATAGAGAATGAAAGTAGGGATCGTGAGGGTGGCGTAAATGATCACAGGCCCCATGATATTAGGGAGGATATGACGGAAGAGGATACGCCGGTGAGAGAGGCCTAAGCTTCTCGCCGCTTCGATAAATTCGAGTTTGGTGACGGCAGCTGCAGAGCTGCAAACAATTCGACCCATGGTGAGCCAGCCAAATGCTGCGATCGCGAGGATTAAAGGGATTAGGTTAGAGATTCGGCGCACCATTTCGATTTTCCAGCCAAGTGTTTGCACAAACCATTCTTCCGCATTTCCAAGTTGAGCAGAGATAAGCTCTCGGAATAAAATAACGATGATTAAAAAAGGCATGGCGAGAAGTCCGTCGACAATACGCATCATGACCGCATGAGTTCTCCCTCCGACATAACCTGCGATGCCACCATAAATGACTCCGACGGTGACGGTAAGAATGGTTGCTAAGATCGCAACTAAGAGAGAGATTTGCCCTCCATCAAGGATTCGGACAAAGAGGTCTCGTCCCAGCTGGTCCATTCCGAGCCAGTGTTCGGCGCTAGAGCTTTCGAATTTTTGATCGAGCTGTTGGTGCCGAGGGTCATGAGGGACTAACCATCTTCCGACGAAGCAGAGTAATATCATGATGACGATGACGACGAGCCCTGCCATCGAGAGTTTATTTTGTCGAAGTCGAAACCAGGCATCATTCCAGAGAGATGAACCTTTATTGTTGGATGGAGTTTGGGTGCTCATGCGGTTTCTCTGAGGCGTGGGTTAAGAAAGGCGATCACGATGTCAACAATCAGATTAGCACCTCCCATAATGAGGCCATAAAAGAGAACAAGCCCTTGCAGAAGGAAAGGATCTTTAGAAATGACCGCATTGACGAAATGCTGCCCCATCCCTGGAACTTGGAAGATGATTTCGACCACAAAAGATCCTGTAATGATGGCCGCAAAAGCAGGGCCAAGGTAGGTGATGGCAGGGAGAAGGGAGGGTTTGAGAGCGTGCTTGAAAATAATCGTTTTAAGAGGAAGTCCCTTGGCGTGAGCGGTGCGAATAAAATCTTGTGAAAGGATATCTAACATTCCGCCACGGCTTAACCGGGCTAAATACGCAGCGACTCCAACGGAAAGTGTGATGGCAGGAAGAATCAGGTCTCCAGGCCGAGACCACCCGGCGGCGCTGATGCTATCAAATTGCCTCGCAACGGTGAGTTGTAAGACGGGCCCGAGGACAAAGGCAGGAACGCAGATCCCAGCCATAGCGAGAACCATAGAGAGGTAGTCAATCCACCCGTTTTTATTCATCGCGGCAATCACCCCGAGCGGAATCCCAACAAAGACCCCGATGATCAAAGAGGTCAGGCCTAGCATGAGCGAGACCGGAAAGCTTGTGCTTATAATTTCCGAGACAGAGCGCCCTAGTAAGGTGGTAGAAAGACCGAGATCCCCTTTAAAGAGTAAGTTCTTCCAATAAAGGAGGTATTGGGTGACATAAGGACGATTAAAACCAAAGGGCTCAGCCATGCGCTTCATGACTTCAGAGCTCGTTGCTTTATCACTTTCAAGGGGATTTCCTGGGATCAGGCGAATCGCGATGAAGGTAAAGGTAACGAGTAAGAAGACGACAATGAGAGTCTGGAGAGTTCGTCGTGTAACGAGTGCAATCATGATTGAGGCGGAGGAACGAGATCGACAAATTTATAGGGATGATTATTGAGGAGTAAAGGGTTCCATCCTTTAACCTCAGGTCTTTTGAGATAAATTTTAGTGCGCCAGTAAATGGGAAGCATGGGCTTAAATTGAAGCAATTCGGTTTCCGCTTTTTGTAAGGTTTGAAGCCGTTGCGTGGGGTCGACAGTGAGAGAGGCTTTATTTAGAAGTTGATCATATTGCGGCAGCTGAAAACCACAGGTATTGTTAGGGTTATCCACTTTCCACAGGTCTAGAAAAGTGGTCGGGTCGAGAAAGTCTCCAATCCAGTTACAGAGCACCATATCGTATTCTCCCTTTCGACGACGAGCGAGATAGGTTGTCCATTCCCGGATCTCGAGGCGGACATTGATTCCAAGAGTTTGTTGCCACATGCTTTGGAGTGCTTCTCCGATGGCTTTAGAGGCTTCACTATCAGTAATGAGAAGATGGAGTTCGCGTTGATCAAAGGTGGATTGAGCAAGTGATTTTTGGGCTTCATTAGGTTGGTAGGAAACAGCGCGAGGAGGGAGGTAATCTCCAAAAGCAGGAGTGAATCCATAAGCTGCTCTTTCTCCCCCCCGTAAGATGTTATCAATGATCGCTTGTTGATTAATAGAGGCTGCGAGAGCTTCTCGTAAAGACGCTTGCTCAAAGGGGCTCCGTTTTAAATTACAAGTGACATAGGTTACCCCTACATAAGGTTCTTTGCGGACCATTTCAGGGAACTTCGTTTCCATCTGATCAATCATTTCAGCCGGCAGCTTGTCACTCACGTGAATGAGGTCATCGAGAAACATTCGAGCTTCGGTGAAGGCGTTCTTAATGGGGAGAAACTGAATTCCGTTGAGAAGGACGTTTTCATGATCCCAATAATGAGGGTTACGCTCGACTTCAACTTTGTGATTGAGGCGCCATGCCTTGAGCTGAAAAGGGCCGTTGCCAATCATATTTTCCTCTTTGGTCCAGGCGGTATGAGGTTCATTCATTTCCCCGTGGACCTCAATCAGATGCCGAGGAACTGGGAACCAGGTCATGTGCTTGACGATTTCAGGAAGAAATGGAGTAGGCTTGGAAAGGGTGAGCTTCAAAGTCAGAGGGTCGACCGCTTGAGCTCCAATCGTTTCAGGGTCTTTCGTTTTTCCCTGATGGTAGGCTTGCGCTCCTTCTAAATAATAAAGCATATCTGTATAATTAGCCCCTAAAGCAGGATCAAGAATACGGCGGAAGGAATAAACAAAGTCGGAAGCGGTGAGAGGCGTTCCGTCTGACCATTTCCCGTTGGGCTGAAGGTGGAAAGTCCATTCAGTCGCATCCGCATTACTTTCCCATCGAGCGGCAGCACCAGGGATCGCTTTCCCATCGAGAGAGGGGTGATCATTAGTAAGCCCTTCAAATACAGACCGAAGAATATTTGACTCGACCACACCAGAAACAAGGTGAGGGTCTAGAGCTTTGGGCTCGTTCGAATTCCCAATAATAAGCACTTTTTCAGCCGTGGAGAGTTCCACTGTCGACTTTCTTTCGCATTGGCAAAGAAGCACACAAAGAAGGAGGGCAAGAATGGAGGAGAGAAAACGCATGAATGAGGTGTTGCTATGCTAATGAGGCCGGATCAGATGACAAATAGAAAAGGGAGGAGAGGCGTGTGAAAGATGATTATGGGTTTTCTGAGAAAGAGCACGCTTCGCACTTGCTGATTGGATCGAGTTATTATTAGTTTATGAAACTTAATTAATTTCGGATGCTTGCTTACCTCTTTCGCCGTCTTCTTCTCGTTCCTGTGACGATGTTGGGAGTGACGTTTTTGGTCTTTTTTGTATCTAGACTCGTGCCAGGTGGGCCGGTTGCTCAGGCGATGCAGGCTGCCATGTCTTCCGGGAACGAAGAGCAACAATCAGACCGTTCTAAAGAAGAGGGTGGAGGAGGACTCAATGATGACTCGGCAGAGGCTCTTGAGGAGCAATATGGATATGATAAATCGGTTGGTGTTGCTTATCTTCAGTGGCTTGGAGTTTGGGAAAGAGAAGTTGATTTGAGTAAAAGCGAATTTTCCGCAAAACGGCTTGATCAAGTCGGGTCGAGTCAAATCCAAGATTCGGAGAACGAAACTCTGATCGTATTGAAAGGAGTCGGCACGCAAGCCAAAGTGGTGCGCGAAGGGAATCAAGTTCTATCCGCAACAATGTTGGAATCAGGAAAAAGTCTTGGTGAACAAGGATGGACGGTTCGAATCGAGTCCCCTCAAGAGCGCCAAAAACGCTGGGCAAAGCGGACACAACTTTCGGTAGAGAAGGCTCCTCAGAATTATTCTTATCGAGCGGTTGCTTACCGCCCAAAGTTCCGAGGGCTCATACAGGGTGATCTAGGAGAGTCGCACCGCTTTGGTGATTCGGTCTGGAGCATGATTCGCCAGCGCATTCCAGTGGCTCTTTATTTTGGTTTGCTGACGGCGGTGATTACTTACCTCGTTTGCCTACCGCTCGGGGTCATGAAGGCGATCAAGCATCGCACTGCTTTAGATAACGTGACTTCTATTTTGATTTTTATTGGTTATTCAATTCCAGGTTTCGCCTTAGGAGCTATTTTACTTGTTTATCTCGGAGCGAGGATGGATCTGTTTCCTCTTTTTGGAATGACGAGTTCGGAGTTTGACGGGTTTACGCCATGGGAGAAAGTGAAGGATATCGCGCATCATACCGTGCTTCCGCTTTCGGCTTATCTGGTGGGTGCTTTTGCGAGCACGACCATGATGATGAAAAATAATTTAATGGATCACCTTTCTGCTGATTACGTGCGGACGGCGGTTGCAAAGGGAGTGAGTTTTCCAAATGCGGTATGGAAACATGCTTTCCGTAATTCGTTTATTCCCATCGCAACGGGATTAGGAGGCCTCATTACGATCATTATTAGTGGCAGCATGTTGATCGAAAAGGTGTTTGATATCCAAGGCTTCGGGCTATTGCAATATCAGGCTATTCTTGATGTTGATGTCCCTGTTATCATGGGGACTCTCACTATTTCAGCCTTCTTAATGCTTTTGGGAAACATCCTTTCTGATGTCATTGTGGCGATGGTGGACCCTCGCGTGAAATTTAAATAATAATATAAGCTCTATGTATCGATTCGCCGCTTGTCTTTGCTTTCTACTAGCCGTCCTAGGTGCGGTAGGAGAAGTCATGGCGCTTGAGTTTCCAACTGCAAGATGGGGCTTTACGGTGGGGCGTAGTATTTCATGGCTCAATTCAGAAGCAGGCGGAGTGACCTTTAATTGGTTTGGGTGGGGGTATGTTATGGTCCTGTTTTTATTAGGAGGCTGGCTTTTCTCTCGTGGGGGGAAGAAGCGCTTACGGAATCCTGTGACGGTGCGCCGCTGGGAGCGGTTTCGGAGTATTCGGAGAGGTTACATTTCGTTATGGATCCTAGGGTTGTTAGTTTTGTTAGCTTCATTAGATCATGTCCTAGTGGGGAAGGAAGCTCTTGTGGTGCAATATGAGGGGAAGATGACGTTTCCTGCTTTGACGCGAAAAGTTGAAAAAGGAAAAGACTACGGATTACAAGGGAATCTGGCGGATGCTCCGGCAGACTATCGTTTTTTGAAGAGGAAGCTTGAGGCAAGTGGAGAGGGTAAAGTTTTCATGCCACTGGTGCCTTACTCTCCAACGGATGATACGATTTCAGCGACTGCTGAGAAATTAATACTACAAGAGAATGGCTTGTTGGTAGGGGCCATGACTCAGAAACCTTATTCCGGATTAGCAGCACGTATTTATGACCCTTATCAGCCTGAGAAAATACATTTACGCTACCGTTACCGAGCGGGTAAGAAAGACGGAAGAGCTGATGGTTGGGATGAAAATCGTCAGCGTCTTTACAGTGCTGAATATGAGAAGGGGAAATTATTGAAAGAGGATTGGTTTGGTAATGGGGATCAAAAGGCTTTTTTGGCAAATACAAAAGAGGAGTATTATATCGTTCATTTCCCTCCTTCACCTCCTCAGATCTATGATGAGCCAAGACATTTATTGGGAACAACTTCGCAAGGGTATGATGTAGTGGCTTATCTTTATGGAGGATTACAGGTGAATATTAAGGCCGTTTTGATTTATATACCGTGTGTTTATTTGATTGGGATTACAGTGGGTTTATTAATGGGCTTTTTCGGTGGGAGTTTTGACCTCATCGTGCAGCGCTTGATTGAGATTTTTTCAAATATTCCTTTTCTCTATGTCGTTATTATTATGAGCGCGGCCATTCCGGCTCAGTTGAAAGATTCGGCAGGTTTAGGAATGATTCTCTTTATTTTAATGCTCTTTGGCTGGATGGGGATGACGTATTTGATGCGGACTGCTGCTTTGAAAGAGAAAGCGCGTGATTATGTAGCAGCGAGTCGAGTCATTGGCGCGAATACAGGGCGCATTTTAATGCGACACATTTTACCTAATACGGCCGCTATTTTAGTGACTCTTGTTCCGTTCTCCTTATCTGGAATTGTTCTCGCCTTGACTTCTCTTGATTATTTGGGATTTGGATTACCTCCACGCTATGCGACTTGGGGAAAGCTTTTACGCGATGGGTTAGATCATCTTTCTTCGCCTTGGTTGATCACAGCTTCCTTTGTAGTATTAGTCGGCCTTCTTGTTCTAGTGACCTTTATTGGCGAAGCGGTTCGGGAAGCCTTGGATCCTAAAAAACATAGTTATTACCGATGAGAATTTTTTCCTACCTCCTCTATTCACCACTCTTGCTCTTATGGATGAGTGTAGGGGGAGTGTTGGCAAAAACATCAGAAGAAGAAACCGGAACTGGTTTTGAAGAATTTGCTCCTCAATATAATCAATATATCAAAAAATGGCTCTCGCAAGAGTATGCTCTGAAAGTAGAAGAAAGAGCCCAATTACTAAAAGAGTCATCTGCACAAGATTCTCAAAAAGAGGAAGGTGCCAGCAAAGTCAATGAGGATGAACTTGCGGATCTGAACCGAGCGGTAGAGAGACTCCAGTTTCGCTTAGAGCTTGGAGATTATTTTGCACACTTTGAAGCCAGCGATCTTCCAAAAGATCTCATCTGGGAAAATGGAATGGATCAACCACTGATAGGTGACCCGAGGTCTAAAAAGGGTGGAGTGTATCGCACTTTTATGACGAGTTTTCCCCCGACATTGCGTCCTTTTGGCCCCAATTCGAATCATTCTTTTCGTGGGGATTTATATGATAAGTTAGGAGTGAGTCTCATAGGGGTTCACCCTAAAACAAAAGCTCTGATTCCAGGGTTAGCAACAGAGTGGGCTCTGAGTAAAGATGGTCGCACGATTTTCTACCGCTTGGATCCTGATGCCGCTTATAATGATGGAGTCAAAGTAAAAGCGCGCGATTTCCAAGTAGCGGCCTACCTTCGAGTTTCAGATCATGTTTTAGCTCCTTTTGCAAAGCAGTATTACCGTGAACAATTGGCTCAGATTGCGACATACGGAGAGGATGTCGTGGCGGTCAGCTTACCAGAGCCCAAGCCACACGGGGCCTTAGATGGCAGTCTTTCACCTGCGCCCAGTCATTTTTATCAAGAATACGGTCCTGATTACGAGCAGCGTTATCAGTGGAAGGTCCCACCTACGACAGGCGCCTACTATGTGAAGCCTGAAGATATTAAAAAAGGGGTTTCCATCACTCTGACCAGAGCGAAAGATTGGTGGGCCAAGGATAAGCGCTATTATCAGTATGCTTATAATGTGGATAAAGTGCGCTACACTGTCATTCGTGACGAGAATAAAGCCTGGGAGCTTTTCCGTCTCGGCGAGCTTGATGCTTTTGGCCTGACTCGTCCCAATTATTGGTATGAAAAGTCCGAGATAAGAGAGGTATTCAAAGGGTATATCGAACGCTATTGTTTTTATAATCAATACCCACGTATTCCTCGGGGCCTTTACCTCAATCTCGCAGAGGAGGTTCTTAAAGATCTTAATACCCGCCAGGGGATCGGGTTTGCCATGAACTGGCAAAAGGTGATCGATGTGATTTATCAGGGAGACTATTCTCGTCTCCAAAGTTTCGCGCAAGGGTATGGCAAATACACCTTGTCAGGGTTGTCGGCTTCTCCCTATTCGATCCAAGAGGCACGCCAATCTTTTGCCAAAGCGGGTTATGTAAATGAGGGAGGTGATGGGATCTTGATTCAGGAGAATGGAAAACGCTTAGAGGTCGCTGTCTCGTATCGAAGTCTTGATCCTACGGCTGTGGCGACGATGACGATTCTAAAGGAAGAGGCTAAAAAAGCGGGGCTCGACCTTATTCTTGACGGGCAGGAGAATTCAGTCTTTTTCGGTAAGGTCGTCAAGAAAGAGCATCAAATGGCTTTTCTTGGATGGGGTGTTGGTTCGATTTCTCCAAGCTTCTATCAATTTTTCTACGGGAAAAACGCCTACGATGAGAAGGGGAACCGTAAGGCTAATACTAATAATATTAATAGTTACTCGGACCCAAAGATGGATGTGCTATGCAAAGCTCACCGTAATGCCAGGACCCAAGAAGAACTTCGTGAAGTGGGCTTAAAGATTCAAAAAATCATTCATGATGAAGCCATTTTTATTCCCTCCTATGCTAATGAATTTGTTCGGATTGGTTGTTGGCGTTGGATGCGTTGGCCCGATACTGAAGAGACCCGATTTTGTGCGCCACACTACTATTCACCTCTTGATTCCTATTTATTTTGGATTGATGAGGAAGTGAAGCAGGACACGTTATCAGCGAAACGAGTAGGGAAGGCTTTTCCTGAAGTGCAAAAGGTGATCGAAGAATATCGCTTAAAGAAAATCACCCCAACAAAGCAAACAGACCATGAGTGAGAGTTTACTGGAGATTCATAACTTGGTGACAAGTTTCCAAACTGATCGAGGTTGGGTTAGGGCCGTGGACCGAGTGAGTTTTGATATTCCTGTAGGTAAAACGGTCGGTCTTGTTGGGGAGTCAGGTTGTGGGAAAAGTGTGACTGCAATGTCGATTGTGGATTTACTTCCGAAACCTGCAGGTCAAGTGCTGGAGGGGGAGATTTTATTCGAAGGAAAAGATTTACGACAAGTCAGTGACCGAGAGCTTCAAAAAGTGCGCGGAGGGCAAATTGGAATTATTTTTCAGGAGCCAATGGCAGCTTTGAACCCTGTTCACCGGATTGGCAAACAGCTCGTCGAAGCGATTCGTCTGCACCAAAAAATTTCTCACCGGAACGCTTTAAAGAAAGCGTTAAGCCTTCTCACCGAAGTCGGAATACCGGCTCCCGAAGAACGCCTCTCAGCTTATCCGCATCAGTTGTCAGGAGGAATGCGACAAAGAGTGATGATCGCGATCGCCTTGAGTTGTGACCCGAAGCTTCTCATCGCAGATGAACCCACGACCGCTTTAGATGTTACGGTCCAGTCTCAGATTCTAGATCTGATTCAAAAGCTGCAAAAAGAAAGAGGGATGTCGACTTTACTCATTACTCATGATCTTGGAGTTGTTGCTCAATGCACCGATGAGGTGGTGGTGATGTATGCGGGCCGAATAGTCGAGCGAGCCAGAACGACAGAGCTTTTCGCTCATCCCCGACATGCTTATACGCAGGGTTTATTAGCTTCGATTCCTCGCTTAGACCGAGAGCCCCAAACAGAGCTCCCGACGATTCCAGGGCAAGTTGCCTCTATTACTGATTTTGTGCATGGGTGTCGGTTTTGTCAGCGTTTAGAACGTGAAGATGCAGATCCTGATGAACGTCCCACGATAAAAAATATCGCGCCAATGCATAGTGTCGAGAACTGCCCGCTTTGTGTTACCTTAACTCCTCAATATGATGTCCCAAGACCTGTTACACATCTCTGATCTTAAAGTTCACTTTCCAGTGCGAGGAGGGATTTTATCTCGCACTCGAGGTTCGGTGAAAGCAGTTGATGGAGTCTCCCTGCAAATAAAGGAGGGCGAGACACTTGGGCTCGTTGGAGAATCAGGTTGCGGGAAATCAACTCTAGGGAAAGCGATTCTAAGACTGGTTGATCCGACTTCAGGGGTGATTCAATACGCTGGTCGTAATATAACACAATTGAAACCGCGTCAGATGCTTCCAATTCGAGAACGAGTGCAGATGGTTTTTCAGGACCCTTCCGAGTCCTTGGATCCTCGGATGTCTGTTGGGGAATTGCTCATGGAGCCTCTCGTGATTTACGGAAAGGGAAATGCCGTGGAGCGGAAGCAATGGGTTGCTGCTTTGTTAGATCGAGTCGGTTTACCGGCAAAATCGATCGACAAATTTCCGCATGAGTTCTCAGGGGGGCAACGGCAACGAGTTGGAATTGCAAGGGCCTTGGCTCTCAATCCGAAGTTAATTGTCTTAGATGAGCCCGTTTCGGCGCTCGATGTCTCGGTGCAGTCACAAGTGCTCAACCTGCTTCGTGAGTTACAGGTTGAACTCGGCTTAAGTTATCTTTTCATTGCACATGACCTGGCGGTGGTAAAACACCTCTCGGATCGAGTTGCCGTGATGTATTTAGGTAAGATTGTCGAGACGGCGCACGCACAGGATTTGTATAAAGACCCTCGTCATGCTTATACCAAGGCGTTGATCGATTCTATTCCCGTTCCTGACCCGACTCAGAAACGGGAGAGTGTGATCGTGCCAGGAGAGGTTCCTTCCCCACTCAATCCTCCTGCCGGAAGCGCGTTTGGTCATCGCATGAATCATCCCAAATATGAAGAGACGATTGGGATGGAGATGATGATGGGGGAAATAGCCCCAGACCATTTCGTCGTTGCGGACCCCTGTTGCGTGAGCGAGGAAGATTATAAAGCGATTGTTTTTTAGAAAGGTTGAGGCCTTATTTTGAACTCTATGAGATGAAAGAGGGGGCTTGAGGCTCTTTTGAAGTCTTTTTTCTCAGATATTACCCTTTCCCGCTTGTCTGAGTGGTTCCTTTTTCAGAGAAACTCCCCTGATGAACATTCTTGTAGTTGGTAAAGGTGGTCGCGAGCACGCGCTTCTCAAAGCATTATCGGAGTCTCCCTCGTCTCCGCGTCTCTACAGTTTCCCTGGAAGTGATGCAATCGAGTCTCTCGCGACTCTTGTTGAGGCTGATGGCTTGGCGAGTTTGATTGCTAAAATGAAAGAGCTTTCGATCGATCTTTGTGTCGCAGGAGAGGAAAGCTATTTGGTAAAGGACGAAGGTCTTGCTAATGCTTGTGCGGCAGCAGGGATTCCTTGTTGGGGCCCACCGAAAGAAGGCGCTCAACTCGAAGCGAGTAAAGAGTTCGCGAAGGAATTTATGAACCGCCAAGGCATCCCGACTGGGAAGGCGACAGGTTGTGCCACGGCTGATGAGGCCCGCGCCGCAATTGCGGGAGTTTATCCGACCGTTTTAAAGTTCGACGGACTGGCGGCCGGAAAAGGTGTCGCGGTTTGTTTCACGGAGGCGGAAGCGGAAGACTTTCTCAAAGAAGTCATGGAAGAACGCCGCTTTGGTGCAGGTCGTCTTTTAGTAGAAGAATGCCTCATCGGGCCCGAGGTTTCAGTTTTTGCCGCAGTGAGCGGAGATCAGTATCAGATTTTCACCCCAGCACGTGACTATAAGCGCGCTCTCGACGGTGATAAAGGACCCAATACAGGAGGAATGGGAGCCGTAGCGAGCTTGAGCCTCGTCACAAAAGAGGAGCTTGCTCAAATCGAGGAAACGATTGTGAAGCCAACTGTAGCAGGTCTAGTGAAAGAGAAGCTTGGTTATAAAGGCTTTATTTACTTTGGATTGATGATGACGAAGGAAGGTCCTAAAATTATCGAATACAATTGCCGCTTTGGAGATCCTGAATGCCAAGCCGTGATGCCTCTTATGGAGGGAGATCTGGCCACTTATTGTTTGAAAGGAGCACAGGGCGAACTTGATCGGAGTTTGATTCGTTTTAAGCAAGGGTGGAGCGTTTGTTTAATCCTCGCCTCTGCAGGTTATCCTGTGACTTCACGTTCGGGAGATGTGATTACCGGTTTTGAACAGGTGGAAGGAGCTTCAGTCTATCATGCTGGCACAAAGAAAAATGCAGCAGGCCAGTGGGAGACTAATGGAGGCCGTGTTCTTGCCGTCGTCGCTCAAAGCGAGGATCGAGGCAGCGCGGTGAAACAGGCCTACGAGCAGGTTTCACATCTGCAATTTGAGGGAGCGCAAAGACGTAACGACATCGGCATTATGAACTTTGCTCCTTTAAAATCATGATGGGCCCAGACGAGCTTTATCAAGGAGTTCAGACGCTGGCTTCTTTGATTCGAGAGAACCTATCAGACGCTCCCGTGGCGATTGTTGGTATCCGGAGTCGCGGCGATGAGGTTGCCGAGCGCCTTTGCCATGAGCTCGCTTCAGAAGAAGACCGTGAGGTGGACTTCGGAGTGCTGGATATTTCTCTCTACCGTGATGATTACGGGCATCTCACCTCAAACCCAAAGCTAGAAGGCAGTGATCTGTCTTTCGACGTGGAAGGCGCTCACATCATTCTGGTGGATGACGTGCTTTTCACAGGCCGCACCATTCGGGCCGCACTCGATGCTTTGGCCGATTATGGCCGCCCAGGGAAAGTCGAATTGGCGGTTTTAATTGACCGCGGGCATCGCGAGCTACCAATTCAGCCTGATTACGTCGGAATCAAGTTAGAAACAGAGCGAAAAGACCATGTGCTTGTGAAACTTGAAAATACCGATGGCGAAGATTCCGTAGAAATTGTAAAAGCTTCTTGAAGAATGAGTGTAGCACGTAAAGACCTCTTAGATATCGAGTCACTGAGTCGAGAAGATATCGATTCCATTTTAGAGCAAGCAAGTCCTTTTAAAGAGCTTTTTACCCGTTCTGTGAAGAAGGTGCCTGCTCTGAAGGGAAAATCTGTTTTGATGCTTTTCTATGAACCAAGCACCCGCACGCTCTCTTCTTTTGAGGTCGCGGCCAAGAGGCTTTCCGCGGATGTGACGAATTTCGACGTGCCCCATTCTTCTGTCGTTAAAGGCGAATCGATTCAGGATACGATCGCAACCTTGCAGGCAATGCGCACCGATTACATCGTGGTGCGACATCAGATGCCGGGACTTCCTGCGATGCTTTCTCGCATGACACAGGCTTCGGTGATTAATGCTGGAGACGGCGCCCATGCTCATCCTACGCAAGCTTTACTCGACGCCTTTACGCTCAAGGAAGTGTTTCCCGATCAGGTGAATAAGAGAGTCCTCATTGTCGGTGATGTTCTCCATAGTAGGGTTGCACGCTCGACGAGCACTTTGTTTAAGAAATTAGGAGTCGAGGTTGCCTTCTTAGGTCCTGGGTCTCTTGTTCCTGAATATTGTGCGCCCGAAATCCCTCGTTTCACCAGTTATGAAGACGCGATGAAGTGGAAGCCAGATGTGGTCTACTTACTTCGCGTCCAGATGGAGCGTCAAAAAGCTCAGTTCTTCCCAAGCCTTCGCGAATATCATCAACTTTTTGGAATCACTTCCGAACGGCTCAAACAACTTTCCGACGCGGGAGTTTACATCATGCACCCTGGTCCTGTGAACCGAGGAGTAGAGCTCTGTCATGAGGTAATGGAATATGAGAGATCTCTCATTAACCAACAAGTGGAGAACGGCATCGCGGCGCGAATGGCAGCTCTGTATTACTTGAAGCCTCAAACAGGCACCCTTACTTAATTTTATCTATTTTTATGTCTGATTTACTTTTCCGCAATGTCCGGATCGCTTCTGAAGAAGCGGCTGTGACTGAATCTCAAGATGTTCTCATTCAAGAGGGCGTCATCCAGCGCATTGGCCAGAATCTCGTCGCTCCTGAAGGAGTTAAGGTTGTTGAAGGGGCCGGCCGCCTTCTCATGCCAGCGATGTTCGACACTCATGTTCATTTCCGCGAGCCTGGAGGGGAGCATAAAGAGACGATTCAGTCTGGATCAGAAGCGGCTATTAATGGAGGAATCACCGGGGTGGTGATGATGCCGAACACGACTCCTGCGATTGATTCAGGAGCGGTGGTAAAACAAGTCTTGGCAAAAGCGAAAGAAGTGAGCCGAATCCCAGTGCTGACTTCGGGGTGTATTACAAAAGGTCGGGAAGGGAAAGAATTAGCAGCGATGAGCGGAATGCGTGATCAAGGCGTTGTTATGATCACCGATGATGGTGATGCGGTTCCTGAGTCGAGCACTTTATTACGTGCTATGCAGTATGCTGAGAATTTTGATTGTTTTTTTGCGAGTCATTGCGAAGTCGAAGATCTCGCTGGGCCTCGGGCCATGAATGAGGGAGCGATGAGTTATAAACTCGGGATTCAAGGGAGTCCTGCTATTGCAGAAGAAATCTGCTTAGACCGTGATATTAGGATCGCTCATGCCGCAGGAGCTCATGTTCATATTCAGCATGTTTCTTCCGCGCTAGGAATGGAAACGATTCGCTGGTGGAAGACGATGGGAGCTAAGGTTACGGCTGAAGTTTCTCCTCACCACCTCTTATTCTGTGATGAAGATATTGGTGACTACGATACTCACTATAAGATGAACCCTCCTTTGCGGACAAAGAAAGATAATGAGCTTCTCTTACAGGGATTTAAAGAGGGTGTCTTTGATATTCTTGCGACGGATCATGCGCCTCATGCAGAGTTCGAAAAGCAACAAGATTTCGTCAATGCACCCAATGGGATCACTGGGTTAGAAACAGCTCTCATTTCGATGTATCATTATTTCGTAAAAGAAGAGAAGTTAACTTGGCAGGATCTCGTCCTTCGTTATTCAGCTGAACCTCGCCGAATGATGCGTTTAGCCCCTGTTCCGATTTCAGAAGGAGCTCGAGTTGATTTGCTTCTTTTTAATGAGGAAGGAGAGACTACTTTTACAAAGGATTATATGAAGTCTCTTAGCTCAAATACCCCATTTCTTGATAAAACGCTTACTGGGAGTATTGACATGGTTGTCTTAGGAGATCGGGTATTACTGGAGCGAAATATTTAAAATAAAATGAAACGACAATTTCTTATTCTTTTTTTCTTAGGAGTTTTTTCCATGGTTTCACGAGCTGGTGAGGCTCCTGAAACAGTAGAAACGACCCTTAAAGTTCTTTTAAAGGCGGTAAAGGAAGCAAACCTAGCTCAATTTGAATCGGTCTGTGATGACAGGATGAAAGAGACCATGACCGAGAAGATTTTCACAAAGGTTTCAGATGATCTCTCCAAGGTGATGAAAGAAGGATACCGCAAAGAATATTTAGGCGTCATTGATAAGCATCAAGCAAAAGTTTATCTTTGGAAGGTCGACTTTCAACGTGGTGGGTATCCTGATATGCTAGCCGAGATGACGGTCATTCCTTCAGGCCAAGTCGCTGGTTTTTTCATTCGTTAAATGAGATGAGAAAGTGGGGTGTTTGGATCCCAGCTGCTACAGACTTACGTTCTGCTTGATTGTGGAGTAGTCTCTTTGTTTTTAGAGCAAAGTTTATTTCGGAGCGGCTGATACTCTGAGAATGTTTTACTGACACCGCCAAGCTCTGTTCTGTAGAATCGAGACTTGCTCAATTATTTAAGATTTCTTAATAATCTCAGGCATCATGCAAGAGATTCCTGAACACGAACATGCAAGCCTTGGCGGGATGTATTCGGATTACTTTCTCGATTATGCGAGTTATGTGATTCTGGAGCGTGCGGTGCCTCATTTAAATGATGGCTTGAAGCCTGTGCAACGCCGGATTCTTCATTCGATGAAGGAGCTTGATGATGGGCGTTATAACAAGGTCGCAAATGTGGTCGGGAATACAATGAAGTATCATCCTCATGGCGACGCTTCGATTGGTGATGCAATGGTTAATATCGGCCAGAAAGATCTGCTCATTGATACGCAAGGAAACTGGGGAAATACTCTTACCGGAGATCGAGCAGCGGCATCTCGTTATATTGAGGCGCGATTAACGCCCTTTGCACTCGAGGTCGTTTTTAATCCTAAGACGACAGATTGGCTCGCAAGTTATGATGGTCGGAACAAAGAGCCCCAGACTCTTCCCGTGAAGTTTCCACTCCTTCTTGCCCAAGGGGTAGAAGGGATTGCAGTGGGGCTTGCGTGTAAGATCCTTCCTCATAATTTTATTGAGTTAATCGATGCTTCTATTGCGACGCTTAGAAAACAGCCGTTTGAGCTTTTTCCTGATTTTCCAACCGGAGGTATTATGGATGCTTCTGATTATAAAGAGGGCCTGAAAGGGGGCAGGCTTCGGGTTCGGGCTCTAATCGAGATCGAAAAATCAAAGCTTTTAAGAATTGTGGAACTTCCATTCGGAGTGACGACAAGCTCTTTGATGGATTCCATTGTTTCTGCTAATGAAAAGGGAAAGATCAAGATTGCTAAAATAGAAGATAATACGGCGGCAACAGCGGATATTTTAGTGCACTTACCTGCTGGGGTTGATGCGCAACAATGTCGAGATGCTCTTTATGCCTTTACGGATTGCGAGGTCTCGATTTCTCCTAATGCCGGTGTGATTTTAAATGGGCGCCCAGAATTTCTGCCAGTTTCTGAGATTTTGACAATCTCAGCCTTAAGAACAAAAGAGTTACTTGGAAAAGAACTCGAAATTAAATTAGGGGAGCTTAACGACAAATGGCACTTTAGTTCTTTAGAGCGAATCTTTATCGAGAACCGAATTTATCACGATATTGAAGAATGTGAAACTTGGGAGGCCGTTCTCAAAGCCATTGATGATGGATTAAAACCATTTAAGAAATTATTGAAACGAGAGGTGAGTGAAGAAGACCTGGTTCGATTAACCGAGATCCGAATTAAGCGTATTTCTAAATTTGATTCCTTTAAGGCGAACGAAGCCATCAACCTTCTTGAAGAGACGATCGCTGAAACGGAGAAAAATTTGCGCAATCTGACTCGTTTCACGATTAAGTTCTATGAACACCTGAAAAAGACGTATGGAAAAGGTCGAGAACGTCGAACTAAAATTTCGAGTTTTGAACGGGTAGATCGGAGCCAAGTAGTCATGGCGACAGAGACTCTCTATGTTGATCGGAAAAATGGATTTGCGGGTTGGGCGCTGAAAAAAGAAGAGTCTCTTTGCAAGTGCTCGAAATTAGATGACGTGGTTTCCTTCACTGCGGATGGTGCGGTAAGAGTGATGAAAGTGGCGGATAAAGTCTTTATTGGGAAACGCCCTATTCACATTGCACTTTTAAAGAAGGACGAAGAGAAAATCTATTCTCTCATTTATCGTGACGGAAAAAATGGAAATACCTTGGCAAAAAGATTCCGCCTTGGAGGAGTCACTCGTGACAAAGAATACATGTTAACGAAAGGGACTCCAGGTTCTCGAATTTTATATTTTGCAGTTCATGATAGTGAAGAGGCGAGTGGCGACAATGTGGTCACAGTTCATCTTAAAGAAGAGTTGAAATTACGCAATTTAGCTCGTGAATTTCATTTTGGTGAAATCGCAGTAAAAAGCCGGGGAGCGAATGGTAACATCGTGACGAAACATACGGTTGATCGGATTCTGCGTAGTGCTAAATAGAATGGTGTTCAAAAAAACACTTTACAGAGAGGGTTATCATCTTAAGGTGTCTTTATGAACACCATAATCCGCTCGCAGTCTTACCTGATCCTTAAGTCTCGCCTTTTGATGCAAAAACATGAGCTCGCTCGTGAAGTAAAAAAAGTTCAACGCCTTGAAAGGCAGCTTTATTGGCAACAAATGGACTTATTATTAAAATAAATGAAAGAAATACGTATTTTTTGCTGACGGAGGTGGTTTTCACTTTGTATATAACCCCTCTGTTTATGTTGCTTTTCCTGAAACAAACATCAAAATTACGGACTTTCATTAGAGTCCTTCTGTTTAGCTTATGCTTTTCAGGATTGGTTCCGGCTGAATCATTATTTCAGCGCGAGCAAGAAAAACGGTTACAAGACCAAGCAACCGCTCAACAAGCTCTACTCGCTGGAGATCGATTTTATGAAGCGCAGTCTTATGGAGAGGCTCTGAAAGAGTATGAAAAAGCGATATCAGGCTTAGGTGAAAACGCTCTTTCGGTGAAAGCTTTGCGTAGCGCTGCAACCGAACGCTATGCAACGGCGGCTGTTGAACACGCTAAGAAGCTTGTTCGACAAGGGAAACAATCAAAGGCAAAAGCAGTGCTGGAAACGGCTTTGCGAAAAGAAATTGCGCCAAATCATTTGGGAGCGCAAACGTATCTTAATCAAATTGATGACCCTATTCGAACGAATCCTGCGGTAACTTCGCAACATGTTAAAGAGGTCGATCAAGTCCGCCGCTTATTATATCTCGCTCAAGGAGCTCATGACTTAGGTCAATTCGATCAGGCTGATGCACACTATGAGCAGGTGCTTCGTTTAGATCCTTATAATAAAGCAGCACGTCGAGGTTTAGAAAGAAGCAATCAGGAGAACGCTAATTACTTCAAAACAGCCTATGATCATTCGAGAGCTAAATTCTTGGAGGAATTAGACGCTTCTTGGGAAGATAAAAGAAAATCCAACATTATCGATGATCAGTTACTCAATGCGGTGCCTTTAGGTGAGGTGGGAAGTCAAAGTGCGATTACGGCTCGAAATAGAATTAACAAAATTGTGATTCCTGAAATTAATTTAGAACAGGTTTCTCTACGAGAAGCCGTCGATTTTTTACAGCAACTTTCGGTCCAAAATGATTTAAGCCCTCCTGGAACACCTCAATCAGGAATCAATTTTGTTATTGATATTGGAGATGGTTCAGGAGAAAAAACCAAACAAATTGAGGGGATTCGGTTTGATTTGAAACTCACTAACGTGCCGCTCAGGCAGGCTGTTACTTACATGTGTGAAGTGACACAAACCCAGGCTAAGTATGATGAGTTTGCCGTGATCATTCAGCCGGTTGGTTCAGTGACAGATACGCTGTATGTGAGAAGTTTCCGTGTCCCACCAGATTTTTTGAGTAGAGAAGCGATTAATCGCCAAGTGAAAGAACGAGACCCTTTTGCTAATGAAGTTGAAGAAAGAGCTCTTTTAGTAGAAAAACTTTCACCAAAAGACTTTTTTGAGAGGCGAGGGGTTTCTTTTCCTGATGGCTCGTATGCATTTGCAAGTTTTGATCCTCAAGGGAGTGTGCTTACAGTAAAAAACACACGTCTTAATTTGGATTTAGTGAGTCAAATTGTAGAAGCCATTATTTCGGAAGATCCAGTTGCTATCACAGTTGAAACAAAATTCATTGAGGTGAATGAAAATATTGTAGAGGAGCTAGGTTATGATTGGCTCATTAGTGGGTTTTCGGTAGGCGGAGATCTAACGCTAGGTGGTGGAACTGTTGGGAATCAGAATCCTGATGTGACTTCTCCATTTTCTACTTCTGGATTTAGCCCAGTGACTAATGGGAACCGAAGTGGAGATGAAGCTTCGGGAGCGGTTACAGCTACTGACGCGATTGATTTGTTAAATGTATTTAATCGCTCGTCGAATAAAGCTCCAGGGGTATTAAGTGCTAATGCTTTGATAAGAGAAGGAGGGCTGCAGGCCATTTTAAGAGGTTTATCACAAGCCAAAGGCACCGATGCGTTAGCGGGTTCTAATGTGGTGCTACGTCCAGGGCAGGTCGCCACGGTAGAGGCCGTGCGTGAATTGATTTATCCTGAAGAATATGAACCACCTACCATTTCGACCGGTGGCTCAGGAGAAGATGAAGAAGATCGTATTACAATTGGTGATGGGATCACGGAAGCTTCTGCGATTGTTGGTGCTCCAGCGACACCGACGTCCTTTACGATGCAAAAGGTGGGCGTGCTTTTAGAGGTTGAAGCAAATGTTGACCGTCAGACTAATATTATTAGTTTACGCCTTGCTCCAGTGCGCAGAGATCTGGAAGGCTTTTTAAATTGGGGGACACCCTTTTTATTAGCGGATGATCAAGGAGTGCCACGTCCTTTCGGAGGAATATCGAATCGTATTTTACAGCCGCTGTTCAGAACTGTTAAAACCAATACTTCAGTAGATATTTATTCGGGAACTACCATTGCGTTAGGAGGAATCCTTACTGAATCAGTGCAAAACGTAGAAGATAAGACTCCAATTTTAGGAGATCTTCCTGGTGTGGGGAGGTTTTTTCAACGAAAAAGCCAAGAACCTAATCGCACCGCCTTTATCGTCTTTGTCACTGCGAGAGTGACAGATGCAGGAGGTAACCCGCTTTAAAGAAAAGGCTTAATATTATCCCCCTAATAGAAGGTGAGTAATTTCAATAAAGAAAATCCCCAAAAGTATTCTGTAGACGAGATGATGGAACGTCTTCGTCAAAATGATGAAAGAAATGATGAAGGACAGCTAGTGGTTCGAAAAGACGGGAGCACAGCTATCAAAAAAAGAGTGCGTCGTCGTCGCTCCGATCAGCCTGATAAAGAACAAAGTAATAAAGGGCGCAAATGGAGAGTTGTCCAGTTATTGTTATTTACTGGTGTCTTGGTAAGTTCTCTTGTGTTTGTTTTGGGTGTCCTGTTTTATCATAACAGTAAAGCTTTTGACCTTAAGCTTGAAGAAGGTATTGAAGAGTGGGCAGGGGTAAAAGTGAAGATTGATAAGCTTCGGGTTTTGCCATCGAAGGTGAAGGCCTCGTCAGTGCACCTCAGCGGGGAACCAGGTTCTCTTCTAAAAGAGATGAAGATCAAAGGAGTCAATGGTGATAATAATCCTCTAAATTTGATTCGTAAAACATGGAATTCAAACTACTTACGAGCGAAAGAAGCAAAGCTTCTTTTCCAAACTCCAAGCAGTGAAGCTTCGGTCTCTTCAAAGTCTTCATTACTTGGTCAAGCTGAAAATCTCTATCACTATAAGTCATATAATATCGATCAGCTTGATATTTCGAGTAAGAAAGTAAGAGGCGCGAAGCCAGTCTTTACGATTCAAAATACGACTTTTTCGTTAAAGCCAAAGTTAGAGGAGCCTTCTCAAGTTCTCCTTTCTAGAGGTCATTTAGAGTTTCTTCATTCAGGGCGTCTCACTCTTGAACGAGGAGTTTTTGATATAGAAAAAGAAGAGATTGAAATTAAGAGCCTTTACCTTTCTGATGCGCAAGGAATCGGCGAAATTAAAGTTTCCGGATCTCTTCCTCTTTCTGCAGAGGCGCAACCTATTCTGGATTTAGAAATTAAGCGGATTGGCACGGAATCTATTTTAGGAGCATTAATTTCAGAGCTTTTCATTGGAGACTTTTCAGGGGAAGGCGAGTTAGAGCTTTCTTACCAAGACAGAAATGAAACCGAAATGAATTTCAATTGGAAAAGTTCCAATTTGGAATTAATGAATTTTTCTTTTTTAAGAGGTTTACAAGAATTGACAGGAGATTCGACTTATTCAAAACCCTATATGGGAACTAAAGCATCCGGTGTTTTGAAATTTCAAAAAGGAGTCTATTCATTAGAAAATTTAGAATTAGAACGTAAAGGGGTTCTTAAAATTTTAGGAAGAGTCGAGTATCGAGCAGACCAAAGACTTTCAGGACAATTACGAGTTGGGATTCCTGAAGTAAGAGCATTTTTGCCTCAAAGTAAGAAAGCTCACCCGGCATTTTCACCACCTAAAAATGGTTATGTTTGGGTTGGTATTACCCTTTCGGGAACGCCTACTTCCCCCAAAGATAATTTTAGAGATGTAATGGCTTCTCCTTACCATGAAAGCTCTGACTACCAGTCAGAAACTTTTACAGAAGATGCTTTTGAGTTACTGACTGAATAAGAGACCATTTTATCTTTCTTTATAGGGGAGAATCAGGGTAAAATTTTTATTGGAATGATGAACTCCTTATCAAATCAACAAAAATGCGGTTTGTTTGCCCCTCTTAGGCAAGATTTAGTTCGGACGATTCGAGAACAAATCATTAAGCATCCTAACACCTATTTTTTACTCTCCAATTCAGGAGGAGAGGGGAAAACGTCTTTGATCAATGATCTTGTTCAGGTTGCAGATAGTAAATTAATCAATCTTCACTTTCCGGCATTAGAGTTGAGAGATGATTTTTCAAGGGGTCTTGATCGTTTATTAGGGTATTTATCAGAACCTTTACCGCACTCATCCGAAAAGGAACCTCAAAAATCTTATTTTGAGCAATTGTATGTGAGGCTTTTTGCTAGTGCTCTGATTGCTCTGATTGAAGAAGGAAAAATCCCTTCAAATGGAGATCAAAATCATGCCGTTTTTTTATTAAAAAAAGACCCCGAGCAACTTCTTAATTTTACGACGGCTCCCACCGCAATGTCAGCTTGGTTAATGAGGTATTTTAAGCAAGTAGAACCCCTGATTGTTGAGAAAATTTCAAAGCAGACTGGGGTGAAGGTAAGAGAGCTCAACCAAATTTTTGATCTATGGTCACAGTATGTCTTTAGTAGTCAGGAGGATTTAAATAGAGAGGGAGACTTTTATCATGGGCTGATTTCATTGACTCATGTTAAAGAGCTTCATTTACCAGCTGAAAAAATGTTTTTTCTCTTTTTGAATTTATGGTCTTCTCAATTTGCTTTATCGTTAGTTTTTGATCATTGTGAAATGGAACTTTTCAAAGTTCCTGCAATCCAAAGCTTTTTTCTACAACTCATGGAAATGAGGCGTAAAGCTCCTCAAACCAGTCTTATTGTTGCCTTAAATAAAGATTATTTAACTTCTTTTGGAGAAGGCTTTTGTTTCGACACCCTTTCGAGTCGTATGAATGCAGAAGTGGTTTGGTTGAAGCCAATAGATCAAAAAGATCGTTTGTTGCTTTTGAGTTATGTAACGAGCCCGAGAGAATACGCTTACTTACAAGCTAGGGTTCCTCAAACTATTCAGAGCCCTCGTCAGGTGATACAATGGGTGAAATCCGAGTTGGAGGATTACCAGGAGGAAGTTGTAGAGGTAAAGGAACGGCCTTTAACAATAGATCAGCAACAGCTTAAGCCAGTGACAGTTGATTCTTCTTTGCGACAGGTTTTATCAACTCAGAGTATTCAGCCTCGAGTTGAGTTGCCCCAAAAAGCAAGCTTTCATAAAACCGAATCTCTGCCGGTGAGCCCTTTCGAGGCCATGGAAAGTGGAGAGAAAAAACCGGAAAAACCGGAAGCGAAAAAAGGTGTTTTTTCAGTCTTTGACGAAGAGTAAAAAAAATAGGTTTTTGATAAATTTAACTTGCGCCAAGTGTAAGATATCTGCATCTTTGCGCCTCGATCAATTCCGGCATAGCTCAGCGGTAGAGCGGGTGACTGTTAATCACTAGGTCCAAGGTTCGAATCCTTGTGCCGGAGCCATTTTTTAACTAGATGGAATATTGATTCCTAATTTTTTCTCTAAAGAGGAATCAGGAGAAGCTCCATTTTCGAGAGCATTAAGATAGCATTCTTTTGATTTTTTTTGATCTCCCGAACTCTGGTAAAGAACGGCGAGATTATAGTAAGGGTCGCTTAAAGTGGGATTGATTTTAAGAGCTTTTTGAAACGATTGGATGGCTAAATCATAGTCACCTGTTTCTCCAGCAACACTACCAAGATATACATGCGAACTAGCTAATTGCGGCGCATGTAAGATGCTTGTTTGGAGCTCTGTTAGCGAAGATTGAAAATCTCGCAATTTATAATAAGTAACCCCGAGTAAATAATGGGCATATGGAAGAGGGTGCTCTCCCCGAATCGCAATGGCATTGTTCAAGCTTTTTTCAGCATCACCAAGTTGATTCGTATGGAGTTGCACGACCCCCAGGTTTACCAAGCTCGGAATATGTCCAGGATGGTCATCGAGTATTGTTTCAAAGATTTCCTGAGCAACGAAAAAGCGTTCAGTGGTATAAGCTTTACGAGCTAAGTTTTCATAGGTGGAAATACGAGCTTGAAGAACCCTGGCCGCTTTTTCTCGCTGCGAAGCACTTGCTCGGTGCGAAGAATGAAATTCGTTATCTGCGGGGCGTTCCGCTAGAAGCATTGTTTCTTTTTTACTCAGTGTGATCCCTTCGCCAACAGTGGCTTCTAGAAGTTCTTGGTGTTCGGGATTCAACTCGCCTAATCGCTGAAGACCTTTTTTGAGAGCTTCGAGAGATTGCTCTCTTCGTTCCTGTGCGATGAGCTGCCGTTTAATGATTTGTTTGAGGGTGTCAATTTCCTCTTTAGAGGCTAGGCTGAGGTCAGGTTGCTCAGCTTCTACTAGTAGGTCTGCTTCTGCTCTTTCTAGCTTTTGTTTGATCGCTTGGAGGTGTTTTTCTTTGGTCTTATTTTCATGACGAAGCGCGATCATTTTTTGCTTTATTAAGGCCAGTTGATGCTGAGCCTCGATGAGGGTTTCTTTACTGCTATTAGAATCGTTTGAAATTTGGGTAGTGATTTCGCGAGCTTCGCGGAGCTCTTTAGCAAGCTCCATATTTTGCTCGATGATCGTTTCATAGCGTTTGCTTTGATTCATTTTTAAGAGACTCGCCATTTCGTCTCGTTCTTGAAGTAAGGCCGTTTTTTCTTTACTAATTTCAACGACTTGAGCATTTGCTTGTCTGTTGGTTTCTTCAAGATGAGCTATTTTAAGGTATGATTTGGTCAGGAGCTCATCCTTGGTTTGGAGTTCACTTTTAAGTTGTCGAACTTGTTGTTGGAGCCCTCGAATAACATCGTTATTTGAATTTCTTTCGTTACTTAAACTGGCTGTTAAGTCTTTATTTTTCTGAGTGAGTTTTTCTTGTTCTGTCTGAAGTTGAGCAATGGTGCCAAGCGCCGCATTGTATTCTTTGCGACTGCGGCTAAGAGCCGCTTTCATGACATCTTTTTCCCGTGTGATTTTATCGAGCTGCTCAGTGAGGCGCTTCATCTGTGCCTGAACAGGAGCCCCTGCAATCTGATGACGCTGTTGTCTGAGTTCTTTGATTTGCCTACGGAGCCGCGATGATTCAAGATTACGGTCGTTTTGGGTTTCTTTGAGCTGATTGCGCAGCTGAATGATTTCCTCATTGAGAGATTTAAGACGCTTATTATCAGATGTATTAATGCGAGGTCTTACTGGTAATGATTTTTTCGGAGTTTCCGCATTAGGAACTTCAGAGGGGGTGAATTCGACTAATTCTTCAAGTCCTTTATCATTATCAGCGTATTTCTTTTCAGCTAAGGGCTTTACTTTAGCGATGGCTTTTTCAGTGAACTCTCGTCGCATGTTGACAATATCAACCTTCCATTGAGGGTGATAAATAGCCACGGCTTCTAGAAGTTCTCTCGCCTTTTCGTAAGTCTGGAATGACTCAATATAATTTTTTGAGGCGTATTTTTTTTCAGCATCTTTAGCTTTAAGGTAAGCCTGCATGTAAAGATCATCTGGCTCTAAACGGTCATAAACAGGCTCCTGCTGAGCTGAAATGCTTACTGAGAGGATCAAAGCATAGAAAAGCAGAGTGACGAAGCGATGAGCGAAGTGCATGAATGCTGGAAAGTAGAGAAATCATGGGGCTTGGTGAAGCCCTAATTTATTCTATTTTCAATGAAAACGCTTCTCTTTAGGAAGAGAAAGGAAATCTTTGATTTCGTTAAGGTTTAAAGAGTTTAAAATATCCTTTTTTTCGAGCCAACCTTTACGAGCGACACGGACTCCAAGCGCAAGAAATTGGAAATGATCTCGATGATGGGCATCAGGGTTAATACTGCATTGAACTCCTTTATCTTTAGCGGTTTTCCACCAACGCCAGTCCATATCTAATCTACGAGGGTTACAATTGAGCTCGATGACAGTATGGGTCTCGGCCGCACAATCGATGATTTTAGGGATATTAAGTGCATAGGGCTCTCGCTTAAGAAGAAGTCGGCCCGTTAAGTGACCGATCATCGTGACGTGGGGGTTTTCCATTGCTTTGATGATACGAGCCGTCATCTCTTTTTCGCTGAGAGAAAAGGCCTGGTGAACTGAAGCTACACAGTAATCTAGTTGCGATAAAAGTTCGTCATTATAATCTAAGCTCCCATTTTTTAGAATATCAACTTCCGACCCAGCAAAGAGGTGGCATCCATCATGTGAATGATTGAAATGTTGAATTTCTTCGATCTGGGACTGAAGTCGTTCAGCGTTTAAGCCATTGGCCTGAAAAGAGGAGTGAGAATGGTCCGAAATACCAAGGTATTCCATGCCGAGTGATTCAGCTTCCTCATACATTTCTTCGAGGCTGTGTTGACCATCAGAGGCTGTTGTATGATTATGGAAACAACCTCGGAGGTGATCGAGTTGAATGAGGTGGGGAAGGGTTCCTTCTTCGGCGGCTTCATACTCGCCACGATTCTCTCGAAGTTCAGGAGGAATCCAAGGGAGGCGAAGAGCCCGGTAAATATCAGCTTCTGTTTCGACGATTGGAAGAGCTCCGGAATGAGCTTCTTGAGCAGAAAAGCCATATTCATTGAGGCTTAGGCCTTGTTTTAGGGCTCTATGGCGGAGTTCGACATTGTGCTCTTTACTTCCACTGAAGTATTGCAGGGCAAAGGGGTATTCTTTCACCGAGACAGCTCGTAAATCGATCTGTAAGCCATTCTCAAGAATGACAGAGGCTTTCGTTTCACCACATGATAAGACTTGGTCGACTTCTTCGAAGCGGCTGAGAAAATCAGTCATTTCGGATGGTGCACGGGTCGCTACTAAGAAGTCCAAATCGTGTAAGATCTCTTTATTTCGTCGATAAGATCCTGCAATCTCAGCCATCAGGCAAGAGGGGTGTGATCGAAGCCGTTCCAAAAGCGTCTGAGCAAGGGCCATGACATCTCCCGTTCGGAAAAGACCCAAGAAAGATTTTTTATACTCAATCGCTTTTAGAATCTTTTCCGCACTTTTAGAACCAAACCCTTTGAGTTCAGCAACAGATCCGTTGTGACAAGCCGTTTCGAGTTGTGCAATCGATGAAACTTTGAGCTCGTCATAAAGTGCTTTGATTTTTTTTGGGCCGAGCCCACTGAGGGTAAAGAGCTCAAAAAGAGAAGGAGGAAACTCTCCCTTCAGTTCTTTGAGATAGGGCAGCTCTCCTGTCTGGGCAAGAGTGGTGAGTTTCTCTTGAAGGGCTTTACCAATTCCTTTGATCCCGTCTAGCTCTTCCGCTTGAGCAAGCGAGAGGATGTCGCCATCATAGTTTCGGATGATTTCAGCGCCTGTTTTATAGGCTCGTGTTTTAAAAGGGTTTTCACCTTTAAGCTCTAGTAGAAGAGCGATATCATCTAGGGATTGAGCTAGTTTTTCCCGGTTCATAAAGCTTGATCTGTTTCAGGGCGGAGGTCTCTAGCAAAAAGCTCCTTGAGGGCTTCTTGAGCAGGTTTGCCTTCGTAAAGGATATGGTAAACGGCATCGATGAGAGGGGTGCGCACGCCGGCATTTTGCGCGGCTTCGTAGATGGAGAGAGTGTTAGGAACTCCTTCGACGACCATGCCTACTTTTTTGACAGCTTCATCGAGGCTCTGGCCTTCTCCTAGCGCTCTTCCAAGTTGATTATTTCGAGAGTGTTTTGAGAAACAAGTCACGATCAAATCACCTACACCGGAGAGTCCGGTGAAGGTTTCAGGTCTCCCTCCAAGAGCGCTGCCGAGCCGAGTCATCTCAGCGAGACCTCGTGTCACCAAAGCAGCGATACTATTATCGCCTAATCCCAGGCCTGCCGCAATCCCTGCTGCGATCGCAAAGACATTTTTGATGGCTCCCCCTAGTTCGATCCCAGCGAGGTCGTCATGGCTATAGCAACGGAAGTTTGGGGCATTAAAGACGGTTTGTAATTCGGCACTTAAAGTCGCGCATTCAGATCCAATGACGACGCAAGAGGGTAAGGATTGAGCGACCTCTTCTGCATGGTTTGGGCCGGATAAGACCGCGACTTGATGTTGAGGAAAAAAGCGAGAAACGACTTCTGACATTCGACTTCCAGTTTTACGATCAATTCCTTTTGAGCAAGAAACCCAGACGGCATTAGGGGCAATGATGTGAGAAGTAAGTTCGGTTAAAACGGACTCAATTGCCACAGTAGGAAGAACGAGAAGGATGACTTCGGCTGTCGCCAGAGACTTGTAATCAGCGCGTGCGATGAGGCTGTCGGAAAGCTGGGTAGAGCTAAGATACTTAGGATGACGATGATTTTCGTTAATGGCTTCAGCTGTCTTTTGATCACGACAGATAAGGGTCACAGCATGACCTTTGATTGATAAAATATGGGCAAGAGCTGTGCCCCAAGAGCCGGCTCCTAGAATGGAAATTTTTTTCATGCTTTCTTTTTACGTGTGAAACGGTTTTCGGTGCCATTAAGCAACTTTTTCAAGTTGCTGCGATGTTTCCAAATGGCGAGTGCAGAGATGACAACACTAAAAATGAAGAGAGGCTTATTCCAAGTTCCCGCTTCCCAAAGAGAAGGGGCATCAATTTCATCACTAATATGATGAAAGCGTGCTCCCAAATGAGTTAAAATAGGAAGAGAGATCGCAGCGCCAATACTAGCCACCGAGACATAACGGGTCGTAATAAAAAGGATGCCCCAGATTAGAATGAGAATAAAGAGCGCCATCGGCATCAAAGCAACAAGCACTCCCGCAGAGGTCGCGATGCCTTTACCTCCTTTAAAGCCAATCCAAGGGCTATAATTGTGCCCTAAAATGGCAAGTAGGGCGATGAAGATATGAACAGCTTGCACAAAGGTTTGGCGTTCTGAGCTTAAGGTCTGAACCCAATCGGAAGGAAGGGGGAGAGCCATTTGAGAAACACGTCCTTCGATTTGGAGTAAACTAATTCCTAAAATTACAGGGATGAGCCCTTTAAGAAAATCGAGGAAAAGACAGGAGAGCCCAAACTTTTTGCCCATCACACGTAGCACATTAGTGGCTCCAATATTTCCTGAGCCATGTTGCCGGATATCGACTCCTTTCGATTTGGCAATAAAAAGGCCAAAAGGAATGGACCCGCAAAGAAACGCAAAGAGACAAAGCAAAACCACAATCGTCATGAGATTGATTCTGCGCAAAGCGTGAGTAAATGTCACCCGCTTTCATTGAAGAATATCATAAAAAAAGAGCTTCTCATAACGAGAAGCTCTTTAACAAACAGAGTCTGGAAAAAATTAACGAGTCGAGTTTTTTCCGGTTCCAGGAAGGAAGCGGTAGTAAACTTCTAAAGTTAAAGTTGCGAGGCAGGTGCGGTAAATTTCTTGCCAGTTACCATTTCCTCCCGCAAAAGCGGCGTTTCCTGTATTGAGGCAAGTGCCTTTTGTTCCCATTGGAGGGAATGCTCCCGTAGAAGATTGGTTTTCAAGAAGCTCATTCATGAATCGGTCATTAAAATCGGTCCAGATGTCACCACCCTTATTGATCACAGCTTGGGCATCGTAATACAGGGCGTAGAGATCTGCATTATGATTGTGATAATTGAAGTAGTCATTATCCATGATGAATTTGAGTCCTTGGCGAACAGAATCACTACGCCCTTTCCCGAACATTTGTTGGCCGAGCACGACAGCTCCCGTTAAAGAACTGAAATGTGTTTTATTAATTTGTTTATCATCTGGGTCAGAACATCTGACTGGGCGAATGGCTTTACTTCCTACGCCATAAGCACCACCACCATCAGGTGATTGAGAGATGGAAAAGGCTTCCACGGCTTTTTGCCCCGCTTTTTTCAATCCATCGAATTCAATTCCAGTATGCTTACATGCTTTGAGTGCCTGCACATTCCAAGCCGCAATGGAGGTGTCTCCTGGACGAGTCCCTTTGGCATAATAGTAATCCCAAGATCCTGAAGGGTGCTGGTTATCAATAATATATTGCCCGGCTTTTTGAACAACTTCCTTAAGGTTTGGAATGTTAGTTTTCTCGGCAGAGGTGAAGGTGTAAGATTCGGCTAAGGCATAAGCTGCAATCGCATGGTTATAGGACCAGTGCTTATCTTTCAGATTATTAGCAATTTTTCCCTCTTGAGCTAAACCAAGATTGGTAAGGTAAGTGATTCCATTGAGAACCGTGCTTCCGAATTCTTTAGACTGAGGCGTTTCGCAGTGACCAAGGAAAGCTAAAACTGCAAGGCCTGTCATCGCATCGTGTTTATCATTCCCCCAGCTGCCATCGGCGTTTTGGGTTTCTTTAAGATAACGAAGCGCCGCAACCACGGCTTCTTCACATTTTTCACTTCCTCCATTTTGCTCAAGACGTGAAAGACGGTCTTTTTTCGAACAACGTTTTCTCATGAGAGAAGGAATTCCCTGAGCTCCAGCAAAGCCTTGACCACCGCCACTACCAAATCCGGCTCCAAAGTCAGAACCATCTCCAAAGTCAGCAGAGACATCAGGAACGTCGACATCAGGAACTGGAACAGAAACAGGAGATGAGGTCGCTGCCGCAATTACCTTTGCCATTGAGGAAGAAGGTGCTGAGGTCTGACGTTGAATTTGTTGGTTGACGACCTTTTCTTGAATTTCAGTATCCTCTTGCGTTGGTGCTGTGTAAGTAACGATAGGCTCAGGTTTAGGAATATTGAATTTCAATAAGATAATCGTCATAATAATCCCGATCAGAACGATCGAGAGAATGGCAATTAGTAAGCTTGAGATGGTGGAATTACGTCGCTGCTGTGCAAGGCGAGCGAGCGCTTCGGGGCTCATTTGGGCGTGAATGCTCATAGGTAATGGTTAATGTAACTAAACAAATAACGATATGGATCTAGTCTTCTTAGACGTAATGATCGATTTCGGGAAACTTTTTTTCAGAAAGCGGTCTTTTTTTTGAGAAAAAAGAGTGTTTTTCGATTTTCTTTATCAGCAAGTAACTCGTGCTAAGTTGGTTGTGTGATTTCCCTCTGAAAGGCGGGCTTGATTCGAAAAAGGAATTTTTTTAAGCGAATAGAGGAGTTGAAATGAGATCCTCTCGACAAGCTGGAAGATCTTCTCGTAGAGTCTTCGCAATGAAATGCCTCCTGTTTATATGTCTCAGCATTGTTTTCTGTGCTTGTTCCTCACAAGAGCAAACCGTGCAGACAAAACAGGTTCGAAAAGGACTGGAGAAATTCAATGGTGGGTATGAGGTTTCAAAATCAGGTGAAGCAGGCCAAGTGATGAGTTCTGATAAAAGAAGCCACTTTGAAAATAAGGTGAAAGGAAGTCAGTATCAAAAGCCTTTCCAAAATAAAGGGTTTAAGAAATCAGAGTTTGAATCCACTTCTTTCGCTGGAGCAGATAGAGAGGCGCGGAAGAAAACGTTCGGGAGAAAAGAGTCTCAAACTTATAAAGCTCCTCATTTCGCCACAAAAAAAGCTCAATTGAGGCAACAGACTCAATTAAACAAAAAATATCAAAAGGCGACTTATAAGAGTCATCAAGCTCGGGAGGCAGGTCGCCATTCTCTTTCAAGAAAATCTGATGAGCGAGTCGCGAAGAGAAGGCAAGTTTATCGGCCTCCTTCGATGAATTTATCTCCCGTTCAAGGCAGCCAGCTTTCAGTGCAAGATACCAATAGTTTATTAGGGCGCTGAAGAGCTTTTTTACATTTGAAAGATTAACACTTAACGAGTCTTTTGTTTAGGTTTCACCAATAACCATGGCACATAAACGTTCATTAAAGCGCAAAATCTGGGAGGTGATTTTCGAAGCCGAAACTCCATCCGGTAAATTTTACGACCTGGCTCTAATGGTGACGATCATCATGAGCGTCTTGGTGGTGATGTTAGAAAGTGTTGATCATGTCGCGGAGCAATACCAAGAAATCTTCACTCCTTTAGAATGGGTTTTCACGATTTTGTTTTCGCTCGACTATCTTTGTAGGCTTTGGGTGATTAAAAAACCTCTCAAATATGCCTTAAGTTTTTTTGGGATGGTCGACCTTCTTTCCTGTTTACCGACCTATCTCATGATCTTTTTCCCGGGAGCACAAAGTTTACTGGTGATTCGGGTGTTACGCTTACTACGTGTTTTTCGGGTATTGAGAATGGTTCGTCATGTCAATGGGGCTGAATTGATTCTAAAAGCTTTACATAAGAGTAGAGCAAAGGTGTTAGTTTTTTTCTTTGCGGTATTTCTTTTCAATGTCGTGGCAGGAACGTTGCTTTATGTGGCGGAAGGGCATTTAGAGGACTCTCTTTTTACTAATATCCCTATTTCGATTTATTGGTCGATTGTGACCGTGAGCACAGTGGGTTATGGAGATATTACACCGGTGACTGGCTTAGGTCGCTTTCTGACTTCAATTTGCATTTTGATTGGTTATGCCATCATCGCGGTGCCTACCGGAATCGTGACCGCAGATATTATCAAAACTGACGGAGATGACACTTCCGATGCTTGTCCAGGATGTGGTGTGCACGGGCACCTGGATGACGCCGTTTATTGTCGCCGGTGCGGGGAAGAGATTGACTAGAGAGATTTTTGTGAAGGGTCTTCCTTCTCGGTTTCATCGGGGAACTCAATCGAAACATAGTCTGGTCCTTCTCGGTTTTTTCTCATTCCATTAATAAAGGTAAGGAGAAGGCAGCCGATAAAAAAGAGGGAGAGCTCTAAGATAACAGGGGACCAAAACATTCCAGAGACTTGAGTGCATAACTCTCCAGGGAATCCCGGAAGATAAGAGCCAATCCACAATAAAGTGATAAAGAGCGCCACTGATCCGATTAAGATCGCTCCAATCAAGAATTGTTTTTTCGGTGACTCATCCATGACATGAACATGGAGCCTCTTATATCAGGAGGCAACGACTTTTTCGGTCTGTGCTTGCGGCTCGTTGGGAAGGGCGGTAAGGCATAGAGATGCAGCTTTTCGATACTCAAACACGCCGGCTTAAGACGGTGGAGCCTCGTGATGGTAAAGTTTACGGTTTCTATTGCTGTGGGCCGACAGTTTATGGACCGGCTCATATTGGCAACTTTAGAACCTTTGTTTTACAAGATGTTTTCCGCCGAACTCTCGAGATGGATGGAGTGAAGACGATGCACGTGCGTAACATTACAGATGTCGATGATAAGACCATTCGTGGCTCTTTAGCTGCGGGTCAAACTTTGAAGGACTTTACCGAGGGGTGGAAGGTGAAATTCCATCATGATTGTGATGCTTTAGGCTGTTTAGCTCCTCATGTTGAACCAAGTGCGGTAGAGCATATTCCCCATCAGATCAAAATGATCGAGGAACTCGTCGCAAAAGAGCATGCTTATCAATCGGACGATCAGTCAGTGTATTTCAAAATCAGTTCTGATTCTGAATATGGAAAGCTTTCTCGGCTTGATGAACGTGAATTAAACTTGGGCGCTACTCAGAATCAACGGGCCGATTCTGATGAGTATGAAAAAGATAGTATTGCCGATTTTGTTCTCTGGAAAACGCGTCGAGAAGAAGATGGCGATAATTTTTGGGAGAGCCCATGGGGGCAAGGCCGTCCTGGCTGGCATTTAGAATGTTCTGCGATGATTCGCGAATATTTAGGAGAAACCTTTGATCTACATAGTGGTGGGGTCGACTTGGTCTTTCCGCATCATGAAAATGAAATGGCCCAGAGCCGCTGTGCTTGTGGTGGAGAATTTGCAGGGCATTGGTTTCACATCACACACCTGATGGTTGATGGCGGGAAAATGTCGAAATCTTTGGGGAATCTTTATACCTTAAATGACCTAGAGAAGAAGGGATACACGCCCGCCGAAGTGCGTTACGTGCTCATTGGGGCTCATTACCGTAAGCAATTAAATTTCACTTTGGACAGTTTGCATGCGGCTCGTGAGGCGCTCCATAAGCTTTCGCAGTTAGAGTTGAAGCTCAAAGAACAAGCGGGAGGAATCGAAGTTCTGAAAGCGGAAGAATTATCTCAAGTAGAAGAACTGGGAGTCTTTACGAAAGCTTTTGAGAAATTGAAACATGACCTCAACACTCAAGCCGCGATTGGAGAACTCTTTACTCAACTCCGAACGGTTTCAAAATTGAGTCTAGAAGACGCAAAATTGAGCTATCAAGGCTTACACGTTCTTTTATATGCGCTCGGGTTGGATTTACCGAAGCCTGAGCTCGTCCCTGATGCTCCTGAAGAAGTCTTGTTACTTGCTCAGAAACGTTGGGAGGCAAAACAGGCTCAAGACTGGGCAGCGGCAGATGATTTGCGAAATCAAATTTTAAGTGTAGGGTGGATAGTCAAAGATTCTAAAGAAGGGTTTGATTTGATCCCTCAGTAAAAGCTTATGAACTTACCACAGCGCCCAAGACGTAATCGTAAATCGGTTGGAATTCGTCAGTTGTCTCAAGAGACGACTCTCACTCCTGGTGATTTTATTTATCCACTTTTTATTCATGCTGGTGACGATGATCAGAAAATTGAATCCATGCCAGGCTGCCAACGATGGTCTCTCGGAGGGCTATTGCAAGAGGCCCGCGAAGCTTATGAATTAGGAG
Source organism: uncultured Verrucomicrobiales bacterium (assembly GCA_937951675.1). GTDB lineage: Bacteria > Verrucomicrobiota > Verrucomicrobiia > Verrucomicrobiales > Akkermansiaceae > CALFBI01. The sequence goes on from CALFBI010000011.1 coordinate 62,045, forward strand.
TTCCTGCGATTGTTCTTTTTCCTGCTATTGCTACAGAACTCAAATCATTAGACGCGAAGGAAGCTTATAATATTAACGGAATTGTTCCTGCGGCAGTGCGCGCTTTAAAAGCAGAGCTTCCTGATTTGATTGTTATTACTGATGTAGCTCTAGACCCCTATCATTCGGAAGGTCACGACGGCTTAATTGAAGAAGGAGAGATTATCAATGATGAGACGGTAAAGGTTTTGGTGAAGCAAGCTCTCTGCCAGGCCCAAGCGGGTGCTGATATCATTTCACCAAGTGATATGATGGACGGAAGAGTGGGCGCGATTCGCACCGCTTTAGATCATCATGGGTATACCCGAGTGAGCATTATGAGTTACACTGCAAAATATGCGTCTGCGTATTATGGGCCTTTTCGTGGTGCTTTGGATTCGGCTCCGAAATCAGGTGATAAAAAAACTTATCAGATGGATCCGGCAAATACCCGAGAAGCGGTTCGCGAGCTTTTATTAGATGAAGAAGAAGGGGCGGACATCGTGATGGTGAAGCCAGCAGGTCCTTATCTCGATATTGTTTGCCAGTTGCGCATGGAGACTTGCTTGCCCATCGCTGCTTATCAAGTGAGCGGGGAATACCTGATGATTAAATCGGCCTCACAAGCTGGCTGGCTTGACGAAGACAAGGTGATCCTAGAAAGTCTGCTCGGAATTAAGAGAGCCGGGGCGAATATGATTCTGACCTATTTTGCCAAAGACGCTGCAAAACTTCTTCAGAGCTGATTCTCTTTGCTCGGCGTTCGCCTTGGGAATTGAGTTTTATTCATGGCTCAATCTCTTAAGGCGATAGAACACGGAAGGGTCACTCAAAGGCGCGGGGTCAGTCCATGAATCCGAACTCGTAGTCGCATTAAATCGGTGTAATTCACTCCAGTTCTCCAGGTCGCTTGATCGCTCGATGAAGTATTGATTTCCGTTGATAAGATTGACAAGTTCGAGTTCAAAAGAGCTAGAGATGCCGACTAGACTAGGCTCTTGGTCATAAGAAAGGGTATTTCGCCATGCGATTGCAAAGTCGCGGTTAGGAGTATCTGTGGTGACTCTAAGTTTATAAGTTCCAGGGGCGAGCTCTTTTAAATAGATATGCTCGAGGTTGTAAATACTGCTGTTACTAATTTGAACTTGTGCTCCGGTAGAATCAAGAAGTTCAAGATCCAAATTTGCGAGAGGATCACGAGTAAAATCAATAGATTCGGAGACCGTTCGAGTAACATTACTATTCCAAGTAATGAAAGCTGATAATTCAGAAGTAGCTGCCGCTGGAACGGTGAACTCATAATCAAAGGTTGTTAGAGTAGGGTCAAAAAGTGACTTTGTCGAATTGTAGTCATTCCAGTCCCATCCGATTGTGTTGACGGGTGCTGTGTATGATTGTTCGCCTTCTGCTAGCATCATATAAGAATAGAACACATTAATTTCTCCAGCACCATAGGTGTCATCGATAGGGTCTGAGCTTGTTTTATTCCATGAAGGAAATCTATTTTTAGTCGCCCCAGCGAGGATAAGGGCTTTAACGATTTCAGGATGATCAGAGACAGCCGTGACGCTTAATGTTTCGGCGGTATCGTAGAGAAATCCAGCGACGCTTGCCGCGGTGGCTGTCGACCAGCTTGTTGCTTGTGATCCGGCTGGGGATTGACAGACAATTTCAGGTTTTCGCCTCCCGTCTCCGTCGACTCCGCTGGGAACGGTGCCGGCTGAATGAGCTCCATCAGCTCTTCCCACCGACAGAGTGTTATACCCATTAATGAATAAAGTAGGATAAGCTGAACTCGATCCATTATTCATCCCCGCAAACTGTAAAACATTCTCTTGGTCAGCAGTCCAATCTAAAACTCTCGTGAAAAAATTAACATTTGGTAAGTTAGAGGTGAGGGAAATGAGAGCCATTGAGACGGTTTTAACATCATCATCGATCGAGTTAGGTGATTGAATAATAGAATAATAAGAATTGTTTGCTAGTGAAGGATTGGCGCCGGATCCCCAACAAAAAACAGAAGGTGTGTTGGGAATAAGGCTATTAGTATTCCCATAGTAAAAATTCCCGACGCTATTGGCGTGACCTAGTTGAGTGCCGGCCCCAGATTCGGGATGAAAGGTCGTGCCGCTAAAGATTCCTGAACCAGCAAAAGGGGCGTCGACAGCAGTTGCTTGAGGCAGGTAGACACTTGTCGTGGGGTTTGCTTCGACTTGACCTACCGAAATATTGGTGCCGGTTGGAATACTCGGACCTAGATAACTTTGAAGTTCGTCAAAATCCATTCTTCTCTGCCATGTCTGAGCAGATAGAAAAGTTGGGATGAGTATTCCCAAGAGCAGGCAAAACAATTTAAACATGGATCTAGGTGTGGAAATAACCCACATATTATAGGTCTTTCGAAGCTAGAAAGCAAAGTTTAAAGAGGGTTTCCTCAGGCTTTTATCGGTAGGAATCAACCAGTTTTAGAAATTGAGACCACTTTGCACCAGGCTTTCCATGATCTAAGAGGAAGTGAGGGCAGTTTTTATTCCCTAGTTTTTTACCATCTCGATACCGAATACGAGTCCAATGTTGGTGAGGCACCACCCGGGAAGTCGGGATCCGATACTTGTTACAGAGCTTTGCGGTCAGACGAGCAGTATGATCAATGGTTTGTTGTCGATTTGACCCTTGGTTTTCACACATCTCAATCCCGATCGAGCTTCGGTTCCCTGGACCTTCGTAGTCGGCATGCTGTCCTTGCTCCGTGTCAGGAAGATGTTGGTAAATACTTCGCTGATCAACGGTGTAATGCCAAGTCAGATATCCTAGTGAATTGGAGCGCCCTTTAAGCCTCCCATGAAATAAAGCCGTGGCATGCATCGCCGCGTTTGCGGAACGAGCGGTATTTTGAGTAGAGTGAATGGTAATATAACGAGGCTGAAGGCGGCGCGTTTTCCAACGTCCATGCCTACCAGGTGGGATGAGAAGGCTGCGATTGATGCTAAGGCCCTTTAGCTCCTTATTTTCGGGAGATCTTTGTTTAGAAAAGGCAGGCTGAGGAGGGCTCACCTCAACGACATAGGAAGGAGGAGTAGGCGGGGCTTTTCCACATTGAGAGAGGAAGAGAACACCAATGATGAGAAAGGCAATGGAGAGGGGGTAGAATCTCATGGAGTAAAATAGAAAAAGTTCAAAATTATTCGATATTCTGAACCTGTTCTCTTATTTTTTCGAGTTCTGTTTTTGAAAAAACAATCGAGGTTGCAATTTCAGCATCATTTGCTTTAGACCCAATGGTATTAAACTCTCGGTTAATCTCTTGGCAAAGAAAGTCGAGAGGTCTTCCAGAAGGGGTTTCTCCATCCATGAGCTCTTGGAAACGTGAAATGTGAGCATCAAGGCGTGTGAGCTCTTCGGAGATGTCGATTCGATCTGCATATAAAGCGACTTCTTTTAAGATCCGTTCGTCATCAAAATTAAATTCAGCTTCTTCTAGTCGCTGAGAGAGTTGTTGGTGGTAATACTCTTTGACAAAGGGGGCTCGTTCACGGGTTTGGGTAATGAGCTGGGTGAGGGTGTTTAGGCGCTGCTCAAAATCGTTTTTCAAAGCTTGGCCCTCAATCAAGCGGCTTTGCGTAAGATTTTCTAATGCTTGTTCTAGCGTTGTTTTAAGAAGGGGCCAGACTTCTTCAGGATGACTTTGTTCCTCTAATTCAAAGACGTCAGGTGAGCTCAGAAAATCAGTGGCGGTAGGAAGAACTTCTCGCCCGAGTGTTTTTGAAAGTTGGAGAAACTGATTTTCGATCGCTCGCGCATTCTCAAGGTTGAGTTGAATCTTTTGAGCTGACGGCTTAAGCGCCGAAAGCTTGAGAGATAAATTCACGCGGCCACGTGAGATTTTTTCACACAGAGCTTTTCGGATTTTGCTCTCTAAAGGCTGAAGGTGACGAGGTATCTGAAGCGCTAAGTCGATTTGCTTACGATTCACTGTCGCGATTTCGATACGCATCTGCCAATTTTCATTTTGGCTTTCTGCTTGGCCAAAGCCCGTCATAGATTTCATGACCGCCAATTTGCAACAGAGTATGCCTAAGAATCAAGAGAAAGGCGCGCATTTGTCTCTCATGAACTTTTCCGATTTGATGTGATGATAGAACCGTTGTAATAATAGTCCTATGAAACATTCGGTAGGAAAGGGAGAATATCACGAGCCAAAGGAATGGGCGGCGGGAACTCCTGCAGTGGTCTCTTCCTTAAAGCAGGTGATGAGCACGGCTGGTCCTTTACGAGGAACGAAAGCTCTTTTGAAATTGAACCAGAAAAAAGGGTTTGATTGTCCTAGTTGTGCCTGGCCGGACCCTGATGATCATCGTGCGGTGACCGAGTTCTGTGAAAACGGCGCAAAAGCGATCGCTTCCGAAGCCACTTCGCGTAAAATCACCGCTGATTTTTTCCGTCAAAATTCCATTACAAGTCTACTGGAAGAATCTGATTATTGGCATGATCAGCAAGGCCGATTAACGGAGCCAATGTATCGTGAAGCTGGTTCTGATTACTATACCCCTTTAAATTGGAATGAAGTATTTCCTCTCATTGCTAAAAAACTCAAGGAGTTAGAAGACCCGAATGAAGCTGTTTTTTATACTTCTGGACGAGCTAGTAATGAGGCTGCCTTTCTATATCAACTCTTGGTGCGTTCATTTGGAACTAATAATCTTCCTGATTGTTCTAACATGTGTCATGAGTCTAGCGGTTCTGCCTTAAATGCGGCGATTGGGATTGGGAAAGGAACCGTTTCTTTAGATGATTTGCATCAAGCTGATGTCATTCTATCCGTGGGCCAGAACCCAGGGACCAATCATCCCAGGATGTTGTCATCACTGGAGACGTGCATCGATAATGGCGGGGAAGTCATCGCGATTAATCCCCTTAAAGAAGCCGGGCTGATGGGTTTTGCTCACCCGCAAAGAATCAAAGGAATTTTAGGGAAATTCTCGCCCTTGGCATCACAGTATTACCAGGTGAATATCAATGGAGATATGGCTTTGTTCCGAGGGATCGCGAAATCTCTTTTAGAACGAGAAAGCCAGTCCCCAGGAAAAGTGCTAGATCATGATTTTATTGATGAGCACACGATTGGTTTCGACGAGTATGAAGACCAATGTGAACAATCAAGCTGGGCAGAAATTGAGAAAATGTCGGGAATCGCGAAAGAAGGGATTGAGAAAATAGTTGATTCTCTTCTTAAGAAAAAGCGCCGTTTCATTACCTGCTGGGCGATGGGTTTAACACAGCAGCATAATGCTGTAGATACCATTAGAGAGGTAACTAATGTTCACCTCATGCTCGGAGCACTCGGGAGAGAGGGAGCTGGAGTCTGTCCGGTGCGAGGTCATTCGAATGTGCAAGGAGACCGCACTATGGGAATTTATGAGAAAGTTCCCGAATCTTTTCATAAGGCTTTAGAAAAAGCCTATTCTTTTTCCTCTCCTCGGGAGCATGGTTACGATGTGGTAGATTCTATTGAGGCCATGCAGCAAGGAAAGGTGAAAGTGTTCATGGCCTTAGGAGGTAATTTTTTACAGGCGGCTCCTGATACTGGTTATACTGCCGAGGCTTTAGCAAAGTGTGATCTCACCATTCAGATCTCTACGAAGTTAAATCGAAGCCACCTGATGACAGGGAAAAGTGCTCTCATTTTACCTTGTCTTGGTCGGAGTGAAACAGATTTACAGGCAAGTGGACCTCAGTCGGTGACTTGTGAAAACTCGATGGGAATCGTGCACCAATCCGAAGGGAGTTTAAAGCCCGCTTCATCAGAGCTACTTTCCGAACCGGCGATTATTTGCCGGACTGCAAAAGCTCTTTTTGGAGAATCTCATCATGCCGATTGGTCTTCTTATGAGAATAATTACGATGAAATTAGAAACGTGATTGAGAAAGTTATTCCTGGTTTTGAAGACTTCAATCAGCGTGTCCGGGAGCCAGGTGGGTTCTACCTGCCTAATGACGTCAAGAATCGCGTTTGGAAAACAGAATCAGGTAAGGCCCATTTTTCGGCATCTGTGATTTCTTGTTTCAAAACTCAAAGGGCCGAGCGGCTCGTTCTTCAGACCTTACGAAGTCACGATCAATACAACACAACGGTTTACGGCTTGGATGATCGTTACCGAGGTGTCGGCCAAGAGCGAATGGTTCTTTTTATGAATCCGGATGACATGAAAGCTCGCGCCCTTGCTCCCGCAGCGAAAGTGGTCGTGACGAGTTATTGGAAGGCCGAGGAAAGGGTGCTCTCAGGATTACATGCGATTCCTTACGATATGCCTCGTGGGGCGACAGCGGCTTATTTTCCAGAGGCAAATGTGCTGGTTCCGATTGGAAGCACTGCTGCTATTTCAAATACCCCAACCAGCAAGGCCATTGAAATTTCAGTCGTCGCGGCAGATTTAAATAAATAAGAAGTCATTTTAATTGGTAGAATTGTGAATTTCGTGCCAAATTATACGAGAATATGGCACGACGTTTAAGACAAGCTCCCACAATCCGGATTCTCATTCTGCTGGCGAGTATCGTCATTTTGTTAGCAGGGTTGAAGGAGGCTAGAGGTTTTTTCGTGCCTGTTCTACTCGCTAGTTTTTTGGCAACGGTTAGTTTGCCGATTACAAATTGGCTAGATCAGCATCGGTTTCCTCGTTGGCTTGCGGTGACGCTGACTTTATTAATTAATTTTGCCTTTCTAGTGGGGGTTGTTCTGATCGGGATTTCTCTCATTAACGAATTTGTGGTGATGTGGAACCTTAAATATCGCGAGCAACTCCTCTCAAGTTGTCAGTCTGGCCTGGTTTGGCTACAACACACTCTTGAAAATGTTGGGGTCGAAGATGCAGAAGAAAAGGTTGGAGTGTTGGGTGAAGGGTTACCTGATTTCATTGGTAATTTAGAAATTGGAGAAGTCGCCTCCGGAGCTGAATGGGTCTTTAGCCTAGGCACAAATGTGGTAGGTTCATTGGCGACCTTCTTTCTTAGCATGCTGTTGATCGTGATCATGACGGTTGTCATGTTGAGTGAATCAAAAACATATCATTCACGCCTGAAGGCCATTTTTGATGCTCGCGGACCAGATTTTGAAAAGATCACCCGCGCGACAAAAGATATTCAGAAATTCTTAGGGATTAAAACGGTAGTCAGTGTCTTAACGGGTTTAAGTGCAGGCCTTTTATGTTTTTTCGCAGGAGTAGACTTCCCTGTCCTTTGGGGGATTGTCGCATACGCGTTTAATTATATTCCAGTGGTGGGCTCCATTATAGCAGGCGTTTTTCCGACCTTGTTGGCGTTGCTGGCAGGTTGGCCTACGGCCTTAGTGGTTGCGATTGGTTATTTCGTGATTAACACCATTTTTGGAAATGTGATTGAGCCTTATTTACTCGGGAAACGATTGGGCTTATCGACTTTAGTAGTGATTTTGGCGGTTCTCTTTTGGGGATGGCTTTGGGGCGCTTTTGGGATGCTTCTAGCCGTTCCGTTAACGATGGTCTTGAAAGTGATTCTTGATAATAGTTACGAATTTCGTTGGATTTCCGTGGCGATGAGCAAGGAAAAGCGAAGAGAAAAGTTTCAAAAAAATGAACCCGTCGAAGAAGTGTCTTAAATGAGTCCTTCACTGCCAAAAGTCAGAACCTTTAATCTCTCAAAAGAAAGACCCGTTTCGTAAGAAATGAAATTAGAAACATGGATGCAGCGGTTTGCTTTTGCAGCCTTATTATCAGTGTTATTACTGGTTTTCGTTGGCGCCATTGTTCGCGTCACAGGTTCCGGGATGGGATGTCCTGATTGGCCTAAATGTTGGGGTCAGCTCGTCCCACCTTGGAAGATCGAGCAAGTTGATTTTGAAAAACTGGACCTTGAAAAATTTAGAAACAAAGCTGAACGACATGGTCGTGCTCCTGAAACAATCACGACCGATTCTCTTCGTGCTGAGTTTAATGGGAAACACACGTGGATCGAATTCATAAATCGGCTGTGCTCTCTACCGGTGGGCTTTTTTTCACTGGCCACTTTTATAGCAGCCTTTTGGCATCCACGGAAAAAAATGATTCTGCTCTCATTTCTATGTTTATTCATTGTTCTTTTGAATGCCTGGATGGGAGCTCGAATTGTTTATAGTGGGCTTAAACCGGGAACCATTACAACACACATGGCCTTAGCTTTCTTACTTTTAGGGTTACAGACGGCTCTGGTATGGAACGGGGCCAAAGAGAAAGCTTGGGGTTGGGATTTTGATTTTATAAAGGCACCTAAGCTCCTATGGATCGCCACTCTCGTAACGTTTATCAGCCTGTTAGTAGAGGGGGTCATTGGTTCACAAATTAGAGAGCTGACAGACCTCTTACAAAAACAACATCTTGAAATTGAAAGGTCAGTTTGGCTTCCTGAATTACAACATCGTTTCATCTATTTATTTCACCGAAGTTTCTCATGGGTGATCTTATTAGGAACTATCGTGATGGCATATGGGCTTGGGAGAGGGAGGTGGCCAAGACTTTTCACCCTACATTTTTCTATTGTAGTGGTAATGATGCTTCTCGGAATGGTTCTTTCGCACTTAGGGATTTACGCCATAGTGCAAGTGATCCATGTCGGACTTGCTGCCTTAATGGTGGTGGTGATGGTGGCGATGCTTCTTGCCCAGACCTCTAAAAAATTGCGCTTAAAATAGAAACTAGAGCTTGCCAAGCTCTCAACTTCTTCCATACTGCGCGCCCGCAAGAAAATTTATTTTCTTCAAAATCAAAGCCGGATTAGCTCAGTTGGTAGAGCAACTGACTTGTAATCAGTAGGTCGTCGGTTCAAATCCGACATCCGGCTCCATTTTTTACTTTTGATAGGATTGGGAGAGGTGGCTTTTTTACAAATTTGTAGGCGAAGATAAGGTTAAGGTTCACGCAAAATACCTCTTTGTGTTTAAAGAATAGAAAAATCATCTTTAAGCTTCGCTCTTAAGAAAGAAAAGTTACAAGTAAGCAGAACCAAGGTTTTTCATGGTTTCCTATCACGAGGAAGCACTTTTAAGCCTTAATAACTTGATTTCAAATGAGATCAGTTCGTCTATGTGTATAAGTAAAGTGACCCCCCCCCATCAACAAAAACAGAGCTACGGCACTGTTGGCGATCATTGATCAAAGCCTTTTATTAAATATGATTCCTAAAGATTTTTTTAAAGTGCTATGCATCACCTTTTTTGGCTGCCTGGCTCTTAGTCCAGTTCAGGCTGACCTGAAGCCTTCAAGTCGTGAGGATATTTTATTGATTCAAATTTTTCTAGATGAAGCCCATTTTGGGCCTGGTTATTTGGATGGATATGCCGGGGCATTCACCAGTAAAGCGGTTTACGCCTACAATCGGAGCCAAGGAAGAAAACCGGATGCCTGGGAGGCTTTATTAAAGGAGGCGAAAGCTTCAATAAAACAGGCTTGGACTGAAATACGAGTCGAGCAGAGCTTTTTGAATGATGTGAATGAGAAACTTCCCAGGAAATACGAAGAGCTCGCGAAAGAAAAAAGACTGTTATACCGATCTTTAGGGGAATTAGTTTCAGAAAGATACCATACGGATCTTGATTACCTTCGTGAACTCAATGGAGCCAATAAGATCAAAACACTCAAAGTAGGAGATCAGGTGAAGGTTCCTAATGTGACGCCCTTTTTGATTGAGAAAGTCAGCGATAGAAAAAGTTACCCGAGTGATCCTGAGTTAAGTCAGCGTTATGTGATTGTGGACACCAAAGCGCGTCAGCTTTTTATCTATGCAGTTGGTCAGGGGGCAGAAGCGCCGAAAGCAAAAAACTCCGAGAAAGAGGAATTACAGTCTGACCCTGTGAAGCTTCAGATCGATCCCGAAATTGCTTCAGCCGTCATTGTGGAGGATGATGTTTTAGCAGACAAAAAACTCATCGCGTTATTCCCGATCACGCCTGGACAAGAAAAATTCATTCACTACGGAGAATGGAAACTTAAAAATGCCTTTGAGATGCCTACTTGGAGGTATGATAAGGAATTATTAAAAAAAGGGGTGCGGAGCAAAGAAGCTCTCAATATTCCGGGTGGCCCTAATAATCCGATTGGAGTCGTTTGGATGGGCTTGAGTAAATCAGGGATTGGTATTCATGGGACTTCGAGCCCCGAAACTATTGGGAGATCACGTTCAGCGGGCTGTATCCGGACTGCTAACTGGGATGCAATCCGCTTATCAAACTTGATCCGTCCGGGGGCGACAGTCGTTATTAGATGATTTTGGGAAGAGGTCAGGTAGCCTTTCTGTTCCCTGTGTCTTTACAAAAAGGAGCTGGTTCTCGAAAAGAGAGCGCGATAACTTATTTCTCATGAAGAAAATGGCATTTCGCCTTGCGGTTTACTCGATCGTGTTGCTTTACCTTTTTTTGGACCTTTTTGTTTTTGAGGGGCCCTTTAAGCAAAAAATGAAACCTGACCCGGTTAAGCGGGAAATGCTCCTCAATGAAGAGCGTTCAGGAGGAGTGATTGCCCGAGTTTATTATGAACCGATTTACCGGACTCAACTTGATCGTGCGATGCAGGAGCGCATGTGGAGGGAAGGGCGAACGATCGAAGCTCTTTCTTCTACCGAGAGGGAGCTTTTAGAAAAGGCGACTTTGAATGAGCTCATAACAGATCATCTTTTTCGAAAGAAAGTTCATTTCAATAATGAGAAAGTCCCTGTTACGGAGGAAGAAATTGACAAAGAAGTGGCCCGTTTTGCGAGTCAGTTTTTAGGGAAAGAACAGCTGCTAGAGACGGTTCGAGCACAAGGGTGGGACGAGAATGAACTTCGAATGAGAATGAAGGCAGGGCTTCAACGTGAAGCTTACTTAAATCAAAGAATCACGATTGAGCCCCATTCACCTTTACCAGAACTACCCGAATCCCTTTTAAATGAACATAGTAGAGAATATTTGGTAGAGGCTCACCTCTTTCCAAGAAGTGAGTATACCAAAGAGGTCGCAGAACCAGAATTAAAACAATGGCAGGCTTCGTTATCACAAGGAGTGAAAGAAGTGACAGAGCTTATTGAAGCTCATCCTAAAGTTGAAAAAGTTAAAAAATGGATTTTTGAAAGCGATTTACCAGTAGGTTGGAATCATACGAACCTTCAAAAGAATCATTGGCACCAGGCTGAAACGAAACATGGGTATTGGTTACTTCGGTTGATTGACCAACGAAGTCAGTCTCCTGAGGAGCGCTCTTTAGCGTTTAAGGAAGAATGGAAACAAGCTCACGAAAATCAAAATCGCCTCCAGGGAATCTCTGCTTATTTACAGGTGCTTCGCCGTATCGACAAAGAGAGAGTAGCGAGATGATTTGGGAATAAACGACTCGATTAGAGAAACCCAATGAGTGAAAAATCCCATCCTCAGCAATCAGGTTTGGTCTCTTTATTCAGACAGGTGTCTCTCTAGCTTGAGATTTCAGAGAGCTCCCTAAGTTCTTCTTGAAAGCCCCCACTAAGAATAGGGAAGCGGCACCAGGTCTTAGGATCTAAGTTCTCATCATCAAGATGGAAGCTCGGAGCATAGCGTTCTCGTTTCCACTGATTTCGACTCCAGAGTTGAAAGAAGCGTTTCACCCAAGTTTTCAAGGTTTCAGAGTCCGTTTCTGGATACTCGAGAGAAAGGAGGCGGTAGACCGTGAGAGGACCCCGTTTATCTCGGATAGCCCATTTTTCGATCTGATTCAAAATAGGATAAGGCATGAGATCACCTTCATCGGTTTGAGCTTGTTCAGCCGGTCGCAGTTCAGCGGTAGGCTGCTGCTCATTGATATATTTGAGAGCTGGAATGGTGGGGACGCGAGCACTTCCTTCTTTCTCAAGCCAACGAAGCCATGTTCGTAAGTAGGCTTTATCAATACCTGCAATCGGAGCAAGTCCACCACAAGTATCCCCATCCATCGTGGCGTAGCCGACTGCTGCTTCAGAACGGTTACTGGTGGTAAGAAGAAGGGCGTTACGAAGATTTGCTAACATCCAGATGCCAGGAGCGCGGACACGGGCTTGAATGTTTTGACGCGCAATATCATCTTGCTCCCAAGTCAATTCTCTCCCGAGGTGCTTACTAAGAAGAGACTCGTAACCTTCAACGAGGGATTGGATTTCCCATTCGTCATACTGAGCACCAAGTTCTTTGGCGAGAGCGGAAGCCGCTTCTCGAGTCGTCGGGCCACTATTTTCAGTCGCTTGGTAAACACAGGAAAGGAGTTGTTCAGCAGTAAAGTTTTCTAAGCCTAAGTAAGAGGTTTTCTTCTTAAGCTCCGTAGCACTAAGCTCTTTTTTAGCGAGTGTGACCATGAGGTAAACAAAGGATGCTACGGCGGCTGAGTCAGCTCCTCCACTCAGGCTAACAACGAAACCTTTCGTGTATGATTTTCTCATGTAGTCGAAAAGCCCAAGGCTAACAGCCTTTGTGAACTCCTCTTCTTTTGACCAAGACTCAAGAGTGATCGAAGCGGATAAGGGGGCGGTGTTTTTAGCCCATGAGTGATCAAAGAGAACTTCTGCTTCTGGAAGGATGTCGATTTTACGACTTGCGGTTCTAGCTTGTGCGAGGCGGTTGAGCTCAAGATCAACCGTCGCAGTGGTGATCTCCAGATCTTTGAAGCTTAGTTTGGCGCCGTGAGCTACTAAGTTTCCTTGGTTAGCGATCATTGAACCACCCCCGAAAATCATTCGCCCTGACTCGTTCCCGACGAGATTCGCGTAGAGATAGGCGCAGCCATAAGCTCGGGAGCCTTCGCGGACGAATTGCTCTCTAATAGATTGTTTAGCAAAGGCAAAATGACTGGCGCTAGGATTCAGGATAAGATCGACGCCAAGGTTACAGTAACGAGAGCCGGGGCGATTAGCGACCCAGGCATCTTCGCAGATCTCAAAAGCAATACGAACGCCATCAAGATTCCAAATGTAATCGCCGATAAAGTATTCGTTTCCGTTAAGGTGAATCGTATCTCGCTTTCCTTCTGGCCATGGGTAAAACCAACGGGGCTCGTAGTGGACTCCGTCGCCAGCCAGATTCTGTTTCGCGTAGAATCCTAGAATCTCTCCATTGCTACAAAGAGCGACGGTGTTGAAAATAGCATTCTGGTGGCGAAGAGGGAGACCCACGCTAACCGTGATTCCGTCGGTATGTGGCAAGATATTATCGAGGCCTTCGAGCGCTCGCTCGAGAAGATCCGGACTTAAAAACTGATCTTCGCAACCATAACCTGTCAGGCAAAGCTCCGGAAGGCAGAGGACATCTGTGCCAGTTTCTTTGGCGGTTGTAATCGCGTCGATAATGCGTTGTGTATTTCCATCCCAATCAAAGGGAGTTTGATTAAGAGTGGCACAAGAAAGAGTAAGAGCTCGCATAACAAGATGAAGGAATTAAAGGCTAATGGAAGAAGCCTTAGTAGGTTGAGGTTCAGGGTAAGTGAATATTTTCCCCTCGTAGTTACGAATCGTGACTTTTTCAGAAGTGCGTTCGACAATGTAATCAGGGTTAATAGGAACCTTACCACCTCCTCCAGGGGCGTCGATGACGTATTGAGGGATGGCATACCCAGTGGTGTGGCCTCGGAGGCCTTCCATTATTTCAAGTCCTTCTGCGATACTGGTGCGAAGGTGTGACGACCCTTGGATGAGGTCACATTGATAAAGGTAATAAGGGCGCACCCGGCACATCAAAAGTTTATGTAAGAGCGCGCGTTGAATCTCGATCGAGTCATTAACTCCTTTAAGAAGAACGGATTGATTGCCCATCGGAATACCATGGTTTGCAAGCCGCTCGAGAGCCTCTTTATTTTCAAGAGTCAGCTCGCGAGGGTGATTGAAATGAACCGAAAGATAGAGTGGGTGGAATTTACTGAGCATTTGACAAAGCTCCGGAGTAATTCTTTGCGGTAGAAAATTAGGGATCCGAGACCCAATTCTTAAAAACTGAATATGAGGGATCGAGCTAAGCCGCGTGAGAAGTTTTTCTAAACGGGAATCAGATAGAAGAAGCGGATCTCCACCAGAGAGGAGGACATCTCGGACTTGAGGGGTGTTCTCAAGGTATTCAAATGCCTTCTCCCATTGCATTTCTAATTTTTGCTCAGAGACTCCCGAGACGACCCGAGACCTAGTGCAGTATCGGCAATAAGAAGCACAACGATCAGTGACTAAGAAAAGAACCCGATCCGGGTATCGGTGAACAAGACCAGGCACGGGCATGTGGGAATCTTCTCCACAAGGGTCAGCCATTTCTAAGGGGTCTTCTAAAGTCTCTTCGATTCGAGGAATGACTTGGCGCCGAAGAGGGCAACCAGGGTTATCAGCCTCAATTAAATTAAAATAATGAGGATTGATGGCCGTTGCAAGTTTGGTGCCTGTCAGCAAAATCCCGGCTCGTTCTTCATCCGCTAAAATTAAATGTTTCTCGATTTGTTCGAGAGTTTGCACTCGATTCTTGAGTTGCCACTTGGTTTGGCTCCATTCCTCAGCAGTGGCCTCAGGAAAATATTGAGGCGTGTTGGATCGAAAGGTGATGAGGTCTTGGTATGATGATTCGGCTCCCATTTGGTTTTCTAGATCTTAATCAAGCAATAGAACTTGTCAAAAGCTCGCTTTTTTTTCCTTGGTGCGACGCTCAGGATCGGATTTGTTTAATAAAGCCTCTTTTAATTTAACTTTGATTCGATGTTTTCACCCATTTTTCGTGATTTAGCTAAGCCAACGCAGCTGGAAATTATCGCAGCGCTCAAGCGAAGCGAAGGTTTACCTATTACCGAACTCGCGAAAGAGCTTGAAATGAGCTACATGGGCGTCAAGCAGCACTGCTTGTCTTTAGAGCAAAAAGGTTACCTCGAATCAAAAAGGGTTCCTCGCTCCCAAGTAGGGCGCCCCGAGAAATTATATGTCTTAACAAAACGCTGTGACCCTCTTTTCCCGTCTGCCGGCGTAGGGTTGACCCTTGATGTGATGCATGCTGTGAAAGCTCTTTATGGGGAAGCCGCACCCGAAAAACTCCTCTTCCATCACTTCCAAGAGAAAAAGAAGCAATGGGGGCCCAAAGTGAGAGCGGGGAAGTCTTTAGTGGAAAAAGCGACCCGTCTGGTCGATTTGCGAAATAAAGAAGGTTGTTTTAGTCATTGCCGGTATGATTCCGAAAAGGGCTTAAGAATCGAAGAATACCATCACCCAATGCAGATGCTTTATGAACTTTATCCAAGCGCTCGACGCTTGGAGTTATTGATGATCAAAGAGCTTTTGGGAACAGAGGTTGATTTTCTTCCTGCCTCAAAAGGAGGGGAACAGGGGGTCTATTGCGCTCTTTATCGGCTTCGAAGTTTGTGAGTCGGTCCTGAGATTGAAAAAAGATCATGATTATGGGTTGCATATCGAGTTTGAGCTTACCAAGCTGAACGCATGCACGCTGATGTAGCTCCACTTGTCGAATCTGGCCGTATTCCTTCCGAAGTTGGTGAACGACTTTCGCAACTTTCTCCCGGTTCTTTCTGCTTACATAAAACCTGGGGGGCAGGAAAAGTCGCTTCTTGGGATATTTTTGGAGGAAAGATTACAATTGATTTTGAGAAATCAAAAGCCCAGGTCATGGGATTAAAGCTGGCCCTTCAAAAAACCGAGATTCTTGACCCGACTGACTTTCGTGCACAAAAAGTCGAAAAGTTTGAAGAACTCTGCACCGCGGCAAAAGAAGACCCGGTCTCAGTCGTGATTGAAGTATTGAAATGCTTTAATGGTTCAATGACCCTTGATCAATTTGATGAACAAATTTCAGGGAGCTTGGTGGAAACAAAAGCTTATAAAAAATGGTGGGAAAGCACCAAGAAAGCTCTTCGTGAAAGTAAAAAAGTAGTTGTTCCTTCAAAACGAACTGAGCCCATGTTCTTGCGTAAAGAAGATCAGTCTCCTCTCGAAGCGATGCTTGATGATTTCGAACAGACTCGCGACCTTAAGGCCAAAGCAGCCACTCTCGACGAGATGAAATCCGAGATTGAGGTTCTCAAAGAACAACCAGATTTAGTTCAGACTTTAGTCGAAGCCGTTGATGAGGTTTGCAAAAAAGGCTTCAAACTCAAACTAGGACAAGTGCTCGATTTAGTGGGTGCTCGCGATGAGCTCCTTTCCGGTCTCGAAGATTTCCAACTTCCTGATAAAGCTTTACGTCTCGTTGATATCATTACTTCTGGTAATACCAGAGATCTCTCGGAGCAAATCAGTGGGCTTTCTTCGACTCGTCAGCGTCAGATTTACGAATCATTTCCACAGTCGTTTGGAGACGAATGGGTGCAGAAGCTTCTTAACGTCTTTGACCACGTAGGGTCTCGTGGGGTTGCTGAAATCGCCCGTTTATTCGATAAACAGGAAAAAACATTAGATCTCATTACGCATCTTGCAAAATCGATTTCACATCAATCCTTGGGGCCAGATGCTCTTGGTTGGATTTGCCGTGAGCGTAAAAAGGGGACCGAAAGTATTTTTGGTTCCGCTGTAGGTTCTGCCGTTTTAGCTGTTTTGGAGCATGACTTTATGGAAGACGGCCCTCGTAAGAGCACACGCCTTCAAGCTCTCATCATGGATGATCGTGAATTAGTTTGTGACTTCATCGCAGAAGACGACGCCAACAGTAAGAAGCATTTCTCTCGCCGTCTGCTGGAAAGCCCGGTCTTCCCTGAGCTTGATAGAAAGTCACTCATGGCTAGGATTATCAAAGCTTACCCTGAAACTTCAGACCTTGTTTCCGGTGAAGCAGTTAAACGAGATGAAACGATGGTTGTTTCATGGGACAGCCTCGAAGCTCGCAAGAAAGAATTAGAAGATATCGTTAAAGTAAGGATTCCTCAGAATATTAAAGAAATCTCTTTGGCGGCCTCTTACGGAGATCTTCGTGAGAACTTTGAGTTCAAGGCTGCGAAGCAAACTCAGGCGGTCTTGAATCGTCGTAAAGAAGAGCTCGACCGTGATTTAACTCGGGCTCAGGGCACTGATTTCAAAGGCGCCAACACGAAGTCTGTTAGTATTGGGACCAAGGTAACCATGTCTACTCCAGGAGGAGATATGTCTTACACCATTCTTGGAGCATGGGATTCAGAACCAGATGAGAAGATCCTTTCTTATCTTTCTGAAATCGGCCAACTCCTCTTAGGTAAAGAGGTTGGAGATGAACTCGAGCTCAAAGATCTTGAGACGGAACAGAAAATGACCTGTGCGATAAAAGAAATCGTAGCATTCAACCCTTAATTTTAATTTAAAAAAACAAAAAATATGTCAGCGACTAATATTGTAGGAATCAAAGGCCGTCAGATTATTGATTCTCGTGGAAATCCAACTGTAGAAGTAGATGTCGAGCTTGCTTGTGGCGCATTCGGAAGAGCGGCTGTGCCAAGTGGAGCGAGCACCGGAGAACACGAAGCATGTGAGCTTCGGGATGGAGATGCTTCCGTATTCCTTGGGAAAGGAGTTCTTAATGCTGTTAAAAATGTGAATGAAACGATCGCTCCAGCTCTCATTGGGCAAGATGCGATTGATCAATCAGCCATTGATAACCTCACTCTGGAGCTTGATGGGACTAAGAATAAGAAAAACTTAGGAGCAAATGCTCTTCTTGGCGTTTCTCTTGCGACCGCACATGCAGCAGCAGATGCATGTGGTCTTCCTCTTTACAAATACCTTGGTGGACCAAACGCAAAAGTGCTTCCTGTGCCAATGATGAACATCATCAATGGTGGGTCTCACTCAGATGCTCCAATTGCCTTCCAAGAATTTATGATTCGGCCAGTAGGCGCTCCAACTTTCAGCGAAGCGATTCGGATGGGAGCTGAAGTTTTCCATAATCTTAAAAAAGTTCTTCATGATCGCGGTCTTAGCACTGCAGTGGGTGACGAAGGTGGTTTTGCTCCGACATTTGCCGGAACAGAGGACGCTCTCGATACGATTTCTCAAGCAGTTGAGAAAGCGGGCTATAAAGTAGGAGATGATGTCACTTTCGCTCTTGATTGTGCGGCTTCTGAGTTCTTTGAAAATGGGGTTTATAATTACGCTAAGTTCGAAGGAGAAAACGGAGCTAAACGTGGCTCAGACGAACAAGCCGCTTACCTTGCGGAACTTTGCGCGAAGTATCCTATTGATTCTATTGAAGATGGTTGTGATGAAAATGACTGGGACGGCTGGAAAGCTCTCACAGATGCAGTTGGCGATAAAATTCAACTTGTTGGAGATGACCTTTTCGTTACAAACGTTGATTTCTTACGTAAAGGGATCGAGCTTGGTGTTGCGAACTCCATCCTCATTAAGGTGAACCAAATCGGAACTTTAACCGAAACACTCGATGCGATTGAGCTTGGTAAAAATAACGGGTATAACTCAGTTATTTCTCATCGTTCAGGAGAAACGGAAGATAACACAATTGCTGATATCGCAGTAGCGACCAATGCCGGACAAATCAAAACGGGTTCAATGAGCCGTTCGGACCGGATTGCGAAATATAACCAACTTCTTCGTATTGAAGAAGAGCTTGGTTCAAATGCTGTTTACGGCGTGCAGTCGTAACTCTTTGACTGAACCGATAATAATTATTTTAAACCCTGAGGCTTTCATGAAGCTTCAGGGTTTTTTTATGATGTTGGAGGATGAGGTAAGTTCGTGATGAAAGGGGGTTCATACGCTTAATAGGCAGAGTAAAGGCCTGCTTCGCTTTCGCTAGTGACTTAGTAAGCGAGAGGGATGTGTGTAGACATTCATCCGGTCCTTTTTCATGAACCCAATTAGGGTTTGAAAACTGGCTTCCGCAAATTCGATTGCTAAAGAGCTTGGGGCCGAAATGGCTGTAATTACGGGGATTTGAGCCACGAGTGCTTTTTGAGTCACTTCAAAAGACACGCGCCCAGACACTTGGAGGAATCCTTCTCTCAGAGGGATCGACTGCCGAATGGCATCTCCAATGACTTTATCAATCGCGTTATGCCGTCCGACATCTTCATGAAGAAGTCGTAACTGGCCTTCCGGAGAGAAAAATCCGGCGGCGTGTAACCCTCCTGTTTGAGTGAAGGTTTTCTGTGCGGCTCGAAGGGTGTCGGGAGCTTTTAAAATGACCTCTGGAGAAAGTTTAAGTTCTGTCTCAATGAGAGGAATCTGACGATGAACGGACTCGATACTGGCTTTCCCACAGATCCCACAGGAAGAAGCGCTATAAAGTTGGCGCTGATGTTGACTGGGGTCATGCGAGAGAGAAGTGAAGACAAGGGCGTGATTCGGCTTCGATTCGAGGTCGATTCGGCTGAGCTCTGAAAGCTGGGAGATGATTCCCTCGGTGACTAGGAAGCCCGTGACGAGCTCGAGGTCTGCCCCTGGTGTGCGCATTACAATCGCGATTGGGCACCCATCAAGCGTGATTTGGAGTGGTTCTTCTCCTGCGACAAGATCCTCTTTGGGAGAAAGGACTCCGCTTTGATAAACATGAACCTCTCTAGCCGTGCTGGGTTCTTTCATACCTAAGGCTTGGTGGTGATAGAAGGAAGCTTCCACTTGTTCTGAACCGCTTGATAAACGTCTTTGGGTAAAAGGACGTAAAGAGGTTTTTTGACTGGGTCAATGGTAGCGATGAGGGCTCTTAATTTTGATTCCGCCATCGTGGTGCAACCAGCAGTTGGCTTTGATCCACCACCTCTCCAGATGTGGAAGAAGATAGCGCTACCTGCACCGGGCACCGCGTTGGGAGGGCTATTATGGCCAATAAACATTTTCAGGGAATGAGCCGCATCTCCTTGTCTCATTTGCTGCTTTTTTTCCCATTTCGTTTGGATATTACGATCGAGGGTCAAGTGTTGATTGTAGTATTTAGATTTAGAATCTTCCACCCAGAGGTCACGTGCGGTGATCTTTCGGTAGAACTGTTGGGGAGGGCAACTGACTCGCTCTGAATAGCCCCAGACCCCACCCATTCGGAATACTCCCGCCGGGGCACGTTTATCTCCTTCTTTTTTAGTAAGTCCCTGTTGGGGATAAGGGTGGACTCCTCGCCCCCAGGCAAGTCCGTTACGGCCAAGGCGTCCTTTCCATGGCGCTGTTTGCTTGATCCATTGGCGCCCTTGTTTTTCGAATAAATGGAGGGTGACCTGAGAGCTGTTCCAGCTTGGGGCAATCCCTACGAGCACTTGTGAGGTTTCTTTGGGGAGTTCAAAACCAAAGAGCGGAATCAGGCTTAGGAAAAAAATAAGAAGTGTTTTCATCGTTTTTGAAGTAGAATTTTAAAGGCCTGGCCCGGCCCCTCAGGAGAAGACAAATAAGTATCTGCGAGAGTTTGACGAAGATGGGGGGTGAGGAATTCGGTTTGAGTTTGATAGGAAGAGACCTCCCAACCAAGCTGCTTCCCCCAGTTAATGAGGTCGGGAAAAAAGACGTCGGCAGTGAGATCTTGTCGTCCGATGTTTTCATAAATCTGGGGACCGTCGAGAAGTTGGTGGAGAAGGTAAGCGCGTAGGCTCCCGGTCGGCCGGCGATGATAATTTTCGTGAGCATCGCCCCCGTAATCGATTGTTAAGAGCTCTCCCTCGCTCCATTCTTCGTTCCATTCTTGCAGCCAATGGTAATAGCTTTCATGAACTTCGAACCGGTGCCGGAGAGGGAATGATTCTTCGAATAATCCGGAAGATGGTAGATGCGGGGGCGATTTCCAAAATTCCTCAAGCTGATGATGATCATTGAGTCTAAGGTGTAGTTCTTCGAAACCTTCTTCGTTTTTTTGAAAGACACGGACTGGGAATGCATCGACCAGTTCATTAGAAAAAATCAGCGCCCGGCCTCGGGTCGCTTGCAGGGCTTCCCGGAGATGAGCGTGCCAAGTGACCTTGTTTCCAAGAAGGTCTTCTTGCTGAGCTTGTAACTTAGGAGAAGCCTCCACAATATGGTAGCGGCACTTCCAGCGTTGCATGAGGGGGATTTTAGCTAGGATCGCTCGGGCGAGTTGTCCGCTACCGGCCCCAACTTCGATCAGGTGGAAGCTCCCGCCATTCTTCTGGTGCCATTCACTGGCCCAAGCGGCAATAGCGGTGCCGAGGGTAGGGGATAGGGTCGCTGAGGTAGAGAAGTCTCCGCTTTCCCCAACCGCCCGAACTTGAGTGGTGTAATAACCATGCTCAGGATGAAAAAGAGCTTCGTTCATGAATTGCTCAAAAGAAAGACCCGTAGGTGCTTTCGCAAGAGTTTGCCTAAACCAAGAAGGAAGTGCGGTCATTTGGTGGAGTTCAAAGCGAGCTCTTGGCAGCTTTTAAGGTCGAGCTTCCCGGAGGCTAGAGTAGGAATATGTTCCACTGGTAAAATGGTTTTAGGGCACCAGAGAGAAGGAATCCCTTGATCCATTAATTTATAACGAAGATCGAGCACCGCTTCCCCTAAGTTTTCATTTTCCAGAGCAGATAAGAGAACGATGGCTTCGCCCTTTTTCTCATCAGGAATGCCTACGACTGCCACTTGTCGTTCCGATTCTTTATCGAGGTGCAGCACTTTATTAATCTGCGCTTCGAGCGCTTCGTGAGGCACCATTTCACCTCCGATTTTAGAGAAGCGAGAAAGGCGTCCTTCAATATACAAAAATCCTTCCTCATCGATTCGGCCAATATCACCCGTGCGAAACCAGCCCTCTTGAATGACTTCGCCCGTCGCTTCTGGTTTATTTAAATAGCCATTAAAGATATTAGCTCCTTTGAGCCAGATCATCCCGGATTGATGGCAACTGAGTGCGGAATCATCAGAGGGATTTGTAATGCGAACCGCAATCCCAGGTAGAGGTAAGCCTACCGAGCCAAAGCGGGTCTGTGGAATCACGGGGAATTCATCAGACCCGGCGGGGTCAGGTAGATTCACGTTCGTAGCAGGGGAGGTTTCAGTCAGCCCGTATCCCTCTTGAGGAAGAAGCCCGAATTTCTTTTCAAAAGAAAGAGCCAGATTCTGTGGAAGTTTTTCCGCCCCCGTGACGACATATTGCAGAGAGGCAAACTGTTCAGCTTTGATACGTCGCATGAACCCCCGAAGAAAAGTAGGAGTCGTAAGCATCAGCTTTACCTTGTGCCGGTCGATTAACTCCGCGAGACGTTTCGTGTCGAGCGGGGAAGGGTAGGTGACGAGGTCAAGTCCTTGGATAATGGGATACCAGAGGGTTGCCGTGCAGCCAAATGAATGGAAGAGAGGTAGGCTTCCTAAAATGCTACTGTGCTCTTCTAGATCCATTCTCGACGAAAACTGGCAAACATTCGCGAGAAGGTTTCGGTGCGATAAAGGGACGCCTTTAGGGGTGCCAGAAGAACCCGAGGTAAAGAGGAGGACGGCTTCATCATGATCACCTTTCGCATCGAGCTCGAGTTTGCGAATCATCGCTTTCGCGGGTTGAACTTTATTGAAGAGAAATTGAAGAGAGATCTTTTTCTTCAATTCAGGAAGGAGCTGGTCTAGCTTCCAAAGTTGTTCTTCAGGAGGCCAAGCGAAGTCCGATAATTTATGCTGGAATGGAGAAGCTGTTAAGAAAAGGTTGATGCCTGATTGTTCAATCGCAGATTGCACCCCTTCAACAGAGGCGGTGAAGTTCAAATTGACAGGGATTTTATTAGCAAAAAGCACCGCCAAGTTCGCAATCATTCCTGCTTTTCCCGGAGGGAGGATGATTCCGACTCGTTCTTTATTGCAGCTTTTTTTGAGCTCTTTTGAAAGCACAACGGCCACGGCTAAGATTTTCTCAAAGCTAATTTCACTGTCATCACTCCCGTCTTTGAGAAAGGACTTTTTCCCATGTTTTTTCAACCCCTTCAGAAGATGGCTAGCGAGATTTTCCGTCAGGAAAGTTCGTTTAGAAAACGCCTCCGCATTTCCCTTCATGATTTCTTCTTGATAACTCGCGAGAGACACTTGGTGGCCTTCGATTAATTCTCCGCAAACAATGATGCTGCTCTGTTGCTGAATGGTAGGCAGGGTGTCGATCGTGATCTCATCTTTTCGGTGGATTGAGACCGGGACGGTCGGCAGGGTGAACTGCATCAACGCTTTGAGAGTTTTGGAAGGAACCGTGCATTCTGAGCTTCGGCGTGTTCGAGCCTGTCCTGGAACAAAGATGATCACTCCTTTCGGGCCCGCATTATGGAGAAGAGATCTTCCAACGCTTTGGAAGTCGGGGTCGTTAATGTTGAACATCACTCCTTCTTCACCCGTGTTTTCCAAATAAGCCTGGATTTCAGGAGCGAGTTTGGAGTTCTCCTCAACCAACCAGATCACTTTTTGGGTCGTGATTTGAGCACGTAGCGCTTGGAGCTCGTGGAGGTTAAGGCGTGCAGGGAGAAGTAAAAAAGTATCCTGCGGGAGATCTTGGCGATAGATGATTTCTGTCGAGCTCATTAGCGGGTGATGCGCGTATTCTATAGAGAAAGTGAAAGGGGTTGTCTGTATCAATAGAAATAGGAGGCTCAAGGTTCGATCTTTTTTTTGCAATATTATGATTTAGCTATTGCCTGCTCCCCCCATCCTTATCCTAGTTTGGTGGGATATGAGTAAAAAAACGGCTTCTCCAGAAGCTCGATCTCGGTATTGGAAGCTTAATCTTTGCTGGTTGATCGGATTATCAATGATTTGGTTTCTAGTGTCGTTTGGTTGTGGAATCTTATGGGTGGACGAGTTGGATCAATACACCCTACCTGGTTCGGGGATTAAACTCGGGTTTTGGTTTGCTCAGCAGGGAAGTATCTATGTTTTCGTTACTCTGATTGCGATTTATATGATCGTGATGAACCAACTCGATAAGCAGCTGTTGTCAGACCTACGCGCGCCCGAAGATTTTGAGAAATTGGATTCTACCGAGCAGAAAGGAGACCGGAAATGAGTGTTGATTTTTGGACTTATCTGATCGTTGGGCTTTCCTTCTCGCTTTATATAGGAATCGCGATTTGGAGTCGTGCGGGCTCGACCAAGGAATTCTACATCGCAGGAGGAGGCGTCCCCAGTGTGGCTAATGGCATGGCCACGGCAGCGGATTGGATGAGCGCGGCCTCGTTTATTTCGATGGCGGGTTTAATCTCCTTCATGGGGAGAGATGGGGCGGTCTACCTAATGGGATGGACAGGAGGTTATGTTCTTCTGGCCATGATGTTAGCTCCATATTTACGCCGTTTCGGTAAATTTACAGTTCCTGATTTTATTGGGGATCGTTACTATTCTAAGATCGCTCGAGTTGTGGCGGTAGTGTGTGCCATCTTTATTTCATTCACCTATGTTGCCGGGCAGATGCGTGGGGTGGGGGTTGTCTTCTCCCGATTTTTAGGGCTGGAAGTGGAGCTGGGAGTGATTGTTGGAATGGTGATTGTTTTCTTCTACGCGGTTCTCGGCGGGATGAAAGGGATCACCTACACTCAAGTCGCTCAGTATTGTGTCTTGATTTTTGCCTTCATGGTTCCTGCTATTTTCATTTCGATCATGCTGACCGGAAACCCTATTCCTCAGCTTGGTTTAGGAGGAGAATATGTCGAAAATGGGGTTAAGACTGGAGTCAGCCTGCTGGATAAGCTGGATGGGCTGAATCAGGAGTTAGGGTTCAAGCAATATACCAGCGGGCAAAAGTCGACCATTGACGTCTTCTTCATCACACTCGCGCTCATGGTCGGGACTGCAGGGTTACCTCACGTGATTGTCCGGTTTTATACGGTCAAACGTGCTTCTGCCGCTCGCAGTTCAGCCTTATGGGCCTTGTTATTTATTGCGATTCTTTACACGACCGCTCCTGCAGTGGCTGTTTTTGCTCGGACCAATCTACTTAGAACGATCCCTGGCACCGCTTACCAAGCTTCTCCGGAATGGTTTCAAAACTGGGAAAAGGCCGGTCTCATTGCCTGGGTGGATAAGAATAAAGATGGTGCGATCCAATACAACGGGTCTGGGCCAGCCTTCCACAAAGTTGAAGGAGCATCCAATATGACACCGCAATTCTTTAGTGAAAAGAAGGGTGAATCAGGGGAAAGAATTCTTAAAAACGCTCCCACGGACTCGACCAATGAACTTTATATTGATCGAGATATCATGGTGCTCGCTAACCCTGAAATCGCGAACCTGCCGAACTGGGTGATTGGGCTCATTGCAGCAGGAGGGCTCGCCGCCGCTCTTTCAACCGCGGCAGGTCTCTTACTCGTCATCTCGACCTCTGTCGCTCATGACCTGGTGAAGAAGACCTTCCGGCCTGATATCTCCGAGAAGGCTGAACTCAGGACCGCTAGATTGGCCGCAATGGGAGCTGTCGTCATCGCAGGTTATTTTGGGATTAACCCTCCAGGGTTTGTCGCCGAAGTGGTAGCCTTTGCCTTTGGTCTTGCCGCTTCGACCTTTTTCCCAGCGATTCTATTGGGGATCTTCTCGAAACGAGTGAACCGAGAAGGTGCCGTGACTGGGATGATTGTCGGCCTGCTCTTCACCCTGGGTTATATCATTTACTTCAAGTTCATCTCGCCAGATTTGAATCATGCCAAAAACTGGTTCTTTGGGATTTCTCCAGAGGGGATTGGGGGCATCGGGATGATATTGAACTTCATCGTCACGATTCTTGTCACCGCAGTGACACCTCGCCCGCCTGCTGAAATCGCCCATTTAGTCGATCGAGTTCGCCTGCCACGCGCCGCATACGGGGAGGAAAATACAGCTCCGATTGATCACTAACAACCGAACCTAATAAAACACTTTTTTGACAGGGCTCTTTTCTCACTGCGAGAAAGGGCCCTTTTTTTGATCCTCCTTAACCTCCTGCCGCAAGGATCACGATCTCGAGAACATCACCCTCCTGGAGGGCAGTCTTGGCATGCTGCTCGGGAGTGAGCGCTTTACGGTTCAACTCGATCACGACTGGTTTTCCCGCCAATTTCATTTCAGAAAGTAACTCCGGGAGAAAGGAGCCGGTCTTCAACTGATAAGGGTTTCCGTTGATGGTGAGTGTCATCGAATTTTTTCTAAGATTAAGTGGTTAAAATCGCTTCGTCCCAGTCTTTCCAGACCGGATCCAGCCCATGTTGCTTGAGTAGATCACAGATTTCCGCGGCACTGCGCTCATCATCAATCGAGAACTGTTCCGTAGAGCCGCAAGCTTGTTTCCTCTGCTCGACATCGAGCTCGACTCGGCGTCCTTTCACGGTGAGGTGGAGATCATCATTCCCGGCTCCAGTGTATCCTCCGGGCTCAGTCTGGGATCCAGCTGACATATGAGTAATCCCGAGGTGGAGAGAGGCATCCCGTAGAGAGGCAGGCTCCCGAGTCGACATCACGATCCCAACCTGCGGAAAGCAAACTCGAAAGGCCGCAATGAGTTGGATGAGTTGCCGGTCATTAATCAAAAGATCGTGATTGGGTTGATACTCATGATTCCCGGCGTGAGGACGCATGCGGGGGAAAGCAATGCTGAATTGAGCCTTCCAGCAGTGTTTTAGAAGATACTCCAAGTGTGCTGCGAGACTAAGGGCCTCATGCCGCCAGTCGGCAAGACCAAAGAGAGCCCCGATCCCGATCCGGCGGAATCCACCGGCATAAGCCCGTTCTGGGCACTCTAGGCGCCAATCAAAATTTTTCTTAGGCCCGGCTGTATGCAGCTGAGTGTAAGTTTCGCGATGATAAGTTTCTTGATAAACGATCAAGCCTTCCGCCCCATGAGAAACCAGATCAGCGTATTGTGGATCCTCCATTGGACCCACCTCGATCCCAATGGTTGGAATGAAGCTCTTGATCGCATCGATACATTCTTGCAAATACCCTTCAGAGACAAATTTTGGATGTTCACCCGCCACGAGGAGAATGTTCCGAAATCCTTCGTTATGAAGGTGTTGAGCCTCTGTCACAACCTGAGGAACTGTCAGCGTGGTTCTAAAAATGGGATTATCTCGGGAAAACCCACAATACTTACAGTTATTCACGCACTCATTGGATAGGTAAAGAGGGGCAAACATCCGCATCGTTCGACCAAAGTTCTGCCGAGTAAGTTGTTGGCTCTCTTGTGCCAGAGCCTCAAGGCTTGCATCCGAAAGAGGGGCAATAAGACGCAAAAACTTCTTCAAAAGAGGGGATTTCTCCTCCTCTAGGCGATTGAAACGATCAACAAAACTCACTGCCAACTCCTCGCTTGCTTCACCCAACTTGTCAATCGGAGAACGCAGGAGATTGAATTGCCGACAAAAGTCTTTTCGGGTCCGCTAATAAGGAAGATCCACACAGATTAATCAAAACAGTTGTTTGGTTGCAATAGGAGAGTTCTAAAAACTCGAATATTGATTGTTTTGGAAAAGTAAAAGGTTAAGAGAACTTAAATGAAAAAGAGCCTTGTGATATTCGGGGTTTATTTTTTATAACTTGATGCATGTTAAAGAAAAGAGAGATTCGAAGGTCTAATCCTTCTCAAGTGATATCCGAAACGA